>NZ_JBBHJX010000009.1:0-208167 GCF_037482915.1 Paucibacter hankyongi
GCTTCGTTCGCTGAAGCTCACTGCGCTCAAACAAGTGCCGCCAAGTCAGAAGTTGATGCGCGCTGCGCGCGCCTGACCCACTCCGCTGCGCCGTCGGCCGGGCACAAATCGCCCGTCATCGGGCCGGGCCGCCTGCGGGTTTGGCTATCGCTACGAGGCAAGACACATCGCTGGCCATGCAAGCGCACTGCAGCCCGAGCCATGAGCCCGTCAGCGGCCCGGGCTGCAGTCCCTCCGCGCAAGCCGTCCAAAAGAACAGCGAACCGAGAACTTACTCCGGCCGCTCCCCAGCCGCCAAACGCCGCTCGATCTCATCGATCAGCGGCAAGAGTTGATGCACGCCATCAATCACAAAATGCGCGCCACCGGCCAGCAATTCCTGGGTCGCTTGTTCGCGCAACTCGGCTTGGCGCTCGGCAGGCAAAGCTGCCCATTCCGCTTCGCTCAAACCCAAGGTGTTGCCGGTGATGGCCAGACCCACCACCCAGGCGCCAACGGCTCGGCCTTCTTGCAGACCGGGCACGGTGTCATCCACCTTGACCACGCTGCTGGGCGGCCAAACGCCTAGATCCGACAGTGTGCGCACCATCATCAAAGGGCCAGGTCTTGCGCTGGCCATGTCGCCAGCACAAACCAGGTTGTCGGGCACATAGCCTTGGACGGCAGCCAAGGGCGCCACCACCTCCATGATGGGGCGGTTGTAGCCTGTGGTTGAGCCAATCTTCAGGCCGCGCTCGCGCAAGGCGTCGACGGTTTCCAGGGCTCCGGGAATCAGCGTCGCATGTTGCTTGACGCTTTCCTGGTTCATCGGGGTGAAGACCTCATACAACTCATCGCAGTCGGCGTTGGAGAAAGCGCGGCCGTGGCGAGCCAGCCAGCGCGCGGCGATCTGCGGCTGATTGCCCAGGGCGTGGATATGGTCCCACTTGGCCAAGCCCATGGGTACCCGCGCTTCGGCAATGCTGATCTCCACGCCATAACGGGCAAAAAGTTGGACAAAGGCGCCCATCGGGGCTTGGCTGCCAAAGTCAATGATGGTGCCGGCCCAATCAAAAACGACGGCTTGCAAAGAGTTCTTGTTTTCGGTGCTCATGCTTGAACTGTTCTTTCTTCTTGGATGCGAGATTTACCAGGCGGCAAAGACTTCTTCGGCCAGGCCAAAGGCGGTGCTGGCGCCGGTGCCGCTGGTGACGGTGACCAAACGGGTCGCGGGCGCCGGGGTCTCCACCAGGCAAGGCTCCGTCAAGGATGAAGGGTAGGTGCCGACCCAGCGCTCGGTCACCACCGCTTCGCGCAGCTGCAGCGTCGAGCGCAGATGACGCAGGATCAATGCATCCACGTCCTCGGAGGCAAAAGGCGGCAGCACCGGGCCGTAGTGGTGCGAGTCGCCCACCACCAAGGAACCATCGGCGCTTTGCACCACGATCAGGTGAATGCCATGGGACAAGCTGGCGCCCTCCTCGGCTTCCATGCGCGCACGCAAGGCCTGGGCTTCGGGCAACTCCGAATAGCCCTCGTAACGCACCAAACTCAAATCCCCCATCACCGAGCCGGGCAGCTTGAAGCCGGCCTCCGGGCGCACGCGCAGCATTTGCAGCTGGCACAGGCGCAGCTGATGTGGCGTCCAAGACGTGGCAAACAAGCCATTCAGCTCGGCACCGGCGCAGACCACCACGCGCTCGGCCTGATAGCTGCCGCGCGAGCTTTGCACATGCGGGGTCTGCACCGACAAAACGCTCTCGCCAAAGCGGAACTCCACGCCATGAGCGGCGGCCAGCCAGCTGGTCAGGCGCGGGATGGCGGTGCGCGACTCGACGCGCAACTCATGCGGGCTGTAGAGCACGCTTTGCAAGGCATCGGCATGCAGCACGCCGCCGGCGCGCAGCTGCGCATCGCTCGGGCTCAGCAATTCGCAACCCTGAGCCATCTCGGTGTCCATAAAGGCTTGCAGCACTGCATGCGCTTCCTCGCGCTCGGCGGCCAGATACAGGCCGCTGTGCACCACTTCGATGCCGGCCTGCGGCGCGACCTCGGCCCAGACCTCGCGCGAGCGGCGCGCACGGCCCCAGCTAGCGCCGGCCTTCTGGCCGGTCACGGTGACAAAGCCGAAGTTGCGGATCGAGGCGCCCACGCAGGCCGCGTCGCGCTCCAGCACCAGCACCTTGAGGCCCTGCTTGGCCGCTGCATAGGCATGGGCCAGGCCGACGATGCCGGCGCCCACCACGATCAAGTCGTACTTCATTTTCTATTTTTCAGTGTCAAAAAGAAAGGGATCAAACAGAGCTTCAGCGCGCGCGCCAGGCCTGGGTCTTGCTGACCAACAAGGCCTCCAGCAAGCCGATCAGCAAGCGCCCCACCGCGGCGGTGACGAAGATCAGGACCGCCATGGCCGCGGCCGGGCCGATATCACCGGCGTCGTCCATGGCCAGCACCGCCACCGAAGCCAAGGTGGTCTCGGGCGAGTACAAAAACACCACGGCCGACACGGTGGTCAAGGCATTGACGAAGAAGTAGCCCGCCACCTGCATCAGCGTGGGCAAGCTGACCGGCAGATGCACCCGCCACAGCGTGCGCCAGAAAGGCACGCCCAAGGACTCAGCCACCAGCTCATACTCCGGGTCCAGCTGGCGCAGGGCCGAGAGCTGGGTGATGTGCGCCACCGAATAAAAATGCGCCACGGTGCAGATGACCAGCAAACTCAAAGTTCCGTAAAGCCCATGCAGCGGATTCCAGGACGCATTGAAAAACATGATGTAGCCCAGGCCCAGCGCCAAGCCCGGCACCGCCATCGGCAGGCTGGCAATCGCATTGAGCAGGCTGCGAGCGGCCGCAAAACGGCGCGGCTTTTCCACCAAATAGGCCGTGAAGAAACTCAAGACCGCGCCCAACACCGCGCAAGACAAGGCCATCTTGATCGAGTTGCCATAGCTGGCCCAGCCGCCGCCATCCATCATGTCAAAGCGGAAGTTGTTCAGCGAAAGCTGCAAGTTGTAAGGCCAATAAGTCGCCAAGGCCGCGAACACCGCCACGGCCATCACGCCCAGCAAGAGCAAGGCGATCAGGCTGCAAAACAGCAGCAGGCTGCCGTCCAGCCATTTGGAGGGCGCGGGCTGATAAGGCACTGCGCGCACCGTCAGCGCAGCACCCTGCGAGCGACGCAGGCGCTGCTCCACAAAGAAAGCCGCCACCGCAGGCAAGAGCAAGGCCAGCGCGACCACCGCGCCCATTTGCAGGCGCTGCTGGCCCACCACTTGTTTGTAGATGTCGGTGGCCAGCATCTGGGTGTTGCCGCCAATCACCTTGGGCACGCCAAAGTCGGTCAGCACCATCACAAACACCACCACCAGCGAGATCAAGAGACCGTAGCGGCTGGCCGGCAGGGTCACGGTGCGGAAGATGCGCCAACGGCTGGCGCCCAGGCTGGCGGCAGCCTCATGCAGGCGACCATCGCTGGTGCCCAGCGCCGTCAAAAGAATCAGCAGCGCATGCGGCAAGGTCCAGAGCACCGAGCCGATAACGATGCCCGAGGGGCCGTAAATGCTCTCAAAGCCCGGCAGCATCTGCAGCCAAGGCTTGAGCAAGCCCTGATTACCAAACAGATAAATCAGGCTGATGGCCATCAAGAGCGAAGGCGCCAAGACCGGCAGCAAGGCCAAGGCGCGAAACAAGCGCCGCCCTGGCATGCAGGTTTGCGTCAAGGCATAGGCGTAGACATAAGCGAGGCTGACACTGATCAGCGCACTCAGGCCCGACAGCCACAAGCTGTTGAATAGCGAGCGACCGACATTGGGGCTGGCCGCATATTGAACAAAATTGGCGATACCGACAAAGCGGCCCTCTGCGTCAAAGAAGCTCAGCGTCAAGAGACTGCCGACCGGCAAGGCAATCGACAACAAGAGCAGCAGCAGCCCCAGGCCTAAAAGCAAAGCCAGCGGCGCGCGCTCACGCCAGAGCGTCCAGCTGGCCGCCCATGTGGGCTTGGCAGCGGGCACCAGCAACGAGCGATCCAAGACTGCGCTCATGCCGCCCTCAACATCGACAGTGGCTGAGCCAAGCCACGAATGGCCTGCGGCGGCAGGTCCACCAGCACCGACTGACGCGAACCCAGGCCCAACCATTCGGGCAAGCTCGCATCGCGGGAGGTTGAGAGTTCCACCTCCAAGACCACGTCGCCCAAGGCCTCGCAACGCAGGCGCAGCAAGGTGCAGGGCCCGAGGAACACAGCCTCTTGCACCTGCCCCTTCACGGTATTGCTGGCGCCATAGGGCGGCGCCTCAAAGTCACAGGCCTCGGGGCGCAAGACGATGGCCTCGGGCCGCAGGCCCAACAGCAAGGGGCTGCCAGTCTTGAATTCGTCCACCTCGCAGCGCAGCTCATGCTGGCCGACACGGGCACGGCCAGCGCCGGTCACCAGGGCTTGTAAGAGGTTCATCTTGCCAACAAAGCCGGCCACAAAAGGCGTACGCGGGCGGGCGTACAGCTGCTGCGGCGTACCGGCTTGTTCAATCTGACCTTGGTGCATTACCACCACCCGATCCGACATGGAAAGCGCTTCATCCTGGTCGTGCGTCACCATGATGGTGGTGATGCCTAACTGCTTTTGCAGACGGCGAATTTCGGCCCGCAGGCCGACGCGGACCTGGGCGTCCAGGGCCGATAAAGGTTCATCCAGCAAGAGCAGCGGCGGCTGCGGCGCCAGGGCTCGCGCCAGCGCCACCCGTTGCTGCTGGCCACCGGAGAGCTGGGCCGGGAACTTGCGCGATTGCTCAGCCAGACCCACCAGCGAGAGCATCTCCAGCGCGCGCGCTTCTTGCTGCGGGCGCTTCATGGCCTGCAGGCCGTAGGCCACGTTGTCCAGCACGCTCAAATTCGGGAACAGGGCATAGGACTGGAACACCACGCCAAAGCGCCGCTGTGAGGCGGCCAAGGCAGTGATGTCGCGGCCCTGCAAATGAATTCTGCCGGTGTCGGGGGTTTCGATGCCGCACAGAATGCGCAGCAGCGTGGTCTTGCCGCAGCCCGAGGGGCCCAGCAAGCTGATGAATTCACCTTGCGCCACTTCAAGCGCAATGCCGCGCAACACCGGCTGGGCGCCATAGCGTTTGGTGATGTGTTGTACCGAGAGCATGGGTGTTCTTCTTCTGTGGGTGGCGCAGGAAAGGTGAGTGGCTGCAATCAAAGGCCAAGGGCGCCGGGCCCGATGTGGCGTAAGGCCACATCTCCCGGCGCCCCAACCCTCTCACTCCCTCACTTCTTCGGTTCAGCCTTGCCTTCGTAGCGCTTGGCCCATTCGGTCAAGATGCGGTCGCGGTTGCTCGCGGCCCAGTTGAAGTCGTTCTTGACCAGCAGCTTTTCGATGTCGGAAGGCACAAACTCCAGACGCTCTTGCACCTGCGGCAGGGCCAGCACGGCGAAGTTGCCGGCATAGAGCTCATTGGCCTTCTTGGTCACGGCCCAATCCGCCAGCGCCTTGGCGGCGTCTTGCTTCTTGCTGGTCTTGAAGATGGCCGTGGCTTCCACATCCCAGCCCAAGCCTTCCTTGGGGAAGATGATGTCGATGGGCGCGCCATCCTTCTTGGTCTTGTTGGCGCGGTAGTCAAAGCTCAGGCCGACCGGGAACTCACCGGCGCCGGCCTGGCGGCAAGGCTTGGAGCCGCTGTGGGTGTAGCTGCCGATGTTCTGGTGCAGCGCGTCCATGAAGGCCCAGCCCTTGGCCTCGCCCATGCTTTGCAGCCAGGCCGACACCATCAGGAAGCCGGTGCCGCTGGAGGCCGGATGCGGCATGATGACCGTGCCTTTGTAGACCGGCTGCGTCAGGTCGGCCCAGCTGGTCGGCTTGGGCAGCTTGCGCTTTTCGGCTTCCACCGTGTTGAAGCACACAGCCGACGACCACAAGTCCATGCCCACCCAGGTCGGTTGAGCACGCGGGTCACGCATCGTGGCGCGCACTTGTTCCAGGCCCTTGGGGGCGTAAGGCTGCAACATGCCTTCTTTGTCCAGCAGCATCAGCGAGGTAGCGGCCAGGCCCCAGACCGCGTCGGCTTGCGGGTTGGCTTTTTCGGCCAGCAGGCGGGCGGTGATGATGCCGGTGGACTCGCGCACAAACTTCAGCTCGATGCTGGGGTTGTCGGCTTCGAAAGCGGCCTTGTAGGCCTTGATCTGGTCGGCTTCCAAGGCGGAATAGACCAACAACTCGGTTTTGCCTTGAGCCCAGGCTTGGCCCAGGATCAGGGCCGACAGGCCCAGCACAGCGCACAGGGGCTTCAGGAATTTTTGACGCATCACAGCTCCAGGGGTTTAGGGGTCATTCGCTCCACGCACGGCCGGCTTCGGCCATGCCTTGGGATCAGCGAAACTGTAGGGATGGGCCATGAATGCAAGGCGTCAGTTGACGCAAATTTCAAAAATCAGGTATTGGCAGGTTTGCGTCCCTGCCCGAAGGACTTGCCATGCTGGTGACCCAGCTGAAGGCGTTTTTCACCGTCGCGCGGCTGGGTAGCGTGACGCTGGCCGCCAAGCACCTGGGCTTGAGCCAGCCGACCGTGACCACGCAGATCCGCGCCTTGGAAGAGCATTACGGCGTCGAACTGTTCCGTCGCGAAGGCGGACGCCTCTTGATCAGCGACGCCGGCGTGCAGTTGATGCCGCGCGTGCACCAACTGCTGCAGCAAGAGATCGACCTCGAATTTGCGCTGCGCAATGCCGGTGAGCTGCAAAGAGGCAGCCTGCGCATCGGTGCGACCGCGCCCTACTATGTGCTGGACATCGTGCAGCGCTACCGCCAGCGCTACCCGCAAGTGGAGATCAGCATCGGCGCCGGCAATTCGCGCCAGATGATCGACGCCCTGCAAGAGTACCGGGTCGATATCGCCACCTCCTCGCATCTGGAGACCGACGCCCGCCTGCACCACATCGAGCTGGGCGCCGACCCCTTGGCCTTGGTGGTGCATCGCGAGCACCCGCTGGCAAGGCGCAAGACGGTCGCCTTGAGTGATTTGAGCGGCTGTGTTTTGCTGATGCGAGAGCGTGGTTCGATGACGCGCCAACTGACCGAGCAGATGCTGTCCGAGGCACAGGTCCACCCCATCACCAGCATGGAAATCGCCAGCCGCGAGGCACTGCGCGAGGCGGTGATCCGGCAGATGGGTGTCAGCATCTTTGCCGCCAACGAGGTCTGTGATCACCCGGAGCTGCGGGTGCTGCGCTTTGAAGGCGAGGTGCCGCTGGTGCGCGAATACCTGTACTGCCTAAAGGACCGGCGTGACTCGCGCCTGATCGAGACCTTTTTGGCCGCCTGCCAGCCACCGACTTGATCCAAGTTCAGAAAACTGCGGGATTTGGAGCGTGCCAATTGGCCCCGGCCTGCATACTATGGACTCGTGTCCCTGAATGGAGTGCTCAATGCCCAATCTGATCGCCGACAAACTTGAGCTGAACGGCCTGCTGGATCGCCATGCGCTGCAGAGCCAGATGGAAGCAGCCGCCAACGCGGCACGCGCCGCCGGCCAGCCGCTGGCTGCGCTGACTTTTGATCTTGACCACTTCAAAGCCTACTTGGATGACCAGGGCTCGGCCAAGGCCAAGGAAGTCTTGATTCGCGTGGCGCAGTTGCTCAGCGCCCGCCTGCCGGCCGGTGCCAGCCTGGCCCATCTGGGCGGCGATGAGTTCGTCATGCTGCTGCCCGCCACCGACCTGCAAGGGGCGGTGGACCAAGCCGAGGCACTGCGTGGCGAGGTCGAAAGCGAATTTGCCAGCCTCGCCGGACCCAACCCCATCACCGTCACCCTCGGTGCTGCGGCCAGCCCGCCCGGCACCGACTGGAGCGCCACCAGCCTGCTCTCGCTGGCCGATGCCCGCATGACCTTTGGCAAGAAGCGCTTGCAGCCGCACCACAACCGCGTTTGGGCCGGCAGCCTGCCGTCGGATTGGTACCCGCGCTTTGATGTGCAGCCGGGCGTTTGGCCCAGCCAAGACTGAAGCAAAGCTAGCTTGACACGGGCCGTTGCCGCAAGCGACGGCCCGCCGCCCTTGCATGCGGCACCCAAGCATGACTGGCCCAGCGCCGCCACATCAAGAGGCCGCGAATCCACTCATCCAAGGCATAGGCGATCCACAAGCCTTGCACGCCCAGATCGAAATAGATGGCCAAGAGCCAGCTGCCGCCCGCCAAAACCAGCAACATCGACGCCGCCCCGGCCATCACCGGGTAACGCGCATCGCCAGCGGCACGCAAGGCATTGATCACCACCAGATTGAAGGTGCGGCCCGGCTCGAGCAAAACGGTCAACCACAAGAGCTGACAGCCCGCCCGGATGATGGCCGGGTCTGCGGTGAAGAGTGCCATCAAATGCGGCCCGGCCAGGGCCGCCGCTAGCGCCACCAACACACTGACCACCAAGCCCCGCCCCAGCGCCCGCCGCACCAATTGATGCGCCGCATGCAGGCGGCCGGCACCAATCATGTGGCCGACCACGATCTCCACCGCAAAGCCGGTGGCGATGCCAAACATCATCACAAAACCCATCAGCTGCAAGGCATAGGCCTGCGTCGCCAGCGCGGTAGCGCCCAGCAAACCGGCCACGCCCACGCTGACCATGAAGGCCAGGCGGTAGGCAATGTTCTCGGCCGCGCCCGGCAGGCCGATGTGCAGCACCGCGCCGAGCTCAGCGCGCGGCAGCCGCCACCAATCGCTGGCCAGCGGCCGCAGGCCCAAGCGGCTGCGCCACAGCATCAGATGCAGACTCAAGCCCAGGGCGCGGCTCAGGGTCAGCGCCACCGCATAACCGGGAAGACCTAAAGCTGGAATGCCCAGCGCTTGCAGCGGCCCCCAGCCCAGCATCAAGGGCAAGGCCAAGCCCAGGTGCGTGAGCTGCATCACCACCACCACCATCAAGGCCTCGCGGCTGCGCAGATGCGCGCGCATGACGGCCGACATCGACGCATTCCAGGCATCCAACAACAAGGCCGGTGCCAGCGCTTGCAGAAAAGGCAGAGCCAAAGGCAAGACCTCGATCGGCGCATTCAAAAGCCGCAGCAAAGGTCCAGCCGCCAACAAGGCCGCCAGCGCGGTGATGAGCCCGATCCAACTGCTGGCGCCCAGCACCGCGCGCGCCACTGCGTCGGCCGCGTCGCGGCGACCCGCGCCCAGACTCTGCGTCAGCACCACGCTGACGCCCGCGCCAATCACGCGAAACAAGATGAACAGTGTGCCGGCGAGTTGATTGGCCAAGGCGAAACCGCCTGCCGAGGCGTCCGAAATGCGTGCAGCCAAAGCCGTGCCGACCAGACCGAGCGCAATCGCCAGCCACAACTCCATGAACAAGGGCCAGGCCAGGCCCAGCAACTTGGGCGCGGGAGGGCTTGAGGGCTGGGCGCGGGACAAGGCAGACTTGGGCATCGGCATTCAACAAGGGCAAGAAAGAAACGCGCCGCCGGCAGCAGCCGAACTGCAAAGAGGAACAACAAGGCAGCCGTTGAGCAACAAAGCGGGCCGCCGCCCGTGGGCCGGAAGCGACAGCCACCACGTAGACTGCGAGACGCAAGCGCTATTGTTGCAACTGTGCCCTGCCGCAGCGTCCACCCCCGCAGTGGATTGAGCCGAGCCCGCCTGTCCACTCCCCCGCATGAATCCAAGTTCGCCCGTCCATCGAATCGCCGAGCCCGCAGCTTTCACCGCAACCGACGCTCGTAGCGCCCTGCCCGCGCGCCTGCGTGCGGCGCAGCAGTTGCTGGGGCCGCTCGACACGCTGACCCTGGCCGCCCTGCTGACGCAAACGCCGCGGGACATCGAGGCGGCGCTGGGGCAGATCGCTAGCGCCACCGACTTTGCAACCGAGGCCGCCGCCAACCCCACTCCGGTCGATGAAGACTTGCTGACCCGCGCGGTGCGGCTGTTTTTGAACTCCGGCCAAACCATTCGCGCCGCCGAGTTGCTGCTGAGCCACGGCCGGCCCGATATGCAACTCGACCTGCTGGAGAGCGCCGGTTGGTGGTTGTTCTACAGCCCGGCGCGCGCGCTGGTCGGCAAGTTCTTGGCCCTCAATCAGTTGCACCCGCGCTTGCAAGAGGGTGAATTGCTGGGCCTGCGCTTTATCTGGACCATAGAAGTCGCGGGCGAACCGCATTCGGTCGAGCGGGTGCTGCAAGCGGCACCCGGGCTGAGCCCGGCGCTGCGCGCCACGCTGCAGGCCCGTATCGCACAAATGTTTGACCAAGCGCCGCGCGCCATCTCGCAGGCCAAGATCGCCGTCGAGGCCTTTCCCAACGATCTGAGCCCACCCGCCCTGCTGGCTCGCTACACCTTGGGCCTGGCCCTGTTGGAGGCCGGCCGCCCACAGGAATCGATTGCCCCACTGAGCGCGGCCTTGAAGGGCGCGAGCCGCGACAAGGCCACGCTCTTGCAAATTGACGCGCTGCAGGCGCTGGCCGAGCAACATGTGCAACAAGACCTGCCCGCCCCCGCGCAGCTGTACGCCCAGGAAGCCCAGCGCCTGCGCCAAGAACACGGTCTGCGGCCGCTCGACGCCCCCTGGCCCGAGCAGGACTATCTCGCCTTCCCCCAGTTGCTGGAGCAAGCGATGCAGGCCTTGGCCGAGGGGCGCACCGAGGCTGCGGCGTCTGTGCTGCGTGACTTGGAGGCGCGCGAGCGCAAGACCTTTTACTGCTTCAAGTGGCGCAACCGGCTCTTGCACGCACAGACCTGGCTGGCCGCGCAGCGCCATGAACTGCCGGCCTTGCTGAGCTTGGCTGAGGCCGGCGCAGCCAGGCCGGCCGAGACCGCCAGTTTGTACGAGTTGGAACGCTTGGTGCTACAGGCCGGCGCTGCCCTGTTGGCGGCGCGCCCCTGGCCGACCGAGCGGTTGCAAGTCCTCGGCGCCGAACTGCAGGCCCGCCCGCTGGCCTTGTTGTGGCGGCGTTTACAGCTGATTCAAGCCTTGGGCTCGCCGGCACCGGATCTGTTGGCGCTGCGCCAGTGGCTGGACGAAGAAGAGCCGTCCGAAATGGATGTGCTGTGGCTGGCGCCCAAGCTGATCGGCCCGCTGAATGCGCTGCTGAGCACGCCGGCCATCGTCCACCACCGACGCGCACGCGATCATGCAAATGACTTGCTCCATCTGCTGCAGTTGGAAGCACCGGCGGCGGCGGACAAGCCCGCCGCACCCGATAACGGCGACGAAGCCAACCCAAGCCCTGATGTGCCGCCGCTCGGCCTGACGCTGCGCGAATGGCAAGTGTTGCGACTGATCGGCGAGCCGCTCAGCAATGAGCAAATCGCTGCGCAGTTGTTTGTCTCGGTCGCCACCGTCAAGACCCACATCAACCGCGCCTATAGCAAGTTAGGCCTGGGCTCGCGCGCGGAGGCGGTGCAACTGGTGCGACGGCGGCGCTGAGCCAAGACCTCGCAGCGACGGGTCTTCAGACCTTCTGCAAACGAAAGCTGCTGACCATTTCGGCCAAACCCTGCGCCTGAGCGCGCAGGCTCTCCGCTGCGGCGGTGCTTTCCTCCACCAGCGCCGCGTTTTGCTGGGTGCTGTTGTCCAAGTCGCTGATGGCCGCATTGACTTCACCGATGCCGCTGCGCTGCTCGCTGGTGGCGGCGTTGATCTCCAGCACCACGGCATTGACGCGGGCGATGCTGCTGACGATGTCTTGCATCGATCGGCCGGCGGTTTGCACCAGCTTCAGACCCGAGTCCACGCAGTCGACGCTGCCGCCGATCAGGCCCTTGATCTCACGCGCCGACTCGGCGCAATGCTGCGCCAGGCTGCGCACTTCCTTGGCTACCACCGCAAAGCCACGGCCCTGCTCCCCGGCTCGCGCCGCTTCCACCGCCGCATTCAGCGCCAAAATATTGGTCTGGAACGCGATCGCATCGATGGTGCCGATGACCTCGCCGATCTTGCGGCTGGCGACGTTGATGTCGTCCATCTTCATCATCATCTGCTGCATCACTTCGCCGCCCTGCTCGGCGGCGTGATTGGCCGTCACCGCCAAAGCAGTGGCCGAACGTGCGGCCTCAGCGGTCTGGCTGACCGCACCGGTCAATTGCTCGATGGAACTGGCGATCTGCTGCAAGCTGCTGGCGCCGCTCTCGGTGCGACCCGACAGGTCCTGGCTGCCCGCTGCAACTTGGGCGCTGGCGGTGGAAATTCCGTCGGTGGCCATGCGCACCGAACCAATGGTTTGTGCCAACTGCCGGCGCATGCGCTCCACATTGCCGGCCAAAACGCCCAAATCATCGTGGCGCAAGGTCCGCACCGGCGCCGACAGGTCTCCCCCGGCGACACGGGTCACTGCGGCGTTCAACAAGGCCAGCGGCGCACCGACCCAGCGGCGCAACAGCCACCACAGGCCGATGGCCAGCACCATGCTGGCCAGACCCAGGGTCAGCCACAACATGCGCAGATCACTCCAGTGCTGACGCAGCGCTTGACGATCGGACACCTCGGCCACCACCCACAAGCCGGTCGCCTCGCTGCGACGCGCCACCACCCAGGCGTCGTCATTGGCCTTGTTCAACAGGGCCGGCGCCTTGGCCATGAAGCCCTCGGGTTTTTGGAACAAATCGGTCATGAAGGCGTCGGCCGCAGCGTCCACCTCGGCCACCGGCTTACCGGCCAGGCTCGGATGCACCTTGAACAGCGGCCGGCCCTTGGCGCCGCTTGGGTCCACCAAATAGACACCGCCGGTTTCAAACAGCTTGACGCTCTCGCTCAGCTTGCTCAAAGACTGCTGGAACTCGCTGGTATCAAAACCGACGAACAAGATGCCGATCACCGCACCGCTGGCGTCCTTGATCGGTTGGTAATGGTTCATGAAGGGCTTGCCGAACAGCACGGCCTTGCCGACAAAAGCCTGCCCTTCCATCAGTTTGCGGTAGGCCGGGTGCGCCGTGCCCAGCAAGGTACCCACGGCGCGCTCGCCGTTCTCTTTCTTCAGCGAGGTGCTGATGCGCAGGAAGTCATCGCCCTTGCGCATAAAGATGGTGGCGGCACCGCCGGTGTTGCGGCTGAAGCGGTCTACCGCCTCAAAGTTGCCGGCCATTTTTTGGCCCTCAAACAGCAATTCCGCGCCGCCATCGTTAGCGCCCTGCAGGCTGAAGCTGCCTTTGAAGTCGGTGGCGAAAGTGTTGTAGAAGCGGTCCACCATCAGGCGTGCGCTGTTGTCGAAGGAGTCGGCCATGCGGGCCACCGCGGAAGCCTCGCTGGCGGCGAGTTGGGCCGCGCGTTCACGTTCGACCTGTGTGCTCTGCAAGCTCAATACAAGGCAGGTCAAGCCGATCAAGGCGGCAACGCCCAATCCGCCCGCCAAGGCCACGCGGCGCGCCAGACTGGCATGCGGCTGGCGTGCAGCAAGGTCGGGCGCAGCGGCGGAGGTATCGGCATTCAAGCTGGCGCGGAGTTCGGCATGAAAAGTGGAGCCGGTAGCAGGCAGGTAACTCATATTCAAAGCATTTCTCTGGCAAGGCATGGCCTGCGCCAGCGGCGCGGACATGGGCACGCCAAGGCTTTGAAGAGCCGTCGGGCGTGCAGGGTTCGGTCAACGAGTGACCACGGAGGCACGCCCAAGGAAAAGAAACACAAGTGAAGAGCCGCTGCAGCATGGGGGGCGACAAGCTGTTGCCGCCCCTTGAAATGCCTGACAAACAAACCGTTGCGAACCAGCGGCCCACACAAGCCTTGACCACATCAAGCAGTCACTGCAGGTGAGCGGCGGATACGGTCTGCCTGGCAACCCCGCTATCTTGGTCCCGCGGAATTTGTAATTCCTCGAAACGTTAGACCGGAAGCTTTGCGACCCCGTCTTTCAAGCGGGTGTGCCGATAAATAGTTGCGAACACATTAACTGGATCGCAACTGGTATTTGATTATCTTTGATCAACATCAGCTCATCAAGGGAAAACCCTAGTAGCCACTACGGTTCGTGATTTGGGTCACGCACAAAGGTGCTTTCAGCGGCGCAATGCGGCAGCGCCACTAACCCACTCCGGTCTCAAACTGGTATCCATCACCAAGAGGCTTCAGGGTTCAGCGGCTCACCTGCAGCCCAGCATCCACCACCGCATTCAACCCCCGGGGCTGACGCAGAGCGGGCCTCATGCTCCAGACAATCCGCCGCATTGCTCACGAGACAAATCACCTATGTCCGCTCCCTTGCTAGTGCATCCCCCGATCGCCCCCTGGCTGCAACGCGAGACCAGCGGTTGCCGACTCAGCCTGCTGAGCGAGCGCGAGCATTTCGACAGCGTCTATGTACGCAGTCAGCCGGACAACGAGGAACAACTCATTCCCATGTACTACGCCGGCCGCAATGCCGAACTGCACCGCTGGGAGGCGTTTTTGCCCTGGGACGGCGGCAACCCGCTGACGCTCTATGCCTTCAAGGTGCTGGCCGACGGCACGCAGTACTGGCTGGCGGCCGACGGCGCTTATGAACACCTGCCGCCAGAAGACCGACACTTTCGCGTCCATCCCAGCCAGCAGCCACCGGCTTGGGTGCGCGACCAAGTCTTCTACCAAATCTTTCCGGACCGTTTTTACGTTGGCGTGCCGGCCGCCGATCGACGCGGCCTGGCCCTACCCGGCCAAGGCGGGCGCGTGGTCGTGCAGCCGGAATGGCCGCAGCAACAGGCGCCGGTGGACGCGGACAACGCCGCCAACAGCTTCTACGGCGGCGACCTGCCCGGCATCACCGCCAAGCTGGACTATCTGCAGACGGAGCTGGGCGTCACAGCCGTCTACCTGAACCCCATCTTCGCCTCCGGCAGCAATCACAAATACGACAGCGATGACTACAGCCAGGTCGATGAACACCTGGGCGGCAATGCGGCGCTGGAAGAACTCAGCGGCGCCCTGCATCAGCGCGGCATGCGCTTGCTCTTGGACGGCGTGGTCAACCACACCGGGGTCAACCACCGCTGGTTCAAGGAGGCCAAGGCCTCAACGGACTCGCCCTACCGCAGCTTCTACCTCTTCGATGCGCAGGGCTATCACTTCGGCTGGAAAGGCTTTGACTCGCTGCCGGTGCTGAACTTTGCGACCAAGGGCGTGCAAGAGGCCGTCTACGACGCCCCTGACTCGGTGCTGCGCCGCTGGCTACAAGCGCCCTACAACATCGACGGCTGGCGGCTCGACGTCATCCATATGCTGGGCGAAGGCTCGGGCGCCACGAACAACAGCTTCTATCTCAAAGAGTTCCGCCAAGCCATCAAATCCGAGAACCGCGAAGCCTACATGCTGGGCGAGCATTTCTCCGAAGCCACCCGCTGGCTGCAGGGCGATCAGGAAGACGGCGCGATGAACTATTACGGCTTCGCCCATCCTGTGCGAGCCTGGCTGGCCGGCCAAGACGTGGCCTACCAGCCGATCAAGCTCTCAACTGCAGCCTTCACCGCTTGGCTGGACCGCGCCCAAGCCTGCATTCCCTTTGATAACCAGTTAGCCCAGCTGAACCTGCTGGACAGCCACGACACCACCCGCTTCTTCACCCTGTTGAACGAAGACACGGCCGCCATGAAGCTGGCAGCGACCCTGCTGTTCAGCCGCCCCGGCACGCCTTGCATCTATTACGGTGACGAAATCGGCCTGGCCGGCGGGCCGGACCCAGACTGCCGGCGCCCCTTCATTTGGGCAAAAGAGCATTGGAATCAGCCGCTGTTCGCCCATTACCAAGCCCTCATTCGCCTGCGCCAAAGCCGCGGCGAATGGCGCCACGGCGCGGTGCAAACACTGGCCAGTGGCCCTGACTGGATCGCCTACGCGCGCCACAGCGATTGGGAGGCCAGCCTTATCCTGGTGAACCGCGGCGCCGCGCCCGTTTCACTTCGCTTGCCAGTGTGGCAGTTACCGGTGCCGGTGAAGCAATGGCAGGCGGCCTGGGGCCAGGAATTCAGCTTCAGCGAGGGTCATCTGCAACTGCAGCTGCTGGCCCAAAGCAGCGCAGTCTTGCTCAGCGTCTAGGCGGCCGCTCGCTTCAAGCTGCAGCAAGTTCCTGCGCAAGCTCTGCCAGGATGCGAAGCCCTTGCTCCCGCGCCGCGTCTAGCGGATGCGCGGCCGTCAGACGCAGGCAGTGGTCGAACTGCGCTCCCAAGCTGAACACCGCGCCAGGCACAAAGTTGTAGCCCTGCTGCCGCGCGCGCTCCAGCAGCTTGCAGGCATCCAGATGGCCCGGTAGCTCGACCCATAGCGCATAGCCGCCCTCGCCACTGCTCACGCGCGTGCCCACCGGGAATTGGGCCAACACGGCCTCCTCATAGGCTTTCACCTGCCTCTTTAAGCGCTGACGCAAGTTGCGCAAGTGCACGTCGAAGGCGTCGCTGGCCAAGAAAGCGGTCAGCACCTGATCGCTGAGCCGAGGAATCAGTTCGCCGTGCACAGCACGCGCCGCTCGCAAGGGCAAGCGCCAACGTCCGCTGACCACAAACCCTAAGCTGAAGCCCGTGCCGGTGATGCAAGCGAAACTGCCGCAGTACAGCACCCAATCCTCGCGATCAAAAGACTTCAAAGGCCGAGGGCGATGCGCCCCACGGTAGAGCTCGCCCATCATGTCGCACTCGATCATGGGCAGGCGATGCTGAGCCAACAAGTCGGTCAAGGCCTGCTTCTGGGCCTCGCTCATCAAGCCGCCGCTGGCACGGTAAAAGCTCGGCTCCGTCAGGCATGCAGCAATCTTGTGATCGGCCAAGGCGCGGCTGAGCGCTGGAATAGACAGGCCGCCCTCGCTAGCGGCTGGAATTTCCAGGGCGCGCAAACCCAGGCTCGCAATCAGCTCCAGGGCCCGCAGCGGCGCAGGGCTGCTCACGGCGATCAGGTCTCCGGGCTCGGCCAGCAAGCGCAGGCACAGTTGCAGCGACTCACCCTCGCCCTGGGTGACGACGATGTCCTCCGCATTGAACTGGCAGCCCATTCGCGGCGCGCGCAAGGCCAGTTGTTGACGTAACCGCTCCGTCCCATAGACCGTGCCACCCGCCAAGGCGGCGGGGTCGACACGCAACTCACGTGCCATCAAGCGCCTGAGCGTTGCGATAGGAAGCAAAGACGCGGGCAAGGCCAAATGCCCGAGCGAAACACAGTCCGGCTGCGAGGCCGCCAATTCCATCAAGCGTTTACGCCGTCCGGCCAACTCCATCGAAACGAGACTCGCCGGAGCGGGCGCGGCCTTTTGCGCCTTGCTCGCGAAAAAGCCTTGCCTTGGCCGGGCCTCGATCAGGCCGGCATCTTCCAGATCATGCAAGGCATGGACAACGGTGGCCAGGCTGGCGCCATGGTCGGCGCAGAGCTGGCGCACCGAGGGCAGCCGGGCGCCGGGTGGATAGACCCCGGCCCGAACATCCTCGGCCAGCCTCGCGGCAAGCGATCGATAGCGATAAGCGCGGGAATTCACAAAGGCTCAAAAGGTGAAAAGCCAGAAAGGTCAAAGCCCCTGCATGTCAAAGCACAGAACGGCCGCCGCGCCTCAACACCCAAGGCTCGACACGATAACCGCTTCGCCGCCCGTGAATCGATACAGACCGAGCATTTTTCATCGATACAGCTGCGCGCTGTATCCATCCATTTAAGGCTTCGCTGCGTCTTAACGCCAAGGGGCAGCTTTCCTAGACTGATCTGCCAACAGACCACAAGGAAAAGCCCGTTCATGTTGCATATCTTTCGTCGCATCCAAGCGTGCGACTCTTCGATGCGTTTGTTACTGCTGACCGAACTGCTCGGCTTGCTGGCCGCTGCGGCAGCCCAAGTGAGCCTGCTCTGGTGGATTTCAAAGAACGGCGGTGCCGTCGATATAACGCTTTATGGCGGCGTGACAGCCCTGGGCTCGCTGTTGGCCATGCCGCTGATGTCGCCGCTGGGCGACCGCTGGCCCAAACGAGGACTGATCCGGCTGGGCAAGGTCTGCTTATTGATTGAGGCCCTGACTCTTTACCTGCTCTCCTTGGGCGGCACTTATCACTTGGCCCTGATCTGCGCCTGCAGCTTGCTCTCGGTGCTGGCCAATGCCATCGTTTTGCCGGCGCAGGCCAGCATCTTGCCGGAGTTGGTCGAGACCAAGTCGCTGCCGGAGGCCATACGGCTGCGCCGTGGTGCCCAGGCGCTCGGTGGCTTGTTGGGGCCAGGCCTGGGTGGCACAGCCCTTGCGCTTGGGGGTGTGACTGGGGCGCTGACTGTGGTGTCGTTTTTGTTCGGCATCGCCATGCTGGCGGCGTTTCAACTGAACGAGCCGCGCTTTCAAGTGAAGGCTACGGCCGGCACCACTTGGTGCCAAGACATCATGGCGGGCCTGCGCGCCAAATGGGGTGTGCCGCTCGACCGTTGGTGGACGCTCGCGGGCGCCTTGATGATGGTGTTTTATCTGCCCGCCACGGGCATGCTGCTGCCCTTGCGCCTGCAATCGCTGCAGCTCTCGGCGATCTGGTTTGGCGCCTGTGCTGCAGCGCTGTCCCTGGGCCTGCTGCTCGGGGTCGCGGGTCTGGCCGATCGCCTGATTCAGCGCCTGGACCGGGTACGGGCCATCTTTGGCGCCATTTCCGTATGCGGACTCGCCGTCGCGGCGGTCGGCTTGTGCGACTGGGCGCCAGGTTTGGTCATGCTATTTGCACTGATGGGCCTGTGCGTTTCGGTCACGCAGTTGGTGGGCCAGACCCACCGTATGTTGGCGATGCCGGAGCACTTCAGATCACGCATGACCGCGGTCCACCTCGCCGTGGCGCAAATTGCGGCCACCCTAGCGCCCACATTGGCCGGTGGGCTGCTGCAGCATGGGTCTGTGGCCTCGGTTTACCTGCTGCTGGCGGCTGGTTTTCTGGGCAGCGGGTTGCTCTTGCTGGCGGTGCCGGATTTACGCCCATTTCTGCGTTTGGACCATGAGCAGGTAAAGAACTGGTACGGCCGGCGCTATCCCCGGGCCTTTGCAGCCCGGGGCTGAAGCAACGCCCTCACCAGATCTGAATCCGCTGCGTTGCTTCCGGCAGTATCTTGTCGCCTAGCTGGGCGACCAAGGTCTCTTGGCGGCCGTGGTGCTTGATTGGCACGCCATAAACGCGGAACTCGGTCGCCGAAAGCAGCCCCATCCTGCTCAGCGTCTGCGGCAAGCTCGATTCAGGGTGTTTTGGCCTTGCTCAGCCAGGCCAGCGTCAGTTGCCCAATGGCCGGGTTGTAACGCTGCTGCAGACTCGCCATGGCGCGATCCGGGGCCATCTGTTCACGCGCCTCGCGGTAGGAGTCCGCCTTCAAGAAAGCATGTTCGGCGCCCGAGACCAGGGCGAAACTGGCTTGACCGGGATGGCTTTCATTGACGGTGGCGGCAATCAACTCGGCATCGCGCGGGCTGATGGCCTGCAAGTCGAACTGTGCATGCATGGCCAGCACCTTGCCGCCGACCCGGCTCCAGGCCTGTGCCATAGGGCGCTGATTCATGCTGTGCCAGAACTTATAGCTGCGGCCAAACACATAGTCGCCATTGACATTCAAGGCGCCGCCCTGCGCCTCCAGCGACTTGGCCAAGGCTGGGTCGCTTTTCTTCATCTGCGCTGGGCTGCGGCCTTTTTCAAGCCACTCGTAGTAAACCGGGATCAGGGCCCGTACTTCGCTCTCGGCCTCCAACTGGGTGCTGCCGGCCAACACCGACTGCAGGCGGCTGATGTCCAAGAAGTATTCAAACCACGAGCGTGCCACCACGCCATAGACCATCGTGCCGCGCGGCTGGTGCACCTCGGCCAGTAGCGGCGCCGTCACACTGCCGAGCGAATGCCCGAATAGAAAGACATTGGCCTTGTCCACATAGTCCTCGCTCAAGAGCTGGCGGTAGACCTGCTGATGCAGGGCCAGCTCCTCGCTGTAGTCGATGTCGCGGCAGTCCTTGCTGGTTCGGCTGTCGCCAATATTGGGCCGCTCGAAACGGTGCACCGCGTAGCCGGCGCGCACCCAGTCGTCGATCAGGCGCCGCACCGAATGCTCAGGGTTGGCGCCGAAGTCTTGCGAGTCGCAGGTATAGCCCTGCAGGAAGAAGATCGTCGGCAGCTTGGTGCCCGGCGCGTGTTTGGGAATATGGCTGATCGTGCGCAGCAGACCCAGGTCCACCGCCGTGGCGCCGTAGCGCACCTCGCCAAATGCCGAGCTCTCCAAGGGCCGACCCTGAATCAAACCTTGGCGAGTCTGGCGCTTGCCCGCGGCATCCTGCACCTCGACCTCAATGCGATCACCCGCCCGCAAGGTCTGGGTGAAGGCCCCCAATTCCTCGTGACGACTGAACTTTCGGCCATTCACGCTCAGCAAGACCTGACCCTGCTGCAGGCCCAACTGCTCGGCGCTGGAGCCCGGCAGCACCAGGGTCACCAACAGGCCCTCGCCGGCCGATAAAAGCAGCGGCTTTGCCGCGGCTTCATCGAGCGCCTTGCTGCCGACGCCGAGCACGCCCTTGCGGGGCAGGGTCGGCGCTGACGGGGGCGCGTCGGTCATTGCCGCTTGGCTGACACCTGCCAACAAGGCCATCAGAGGCAACAGGGCGACGATCAAGGCCTTGCCATGGCGATTGCTCATGCAGTGCTTTCAAAGAAGAAAAAGAAGCGTAACGCTGGGCTGCGGCGGGGCCGGAGACAAGGCATCACCCGGCCGGGGTTAACACCCTCACCAGATTCGAATCCGCTGGTCTGCGGGCTTGAACATCTTGTCGCCCGGCTGGGTGCCAAAGGCCTCATGGAAGCCATCGTGGTTGATCGGCGTGCCATTGGCGCGGAACTCCGACGGTGAATGCGGGTCGGACAAGAGCTGCTGCAGCACCCATTCATCGCGGGCCTTGCCGCGCCAGACTTGGGCGAAGCCGTAGTAGAAGCGCTGCTCGCCGGTGAAGCCGTCGATCTTGGCTGCAGGTTTGCCCTGCAAGGAGCGGCGATAGGCCTTGTAGGCGATTTGCAGACCGGACAGATCGGCGATGTTCTCGCCCAGGGTCAAGCGGCCGTTGACCGTCTTGCCGGCAATCGGCGAATAGCCGTTGTACTGCGCCACCAGCTTGTCGGCGATGCTTTCAAAGGCCTTGCGGTCCGCCTCGCCCCACCAGTTGCGCAAGGCACCGTCACCGTCGTACTGGCTGCCGCTGTCGTCAAAGCCATGGCTGATTTCATGGCCGATGACAGCACCGATGGCGCCGTAGTTCACCGCGTCGTCGGCCGCCATATCAAAGAACGGCGGCTGCAAAATCGCGGCCGGGAATGTGATGGCATTCAGCGTCGGGCTGTAAGAGGCATTGACCGTTTGCGGCGTCATGCTCCATTCCTTGCGGTCCACCGGCTTGCCGACGCGGGCGAGCTGTCGCTGCCAACGGTAAGCTGCCGCGCGCTCGGCGTTGCCGATGGGGTCGGCGCGCAAGACTTTCAACTCGCTGTAGTCACGCCAGACCTCGGGGTAGCCGATCTTGCTGATGAATTTGGAGAGTTTGAGCTGCGCCTCGGCCTTGGTGGCCGGGCTCATCCAGTCCAAGCCCTCGATGGAATCGCGGTAGGCCAGCAAGAGGTTGTCGACCAGCGCTTGCATGCGCGCCTTGTGCGCCGGCGAAAAATGCTTGGCCACATAGAGCTGACCCACGCCCTCGCCCAGCGCCCCGTTCAGCTCGGCAATGCTGCGCTGCCAGCGCGGCATCTCCACCTGGATGCCGGTCAAGGTTTGATCGCGCAGCGCAAAGCGCGCCTCACGGAAGGCTTGCGGCAGGCTCAAAGCCGCATCGTCCAGTGTGCGTAGCTTGAAGTAGAGCTTCCAATCGGCCAGCGGCAAGTCGGCATACAGCCGCGCCAGCGCCGTGGCCGTGCTGGGCTGACCCACATTCAAACGGCCCTGCCCGCCCAGGCCGGCGGACTGCATCAGCAAGGCCCAGTCAAAGCCCGGCGCTTTTTCTTGCAACTCGGCCACGCTCATCGGGTTGTTGCGCTTGGCCGGGTTGCGCAGCTGCACCCGCTCCCAATGCGCATTGGCAATGGCTGTTTCCAAGGCCAAGACGCGGCGGGCCGCCTGGGCAGGCTCGGCTTCGCCGCTCAAGCGCGCCAAGGTCTCCAGGTATTGCTCATAGGCTTTGAGGGCCTTGGCCAGGCGCGCGTCTTCGGTCTTCAGATAGTAGTCACGGTCCGGCAGACCCAGGCCACCCTGATTGGCCGACACCCGGTTGACGGTAGGCTGCTGCACATCCGGCGACACATTCAGATTGATTGGCAAGGAGAAGCGCCCTTGAACGCCGCCCTGCCACTGCGCCAACTCCGCCAGCGTGCTGATGGCCTCAATGCGTGCCAAGGCTGGTTTGATGGGACTCAGGCCCGCGCGGTCGATGGCGGCAGTATCTAGGAAGGCGGCGTAATAGTCGGCGACCTTTTGCTCCAAGCTGCCGATCACCGGACGCTTGGCATCGGGGCGCGAGGCCAAGTCCTCGACGATGGCGCGCACGCGCTCGTCGGACAGGTCGCGCAGCTGAATGAAGCTGCCGAAGCGAGCCTTGTCTGCCGGCAATTCATAACGCTTCAACCACGTACCATTGACGGCACGAAACAAATCATCCTGAGCCCGCATGGCACTGTCAAAACCACTGGCATCCAGACCGGAGGCCAGCTGTGCCTGGGTTTGTGTTTGGGTTTGGGTTTGCGCCTGCGGGCGCGAACCCTCGGCCTGCGCCCCCGCGCTGAGCAGGCATGCCTGCAACAAGACGGACAGGCAGCGAATGTTTGTCTTTGATTTCATCTTCATCTTCTTCAAACCATGTCTTGGATAGGCCCGGCACGCATCCGTGATGCAAGAACTTGCGAGGCACACATTGCCAGCCTTGCAGGCTAGCCGCTCCGCCAAGGATAGACGGAAGTTTGCGCCTGGGGATTTCCCTTGATGCCGGTGTCATCCGATGAATTCGATCTCAAGCCATGCACAACGCCTCGAACGCTACGCCAAGATGTCCTGCGCCTTGGCCCTGCTCAGCGACCAGCAACGGAGCCGCCTGGTCGACGGCGCCATGCGGCTTGGCTGCGGCGTCGGCGGCAGCAGGCGGAGCCCTGCGATCGATGGATGCCTGGTTCTCGCCACGCGGGTGCGCCTGACCGAGTAGGAGCGGCGCGCAGAACACGGCCTGTCCACCGCCAATCCCTTAGACCTACCCAGCCCCTTTCATCGCAATGTCGGCTCGCCCGGCCTTGGCGTCTGGCGCGAGTTGGCGGGCGCGGCGTCGCCAGCGGCCCCGGCCGTACCCGCAGCATTGAACGACGTCGCGGGCATGAGCGCCATCTGGCAGGACAGGGCCGACGCTGCGCCGATGGCGGCCGGGCCAAAGGCCATGCAGGCCGCGGCGACCATGCTCGAACACAACTTCAGGTGCGAGCTGCCGGAGCTGAACGACTTGGGCCTGCTCATGGCGATGCCCCCCGTGGCAATTCACTTACCGATGGGGGACGGATCTACTTCGCGGATTTCGGTCTGGCCTTGTCCGAACGCTTTGAGCTGTCAGGCGAGAGTACATGCGCCACCACGCTCGCTGGACTGCGCCTATATGCGCAGCAATTGGGTGATGTGCTTGATCAAGACCTGGTCGCCTGAGCCTATCACGCCGGACCAGCGCATGGCCCTGGCGGCGGAGATTGCCGAGGGCGACTCGGCGCCGCAACTGATTGAAGGCCAGCCGCCCAGGCCGCTAAAGCATCTCAAGCTGTTGAAAGCGAATGCTAGGGGGTCTGCGCCTGCGCGTACTCGGACTCGCTGCCGAACACCGTCACGCCGAGTTGCTGCAGCCGCTCGCGCAACGCCGGCACCTGACGCGGGTGCAGGTCAACCCCGATCGAAGCCTCTAGCTTGCAGCTGTCGCCTCGCACATGGACAGAGCCGTCTTGGTCGGTGATGACCACGGCGCGCCGAAGATTGGGGACGAAGAAGAGCGCACGCGAAGCAGCCCGCAGCACCGCGGCATAGGCCTGCGGTTCATGAGGCACATGAAGATCGTTCACCTGGGTTTCTCCTCGAACTAATTTTCTTAGGAGGCGGTCGGCCAATTATGTTTTTTGCTCCCTGCAGCCCGGCTTGTACAGGGCTTATCGACATGCGCCCAGCGGCGTCAACCCTAGGCTTTGGATGTTTTCGACAATTTCGTGATCTGCCTCACCAAATCTGCATGCACAAAGGCCCAAAGCCCATTCAAACCTTCAGCAAAGTCACCACGCCAGGGGCCGGCTGAAAAAAGTTTCATCGCCAATGTCACAGCCGGCTGTGCTGTCTCGTCTTAGGGGCATGAACCACTTTTTGAGCCCATACCGATGGACCTGATTCCTCAACTGCTGCGCGCCCTGCTCGCCCTGCTACTGGCCGCCAATGGACTGACGATGTTGCTAGCCCCCCGGCACTTGGTACCAAGGCCTGCCCGGCGTCGCGCTGACCGGGCCGCTGAACCCGCATTTTGTGCGCGACATCGGCTGCGCCTACCTGATGGCCGGCCTCGGTCTGATCTGGCGCGCCTGGCGCCCCTCGCAAGGCGCTCCGGCGGCTTTGATTGGCGCTGGTTTTCTCTTGCTGCATGCCGGCGTGCATCTGTGGGAATTGGCCGTCGGCCTGTGTGGCTGGGGTCAGTTCTTGCGTGATTTGCCCGGCGTAGGCCTGGCCGCCGGTGCGGCGCTAGCCCTGGCCTGGCCACCGAAGTCAAACACTCACCAATCATTGGGCGGCCAAGGCAGCCCCGCTGCAGGAGGCTTCAATCATGCTTAAGGTCTTGTTCCAGCACTTGCCCAAGTCCCTGGCGCGGGCGCTGACCCATGCAAGTCTGGCGCGCTTCGAGCGGCGCTACGACTATGACTTGGGCTATGTGCGTGAGTTGTTTGAACTCAGCCCTCAAGCCTTCCTGCAGTTCAGCGAATTCTTCGGCCTCAGCGCCTTTGCGCAAGACCTGCCACCCGAGATGCTGTTCGCCGCCAAGTTCGCCGCCACCCGGCATGAGGACTGCGGGGCCTGCAGCCAGTTGATGCTGGATATGGCACAGGAGGCCGGCGTGCCGACACCGCTGCTGAACGCATTGATCGCAGAAGACGCCGCGGCGATGTCGCCGCCGATGCGACTGGCTTGGCGCTACGCTCAGGCTGCGCTCGCTCGCGACTCCATTGCGCTGGCTACACTGCGCGCCGAAGTCACGCAATTGCATGGCCCGCGCGCCATGGCCAGCCTGGCCTTGGCCGTGGTGGTGGCTCGCAGCTTTCCTGCCATGAAACATGCACTCGGCGTCGGCCACAGTTGCGCCCGCCTCAGCCTGAAACCGGAGCCTACACAATGAAACGCGAATCGATCGCCAGCTTCCAGGTCATGGGCCCAGCCTGCCGCACCTGCAATGCCGATGAGTTCGACCCGCAAGGTGGCCGCATCGGCCCTTTGTGGCAGCGCTTCGCCGCCAGCGGCTTGGCCACGGCCGCGAACCACAGCGTCTCCCAACCGTCAGAAGTCTTTGGCGTCTACTTCGACTATGCGGACCGCCATCTGGCCGAGTACTCGGTGCTGGCCGGCGTCAAGCTGCTGGAGGGCGCAGCGCCGGCACAGGCCGAAGAGTCGGCGCTCGAGCATCGACGGGTGTTGATTCCGGCCAGCGACTACCTGGTCTTTGATTGCCAGGGGCCCATGCCTGCGGCCTTGATCGACGGTTGGCGCAAGGTCTGGCAGTACTTCGAGCAGCCCGACGCAGAAGCACGCGCCTATGAGCACGACTTCGAGCGATATCTGGGGCCCGAATCGGTGCAGATCTGCATAGGCCTGCGCCGATGAATTCCGAGCCGGTCAGCCGGCAGGATGCCGAGCGCGAGCGCGAGCGAGCCGAGCAGTTTGAGCGCGAGCATGCGCGCAGCCTGCGCGCGCTGGCCTACCGCATGTTGGGTTCCCGCGCCGAGGCCGAAGACATGGTGCAAGAGGCCTGGCTGCGTTGGGCCGAGGTGGATGCGACACAGGTTCAGCACGCCGGCGCCTATCTATCCAGGCTGACCACCAACCTCTGCCTGGACAAGCTGCGCTCAGCGGCCCAGCAGCGCGAGCACTATGTCGGCACCTGGCTGCCCGAGCCCTTGGTCGACGAGGCGATGGACTGGTCGCCGAGCCCCGAAGTCGGAGCCGAGTTCGCGCAGGATGTGTCGGTCGCCTTCATGCTGGCGCTGGAGCGGCTCTCACCGCTGGAGCGTGCGGCGTTTTTGCTGCACGACGTCTTCGATCTGAATTTCGAAGAGGTGGGGGAGCGCCTGCAACGCAGTGCAGCAGCCTGCCGGCAATTGGCCAGTCGCGCCCGCAACCATGTGCGCGCCGACCACGCCCGCGTCGAGGTCAAACACGAGGAAGGCGAACGCCTGCGCCAATCCTTTGTCAGCGCCCTGCTCAGCGGCAATGTCGAGGGCCTGGCGCAATTGCTCAGCGAAGAAGCGCTGCTGCTCACCGACGGCGGCGGCCGCGCCACCGCGGTGCCTTACCCGCTGCACGGTGGCCTGCGGATTGCCCGTGCGCTGGTTGGATTCGCGCGCGGCTTTGACCCCTCGCTGATGAGTTTCAGACCAGCGCAGGTCAACGGCTTGCCCGGATATGTGATCGAACTGAACGATGGGAGCGTCTTGCAAACAGTGGCCCTCGATATCGGCCCCGATCTGAAGTGCAGCGCCATCTACATCGTGCGCAACCCGGACAAGCTGACGCATTTGCGCCGCAAGCGCTGAGCGCTAAGCCCTAGACCTGAACCATTCCGAAATCCTTCGCCTTCGGTGATACTCGAAGCGTCGCGTCCAACGTGCACAGGGAAGGCTCAGAAGATGAGACGCCGTGGCCTACTCATCGTGACCGGTTTACTTGGCTTTGGCGCCCGCCCGCGCGCCCAGGCCGTGATGCGCGTGTCCACCTTGCTGGACGAGGATCCCGCCGCAAACATTGCCGCCCAAGTGCTGCATGAGGCCTATAAACGGGCCGGCTTGCAGCTTGAAGTGATCCATATGCCCGGTGAGCGCTCCCTGCTCAGTGCCAACAACGGCCAGACCGATGGTGAGCTTTATCGCAAGGCCGGGCTGGAAACAGCCTACCCGAATCTCTTGATGGTGCCCGTGGCGCTGATGCGTTATGAAATCGTCGCCTTCAGCAAACGGTCCGACATCAACCTCCAGGGCTGGGACAGCCTGCGGCCCTATCGATTCGACTTCATCAAGGGCATCAAGATCATCGAGGACAACACCGTTGGCATGCGTTTCGAAACGGTGGCCAGCATGCGGCAGGCCTTCAGCAAGCTGATGCTAGACCGCTGCGACCTGGTGTTGATGAACCGGATTTCTGGGCTGGCCACCTTGCGGGCGCTGAAGCTTGAGGGCATTCACCCGCTGTCACCGCCATTGGCCAGCTTCCCCGTCTATCACTATCTGCACAAAAGCCACGCGGACCTGCTGCCCCGGCTGAGCAAAATCTTGCGCGAACTGGAGCAAGAAAAGTTCATGCAGCGCGTGCAGGATGAGGTGCAGAGCAAGGCTGAATGACGAGTCAGGCCGCCTCGGCTTGATGGCAGCACACACAGATCTTGTTACCGTCCGGGTCGCGGAAATAGGCGCCGTAATAGTCCGGGTGGTAGTGCGGGCGCAGGCCAGGCGCACCTTCGCAGCGGCCGCCCTGGGCGAGCGCCAGCGCGTGGGCCCGGTCTACGGTGGCGCGTGTGGCGGCCAGCAGCGCCACCATCTGGCCGTTGCCCGGTGCGCAAGCGTCTCCATCAAAGGGCTTGCCGATCAGGTAGAGCGGCCGCGCTTGATTCGGCGCCTGCCATCCAGCCCAAGCCCGATCGTCATCACGAAATCTCAGCACATGGCCAAGCTCGGCCATCAGGCCGGCATGAAAGGCGAAGGCCCGCTCAAAGTCGCTGATGCCCAGGTAAATATGAGAAATCAAGATAGAGGCTCCGGTTTCTATGGCTTGGGCAAATCATCGCCGAAGATCTGCACCGGCACCGGCACCGGCACCGGCATCGGCATCGGCATCGGCATCAGCGTCGGCCAGCAACTCAATCAAGCGCCGCCCCGCCCGGCCCGGTGGGCGGTCCAGGCGCTGCACCAACCAGGGCGTGAATCTGAAGCGAGAACCGCCCGCGAAGGGCAACTCGACCAATTGCCCCGCCGCCAGCGCTTCATCGACCAAATAGCGAGGCATCCAGCCAAAGCCCATGCCCATCAGCAAGGCCTGACGCTTGGCCACGAAACCGGACAGATAGAACACGCGCTCGCCGCCAAACAAATGGCGATCGGCGCCATGGCTGCTCATATTGCCACTGCGGTCGCTGCTGTCCTGCACGCTCAATTCCACATGCGCTTGCAGGTCGTCTAGGCTCAGCGGACCCGGCTGCGCGGCCAAGGGGTGCTCGGGGGCGACACACAGGACGCATTCGATCTCGGCCTGCGCCTGCGCCAGTAGCTGACTGGCGGGTTGGTAGGCCTTCACCAGCATCAAATCAGCCTGTTCCTTCTCAAAGCGGTACTGCACCCCGCCGAGAAATTCGATCTTCAACTGCACCCGGGTGGGCACGCCCTCATCGGCCAGACGCTTGAGCGCCCGCAAGGTATCGGCCAGAGGCAAGATGCCGTCCACCACCACCAGCAAGCGGGCCTCCCAGCCGGAGGCCAGTTGCTGGGCCAGGGCCTCCACCTGATGCGCCTGCCGCAAGAGCTTTCGCCCTTCGGCCAGCACTGCCTCACCGGCCGCGGTCAGGCGCACGCGGTAGGCGCTGCGATCGACCAGGGTCAGACCGAGCTGATCCTCCAGTTTTTTGACCTGGTAGCTGACGGCCGAGGTGACCTTGTGCAAGGACTCGGCCGCACGGGCAAAGCTGCCGTGGCTGACGACGGCGTCGAGCGCGGCGAGCGATTCAAGATCGAGCTTCATGATCTAAATTATTGATCAACAAAGCCAAAGAAATTCGCTTTTATTGAAAGCAAAGCCCTAGAAGAATCGCGGTCATTCGACACCCAGGTGTGACGACATTTCAAGCCCAAGCCATCACGGAGACCCTCTCATGACTCAGCAAAGCGCCACCAACCCCATCGGCCTGACCGGCATTGAATTCACCGAGTTCTGCGGCCCGACCCTGGAGCAACTGGACGCCCTGTTCTGGTCCTTTGGCTTTTCCAAGCTGCGTCGCCACCCGCAAAAAGCGATCAGCTACTACCGTCAGAACGACATTCACTTCCTGCTCAATGGCGAGCGCGAGGGCCACTCGGCCCAGTTCGCCCGCAAGCACGGCCCGTCGATCTGCGCGATGGGCTGGCGCGTCGAGAACGCCCAAGCCGCCCTGGCCGCAGCCGTGGCGCGCGGCGCCGTTGCCGTGGACGACGCAATGAAAGACCACCCCTACCCGGCCGTTTGGGGTATCGGCGAAAGCATCATTTACTTCATCGAGCCGACCGGCAGCCCAGCCTCCATCTACGAGCGCGACTTTGTGGCCTTGAACGCCCCGCTGATTCAGCCGGACAAGGGCTTCCTGACCGTCGATCACCTGACCAACAATGTGCCGCCCGGCGAGCAAGACAAATGGGCCGCCTTCTACAAGGGCATCTTCGGCTTCACCGAGGTGCGCTACTTCGACATCCAGGGCGCCAAGACCGGCCTGACCAGCTTCGCGCTGCGCTCGCCCGATGGTTCCTTCTGCATCCCGATCAACCAGCCCAAGGACGACAAGGACCAGATCGCCGAGTATCTGCGCGAGTACAAGGGCCCCGGCGTTCAGCATCTGGCCTTCCTGACCCACGACATCCTCGGCTCGCTGGACCAGTTGCAAGGCAGCGGCATCGAGACGCTGGAAATCGACGCCGATTACTACGCCGAGGTGTTTGACCGCGTCGCCGGCGTGCGCGAAGACAAGCAACGCATCCAGAACCACCAGGTGCTGGTGGACGGCGATGAGCAGGGCTATCTGCTGCAGATCTTCACCAAGAACATCATCGGCCCGATCTTTATTGAGATCATCCAGCGCAGCAACAACCTGGGCTTTGGCGAGGGCAACTTCGGTGCGCTGTTCCGCTCGCTGGAAAAAGACCAAGAACGCCGCGGCGTCATCTAAAGCAGTCAAGCCCCTTCGGTTCGAGTCGCCATCTATCTCACAGGAGAAACACCATGTTGACCCAAGGCATTCACCACGTCGCCTACCGTTGCCGCGACGTCAAGGAAACCATCCAGTTCTACAAAGACGCGCTGGACATGGATCTGCTGCTGGCCATCTCCGAGGACCATGTGCCCTCGACCAAGGAGCCCAATCCCTATATGCACATCTTCCTCGACGCCGGTCGGGGCAATGTCTTGGCCTTCTTCGAGTTGCCGGATTCGCCCCCACAGGGCCGCGACGAGAACACGCCTGCCTGGGTGCAGCATCTGGCCTTCCAGGTCGAGGATGTGGACACCCTGACGCGCACCAAGGCCAAGCTGGTGGCGATGGGTTTGGACGTGGTCGGCCCGACCAACCACGAGATCTTCCAATCCATCTATCTGCATGACCCGAATGGTCACCGCATCGAGCTGGCGGCCAACACGGTCAAGCCCGGGCAGTTGGAAAAGCTGCGCGAGCTGGCGCCGGCCATGATCGAGGAATGGAGCCAGACCCGCCGCACCGTCAAGCATGCGGCCTGGTTGCATGAGAAGGAGTTCGCCCAAGCGGGCGAATAAGGCGTCAGGGGCTCGCGCGACGGCTGGCGAGGTGACTGATGTGGAGGTTAACGCAGCCCTGCGTTGATCTTCGCCAGCACAGCCGATCCTGGGCACAACTCGGCCTCGGCCAGGCGATTGAGCGGCCGCGCCGGCGTTCCCAGCGCGGCGTGCATGTCCTCGGCATCCGGCTCGACATAGAGCAGCCCGGTCACCACCTCACCCTGCGCCTGCAAGGCCTGCACATAGGCCATCGCCGCGACCCGGTTGGCGGGGTCGTAATCGGTATGCAGCTTGCGCAGGCGCAAGACCGTGCCGTCGTGCTGCTCGACATCGACACAGTCTCCGGGCGCCACCGTGGTAGTAATTTCCTCGCGAGGGCTGATGAAATCGATCCGGCTGACCGCCTCGTTATGCTCGCGCACATGGTCATAGCTGCGCGTGCTGCCGGCATGGTTGTTGAAGGCCACACAGGGGCTGATCACGTCGATGAAGGCCGCTCCCTGATGGGCCATCGCGCCCTTGATCAGCGGCACCAATTGCTCCTTATCGCCGGAGAAGCCACGCGCCACATAGCTGGCACCGAGTTGAAGGGCCAGGCCAATCAGGTCCACCGGGGAGTCGGCATTGATCGCGCCCTTCTTGGACTTGGAGCCTCGGTCCGCGGTGGCCGAGAACTGCCCCTTGGTCAGGCCGTAAACACCATTGTTCTCGACGATGTAAACCATATTGACGCCGCGCCGCATCACATGGGCGAACTGCCCCAGGCCGATGGAGGCCGAGTCGCCATCGCCGGAAACGCCCAGATAGAGCAGTTCCCGGTTCGCCAGATTGGCACCGGTCAAGACCGAGGGCATGCGGCCATGGACGGTGTTAAAGCCATGCGAAGCACCGAGAAAATAGTCCGGCGTCTTGCTGCTGCAACCAATGCCGGACAGCTTGGCGACCCGGTGGGGCTCGATGTCTAACTCCCAGCAGGCCTGGATGATGGCGGCCGAGATCGAATCATGGCCACAGCCGGCGCACAGCGTCGAAACCCGGCCCTCATAGTCGCGGCGGGTGTAGCCGACCTTGTTGCGGGCCAGCGTCGGGTGATGCAAACGGGGTTTGGCGAGATAAGTCATGGCGGTCTCCCGGGGCTAGTCATTCTGTCCAACAGAACGTAGCGGCTTGACCGCCATGGCATGCACGGCCCTTGTGATGGCGCCGGTGATGAAACGCGCGGTGATCGGCGTGCCATCAAAGTGCAAGACCGGCAACAAGCGCGCCGGGTCGACCTCCAACTCGTTCACCAGCATCGATCGCATCTGCGCGTCGCGGTTTTGCTCCACCACAAAAACGGCATCATGCGCGGCGATGAAGGCCGCCACCGAGTCCGGAAACGGAAAGGCTCGCAAGCGCATCGCATCGAGGTCGATGTCCTCGCTCGCCAGCAGCTCCAGCGCCTCGCTCATGGCCGGGCTGGTTGAACCAAAGTACAGCACACCGAGCCGGGTCGGGCGCGCCGCGGGCTGCAAGACAGGCTGCGGCACAAGATCGGCCGCGGTGCGGAATTTATCCAGCAAGCGGCGCACGTTGTAGAGGTAGTCCGGCCCGGCCTCCGAGTAGCGCGCATAAGCGTCACGGGTCGTCCCACGGGTGAAGTAGGCGCCCTTGTTCGGATGGGTGCCCGGCAGGGTGCGCCAGGGAATGCCGTCACCGTCGACGTCCTTGTAGCGGCCAAAATCGTGGCCCGCCTCCAATTCCTCAGCCGTCATCACCTTGCCGCGGTCGAGGCGCCGGCCATCGTCCCACTCGAAGGGCGCGCACATGCGCTGGTTCATGCCGATGTCCAGATCGCTCATGACGAAAATGGGCGTCTGCAGGCGGTCGGCCAGATCCAGCGCCGCGGCGCCATGATCGAAGCACTCCTTCGGGTCCTCGGGGAAGAGCAGCACATGCTTGGTATCGCCATGCGAGGCATAGGCACAGGAGAGCAGATCGGCCTGTTGGGTGCGCGTCGGCATGCCGGTGGACGGCCCGCCGCGCTGCACATTGACGATGGTGACAGGAATCTCGGCAAAGTAGGCCAGACCGATGAATTCGGTCATCAACGACACGCCCGGACCCGAGGTGGCGGTGAAGGCGCGCGCGCCGTTCCAACCGGCGCCCAGCACCATGCCGATCGAGGCGATTTCGTCCTCGGCCTGCACGATGGCGTAGTGGTTCTCGCCGCTGGCCTTGTCGACGCGGTATTTGCCGCAGTATTTTTGGAAGGCCTCGGCCACCGAAGACGACGGCGTAATCGGGTACCAGGCCGCCACCGCGGCACCGCCGTAAACCAGGCCCAAGGCCACCGCGCTATTGCCATCGACGAAGATCTTTTCGCCCACTGCCTGCTGCGGATCGAGCGCCTCGACGCGCAGGCCAACCGAGCCGGCCAGATGCTGCTGCGCATAGTCCCGCCCCAGTTGCAGGGCCTGCACATTGGAGGCCAACAAGCGCTCCTTGCCGGCGTACTGTTCGCCGAACAAACGCTCGATCTGCGCGGCATCCAAGCCCAGCAGAACCGACAGTGCGCCGACATAGACAATGTTCTTGAACAACTGGCGCTGGCGCGGATCGCTGTAATGGGCATTGCAGATCGCCGTCAGCGGCATGCCGATCACATGCACATCGGGCCGGAACGCAGTGGCCGGCATGGGCTTGCTGCTGTCGTAGAACAGATAGCCGCCCGGCTCGATCTCGGCCACATCCTGTGCCCAGGTCTGCGGATTCATCGCCACCATCATGTCAATGCCGCCACGCCGCCCCAGGTGGCCGGCCGCGCTGACCCGCACCTCATACCAGGTCGGCAGGCCCTGGATATTGCTGGGGAAGATATTGCGCGGGCTGACCGGTACGCCCATGCGCAAAATCGCCTTGGCAAACAACTCGTTCGCTGAGGCGGAGCCGGAGCCGTTCACATTGGCGAACTTGATGACAAAGTCATTCAGGGCTTCGAGGCGCTTCATGCTTGGGCTCCGCTGGCCGAGGCTGTCGCTTGGCTCGCAATCACCGCATCACGACAGGCCGGGCCGGCCTTGCTGGTGTTGAGTAGAAATTTCTGCATATCCCAGGCCCCGGTCGGGCAGCGTTCGGCGCACAGGCCGCAGTGCAGACAAACATCTTCATCCTTGACCATCACCCGCCCGGTCTTCAACTCGGGCGAGACGAACAGAGCTTGCGCCTCGTTCAGGGCCGGCGCCTTCAGCCGCCCACGCAACTCTGCCTCCTCGCCGTTGGCGGTGAAGGTGATGCAGTCGGTCGGGCAGATGTCCACACAGGCATCGCATTCGATGCAGGCCGGCGGGCTGAAGACGGTCTGCACATCGCAGTTCAGGCAGCGCTCGGCTTCCTTGAAGGCGGTGGCGGCATCAAAGCCCAACTCCACCTCGACCTTGATGCTGGCCAGCGCCTTCTCGGCCGCCGCCCAGGGCACCTTGAAGCGTTCATCATTGGAAACGCCGTTGTCGTAGCTCCACTCGTGGATGCCCATCTTTTGCGAGACCAAATTGTGCTGCGGCGGTGGACGCAGGCTCAAGGCCTCGCCGTGCAGATAACGGTCTATCGAGACGGCCGCCTCGTGGCCATGCGCCACCGCGGTGATGATGTTCTTCGGGCCAAAGGCGGCGTCGCCGCCAAAAAACACCTCGGGGCGACTCGACTGAAAGCTGCTTACGTCCAATTTCGGCAGGCCCCAGCGATTGAAGTCGATGCCGCAATCGGCCTCGATCCAGGGGAAGGCGTTTTCTTGCCCCACGGCCAGCAGAACCTCGTCGCAATCGAGAAAGACATCGGGCGCGCCGGTTGGCACCAACTGGCGCCGACCCTGCTCGTCGAGCCGCGCTTCGACAAGTTCGAACATCATGCCGACCAGGCGGCCCTCGGTGTGCACAAAGGCCTTGGGCACATGGCAATTCAGGATTGGGATGCCCTCGTGCAGGGCATCTTCCTTCTCCCAGGGCGAGGCCTTCATTTCATCGAAGCCGCTGCGCACCACCACCTTCACATCACTGGCGCCCAAACGGCGAGCCGAACGACAACAGTCCATCGCCGTGTTGCCGCCGCCAAGCACCAGCACCCGCGGCGCCACCTTGTCGACGTGGCCGAAGGAGACCGACGCCAACCAGTCGATGCCGATATGGATTTGCGCCGCGGCCTCGCGACGGCCGGGGATGTTGAGGTCGCGGCCACGCGGCGCGCCGCAACCGACAAAGACGGCGTCATAGCCCTCGGCCAACAAGTCCCGCATCGAATCGACGCGTTGGCCGCCGCGGAACTCGACGCCCAGGTCAAGGATGTAGCCGGTCTCCTCATCGATGACCGCCTCCGGCAGGCGAAAGCGCGGGATCTGCGTGCGGATGAAGCCGCCCGCCTTGGCCTCGGCATCAAAGACCGTGACGGCATAACCCAGCGGCGCCAGATCGCGCGCCACCGTCAGTGCGGCCGGCCCAGCACCGATGCAGGCGACACGCTTGCCATTGCTCGGCATGCGCTGCGGCATGCGGGCTTGCACATCGCCCTTCAGGTCGGCGGCCACTCGCTTGAGCCGGCAGATCGCCACCGGCTCGGGACGGCTCTTTTCGCCCGTGCCATTGTTTTCTTCGACCCGGCCGCGCCGACAAGCCGGCTCACAAGGGCGGTCACAGGTGCGCCCCAGCACCCCAGGGAAGACATTGGAGGCCCAGTTGACCATATAGGCATCGGCGTAGCGGCCGGCCGCGATCATGCGGATGTACTCGGGCACCGGGGTATGGGCAGGGCAAGCCCATTGACAGTCCACCACCTTGTGGAAGTAGCTCGGATCGGCTGACTCGGTCGCTCGCAAGGCAATCTCCTTTGTCGCCCCTCGGCCGAGCATCATGGGCTGACGCCGCCTGGGTCGGAATGGATGTGCTGCCGAAAATACTACGCCCTCAACTGGTGCAGCGGCACTAGCGCTGACCCTTGGACCCGATTTTTATCAAAGCGCTGCCGGGCCTATCACTTCGACCAAGCGGACACGCTCGGATGAACAAGCCGCGTCGAAGTCGGCCTCGATCTGCATCAGCGCACCGGCATCGCCCGCGGCCACGGTGGCAATGCCCATGGCCCGGTTGCGGCCGCGCGACTTGGCGGTGTAGAGCGCCATATCGGCCCAGTTGACCGCCTGCTCCCAGTGCAGGTCCAGCATCGCCGGCGGCAAGGGGAAATGCGCAAAGCCCACCGACACCGTGACCCGCAAGGGTCCGGTTTCGATCTGTATGGGCAAATAGGCCACCTCATCCAGGATGCGCTGCGCCAATTGCTTCAAATGCTCCGGAGTCACGTCGGGCGCAAACACCAAAAACTCTTCGCCGCCCCAACGCACCACCAGATCAACACTGCGCACCGCATGGCTGATGCGCCGCGCCACCTCGCAAATCACCTGGTCGCCGGCGCCATGCCCGTACTCGTCGTTGACATGCTTGAAGTGGTCGATGTCCACCATCAACAAGGCGCCGCTGAATTCCGCCTGCGGTTGCGAGGCCATCACCGCCAACAAGTGACGTCGGTTGGCCAAATCGGTCAGCGGGTCACGCTCGCTTTGCGCGCGCAAGAGCAGCTCATTCGCCTTCAGGCGCTTTTGCGCGGCCCGCACCCGTTGCACCATCACCGCCACCAAGAGCAAGCTCAGACCCAGTAAAAAGGCCAGCGCGATGCCGAATTGCTGGGCCAACTTGCGGTTCAGCAATTGGCTGTCCACCAGACTGCGCTCACGCTGCAACAGCTCCAGGTCACGCTGCTTGCGGTCGCTGTCGTACTTGATCTTCAACAGTTGCAGCGCGCTCTCACGGTTCTGCGCCACCAGCTCCGCGCTGAGCTTGCGCTCCTCATGGAAAAGCGCGATCGCCTCCTTGGACTGCCCGGCCTTGGCCCAGGCTTCACCCAGCTCCTGCAGTTCCTGGGCGCGCAAGCCTTGGTCGGGTTGCTCGCCTCGCAGCGTCGCCCCGCGGGCCAACTCGCGCCTAGCCTCGTCAAACTGCCCCAGCTGTATCAAGGCCAGGGCAATGTTCAGGCGGGTGCTGCGCTCAACACGAACGTCCTTGAAGCGGAGCAATTCGCCCAAGGCTTGTCGCCCCAGGCTAAGTGCCTTGGCGGGTTGTTGCAACTGCAAAAAAGCATCGGCCTGGTTGGCCAGCAATTGCGCCGAAAGGCGCCCCGCCCCGAGTTCGGACGCCAAGCGCAGGCCCTCTTCCAGCGCCTTCAGCTGGGCACGGCTGTCGCCCCGTGAGGCGGCCAGATTGGCCTCAAAGTTCTTCAGCTGGGCCAAGGTCAGCGTGTCGCCCTGCGCCTTTTTCTGCGCCAGCGCCATTTGCTCAATCGCCCGCTCGGGCTGCTGCTGGCGTGTTTCCAGCAGGGCCAATTGGGCCAGGCTCAAGGCACACAACAAGGGGTCGGCGCCGCCCTCGGCCAGATCAAGGCTGCGTTGAGCAGTGGCCAGCGCGAGCGGAATGCGGCCTTCTTTCAACTGACTGCGGCCCAGCACACGCAGCGCCGACCACGCAAGCCTGAAGTCACAGAAGTTGCTTGGGTCTTGAACCACACCTCGGCCGCTGGCTGGCGCGCAAGCCGGTTCCAGCGCAAGCCAGGCCTGTTGCGCAAGCTCGGCGGCCTCACCCGTCTGGCCCGCGCGCTCTTTGATCTCGGCCTGCAGCAGCAACACGCCTTCGCTCGAACCCATGCCGTCCTGCGCCAGTTTGCTCGCGCTGGCCTGAGCCGCATCCAGATCACCCGCCAAGACCTGCAAGCGTCCCTCGGCCAAGCGCAATTGCGGCTGATGGCCCTGGTGCACCGGCATGCGCTGCAACTGCTGCAAGGCCTGCAGGGCCTTGTCGGGCTTGTCAAAACCGAGACGCAATAAGCGACTCAATTCCGCATCCAATTCGAGATCAAAACCTGACTCGACCGGGTTCGCCGATGCGCTTACCTCCGCGATCGGGCTCAACAGGCCCACGAGCAATGCCAGTCCGGTGGCATAGGGCATTAGGCCACGCAGCCCGCCCAGCCGAAAGAAGCACCTCGTGCCAGCCACATTGCCTCTGCTCATGCGCCCCCCTCCTCGCTCCGCGACGGCCCATGCAGGGCCAGCAGCTTCACCGCGCCCTCATGCCAGGCCGCTTCCATGCGCGCCGCCACAAGGGCCAAGGCCGCGTCGTCCTCGGCCACCATGGCCTCGATACCGTAGGCCCGGTTTCTGCCATGCGCCTTGGCCATGTACATGACCGTATCCACCAAATCGATGGCTCGCTCCCAACTCACCGCCAGAGCATTCGGTGCCACCGGGAAGCTGGCAAAGCCGATCGAGGCCGTGACAAAGATCTGTTGCTGCGCGTAGCTGACCGGCTCGCGGCCGATCTGGTCCAACAGGCGCTGGGCCAAGGTATTGGCCGTGGCCACTTGGCGGCCATCCACCACGATCAGAAACTCTTCGCCGCCCCACCGGACGACCAGGTCTTCCTCGCGCAAAACGGCGCGCAAACGACGTGCCACCTCGACTAACACCGCATCTCCGGCCGCATGCCCCTGCACATCATTGACGCGCTTGAAATGGTCAATGTCGATCAAGAACACCGTGCCACTGAGCTTTCCTTGATCGGCCAGACGCTTGATGGCACTCTGAAAATGGCGGCGATTGGCCAAACCGGTCAAGGGGTCGCGCTCCCCTTGGACGCGCAACTCGGCATTGCTGCGGGCCAAGGCCCGGTTGCTCGCACGGATGCGCTGGTAGGCCAGCACCAAAAACACGCTGAGCAAGACCACACAAGCACCCAGCGCCAACCACAGGCGCAATTGTAGGTCGCGCGCGCGCAGTTGCTCGGCCTTCAGTTTGTTGCCGCGATCCAGCAGGATGATCTCCTTGGCCTGGCGCTCGTCATCAAAGCCGGCCTGCAACTCCAGCACCGCCTTGCGGCTGTCCTCTCGCAATTGTTGGTCGCTGAGCAGCCGGTAGCGGTGATAGGCATCGATGGCCCCGGCCAGTTCACCGGCCCGCTCCAGATAGCCGCCTAGCTCGCGCCAATCTTCGGCCACCGCGGCGCGCTGGCCTTGCGCCTCGTCCATCGCAATGGCCTTCAAGGCCTCGCGCCTGCCCTCCTCGACCTGCTTCAGCGCAATTTTTGCCAAACCGATATTGAGCCGAGCCAAGCCCTCACTGAGCAGGTCACCGGATTGCAAGGCCAGCGCCAAGCTTTCTTGGGACCAGCGCATCGCCTGCGGGTACTTGCCCTGGCGCATCAAATAATCGGCGCTATTGCCCAGGGCCAAGGCCAAGACATTGGGTGAACCGGTCTGGCGAGCGAAGTCCAGGGTCTGGCGACCGGCGCTCTCGGCCTTTTCGGCCTCGCCCAGTTCGGCAAACACAATGGCGCGGGCGTTGTGCACCCGGTACATCAAGAAGGGCTCCGGGTCCAACAAGGCCTGCTCCAAGCCCTCTTGGCCCGCCTGCAGGGCGCGCTCAGGCTGCTGCGCGCGCAGATAGACATAGGCCAAGGTCGCCAGACTACCGGCGCGGCGCCAACTGCTTTGGCTTTGTTGCGCCAGCCGGAGGTTTTCCAGCCCAGCCTTGATGGCGGCCTCGACATTGCCGGAGTCCGCCAGCATGCCCGCCATCAGCGAAAAACAGCGCGAGCGCAGTGGCAGGCTGGCCTGCCCTTCGGCGGTCTGCCAGACCAAGTCCAGCGATTTCAAGGCCAGTACGTTCTTGCCTTCGCGCTGCAGCCTTTGCGCGCGCAGCAGCGCCATCGCCAAACGCACCGCCGGCTGTTGCGGCCCGTTTTCATACGCCTGCAGTTCGCCATTCAAGGCCTCAAGCCGTTCGGTGGCACGCAGCTCGGCAAAGACATTGCCGCGCAAGGACTTCACCTCGATCCACTCGCTGCTGCCAGGCTTGAGATCCCTCAATAAAGCCAGCAAGGCAGCATCGTTCTCACGCGGCCGGATCGGGCCGAGGCGCTCAATGGCCGCCAAGCGAGCCCCCAAGGCCTCGTCCAGAGGCGACACCGTGACCGTGGAAGCTTGATTGGCAGGAGAGGCTCTTGTCTGCCGGGCAGGCTCATTTGAATCCGCCACCGGCTCCGGACGGCAGGCGCTCAGCAGCAGGGCCAGCGGCAGCAACAGGACGGAGGCCAGGCCAAAACCCCGGCCCGGAATTCGGCCCAAGACCCAGAGTATGGGCCAAGGCATGACAGGGAATACAGGCGGTCTGCTCACGTCTCCATCAACCTGGGGCTGCATCGCCGGTGCCCCCAAAACAGCTGCAGAGCAAAAGCCGTGGCCGGCTGTCACAAGAGCTTGCGAGGACCCGAACGATTGAAATCATTACAACGCAGTATCGCCGCATATGCGCACCCGTCTAGGCATGCTTGCACGGTCTCATCGGCGCCAAATTAAGCAACGGCGCAATGGTCCGATAATTGGCGGCACTTGCCGGGCGAAACATTGCCCGCCTTCCACTTCTCCCACCCGTGGCTGCCGCTTGCCTTTGGCACCGGCCGCCCACTGCCACCTAGGCCCGACATGAAAAAAACATTCCAACTGCAGGTCGAAGGCAAACACCCCGACCGCCTCCTGGAGGCGATCAAGCACGAGATTCGCAAATACATCAAACGCGAACAGAACAAGACCCGCCCAGTGGGCGTGGACTTCTGGGACTTTGACTGCCGCTTTGGCAGCAGCCCCGCCACCGCCGAGGTGATTGAATTCGGCGCCATCACAGCGCGCATCAACGCCTATGCAGCCGAGAAGGCCGAGTCCTTTTACCTGGAGTTGTTGGCCAAGCCCGGCGTACGTAAACCACGCCCGGCCGGCAGCGATGTAGCTGAAGCCGACCGGATGAGCGACGCCTGAGTTCGCGGCGGAAGCGTTGAGTGGCTTGGGGCCGGAGCTTGTCTTCGACGAGGTCCAGCCCGCAAGAAACCCGCTGAATCAATTGGGGCCGGAGCTTGTCTTCGACAAGGTCCAGCCCGCAAGGGCTAAAAAGCAGCGATGCCCGTCATCGCGCGGCCCAGGATCAGCGCATGGATGTCGTGCGTGCCCTCATAGGTGTTGACCACCTCGAGATTGACCAGATGGCGGGCGATGCCGAACTCGTCCGAGATGCCGTTGCCACCCAACATATCGCGCGCGGTGCGGGCGATCTCCAGTGACTTGCCGCAGCTATTGCGCTTCATGATCGAGGTGATCTCGACCGCCGCCGTGCCCTCGTCCTTCATGCGACCCAGACGCAAGCATCCCTGCAGGCCCAGCGTGATCTCGGTCTGCATATCGGCCAGCTTCTTTTGCACCAGCTGATTGGCCGCCAGCGGTTTGCCGAACTGCTTGCGGTCCAGCGTGTACTGGCGTGCGGTGTGCCAGCAGTCTTCGGCAGCGCCCAGCGCTCCCCAGGCAATGCCGTAACGGGCGCTGTTCAGGCAGGTGAACGGCCCCTTCAGGCCGCGCACCTCGGGGAAGGCGTTTTCTTCCGGGCAGAAGACCTCGTCCATGACAATCTCGCCGGTGATCGAGGCGCGCAGACCGACCTTGCCGTGGATGGCCGGTGCCGAGAGTCCCTTCCAGCCCTTCTCCAGCACAAAGCCGCGGATCTGTCCGCCATCGTCCTTGGCCCAGACCACAAACACATCGGCCACCGGTGAGTTGGTGATCCACATCTTGGCGCCGCTGAGGCTGTAGCCGCCATCGACCTTTTTGGCCCGCGTGATCATGCTGCCGGGGTCGGAACCGTGGTTCGGTTCGGTCAGGCCGAAGCAGCCGATCCACTCGCCGGTCGCCAGCTTGGGCAGGTACTTTTGCTTGGTGGCCTCATTACCAAACTCATTGATCGGCACCATCACAAGCGAACTCTGCACGCTCATCATCGACCGATAGCCGGAGTCGACCCGTTCCACCTCGCGCGCGATCAGGCCGTAGGCCACATAGCTGAGTCCGGGGCCACCGTACTCGGGCGCGATGGTGGGGCCAAGCAGGCCGATGGCACCCATCTCGCGAAAGATCTCGAGGTCGGTGCGCTCATGCCGAAAGGCCTCCAGCACGCGCGGGGCCAGGCGCTCCTGGCAATAGGCCTGGGCGGCGTCGCGGATCATCCGCTCCTCGTCGCTGAGTTGTTCGTTCAGCAGCAGCGGGTCGTGCCAATGAAAAGTGGCTTTGCTCATGATCTTGTGGGTCTCTCAAAAATAGGAATCGGGTTGGGCCTTGGCCCTGGTACGCAGCGTGATCAGGTGGGCACGACGGCGGTGACTTCGATCTCGACCTTGGCCCGGTCTTCCATCAAACCAGCCACCACCACCGCCGCCATGGCGACGCCGTATTCGGCGCCCATCACCTCGCGGTAGACCTGGCCGACCTCACGGCCGCGGGCCTGGTATTCGCGCTTGTCGAGCAAATACCAGGTCATCCGTGTCATATGGGCCGGGCTGGCGCCGGCTTCGGCCAGGATGGCCCGGATGTTCAGCAGCGTCTGGCGCACCTGATCGATAAAGTCATCGCTCTCGAACTGGCACTGGCCGTTCCAGCCAATCTGGCCGGCCACAAAGACGGTCCGTCCACTGGCGGCCACCCCATTGGCATAGCCACGCGGCATGGCCCAGTCGGCCGGTTGAAGAACTTGCTTAGGGCTGGGGGTCGTCATACAGCTACTCCTTGGGCGCGCTCCAGGGCGGCGCGCAGATCTTGCGGAAAAGGTTCGGATTTGTGGGTGTCGAGGCTGGTGCAGACCAAGACCTGCTCAAAGGCCACCCGACCATCATCGAGCTGCGGGCTGTGCGCGGGTCCGTCGAAATGGACGTTTAGCGTCAGTGAGGTGCGGCCCAGTTTGCGGATTGCCACACGCTGGGTCAGTCGCTCGCCCATGCGGCTGACGCGCTTGAACTCGCTGGCCAGATGCACGGTCGGCATGCCGACGCGACGCGGCCCGAGCAGCTGCGCGTAGTCCACGCCCAGGCCCTCGGTAAACCAGTCCTCAACAAGGGCGTTCAGCATCTCGAAATAGCGTGGGTAGAAGACGATGCCGGCCGGGTCGCAATGACCGAAGCGCACCAATTGCTGTCGCTGATAGACCCAGGTGTGCATGCTCAAACTCCCAGGTAGCGCTGCCAGAGCGCATGGTCGGCGTCCAACTCGGCCGAGGAGCCGCGCCAGACCACATGGCCGCGCTCGAGGATGCTGTGGTGGTCGGCCAGGCGGATCAGCCGGCGCACGTATTTATCCACCACCAATATGGTCTGCCCGGCCTCGCGCAGCAGGCCCAGGCAACGCCAAATCTCCTCGCGGATCAAGGGCGCCAGGCCCTCGCTGGCCTCGTCCAAAATCATCAGCCGCGGGTTGGTGACCAAGGCCCTGCCAATGGCCAGCATCTGCTGCTCACCGCCGGACAGCTGATTGCCCATATTGGCGCTGCGCTCGCGCAGGCGCGGGAACAAGTCAAACACCCGTTCGACATCCCAAGGTGTCTGCGCCCCACTGCGGTTCGCCGCGAAGGCGCTCAGGTGCTCGCGCACCGACAGATTCGGGAACACCTGCCGGCCCTCGGGCACGATGGCCAGGCCCAGCCGTGCGATGCGGTCGGCCGACCAGCCGCTGATGTTCTCGCCGCAAAAGCGAATGCTGCCGCTGCTCGGCTTCATCCAACCGCAGAGGCAGCGCAAGGTCGTGCTTTTGCCCATGCCATTGCGGCCCAGCAGGGTGACCACCTCGCCGGCCTCGATCGTCAAGTCCAAGCCAAACAAGACCTGGCTGCCGCCGTAGCCGGCTTGCAAATCACGGATTTCAAGCAAGGCCGTCACAGCGCCGCCTCCATTTCATCGCCCAAATAGGCGCGCTTGACCTCGGGGTGCTCGCGGATCTGCTGCGGCGTGCCGCTGGCGATGATGCGGCCGAAGACCAGCGTCGAGATCCGATCGGCAAGACGAAACACCGCCTCCATATCGTGCTCCACCAAGAGCAAGGTCAGGCCTTGCCCCTCGCCCTTCAAACGCTGCAACAAGGCGACCATTTTTTCTGATTCGTCCGGCCCCATGCCGGCCATCGGCTCGTCCAGCAGCAGCAGGCTGGGCCGGGCCGCCAGGGCCAGGCCCACCTCGAGCGCGCGTTGCTCGCCATGGGCCAAGTCACCGGCAATACGCTGCAACTGTGCCGTCAGGCCGATCTGCTCGGCCAAGGCCTGGGCCTCTTCATAAAGCCGTGCATCGGCGCTGGCGCGCCGCCACAGACTCGGCTGACCGGGGCGACGCGCCAGGCAGGCCAGGGCCAGGTTGTCCAGCACGCTGAAGCGCTTGAAGATGCTGGTGATCTGGTAGGAGCGCACCAGGCCGGCCTGCACCCTCGCGGCCATGCCGACCCGGCTGACATCGCGCCCCTGGAACAGAATCCGGCCGGCGTCGGGCGACAAGGCGCCCGAGATCTGGTGGATCAGCGTTGTCTTGCCGGCGCCATTGGGGCCAATCAGCGCATGGATCTCCCCCGGATGCACCTCGAAGGAGGCCTCGTCGGTGGCGGCCAGGGCACCAAAGCGCTTGACCAGGCGATCAACCTTCAGCAGCGACTCAGCCATGACGTGCCCGTCCTCGCGCAAACATGCCCGCCAAACCCTGCGGCGCCAGCAAGACCACCGCCAGCAGGAGCAGGCCCAGGGCCATCTGCCAATGCAGGGTGTAGCCCGACAACAATTCTTCCAGCAAGAGCAAGACCGCCGCGCCGAGGGCGCCGCCCCAGAGCGTGCCGGCGCCGCCAAGAATGACCATGATCATCAGCTGACCCGATTGCGACCAATGCAAGGTGTGCGGCGTCACCAGCCCGCTCAGGTTCGCCAGCAAGGCACCCGCCAAGCCGGCCAGCGCACCGGCCAGCACAAAGGCCTGCCACTGCACCGCAAAGACGCGACAGCCCAGCGCGTGCATACGAGCCTCGTTCTCCTTGATGCCCTGCAGCAGCTGGCCAAAGGGGGAATTGATCAGCCGTGTCAGCCCCGCCATCAGCAGGCCCGCCAGAGCCAGCAGCAGCCAATAGAACTGAGCGTCGTTGTGCAGGCTGAGCCAAGGCGCGACGACATTGCGCCCGCTCAAGGGCAGCCCGTCGTCGCCGCCATAGGCCTTCAGCGAGACGAGCAGGTAATAGAACATTTGCGCAAAGGCCAGCGTGATCATGATGAAGTAAACACCCCGGGTGCGCAGGCTGACCCAACCGATCAGGCCGGCAGCCAGCGCGCTGACCAGCATCGCCGCCGGCCAGGCGATCCAAGCCGACTGAACGCCGGCGTCCATCAAGATGCCGACCGTGTAGGCGCCCAGGCCGACAAAGGCCGCGTGGCCAAAGCTGACCATGCCGCCAAAGCCCAGGATCAGATTCAGGCTGGAGGCGGCGATGGCGAAGATCAGCACGCGGCTGGCCACGCCGACATAGAACTCCATGCCAAAAGCGGCCAACAGCGGCGGCAGGCCCGCCAAGACCAGCAGCAGCGGCCATGCCCAGGGCCTGAGGCCGCGGTGCTGCAAGAGACTGCTTGGCTTGTTTGCGACTTGCATCGGTTCTCCCCCTCACCCGCGCGCCGGGAACAGTCCCTGCGGCTTCCAGAACAAGACGCCGGCCATCAGCACATAAATCAGGATGGCGGCCAGCGCCGGGCCCAGATTGGCGGCCGCCTCGGCCGAGGCCAAATGTCGAAGTAAAGCCGGCAGCAAGGTGCGGCTGCAGGTGTCGACCACACCGACCAACAGCGCACCGACCAGGGCGCCGCGAATCGAACCGATGCCGCCGATCACAATCACCACAAAGGCCAGGATCAAGATGCTCTCGCCCATGCCGACCTGCACCGCCAGCAAGGGACCGAGCAAGGAGCCGGCCAAGGCGCACAGCGCCGCGCCAAAGCCAAACACCGCCGTGAACAGCCAGCGAATATTGACACCCATGGCCGTGGCCATCGCCCGGTTCGAGGCTCCCGCCCGCACCCACATGCCGATGCGCGTGCGCGTCACCAGCACATAAAGCAAAGCCGCCACGCCCAAACCCACCGCGATGATCAAGAGCCTATAGGCCGGATACATCAGGCCCGGCAACAACTGCACCGGCCCCGACAGGGCGGCCGGCGTGTTCAGCATCACCGGCTGCGCGCCCCAGATCATGCGCACACCCTCATTGCAAATCAGGATCAGCGCGAAAGTGGCCAAGACCTGCGACAGGTGATCGCGCTGATAAAGCCGGCGCAACAAGGTCATCTCAAGCAGCATGCCGAAAACGGCGGTGCCGCACAGCGAGGCCAGCACCGCCAGGACGAAGGAGCCGCTCGCCTGGAAGACGGCGGCGGCCAAGTAGGCCCCCACCATATAGAGCGAGCCATGGGCCAGATTGATCATGTCCATGATGCCGAACACCAGCGTCAGGCCGGCCGCCAGCAAGAACAGCATCAGTCCGAATTGCAGGCCGTTGAGGGCCTGCTCGGTGACAAGAATCCAGTCCATGCTCAGGCGTTCACTTCATCTTGCACGAAGCCGCATAGGCATCGGCGTGGTTCTCAAAGATCTTGCCCAGCGTCTTGTTGGTCACGCGACCCTGAGCGTCCTTGCCGATGATGCGCAGGTAGTAGTCCTGCACCGGATACTGGTTGTTATTGAACTTGAAAGGGCCGCGCACCGAGGCGAACTTGGCGGCCTTCAGCGCCTTCAGCAAGGCCGGCTTGTCCTCGATCTTGCCCTTCACGTCGCGCACGGCCGCGTCCATCAGCAGCGCCGCGTCATAGCCCTGGCTGGCGTACAGCGAAGGCAGACGACCATAGTCCTTCTGGAAATCGGCCACAAACTTCTTGTTGGCGGCGTTGTCCATGTCGTGGGCCCAGTGCGAGCTGTTGAACATGCCCAGCATCGGCTCGCCCACCGCCTTGATCACGTCCTCATCGGCCGAGAAGCCGGGGCCAAACAAGGTGACGTCCTTGGACAGACCGGCGCCGACAAACTGTTTGATGAAGTTGATGCCCATGCCACCGGGCAGGAAGATGTACATCGCGTCCGGCTTGGCCGCGCGCACCTGCGCCAGTTCGGCCGCGTAGTCGAGCTGGCCGAGCTTGGTGTAGATCTCATCGGCGACCACCGCCTTGTCGCCCTTGTAGAAGCGCTTGAAGCCGACCAGCGCGTCCTTGCCGGCCGGGTAGTTGGGGGCCAGCAGCACGACCTTTTTGAAACCCTTGTCGAGCACCGTCTTGCCAACCGCCTCATGCAGGTTGTCGTTCTGCCAGGCCACGTTGAAGAAGAAGGGATTGCACTGTTCGCCGGCGTACTGAGAGGGACCGGCATTGGCGCTGATGTAGGGCGTTTTGCTCTCGAACACGCTGGGGCCAACGGCCAGCATGATGTTGGAGAAGACGATGCCGGTCATGAAGTCGACACGGTCCTTCTTGATCAGGCGATCCGAGGTCTGCTTGGCGACCTCAGGGTTTTGCTGGTCATCGGCAATCACCATCTCGACCGGCAATCCACCGAACTTGCCGCCGCTGTGTTTGAGCGCCAGATTGAAACCGTCCCGGATGTCCACGCCCAGACCGGCGCCGGGGCCGGACAAAGTACTGAGCATGCCGACCTTGACCTTGTCGGCCGCCATCGCGCCGCTGGCCAGGGCCATGCAAGCCGTCAACACCACGGTCCTACTCAGAATCGAACTCTTCATCGTCATGGAGGTCTCCAACACAGGTTTGAACATCGATCAGGACGCTTGCGAGCGCAAGCGGAATCGCTGCAGCTTGCCGGTTTCGGTGCGCGGCAAGCTGGCGCGGAACTCTATCGCACGGGGGTATTTGTAGGGCGCAATCGTCGCCTTGACGAAGTCCTGCAATTCACGCTGCAGCTCGGGCCCGGCCGTGAAGCCCTCGCGCAGCACGACAACCGCCTTGACGATCTGGCCGCGCTCCTCGTCGGCCTGCCCGATCACGCCGCACTCGGCCACCGCCGGGTGCGCCAACAGCGCCGACTCCACTTCGGGGCCGGCAATGTTGTAGCCGCCGGAGATGATCATGTCGTCGGTGCGGGCCTGGTAGACGTAATAGCCCTCGGCATCGACCAAATAGGCGTCGCCGGTCAGGTTCCAGCCCTTCAGCACATAGTTGCGCTGGCGCTCGTCCGCCAGATAGCGGCAGCCGGTTGGGCCCTTGACCGCCAAGCGGCCCACCTGACCGGGCGGCAAGACCTGACCCTCGTCGTCCAGCACACAGGCCTGGTAGCCGGGCACCGGCTTGCCGGTCGCACCCGGCTTGGCGTTGCTCTCATCGTGGGAGATGAAAATGTGCAGAAGCTCGGTGGCGCCGATACCATCGATCAGCTCGATGCCGGTGGCGTCCTTCCAGAGCTTGCGCGTGGCTGCCGGCAAGGCCTCGCCGGCGCTGACGCATTTGCGCAAGCTGCTCAAATCATGCGCAGCCACCTGGGGCGCCATCGCCCGGTAGGAGGTTGGCGCGGTAAACAGCACGCTGGCGCGGTACTTGGTGATCGCTGGCAGCAGCGCATCCGGCGAGGCCTTTTCCAGCAGCACGGCCGAGGCGCCAACGCTCATCGGGAACAGCACCAATCCCCCCAGGCCAAAGGTGAAGGCCAAGGGCGGGCTGCCAATGAAAACATCGTCGGCCTGCGGACGCAGCAGATGCGAGGGCCAGCAGCGGCAGATCGCCATCACATCGCGATGGAAGTGCATGGTGCCCTTCGGCGCACCGGTGGTGCCCGAGGTGAAGGCGATCAAACAGCAATCATCGGCAGCGGTATCGACGTTGGCAAAGGCATCGCTGTGGCGGGCGGCGCGCGCCTCCAGGCCGTCTGCGGCCTCGCTGTGGAACAAGGCCATGCTGCGCAACTGCGGGCATTGCGCCTGCGCCAGCGTCAGCTCCTCGGCCAAGCGCGCGTCGCACAGCGCGTGGCTGATCTGCGCCTTGTCGATCACCTGCTGCAACTCTTTGGCGCGCAGCAGCGGCATCGTCGCCACCGCCACTGCGCCGACCTTTTGGACCGCGAACCAACAGGCCGCCATTTGCGGCGTGTTGGCGCCGCGCAGCAGCACCCGGTTGCCGGCCAGCACGCCCAGTTCGCTCACCAGCACATGGGCGATGCGGTTGGCCTGGCGCTGCAGCTCGGCATAGCTCCAGCGCAGCCCGTCGGCGCCCTGCAGACACAGACGCTCGCCCTGGCCTTGCTCGACCCAACGGTCCAACAACTCGCTGGCGCAGTTGAGGCGATCGGGGAACTGCAACTCGGGCAGTTCAAAGATCAGCTCCGGCCACAACTCGGGCGCCGGCAGGTTGTCACGGGTGAAGGTATCGATATGGGCCGAGGCAATCATTTCAACAAATCCCTTCCGATGATCAGCTGTTGCACCTCGCTGGCGCCCTCGTAGATGCGCAAGGCGCGGATTTCGCGGTACAGCGTCTCCACCATCTCGCCGCTTTGCACCCCGCGGCCGCCGAACAGTTGCACGGCCGCGTCGATGACGCGCTGCGCGCCCTCGGTGGCCATCAGCTTGGCCATCGCCGCCTCACGGGTCACGACCTGCCCCTGGTCGCGCTGCCAGGCGGCGCGATAAACCAAGAGCGCCGAGGAATCAACGGTGCAGGCCATATCGGCCAGCTTGGCCTGGGTCAACGGCAGCTCGGCCAAAGTGCCGCCAAACATCTTGCGGCTCTTGGCCTGCTGCAATCCCTCTTGCAAGGCGCGGCGCGCAAAGCCCAGCGAGGCCGCCGCCACCGAGGTGCGGAAGACATCGAGCGTGCGCATCGCCACTTTGAAGCCCTCGCCCGGCGCCCCGATCATCTGGCTCTTGGCAACCCGGCAGTTGTTAAAGCGCAGGCGGGCCAGCGGATGCGGCGCGATCACCTGGATGCGTTCGGCAATCTCGAATCCGGCCAGATCGGCGTCCACAATAAAGGCCGAGATGCCCCTTGACCCAGGCGCCTCGCCGGTGCGGGCGAAGACGATGTAGAAGTCGGCAATGCCGCCATTGGAGATCCAGGTTTTCTCACCGTTCAGGACATAGTCATCGCCATCCGCCACCGCGCTGCACTGCATGGCGGCCACATCCGAGCCAGCCTCTGGCTCCGACAGCGCAAAGGCGGCCAAGGCCTCACCACTCGCCACCCGCGGCAGATAACGCCGACGTTGCGCGTCACTGCCGGCCAAAGAGATGGCACCCGAACCCAAGCCCTGCATCGCAAAGGCGAAGTCGGCCAGGCCGTTGTAGCGCGCCAGCGTCTCACGCAGCAGGCAAATGGCGCGGGTGTCGATCTGCTCGGCCGCGCCGCCCAGGGCGGTGCCGGCTATGGCATGCCGCAGCCAGCCGCCCTGTCCCAAGGCCTTGACCAGCGATTTGCACTCGGCATCCACATCGGTGCCATGTCCGCTGTGCAGAAATTCGCTGCACCAGGCCTCCAGCTGGGTCGCCAGTTGGCGATGTCTGTCTTCAAAAAACGGCCAGGCCAGATGCGTGAGATGGCTCATGCTCAATCCCCCTTGAACTCGGGCCGCTGCTTGGCCACAAAGGCCTGATAGGCGCGATGAAAGTCCTGCGTCATCATGCAGATGGCCTGCGCCTGCGCTTCGGCTTCGATGGCCTCGTCCACGCCCATGGCCCACTCCTGGTGCAGCATCTTCTTGGTCATCGCGTGGCCAAAGCTCGGGCCGCTGGCAATCTGCTGCGCCCAGGCGACCGCCTCGGACAGCAAGGCCTCGGGCTCGGCGAGTCGATTGAAAAAGCCCCAGTTCAAACCTTCGTCACCGCCCAGGCTGCGGCCGCTGTAAAGCAGATCGGAGGCTCGCCCCTGACCGACGATGCGCGGCAAGATGGCGCAAGCCCCCATATCGCAGCCGGCCAGGCCGACGCGGGTGAACAAGAAGGCGGTCTTCGAGCGCGCCGTGCCGACGCGCAGGTCGGAGGCCATCGCGATGATGGCGCCGGCACCGGCGCAGACCCCGTCGATGGCGGCAATCAGCGGCTGCGGGCAGGCCCGCATCGCCTTGACCAGATCACCGGTCATGCGGGTGAAGGCGAGCAGATCGGGCATGGGCATCTGGGTCAGCGGGCCGATGATTTCATGCACATCGCCACCGGAGCAGAAGTTGCCCCCGGCCCCTTGCACGACGATGGCCCGCACCTCGTCCACATAGCTGAGGCGACGAAACAGATCGCGCAACTCGGCATAGGAGTCGAAGGTCAGCGGATTCTTGCGCTCGGGGCGATTCAGCGTGATGACCCCCACCTGGCCGTCCACATGCCAGCCAAAATGCGCCGGCGCAAAGCCTTGCAGACTCTGCCGGTTGCCCTCGGCCAGATGATGATTGATGCCTGTTTGACTCATTGACGCGATTCCTTTTTTTCCTTGCCAGCGAGGGTCGCTGTTGCGGCCGAGGCGGCCGATGCCGACGACTCCAAGCCACTCAAATGACTCTTCAGCCCGGCCAGCAGACCATAGACTTGGTTTTTTTCGTCCGGACTCCAGCCCTCCAGCAACTCGACCACCCATTGTTCGTGGGTGGCCGCCATGCGCTTGAATTGACGCTTGCCGGCCGGGGTCAATTTGACCGTGTAAGAGCGTCGGTCGCTCGGATGCGCCTCGCGCACCACCAGGCCTTCGGCCTCCAACTGGTCGGTGATGCCGGTGATATTGCCGCCGGTCACCATCAGCCGCTTGGACAACTCACGCATGCTCAAGCCATTCGGCGCCCGCTCCAACTGCGCCAAGAGATCAAAGCGTGGCAAGGTGGTGGCGAAGTCCTGGCGCAGGCGGTTGCGTATCACGCCTTCGACCCGGTTGGTGCAGGCGAGCAAACGCAACCACAGGCGCAAGGCCTGGTGGTCTTGCGCATGGGCGCGTGACTCGAGATCCAGGCCCATCACATCAATTCCCCGCCGCAGACGGCAATCGACTGTCCATTCATGGCGGCACTGTCGGGGCGCGCCAGCCACAACACGGCCGAAGCGACCTCCTGCGGCTGCACCAAGCGCCCTTGCGGATTGCCGGCGGCCAGCTCAGCCCGCGCCTGCTCGGCGCTGCGACCGGTCTTGCCGACGATATTGGCAACCGCCCGCTCGACGATGTCGGTTTCCGTGTAGCCTGGGCAAACGGCATTGACGGTGACGCCCTTCTTGGCCAATTCCTGCGCCATCGCCCGGGTCAAGCCCAGCACGCCATGCTTGGCTGCGCAATAGGCCGCCACATAGGCATAACCAGTTAAGGCCGCGGTGCTGGCCACATTGATGATGCGACCAAAGCCGCGCTCAACCATGCCGGGCAGCACCTCCCGCGAACACAAAAAGGTGCCGGTCAAATTGACGCCCAGCATGTTCTGCCACAGCGCCAAGGAGGTTTTGGCCAGCGGCGCGGTTTCGGCCTGACCGGCGTTATTGACCAGAATGTCGATCCGCGACAGGGTCGAAAAAGCGGCCTTGACGCTGGCCTCGTCACTGACATCGACGACGCAGCAATCCACGGGGCCCAGCGCCATCAAGCCGGCCACCTGCCCCTGCAAGCGGTCCAGATTGCGCCCCATCAGCGTGACCGAAACGCCGGCTTCCAACAGCGAGCGCGCCACGGCGGCACCGATGCCGCTGCCGCCGCCGGTGACGACGGCATGCAGGCCCTGCAGGCTGTTGGGCAATTTGTTCTCCGGCAGCATCGCCATGGCCTAAACCCCCATGGCCTTGTTGGCCTGCTCCAGCGCCGACAGACCGGATGCGCCGCCTGCCGCAGCCTGAGCGCGCTGTCGCTCAAACTCTTTTTCCAGCTGCGGCTTGGCCGACAGATAAGCCCTGGGCCATGCCAGACCAATGGGTCCGCTGTAGCCAATGCGCGCCGCTTCGGTCAGCGTCCAGGCCGGATTGGCCAAGTGCGGCCGGGCCACCGCGCACAGATCGGCACGGCCAGAGGCGATGATGCTGTTGACGTGATCGGCCTCGGAGATGGCGCCCACCGCGATGGTGGCAATGCCGACCCGGTTGCGAATGCTCTCCGAGAACGGCGTCTGCCACATGCGGCCATAGACCGGCTTTTCTTGCTTGCTGACCTGGCCGGAGGAAACGTCTATCAAATCCGCACCCGCCGCCTTGAAGGCCGCCGCGATCTGCACCGCGTCCTCGGGCGTCGTGCCACCCTCGACCCAGTCATGGGCGGAGATGCGCACCGACATCGGGCGATCATGCGGCCACAAGGCCCGCATCGCCCGGAACACCTCAAGCGGGAAGCGCAGGCGATTCTCCAGGCTGCCGCCGTAGTCATCGCTGCGCCGATTGGTCAGCGGCGAGATGAAGCTGGACAACAGATAGCCGTGCGCACAGTGCAGCTCCAGCCAGTCAAAGCCTGCGTCGGCGGCCCGCTGGGTAGCGGCGCAGAAATCAGCCAGTACCCGGTCCATATCGATCCGTGTCATCTCGCGCGAGGTCTGACTGACTCCAGCCAGATACTGCTGCGGCGAAGCGGAGATCAGCGGCCAGTTGGCGCCCTGTGAGCCATCTTCCGGCAAGGCTTGATCGATGCCGTCCCAGCCACGCCGGGTCGAACCCTTGGCGCCCGCATGGCCCAGCTGCACTGCGATCTTGGCGCTGCTGTTGGCGTGCACAAAATCGACGATGCGCGCCCAGGCCGCGCCCTGCGCATCGGTATACAGACCAGGGCATCCGGGGGTGATGCGGCCATCGGCCGAGGGGCATGTCATCTCGGCAAACACCAAACCAGCGCCGCCGGTGGCGCGCGCACCCAAATGCATCAGGTGATAGTCGCCGGGCAGCCCGTCCACACAGGAGTACTGTGCCATTGGCGAGACCACGACGCGGTTCTTCAGCGTCAGGCCACGCAAGCTGAAGGGCGTGAACATCGGCGGCACCGCGGCTGGCTGCGCCAGGCCGGAGCGACCAGCCAACCAGGTCTCGAATTGATCGACATAAGCCGGGTCGCGCAGGCGCAGGTTCTCGTGCGAGATGCGCTGCGAACGCGTCAGCAACGAATAGGCAAACTGATCCGGCTCCAGCTGCGCATGGCGTTCGACGTTTTCGAACCATTCGGTCGAGTTGCGGGCGGCATTCTGAATGCGCAAAACCTCGACCGAGCGGCTGGCCTGGTAGGCCGCCAGAGCGAGCTCCAAATTACCCTGGGCTTGCCCGATATCACGCGCCAAGGCGATGGCGTCTTCCAGTGCCAGCTTGGTGCCGGAGCCAATCGAGAAGTGCGCGGTATGGGCGGCGTCACCCATCAACACCACCGGCGCACGGCCGTTGTGATGCACCCAGTTTTTGCAGACCACACGCGGGAAGCGAATCCATTGCGCCGAGCCGCGCAGATGGGCCGCGTTGGAGACCAATTTGTGCCCGTCCAGCACCTTGGCGAAGAGCCGCTCGCAAAAAGCAATGCCCTCTTCCTTGCTCATCGCCTCGATACCCGCCGCCGCCCAGACCGACTCCGGCGCTTCGACGATAAAGGTCGAGGTGTTGGCATCAAAGCGGTAGGCATGAGCCTGGAACCACCCATGCTCGGTCTTCTGGAAGTCGAAGGTGAAGGCCTCGAACAGCTTGCTGGTGCCCAGCCAGACAAAGCGGCACTGGCGCAGATCGATATCGGGCCGATAGCTGGCCGCGTATTTGGTACGGATGCGGCTATTCAAACCGTCGCAGGCAATGATGAGGTCGGCGTCAATGCCTTCGTCATCCGCCACATCGGTCTCATAGCGCAACTCCACGCCCAACTCGACGCAGCGCGCCTGCAAGATATTCAGCAACTTCATGCGGCCAATGCCGCAAAAGCCGTGACCGCCCGAGCACAGCGTGCGGCCCTTGATGTGGACCTCGATATCGTCCCAATGATTGAAGGCGTCGAGGATCTCGTCGGCTGTTTTGGCATCCGCCTCGCGCATCGCGCCAAGCGTTTGGTCGGAGAACACCACGCCCCAGCCGAAGGTGTCACCGGGTTTGTTGCGCTCCAGCACAGTGATCTGATGAGCCGGGTTCTGCTGCTTCATCAGCAGTGCGAAATACAGACCGGCTGGGCCGCCGCCAATACAGGTGATGCGCATCGCTTGTCTCCTTGATTGCGAGCAACTTTAGGCTTTGATAGTTTAGGTGTCAATCAAATTACCGTGCTTTGGGACCGGGGACAAACCCGCGAAATAAAGGCCATCAGAGAACTTGCCAGCAAGGTCGCTCGATGTTGGAATTAACCGACACCACGTAGGCTTGAGCGTTGTTAAGGTCTCGCCCGCCGCTGAAGCTGCAGCACAAGAAAGCACCACCCCGTATGAAACGAATCTGGGATATCTCCCCGCTGGTCTCGGCCGATGCGCCGATCTTTCCCGGCGACGAGCCCTATCGCCTGAACTGGACGGCCCGGCTCTCGCCGGACTGTCCGGTCAATCTGAGCGCCATCACCCTGTCACCCCATGTCGGCGCGCATGCCGATGCGCCGCTGCATTACGCCGACGGTGCCGCCAGCTGCGCCGAGCTGGAGCTGGACCCATATCTGGGCCCCTGCCGGGTGATCCATGCGATCGGCTGCGGCCCGCTGATACAGATCGAACACCTGCGCCACGCGGCGGCCAATTTGCCGGCCCGCGTCTTGGTGCGCTGCTGCGAACAGGCCGATCGCAGCTGGAACCCGGACTTCAGCGCCTTCGCACCCGAGACGGTGGCCTGGCTGGCGGGCCGCGGCGTCAAGTTGATCGGCCTGGACACCCCCTCGGTCGACCCCGCCAGCAGCAAAAGCCTGAGCAGCCACCAGCAGCTCCTGCAACTCGATCTGCGCGTGCTGGAGAACCTGGTGCTGGACGAGGTCCCCGAAGGCAACTATGAATTGATTGCCCTGCCCCTTAAATTGGCCGGCGCCTGCGCCTCCCCGGTTCGCGCCGTGCTGCGCGAGCTTTGAACCCCCTCAGGAGTACTTTGATGACCACAAGACAAGACTGCGATGTGCTGGATCAAGAAGATCCATTGCGCGAACTGAAGCACCAATTCGAGCTGCCCGCCGGCACCATTTACCTGGACGGCAATTCGCTCGGCGTGCTGCCCCGCGCCACCCTGGGGCGCGTGCAAGAGGTGATTCAAAAGGAATGGGGCCAGGATCTGATCAAGAGCTGGAACACCGCCGGCTGGATCGACCTGCCAAGCCGCATTGGCGACAAGATCGCTCGCCTGGTGGGCGCGGCGCCCGGCGAGTTGATCGTCGCCGACTCCACCTCGCTGAACCTTTACAAGGTGCTGTCGGCGGCGATTGGCATCAGCCAGCAGTTGGCCCCCGAGCGCAAGCTGATCGTGTCGGAGCGCAGCAATTTCCCGACCGACCTCTATATCGCCGAGAGCCTGGCCCGCCAGCATGGCTGGACCCTGAAGCTGGTCGACAGCGTGGACGAAATCCCCGCCGCACTGAACGCCGAGTTGGGCGTGCTGATGCTGACCGAGGTCAACTACCGCACCGGCTATCGCCACGATATGAGCGCCCTGACGGCGGCCACCCATGCCGCCGGCGCCCTGGTGATCTGGGACCTGGCCCATTCGGCCGGCGCGGTGCCGGTCGACTTGAAGGGGGCGAATGCCGACTTCGCCATCGGCTGCGGCTACAAATATCTGAACGGCGGCCCCGGCGCGCCAGCTTTTGTGTGGGCGCACCCGCGCCACGCCGAGCGCTTCTGGCAGCCGCTGTCCGGTTGGTTGGGCCATGCCGCGCCGTTTCAATTCACCACCGACTACCGCCCGGCCGCGGGCATCAAGCGTTACATCTGCGGCACGCCCGCCATGTTGTCACTGGCCGCACTGGAATGCGGCGTCGACACCGTCTTGGCCGCCGAACCAATGGGCGGCATGGCGGCGCTGCGTAAAAAATCGATCGCACTGACCGAACTCTTCATTGAACTGGCCGAGGCCCGCTGCGCCAAATTGGGTGTGCGCCTGGCTTCGCCGCGCGATGAGGCCCGCCGCGGCAGCCAGGTCTGCCTGAGCCTGGACGCGCCGCTGCACGAGGCCGGCTATGCGGTCATCCAAGCCTTGATCGCCCGCGGCGTGATCGGCGACTTCCGCGCCGGCGACCCCAGCCGCCTCGCCGAGGTGCCGCACATCCTGCGCTTTGGTTTCACACCGCTCTACATCGGCTTTGCCGATGTCTTTGATGCCGTCGAACATTTGCATCAGGTGCTGCAGCAAAAAGAATGGCAGCGTCCTGAATTTCAAAAGCAAGGAGCCGTGACATGAGTTGCCCGCACAACACCGAAAACATCGTTCGAGAGGAAAAAGCCCAGCTCGACTTCTCTCAGGACATGAGCTACGGCGACTACCTGCATCTGGATCAGATCCTCAGCGCTCAGCATCCGCTCTCGCCCGAGCACAACGAGATGCTGTTCATTGTCCAGCACCAGACCTCGGAGCTGTGGATGAAGCTGATGCTGCACGAGATGCAGGCGGCGGTCGCCTGCGTGGCGGCCGACCGGCTGCCCGAGGCCTTCAAGATGCTGGCGCGGGTGTCTCGCATCATGGAACAACTGGTGCATGCCTGGGATGTGCTGGCGACCATGACCCCGCCCGAGTACACCGCCATCCGGCCCTATCTGTCGAACAGCAGCGGCTTCCAAAGCGCGCAATACCGCCGCATCGAATTCATGCTGGGCAATAAGAACGCGGCCATGCTGAAACCCCATGCGCACCGGCCCGACCTGCTGGCCGATGTCGAAGCTGCTTGGCGGGTACCGTCGCTGTACGACGAGGTGCTGCGTCTGTTGGCGCGGCGCGGCATTCAAGTGCCGGCCGCAGCCCTGGAGCGGGACTGGACCCAAGCCCGCAGCGCCGACGAAGGCGTCAAGGCCGCCTGGCTGGAGGTCTACCGCGAGCCGAGCAAGCACTGGGACCTGTATCAAATGGGCGAAGAGCTGGTCGACCTGGAGGATGCCTTCCGGTTGTGGCGCTTCCGTCACGTCACCACGGTGGAGCGGGTGATTGGCTTCAAGCGCGGCACCGGCGGCACCTCGGGCGTCGGCTATTTGCGCAAGATGCTGGATGTGGTGCTGTTCCCAGAACTGTGGGCCCTGCGCACGGAACTCTGAAAAGCGCCCGAAAACCAGACAAGTACAGGCTGCGCACGGGGAGAGCTTTGCGATAGAGTCGGTGCCAACTCGGCCCAGCCTGCAATGGCTGGGCAGCCCTTGGCCGAAAAACTCAGGGATTCTGCACATGCCACCAACACTGCGCTGCCTGCTTCTGGTTCTGTGGGGGTTTACGGGGTCAGGTTTTGCCGGCGAAGTGGCGCAGCGGGTGCAGTCAAGCCAAACCCTCAGGGTCTGCATCTGGCCGGCCTACTACGGCATCAGCTTCCGCAGCCCGCGTACGAATGAGCTGAGCGGCATCGACATTGACATGTCCGCCGCGCTGGCCAAGGATTTGGGCGTTAAGCTGAGCTATGTCGAGTCCAGCTTCCCTAAGCTGATCGAGGACCTGAGCCAAGAGCGCTGCGACATTGCCATGTTCGCCATCGGCATGACGGCGGAACGGCAAAAGCACTTGCGGTTTTCGACGCCGTATCTGCAGAGTGATATCTACGCCATCACGACACGTTCCAGCCGCGCCATCAAGTCTTGGTCTGACATTGACAAGCCCGGCATCAAGGTCGCAGTGCCCGCCGCCACCTTCATTGAACCGGTGGTTGCCGCTTGGTTGAAGCACGCTGAGATGGTGGTGATCACGGCACCCAAGACCCGCGAACAGGAGTTGGAATCCGGTCGGGTCGATGTCTTCATGACCGACTATCCCTACAGCCACCGGCTGATGGAGAACAGCGACTGGGCCCGACTGGTCGCGCCACCCACACCTTTTCACATGCTGCCTTATGCCTATGCGGTCAAGCCGGGCGATGACGCCTGGCTGCAGCGCATCAACAGCTTTGTCGCCAGCGCCAAAAGGGATGGCCGCCTGAACGGTTTCGCCAAGCGCCATGGCCTGAGCGAAATCCTGGTGCACGACTGAAGCCATGCCAACGATCAGCTCTCAAAATCTGCCGGCCTGGGTCAATCGCCGCATGGCCGTGTGGGGCTCGGGCCTGCTGAGCCTGGCCTTCATCGTCTTGGCCGGTGCCTTTGTTTGGATCGAACACCGCCAGCGCGTGGCCACCGAAATTGAACATAACGAACTGTACGCACGCACGCTGGAAGGCCACCTCAGCCTGACGCTGACCACGGTCAATATCGCCCTGCAAAGCCTGCCCCGCGCCATGGAAAGCGGCCGGATCACCCCCGACAGCGAAGCCCTGAACAGCTTGCTGGCGCAGCCGCTGGCCTCCATGCCCTATGTGCGCAGCTTCTCTTTGCTGGATGGCACCGGACTGGTGCTGGCCAGCAGCGGCGCCAGCAATATCGGCCGTCGCGTGCCGCTCAGGCTGTTGCAGCACCAAGATGACGATGTGCCTCAAGGGCTGGGGGCCTTGCTGGGCGGGCGAGATTTGAGCGACCTGACCCAACAAAGCCGAGGCATGGCCGGGCAGGAGCGCACGGTCAAACAGTTTTTGCTGCCGCTGACGCTGGCCGAGAAAACGCAGCAAGGCCCGCGCTATTGGGTGGCGACCTTGAACCCCGACTATTTCGCCAACTTCTTTGCCATTCAGTTGAGCGACAACGAGCACCGCGCGGCGCTCTACAGCTTGGACGGAGAGTTGATCACCGCCAACGAAGCGGTGCTATTGCCCCCCGGCAGCCGGGCCACTGAACACACGGTGTTTAAGAATTTCCTGCCGGCCCATGAACGCGGCAACTACCGCGGCCCCGGCTTGGATCAAAAGCCAAGCCTGGGTAGTTTCCGGCTTGCACGCGAACATCCGCTGGCCTTGGTCATCGAACTGCCCAGTAGCTCCGTCTGGGCCCATATTCGAGACAGCGCCCAGGCCGTCGTCTTGGCCCTGCTGGGCGGGCTGCTTGTGATGGGGTCTTTGGGCGCCATTGCTTGGCGCGCCCTGGGGGCCTATGACACGGCCCGCAAAGACTTGGAAGGCGCCCTGCTTGAGTTGGCCACCAAGGAGCGGGAGCAACGCCTGCTGATTGGCAATGTGCAGGAACTGATGTTCCACACCGATGCGGATGGTGTGCTGCAGTTCATCAATCACCCCGAGTACCTGGGCGCCAGCAGCGCCGACACCTTGCTGGGCTTGCGCTTCGAGAGCCTGGTAGATCCGGCCGACCAGGCGCGCGCGCGCGGGCTGTACCGCAGCACGGCAGGCTTTTTGAACCTGCCGGTGACCTTGCGTCTGGCGGGTGCGAATGGGCGCAAGCGCGTGCTCGAGGTCAGCGTGACGCCGATCAAAAATGAGGACGATATGCTGACCGGCTATGTCGGCTTCGCCTTGGATGTGACCGAGCGCGAGGACGCCCGCCTGCGTCTGCAAACGCAGCTGGAGTTCACCGCCCGTTTGATCGACGTCTGCCCCATTCCCATTTTTGCCAAGGATCTGGCGCTGCGTTTCGTGATGGTCAATCAAGCCTGGACCGATATGACCGGCGTGGAGAAAAACCTGGCCCTGGGCCGCAAGCTGAGCGAATTGCGCCCGGCCGCGCTGGCCGACCCGGTCGAAGCCAGCGACAAAGCACTGCTGGCGCACGGCGGCAGCGAGCATCTTGAGTTGCAAGACCGCGGGCGTAATTTCCTGACCCACAGAGCGGTGTATCTGGACGCGTCCGGCAAGCCGGCAGGCGTGCTGGCTAGCGCCATTGACATCAGCCGCTTCGTCGAAGCCGAGCGCCAGATCGCCGAGGCGCGCGACGCCGCCGAACATGCCAATAGCATCAAGACCGAGTTCGTCGCCAATATGAGCCATGAGTTGCGCACGCCGCTGCAAAGCATCATTGGATTCTCAGAATTGGGCATCAACCGCAGTGGCGAGCATGCGCGACTACAGGACATGTTCGCGCGCATTCATGCCTCCGGGCAGCGGATGCTGGAATTGGTCAACAACCTGCTGGACCTGTCCAAGCTGGAAAGCGCCATCGGCACCCTCACCCTGAACGCGCAAGACCTGACCCCCTTGGTCCGTGCCGTGGTGGATGAAATGCAGGTCAACGCCGACAAACAAAACATCACGCTGGACTTGCAGGTACTGGAAAAGAACCTAGTCGCTAAGATCGACGGTCCAAGGCTGCAGCAAGCCTTGCGCAATGTGCTGGACAACGCGGTGCGCTTCTCGCCTCCCGCCGGTCACGTCAAGATCCAGTTGTTCCGCGACCCCAGCGGTTTGTGCATCAATGTGCTGGACCAGGGCCCGGGCATCCCGGTGGCCGAGTTGGACGCCGTCTTTGCGCCCTTCTCCCAAGGCCCCAAGGTGCAAGACAGCGCAGGCCAAGCGCACAGCAATGGCCACAAGGGCGGCACTGGCTTGGGCTTGGCGGTCTGCCGAAAAATCATGCTCGCGCATGGCGGCACGATCAACGCTCGCAACCATGCAGAAGGTGGTGCGCTGTTTGAATTGCGCCTGCCGGCCGCCTGAAGCCAGGCCGGCCGACCTCGCCCTACAATTCGCCCCAGCCCTACCCGCAACCCCAAGAAAAGCGGCCCGCAGCGCCGATCCAGCGCAGCACGGACCGCTGGAGACAAGCCATGGATTCCCGAACCTCCACCATCACGCTGCGTATCGAGCAACTGCGTGATGCGATGAAATCCCAGGGCGTGCATGCCTGCCTGGTGCCGTCGGCCGACCCGCACCTGTCCGAGTACCTGCCCGAGCGCTGGCAAGCACGCCAGTGGCTGTCGGGCTTCAATGGCTCGGTCGGCACCCTGGTCGTGACCCTGGAGCGCGCCGCCGTTTTTGCCGATAGCCGCTATTGGACCCAAGCCGAAGCCGAATTGGCCGGCACCGGCATTGCCCTGGAGAAGATCCCGACCGCGGCCGCCACGCACTACATCGATTGGATTGGGGCTCAACTGCAAGCCGGCCAAGTGCTGGCCATCGACGGCCAGGTCTTGGGTCTGGGCTTGGCCCAACAACTGCGTGGCGCCATGCAGCGCCACGACATCGTGCTGCGCACCGATATTGACCTGGTCAACCAAATCTGGCCCGCTCGCCCGGGCCTGCCGGCCGGCAAAATCTACGAACACCTGCCACCACAAGCCACTGTGTCACGGGCCGACAAGCTGGCCGGTGTGCGCGCGGCCATGGCCCGCCACGGCGCGAGCCACCACTTCATTTCCAGCGTCGATGACAGCGCTTGGTTGCTCAATCTGCGCGGTGCCGACGTCGACTACAACCCGGTCTTCATGGCCCACACCCTGCTCAGCGGCGACAGCGCCACCTTGTTCGTGGCAGACGGCAAGATCGACGCCGCACTGCGCGAGCGCCTAGCAGCCGACGGCGTACAGATTGCCAACTACACCGAAGCCGCAGCCGCATTGATGGCCTTGCCCCCCAAGGCCTGCGTGTTGATGGACCCACGGCGTGTCACCTTGGGCCTGCGCGAAGCCGTGCCGGCTCACGCCAGTGTGCTCGAGGCCATCAACCCGAGTACCTTGGCCAAGAGCCGCAAGACCGCCGCGGAAGCTGCCTTTGTGCGCGAAGCGATGGCCCAAGACGGCGCAGCCATGTGCGAGTTCTATGCCTGGTTTGAGCAGGCACTGGGCCAGCAACGCCTGACCGAATTGAGCGTTGACGAACATCTGAGCGCCGCGCGTGCGCGCCGCCCTGGCTTTGTCGGCCTGAGCTTCCCCACCATCGCGGGCTTCAACGCCAACGGCGCAATGCCGCATTACCGCGCCACGGCCGAATCACATGCGGTCATCGAGGGGGATGGCCTGCTGCTGATCGACTCCGGCGCGCAATACCTGGGCGGCACCACCGACATCACCCGTGTCTGGCCAATTGGCCAGGTCTCGGCCGAACAAAAACGCGACTACACCTTGGTGCTGAAGGGCACGCTGGGGCTGTCACGCGCCTGCTTCCCACGCGGCACCTTAGGCCCAATGTTGGACGCGCTGGCGCGCGCACCGATGTGGGAGCATGGCCTCGACTTCGGCCATGGCACCGGCCATGGCGTGGGCTATTTCATGAATGTGCACGAAGGCCCGCAGAATATTTCCAAGGGCCTGCCGGACGCCAATATGGCGATGGAAATCGGCATGATTACTTCCATCGAGCCCGGCATCTACCGCCCCGGAAAATGGGGCGTTCGGATCGAAAACTTGGTGCTCAATGTGCCGCTGGAGACCCCGGAAAAAGGCCAATTTGGCGACATGCTGGCCTTTGAGACCATGACCCTGTGCCCGATCGACACCCGTTGCATCGACAAGGAATTGCTGGGTGCGGAAAACACCGCCTGGCTGAACCGTTACCACGCCGAGGTGCGCTCGAGATTGGCGCCCTTGCTCAGTGGCGACGCGCTGGCGTGGTTGGAAAAGCGTACCCAAGCCATCTAAACGGGCTGGAATCAAAACAGCATCAAGCGCTTCAAGCGCATGACTTGAAAAGCGCGGCCAGTCCGCGCTTTTTTCTTTTCTGGCGCGCTGGAAGAATACTGGGCCTGCGCATAAAGTTTCAGGGCAAACCCTTGTTTCATGCGCAGAGGAGTTCATCATGGCCAGCAACAAGATTCACACCTTTTCGGAATCCGGCCTGCATTCAGCACTGCTGATTGCCCTGCTGCTGATTCTGCTTGTCGGCTTTATCGACGCCCTGTTCTTCACCCCCGATGGCGCGACTCCCGTCATGTGGCGACTGGAGCCGGTGGTGGTCACCGGCCACGCCCAACCGAGCCGCTGAAATATGCCACTGTCGGCGAGATAGAGCCGGGGCAGCCCGCCCCGCTCACCTTGTCACATCTGTCGGAACAGGTGCAGATAGCTGCGACTGACTGGCAAGACCTCGCTGCGGCCTTTGAGGTGCACATCGGCCGTTTCATTCGGCCCGCGGGTGACATGGCTGATCGCACGCAGATTCACCACCACGGACCGGTGCACCTGCACAAAGCAAGCGGGGTCCATCTGCTCCAGCAAGTCTCGGATGGGCGTGCGTATCAATGCCTCACCCTCACTCCAGGCCACCAAGGTGTACTTTTCGTCGGACCGCAGATAAAGGATTTCCTCGACCGGGATCAGCTTCAACGCCGAACCGACCGAAGCACGAATCCATTGCAGGAAGGCTTTGGCCGGCGCCGTCGAAGCACTCGCCTCACTCGCCCCTGCCTGCACCTGCCCCATCCGCTCCAATAGCTTGCTCATGACGGCTTCCATGGCTTCATCCGCCATCCCGGACCCATGTAGCCGTCGATCGGTCAAGCGCGCTTTCAGTCGCTCCACCGTGTCGCTCAGTCGCGCTTCCTCCACCGGCTTGACCAAATAGTCCAGCGCACCTTGCTCAAAGGCTTGCACCGCGTACTGCTCATAGGCCGTGATAAAGACAATCTGCGCGCGGCGTGCCAGTTGGCGCCCGACCTCGATGCCGTTCAAGCCGGGCATGTGAATGTCCAAAAACACAATCTCTGGCTGCAGTTGATCGAACATTTCGAGCGCCTCGCGCCCGTTGCGGGCCTGGCCCAGCAAACGCAGTTCAGGCCAAGCCTGCGCCAAGGCTCGCGCCAGGCTGTCGCGCAGCAAGGGTTCGTCGTCGGCAATCATGGCAGTCGGCCCAGCACCCAGCGGCACCGCGCCGAGGTTCTTGGAAGAGATGAAATCGCTGCTCATGCTTGAAACCCAACTTCGGCACGAAGCCCATGGGGGAAATTCTCACTCAGGTCCAGCCGCGCCGAAGCCCCGTAAAACACTTTCAGGCGCTCGCGCAAATTACGCAAACCCGTCCCTGCGCCGGAACTTTGCGTCAAGCCGACACCGCTGTCACTGACCCAGACGCGCACCGATTGCAGGTCGCCAGCGGCCGCTTCAGCAGCAGCGGCCACCTCGATGCGGCCGCCTTCTTCGCTCGGGTCGATGCCGTGGCGAACCGCGTTCTCCACCAGCGTCAGCAAGGCCATGGGCGGAAATCTCAAACGATGCAACTCCGTTGGCACATTGATATTGAATTCGAGCCGATCCGGCATGCGCAAATGCATCAACTCCAAATAGGCCCGCACCAGGCTGAGCTCATCGCCAAGGTTGGCCGCCTCATTCTGCAAACGCGGCATCGCCGCGCGCAGATAGGCAATCAGGCTGCGCAACACCGGCGCGGCCTGCGGTGAACCCGTCTCAACCAGCGCCCGAATATTGGCCAGGGTGTTGAATAAAAAATGTGGTTCGATCTGCGCCTGCAACAAGCGCAAGCGACCATCCAGTGCTTGCCGCTCCAACTCACTGCGCTCCAACTCAAAGCGCAAGGCCTCGCTGCGCGCCTCCGCATCGCGCTGCCGATACAGGGCCCCCATGGCCAGCAAGGGTGCCACCAGCAAACCTGAGCCCGCAATCCACATAAAACCCATGATGCGGTTCTGGCTGCGCAGCAATGACTCGATATCTCCACCCACGGCTATCAAATACACAACCAAAGTTGCCACCGGCACCGCCACCACCACGACGACCACCTGCAACAACCACCGCGCCATCCACTGAGGCAGACGGCGCGGCCACTGGCCAGCGGCCGAAAACGCCATCAAGCCGAGCAAGCCGACAAACAAGGTGCGACCCAACAGCACCGGCAAGGGCGTCGCAAAAATGGGGCTCAACAGCAGGGCCCCGAGTGTGGCCAGTCCCAAGGCCAGCACCAAGCGCTGCGGCGTCAGGTAGGCCACAAACCCTTCCCAAGCTTGCGCATGGCTCACTTCGGGCAAATGCGGTGACGGCGGTGACGGCGGCAAGGGAGCCGAAGAGGGAGCAATGACTTTATGCATGCGCACAGCGTAGCCGGCTCATGCATCGCCTCGCAAGGGCTCCCGCCCGACGGAGCGACGAGTCACGGTTTTTGAGCCTCGGATAACGAGGCGTCTCAAGCAAACAACTTCAGAACGAAGAGTGCGCGAATGGGCTACGCACGCGCACCGATTCTGCACATCACGACATCCCGCCCCGCATTCAAGGCGAACTGCAGCGCCTCTCGCGGCGTGGACCAGCAAAACCCGCCGGCCAAACTTTCATCCCGAAAAGCCTCTTGCCGCGGCAAGCCACCGCGCACGCGCATCACCACGACCGCGGCCACATAGCCATAGCTATTCAAGCGATCCATGGCGCCTGCATAAATCCGGTAGTCCCCAGTGTCGGCTTCATCAAAAAACATGGTCTGCTCCCGCGCAATCCACATAAACGCTGCGCAAGACCAACTGTCAAACAGATGCGAAACCAACGATACCCCCCCTGATTGGGGCCTTTCGGCACCCAGGCAGATCGATCACTCCCTTGGGCTGGGCACGGCAGCCTCCCTACCACCTCATGCACACCGCGGAGACCAAGCCAGCCACGAAAGCAAAAAGCCCGCTAAGCGTGAGCCTAGCGGGCTTTGAGTTTTGGAGGAGAGGGGGGGATTCGAACCCCCGAGACGTTTCCGTCCGCCTGATTTCGAGTCAGGTACATTCAACCACTCTGCCACCTCTCCGAATTTCGGTGCTCGCCGTGGTGTTAGCGAGTAAGCCCACTAGTATAGCGGACTTTTCTCACTTTCATAGATTTTTGCGTCAGGCTTGCAAAATTTCTTGGCCGCCCAGGTAAGGACGTAAGACCGTGGGCACGGTGATGCTGCCGTCGGCGTTTTGATAGTTTTCCAACACCGCCACCAAGGTACGACCAACGGCCAGGCCCGAACCATTCAGCGTGTGCACCAATTCGTTTTTACCCTGCGCGCTCTTGAAGCGAGCTTGCATTCGGCGCGCCTGGAAGGCCCCCATGTTCGAGCAAGAGCTGATTTCACGGTAGGTGTTCTGCGCCGGCACCCAGACCTCCAGGTCATAGGTCTTGATGGCACCAAAGCCCATATCGCCGGTGCACAGCAGCACGGTCCGATAAGGCAGCTCCAGCTTTTGCAGGATGGCCTCGGCGTGCAGCGTCATTTCCTCGAGCGCCGCCATGCTGTGCTCGGGCTGCTCGATACGCACCATCTCGACTTTGTCGAACTGGTGCTGGCGGATCAGGCCGCGGGTGTCGCGCCCGGCACTGCCCGCTTCCGAGCGGAAGCAAGGGCTGTGAGCGGTCAGCTTGATAGGCAGATCGGCCACATCCAAGACCTGCTCGCGCACGGTGTTGGTCAGCGAGATCTCCGAGGTCGAGATCAAATACTGCTCTTGCGCTTGGTCATCACCGCCGCGCAGCACCCAGAACATGTCTTCCTTGAACTTGGGCAGCTGCCCCGTGCCTTCCAGCACTTCGCGATTGACGATGTAGGGCGTGTAGCACTCGGTGTAGCCATGCTCCTCGGTCTGGGTGTCAAGCATGAACTGCGCCAGTGCGCGGTGCAACCTGGCGACCTTGCCCTTCAGGAAGCTGAAACGCGAGCCGCTTAGCTTAGCGCCGGTTTCAAAGTCGAGGCCCAGCGCGGCGCCGACATCAACATGGTCACGCACCTCAAAGTCAAAGCTGCGTGGCGTGCCCCAGCGGCGCACCTCCACATTGCCCGACTCATCGCTGCCGACCGGCACGCTCGAATCCGGCAGATTGGGCACGCTCATCAGCATGGTGCTCAGTTCCACCTGGATTGCATCCAGACGCTCGGCGGCAGCCTTCAACTCGTCGCCAATGCCGCCCACTTCGGCCATCACGGCCGAGGCGTCTTCGCCCTTGCCCTTCAACATACCAATCTGCTTAGACAGGCTGTTACGGCGGCTCTGCAGCTCTTCGGTACGCATTTGCACGCCCTTGCGCTCGGTTTCCAGGGCGCTGTAGCGCGCCACATCGAGGAAGGCTTGCGGATTCTTGCGGGTATTCAGGCCCGCGACGACGGCGTCGAGGTCTTTGCGCAGCAGGGTGATATCTAACATTTGAGAGATCCTTGAAACTCGGTCGATTCTATGAAAGCAAAACGGCGCCCCGCTGATTCGCATGGGCGCCGCTCAAAGCGAAACGCCAGCGTCAAGATCGAGACGAGGCCAACTCGGCCATCGACTTGTCGCCCAAGCCCATTGGCAGCGGGAAGCGCACATGCTCTTCCACACCCGGCAGGCTGCGCACGGTGGTGGCGCCCAATTCCCGCAGACGGTGAATGACAGCCTGCACCAACACATCCGGTGCCGAGGCACCAGCCGTCAGGCCGACGCGGGCGCGCCCGTCCAGCCACTCGGGCTGCAAATCATCGGCGGCATCCACCATATAGCCAGGGGTTCCCAAGCGCTCGGCCAACTCACGCAGGCGGTTGCTGTTGGAGCTGGTCGGGCTGCCCACCACGATCACCACGTCCACCTGCGGCGCCAAGACCTTGACCGCGTCTTGGCGGTTCTGGGTGGCGTAGCAAATGTCTTGCTTCTTCGGCTCACGCACTTGCGGGAAATGGGTTTTCACCGCCAGCAAGATTTCGGCCGCGTCGTCCACGCTCAGGGTGGTTTGCGTCACCACCGCCAAACGACTGGGGTCCTTGACGCGCACATGGGGCACGTCACCGGCCTCTTCAACCAGATAGATGCCTTCGCTCAACTGGCCCATCGTGCCTTCCACTTCGGGGTGACCCTTGTGGCCGATCATGATGAACTCATAGCCATCACGGTGCAGCTTGGCCACTTCTACATGCACCTTGGTGACCAAGGGGCAGGTGGCATCAAACACTTGAAAGCCACGCTCGGCCGCCTCGGCCCGCACCGCTTGGCTGACGCCATGTGCACTGAACACCAAGGTGGCACCGGGCGGCACTTCGGCCAAGTCTTCAATGAAGATGGCACCACGCGCCTTCAAGTCATTGACCACATAGGTGTTGTGAACGATTTCATGGCGCACATAGATCGGCGCGCCGAACTTGATCAGCGCACGCTCCACGATCTCGATGGCGCGGTCCACGCCGGCGCAAAAACCACGCGGTTCGGCCAACAAAACTTCCTGGGTTTGCATATCGGCACTCATCTCAAATCACCCCAATCACATGCACTTCAAAGCTGACCGGCTGGCCAGCGAGCGGGTGGTTGAAGTCAAACAGCATCCAGTCCTCGCCCAGTTCACGCACGGTGCCGGTGAAGTTGCCTTGACCGTCCGGCGTTGGGAATTGCACCACGTCGCCCACGACGTAACGCTCATCGGGGTCGCCAAACTCATGCAGCAGGCTGTTTTTGACGCGCTGCAGCATCTCCGGGTTGTGCGGACCAAAGGCCTCGCCCGGCGCCAACTCGATTTGGGTGCGCACCCCCTCTTCCAAGCCGATCAAACGCGCCTCGATCGCCGGCGACAGTTGGCCGCTACCGAGCGACAGCGTGGCCGGCTTCTCGTTGAAGGTGTTGATGACATCGCTGCCATCCGGGCCGGCTAGACGGTAATGCAAGGTCAGAAAGGAACCGGCTTGAATGAGATTCATGGGGACAATATTGGCTAGACTGCCGGGATTTTAGGGCCTTGCTGCCCCGCTCTCTTGATTGCCCTGCTTGCGCAACACCATTGCATCGCCAATGCTTCCCCTGCCCCGTTCCCGCGCCGATTGCCTCAGCACCTCCGCCATGCCTCTGACCCACCTGCCTCCCGACGCTCGCCCGCGCGAAAAGCTGCTGGCGCGCGGGCCGCAAGCCTTGGCCGACGCCGAGTTGCTGGCACTGCTGCTGCGCACCGGCATCCAGGGCACGCCGGTGTTGCAATTGGCGCAAAACCTGCTGGACCAATTTGACGGTTGGCACGGGCTGCTGCACGCCAGCGTGCCCGATCTGGCCCGCGTCAAGGGCCTGGGCCCGGCCAAGCGCGCCGAGATCGCGGCCGTGCTAGAGATAGCGCGCCGCTCACTGCTGCAAGAATTGGCCCAGCGGCCGGTTTTTGACTCCCCCGAGACGGTCAAACAGTTCATTCGGCTCAAATTGACCGGGCTGCCGCACGAGGTCTTTGCCGTGATGTTTCTCGATGCCCAGCACCGCCTGATTGCGATGGAAGAGATGTTTAGAGGCACCCTGACGCAGACCTCGGTCTACCCACGCGAGGTCATCAAGCGGGGGCTCGAACTGGGCGCGGCCGCGGTCATCCTGGCCCACAACCACCCGTCCGGCGTGGCCGAACCCTCGCGCTCCGACGAGTTGCTGACCGAGGCACTCAGGGCCGCCTTGGCCTTGGTCGATATGCGGGTGCTCGACCATTTGGTGGTCGGCAGCGGCGAAGTCATCTCGCTGGCCGAGCGGGGGCTGATGTGAAGCACCGCACGCGTCCATCGCACAAGCCGCCCCACCTTGAGCCACTGCACAGCCTGCAAGACCTGAAACTGCTGCAGCGCGAACTGGCCCTACAGCGGCAATTGGCCGAAGCGGAACGTGAACGCCGGGCGGCCGCCGCCCGACTGGCTGAGCAAGAACGCCGGGTCTTCGAACTCAGCGTAGGTGCCGTCACGCCTTTACCCGACAAGCAACGAGTCCAGCACTCACCCTCACGGCCGCCGCCGGAGCCGCTGCAGCGCGAAGCCGACGAACGACAGGTGCTGCTGCAGGCTTTGTCGGACGACTTTGATGTCGAATCGCTGCTCGAGACCGATGACAGCCTGTCCTTTCGCCGCCCCGAGATCAGCCAAGAGGTGGTGCGTAAGCTGCGCCGTGGGCATTGGAGCTTGCAGGCGCAACTCGATCTGCATGGCCTGCGCCGCGATCAAGCGCGCGAGGCCTTGGGCAACTTCGTCCAAGACAGTGCCAAACGCGGCCTGCGCTGTGTCCGCGTGGTGCACGGCAAGGGCAATGGCTCACCAGGCCGCGAACCGGTGTTAAAGGCCCGGGTGCGGCGCTGGTTGGTGCAGAAACAGCAGGTGCTGGCCTTTGTGCAAGCGCGTGCAAGCGATGGTGGCACCGGTGCCCTGATGGTCTTGCTGCAGCAAGTCGATTGACAAGGCGGGACAATCCGCCCATGCAAGAAGACTCCCACTCCCCCGCCGACAGCGACGCCGACAGCGCCAAAGTCAGCGTCACCACCTTGTTTGACATGCTTGGCGGCGAAGCCGGTATCCGCGAATTGGTCGACCAGTTCTATGACCGTATGGATTTGGAACCCGGCTACGCCCTGCTGCGATCGCTGCATCCCAGTACGCTGGACGAATCACGCAACAAACTGCACTGGTTCCTGTGCGGCTGGAGCGGCGGCCCGGATCTGTACATCGAACGCTTCGGTCACCCACGTTTGCGGGCCCGCCACCTGCCCTATTCGATTGGCATTGCGGAACGTGATCAGTGGATGGCCTGCATGATCGAGGCCATGCAGGCATGCGCGCTGCCCGAGCCCTTGCAACAGCGCCTGGCCGAGTCCTTCCACGGCACCGCCGACTGGATGCGCAACCGCGGCGCTTGAATTGCGGGGCGAGCCAAGCGCTTGCTTGCCAGGCTACTGAGCGGCCCTGGCGACCCGAGCGCTAGGCCGCCCAGCAGGCTTGCTCAGCCCAGCAATTTGTTCGCCAGGGCTTTGATGGCCTGCGCGGCGTCGCTACCGGGGTAATGCTCCAGCAGCAGCTGGCGCTTCAGTACGGCCTGGCGCACCGATTGGTCGTTTTTGACCTCGCCCAGCAAATCCAGCTTGAAGGTCTGCCCGGGCTTGGAACCCACAAAGCGCTGCAAGACTTGTTGCAACTGCCCACAAATCAGCTTGCCTTCGCCGACCCGGTTCGCCTGATTGACCAACAAGCCCACCTCACGGCGACCTTGCTGGGTGGCCAGCACCTTGATGGTGGCGTAAGCGTCGGTCAAGGACGTGGGCTCGGGCGTAGCGACCACCAAGACATCGGTGGCCAATGAAATCGCAAACAGCACGACATCTGAAATGCCGGCGCCGGTGTCCAACAGCACCCAGTCAAAACGCGGTTTGACAAGGTCAACAATGTGCAAGAGCTTGTCGCGCACATCGGGCGTTAGGCGGGAATACTCGACCATCCCCGAGCCGGCCAGTAGCACCGAAAAACCACCCGGTGCCGGCAAAATGGCCTGCTCCAGCGTTGCCTTCTCGGTAAACACATCGTGCAGGGTCAGCTTAGGGTGCAGGTTCAGCACCACGTCCAAATTAGCCAAGCCCAAGTCGGCATCGAGCACCAACACTTTTTGCCCGCGCGCTGCCAGCGCCGCAGCCAAGTTGGCAGTCACAAAGGTTTTGCCCACGCCGCCTTTGCCGCTGGTCACCGCCAAGGTGCGGGCGCCGCCGCGTGCAGCCAAGGGCCGGGACATGGCCTGCGCTTGTGGCGCAGCGCCCGATGCAGCAGGATCAGATGTCGTACTCATTCACTTTCCTGTTGCGTTACAGCAAACAACATGCCTTTTTCCTCGGCACTGACCAAGGAATCCACCTGCGACTCCAGGCAGGCGCGGTTGCGCCCTTCGGCCTTGGCCCGGTAGAGCTGGCGATCGGCTCGCTCCATCCACAGCAGCGAGGACGATCGGACCCACTGGGGCGCAAAAGCACCGCCCAGGCTGATCGTGACCGCCAAAATCTGGCCCGAGGCCACTTCAATACGCAATTCAGAAACTCGCTCGCGCAAACGCTCGGCCACCATGGTGCCGAAGCTGGCTGCACATTTGGGCAGCACGATGGCGAACTCTTCACCACCGACGCGTGCCACCGTATCCATCGGCCGCACCACCTGATTCATGGCGCCTGCGACCGCCTGAATCACCAAATCTCCAGCGGCATGACCATAGGTGTCGTTGACGGCCTTGAAGTGGTCAATGTCGACCGTCAACAACAAGGCCGACTCGCCCGAGCGAGCGACCCTGTCGACCTCACGGGACAAGGCCATCTCGAAGCTGCGGCGATTCACCAGGCCGGTCAAGGCGTCCTTGCTGGAGAGGTCGCACAGCGCGTCAATGACGCCCTGCATCCAAGCTTCGCCATAGGGTTCGGACTCAGGCAGCAAGGCACCGGCCTGCTGCAAAAGCTGCAGGGCCAGGTCGAGCCGCAATCGGCGGGCGTCCATCAGAACGGGTTGAGGGCTTGATTCCAAGATAGTCCAAGGCAAGTACGAGCTCAGTCTAGCAGCGGGGGCCTAACAGGCAGGACACAAACAAGACCGCATTGCCGGCCTTGTTTGCTCTATGCTGGAGGCGGTTCACGGACCACACTTGACGCCGATGCAAAATCAGATCCCGGCCTGCTCGCGGTGCCCGGGGCAATTAACCGAGCTCATCACATGCCCGCTGTACCAAGCGCCTCAGGCGCAGAAGCCATAGATCACGAGTTCAGCTTCAGCCGTGCCGACTTCGATCGCGTGCGTGAACTGATCTACAAGCATGCCGGCATCAGCCTGCATGATGGCAAGCACGCCATGGTCTACAGCCGCCTCTCCAGGCGTCTGCGCGACACCGGTCATAAATCCTTCGCCGCCTACCTGCAATGGCTGGAAAACGTCACCGGCCCGCAGGGCACCCAAGAGTGGCAGGAGTTCGTCAATTGCCTGACGACCAATCTGACTTCTTTCTTCCGCGAAGAGCACCATTTCCACGCCCTGGCCGATGACCTCAAGCCGCTGTCCGGCAAGCCGGTACGGATCTGGTGCTGCGCTGCCTCCACCGGTGAGGAGCCTTATTCGATCGCCATCACCTGCAGCGAAGCCCTGGGCAGCAATGCGCAGGTGCAGATCACGGCCAGCGACATCGACACCAATGTGCTGAACACCGCCAAACGCGGCGTCTACAACGCCGACGCGCGCGGACTCGACCAAACCCGCTTGCGCAACTTCTTCATGCGCGGCACTGGCTCCAATTCGGGCCGCATCCGCGTCAAGCCGGAGCTGCAGCGCTGGATTGACTTCCGTTCGCTGAATTTGATGGACGCACAGTGGTCGCTGGGGGATCCCTTCCATCTGGTGTTCTGCCGCAATGTCATGATCTATTTCGACGCCCCAACACAGCGCAAGGTCTTGGAGCGCATCCACAAGGTGATGCGGCCGCACGGCCTGTTGTTTGTCGGCCATTCGGAGAACTTCACCGAGTCGCGCGATCTGTTCCGCCTGCGCGGCAAGACCATTTACGAGCGCGTGTGAGCAAGAGCCTCCAACACCCTGCCCCTCAAGTCCAACAAATAGCGGCCGATACAAAAATATGAGCACCCCAACCGCCTCCACTGGCGCCAGCTCCGGCGTGTTGTACTCAAGCGGCGCGGGCGCGACTCGCGTTGCCCAATTAAAGGCGATGCCGCGCAAGAATGGCGAAGCCTCGTTCTTCTTCTACGACGCCCATTTCAAGAATGCGGCGGTCAAGATCCTGCCCGGCGAATACTTTGTCGACAACGAAGACATTCTGGTCATGACCACGCTGGGCTCCTGCATTGCCGCCTGCCTGTGGGACCGGCATGCCCAGATCGGCGGCATGAACCATTTCATGCTGCCCGAAGGCAGTGGCGACTCGGGCCGCTATGGCTCCTTCGCGATGGAATTGCTGATCAACGAGATGATGAAGCGCGGCGCTTCCAAAAGCCGCATGGAAGCCAAGATCTTTGGTGGTGGCGCCGTGATTGCCGGCATGAACACCATCAATGTGGGCGAGCGCAATACCAATTTCGTCATCGACTACCTGAAGACCGAACGCATTCCGATCGTCTCCAAGGATGTGATGGACATCTACCCTCGCAAGGTTTGCTTCCTGCCACACAGCGGCAAGGCCATGGTCAAACGCCTGGCCCCGACCAACACCGACGCATTGGTGCAACAAGACCGCGCCGCGGCACAGAAGGCTCAACCGGTCGTCGCCACAGGCGGCTCCGTCGACCTGTTCTGAGCACCCGTTAGGAGAAGTAAAAAACATGGCCAAAATCAAAGTCGTGGTGGTGGATGACTCGGCGCTGGTGCGCAGCATCCTGAGCGAAATCATCAACCGCCAGACCGATATGGAATGCATCGGCGCCGCTGCCGACCCGCTGTTGGCGCGCGAGATGATCCGCAACCTGAATCCAGATGTGATCACGCTTGACATCGAGATGCCCAAGATGGACGGGCTGGACTTTCTTTCGCGCTTGATGCGCCTGCGCCCAATGCCGGTGGTGATGGTGTCCACGCTGACCGAACGCGGCGCCGAAGTCACGCTGAAGGCCCTGGAATTGGGCGCGGTTGACTTTGTCGCCAAGCCCAAGATCGGCGTGGCCGATGGCATCCGGCTGCTGGCCGATGACATCACCGACAAGATCCGCATTGCCTCCAAAGCGCATATCCGGCGCAGCCACGCAGCACTGCCGGCCAGCCCCACCGGCGCGGCGGCCCATGCCAGCTCCGCTCCCCCGGCACCGGCCAAGCCGGTGACGATGGCCAGCCTGGGTCGGCTGTCAACCGAAAAGATCATCTTCATCGGCGCCTCCACCGGCGGGACCGAGGCCACCAAAGATGTGCTGGTCAATCTGCCAGCCGACTGCCCGGCCGTGGTCATCACGCAGCACATGCCACCCGGTTTCACCAAGAGCTATGCGGCACGACTCGACGGCCTGTGCCGCATCCGCGTCAAGGAAGCCCAAGACGGCGAGCGCATCTTGCCCGGTCACGGCTATATCGCGCCCGGCGGCTTTCATCTCAGCGTTGAGCGCTCGGGCGCCAACTACATCGCCCGCGTGCAAGATGGCGAACCGGTGAATCGTCACAAGCCCTCGGTCGAGGTGTTGTTCAACTCGGCGGCCCGCGTGGTTGGTCAGAACGCCCTGGGCATCATGCTGACCGGCATGGGTGCCGATGGCGCCAAGGCCATGAAGGTGATGAAGGACGCAGGCTCCTACAACTTCGTCCAAGACGAGGCCAGTTGCGTCGTCTTTGGCATGCCGCGCGAAGCGATCGCTGCCGGCGCGGCCGACGAGGTGCTGCCGTTGTCGCAGATCGCGACTCGCTTGATTGAGCGTCTGCGCAGCACCGCGGGCATCTCCGTCAACCGGGTTTAAGTCAGGGATTCACCACGGCCGCCTCGGCGGCCTGCTTGGCCAAGGCTGGAAACGCGGCATTACTCACGAAAGCACAGCTTTCGGTAAAGCTTCCTCGGCCCGTCGTAGCCCTGTCACCTTCGACAGGCAGCATGGGCGCATGACGACCACCGCCCTTCCCGACCGCCAGGCTGAGCACAGCCGGCGCCTTGAACACCCGCTGACGCTGAGTGTTCAAACCCTGATCAACGAAGACCTGCTCACCACCTTGCTGCAGCCCATCGTTCGGCTGGACTGCGGCCTGATCTATGGTCACGAGGCCTTGGTGCGGGGCCCTGCCGGCAGTTCACTCGAATTCCCTGACGCCTTGTTCGCCGCCGGTCGCCGCGAAGGCCTGACGGTCGAGTTGGAAGTGTGTTGCGCCAAGCAAGCCCTGAAGGATTGGAGCCGCCGCAAATTGCCCGGCAAGCTGCTGATCAATATGAGCGCCACCGCGCTCGCGCGCGCCGTCGCCCAAGACGCGGGCCGAGACAGCCTGTTTGTCTGCGAGCATTTCGGCGTCAAGCCCGGCAGCATCATGATCGAGCTGACCGAGCACGAGCGCGTCACCGATATTGAAAGCCTGCGCCGCGCCATCACCAGCTTGCGCAGGCAAGGGGTCGGTATCGCGCTGGACGATTTTGGCGACGGCCGCTCCTCGCTGCGCCTGTGGTCGGAGATTCAGCCCGACGTGGTCAAGATCGACAAGTACTTCACCCATGACCTGCCCGCGCATGCCGAAAAGCTACAGACCTTTCGGGCCTTGTTGCAATTGGCCGAGACCTTTGGTGCTCAGCTGGTGGCCGAGGGCATTGAGAGCCCCGAGGAAATGCGCGTGCTGCGCGACCTGGGCGTGGCCTTTGGACAAGGCTGGTTGATCGGCCGCCCCTCGTCCGAAGGTGCCCAAGAGGCCTTGGTGGCCGCCCGCGAGGTGCTGGCCAGCAGCGATATCGCCGTGCTGCCCGAACTGCGTCGCGCCTCCAGCAACGGTGTCACCGCCGAACGCCTGATGGTTGAGGCCATCACCGTGCACGAGGACACCACGCATGAGCAGCTATTCCGGCTCTTCAACCAGCATGAGCAACTGCACGCCATCGCGGTGCTGAACGCCGCGCAGCAGCCGGTCGCGCTGGTCGACCGCAGCCAGTTCATCAACCGATGGGCCAAGCCATTTTTCAATGACCTATATGGCCGCCACGCCTGCACGCTGTTCGCCAACCCGACACCCTTGATCGTCGATGCAGACACCGGCATCGAGGCCTTGACCACCGTACTGACCTCGGCCGATCAACGCTATTTGCGCGAGGGCTTCATCATCACCCGCGACGGCCGCTACCTGGGCCTGGGCACCGGCGAGCAACTGGTGCGCTCGGTCACCGAGGCGCGCATCGAAGCGGCCCGGCACGCCAACCCCTTGACCTTTTTACCCGGCAATATTCCGATCAGCCAACACATCGGTCGCCTGCTGACCAGTGGCCGCGAGTTCGTGGCCGCCTATGCGGACCTGAACCACTTCAAGCCCTTCAACGACGAGTATGGCTATTGGCGCGGCGACGAGATGATCCGCCTGGTGGCGCGCGTGGCCAGCAGTCACTGCGACAGCCAGCGCGACTTCCTCGGGCATGTGGGCGGCGACGACTTCGTCATGCTGTTCCAAAGCGATGATTGGGAGCAGCGCTGCGACCAGATCATCGAACGCTTCAACAGCCTGGCGCGCAATCTATTCGATGCGGCAGCACTGGAGGCCGGCGGCATCATGGCCGAAGACCGCCACGGCGATCTGCGCTTTCACCCCTGCACCACGCTCAGCATTGGCGCCGTACGCGTGGCCCCCGGCATCTTGCACAGTGCTGAAGAGGTGGCCACTGCCGCCGCCACCGCCAAGCGTCATGCCAAGCACGAGCAACTCAGCGTCTATGTGATGGCGGCTTAAGCCTTGGCGGCAGCGCCGGGCTGCCGCCGCTCAAGCTCAGTCACTCAAGAACAGCGCCTGCAGGTCGTTGAGGAAATCAAAACCGCGCGGCGTGGCCGCGATGCGGCCGGGATCCAACTCCAACAGGCCGCGTGCACGCGCGAGCTCAAGCGCGCGCGCAATGCTGGACGGCGGCAAGCCGGTGCGTTCCAGAAATGACTGCAAGGGCACGCCTTCACGTAGGCGCAAGGCATTGAGCATGAACTCAAAGGGCAACTCGGCGCGCGAGACTTCGTTCTCATTCGAAACGGCCGCCCCCTCGCCCGCTTTGCTCATATAGGCGGCCGGCTCACGCCAGCGCACCTGACGCAACACCCGGTGCGGGAACGACAGCTTGCTGTGGGCGCCGGCCCCGATGCCCAAATAGTCACCGAACTGCCAGTAGTTCAGGTTGTGCGCACAGCGGTGCCCGGCCCGCGCGTAGGCCGATACCTCATAACGTTCCATCTGCAGACCACCGGTGCGCGCGGTGATCAGATCCAACATTTCGCTGGCCAGATCGGCGTCGGGCAGATTGCTCGGCGGTGCGCTTGCGAAGCGGGTGTTTGGCTCGATGGTCAGGTGATAGACCGACAGGTGCGGCGGATTGAATGCCAGCGCCGTGCTCAACTCCTGATCAAGTTCCGCCAGAGTCTGCCCCGGCAGCGCATACATCAAGTCGATATTGAAGGTCTCAAAAGCCTCGGCCGCCTCGGCAATCGCCGCCTTGGCCTGCTCGGCGCTATGGACGCGCCCGAGTGCCTTCAACTTGGCATCGTCAAAGCTCTGCACTCCGATGGACAGCCGCGTCACACCGGCCGCGCGAAAGCCCTTGAAGCGCTCGCGCTCAAAGGTACCGGGATTGGCTTCCAGCGTGATTTCGCAGCCGGCCTCGAGCGGCAGCCGCGCCCGCAAATCGGAGATCAGCTCGGCAATCTGCTCCGGCGCGAACAGGCTGGGCGTGCCGCCACCGATAAAAATGCTGACAACCGGCCGGCCCCAGATCAAGGGCAGTGCGGCCTCCAAGTCGGCACGCAAGGCGGCCAGATAGGCCCGCGCAGTATCCACTGGCAACTCGCGCACGGCGCCGTCGGCCTGGCCTCCGCGCCACTCATGGCTGTTGAAGTCGCAATACGGGCATTTGCGCAGGCACCAAGGCAGGTGCACATACAGCGACAGCGGTGGCAGCGCGGCCAACTGCAGAGTGCCCGGCCGCATCATATGCAGCACATCAGCCAAGATGCCAGACCTCACGCATTTGCCCGACCAAGTCGGCGGCAGCCAGCGCACGATGGCTCTGCGAATTCTTCTCCGCCGCAGTCAACTGCGCCACGCTGCGGCCCAATGCGGGAATGAACATCAGCGGGTCATAGCCAAACCCTGCCTCACCTTGCTGCGCAGGCAAGATCTGACCCTGCCAGCGGCCAATCGCAATCAAGGGCTCGGGATCGGACGCCGAACGCACCGCCACCAAGGAGCAAACGAAGCGCGCGCCGCGCTGCTCGGGGGCGGTGAACGGCGCCAACTGCTCAAGCAAAACGCGGTTGTTGTCGGCATCCGATTTGGGTTGCCCGAACAAGGTCGCATAGCGCGCCGACAGCACGCCAGGGGCACCGTTCAAGGCTTCCACGGCCAGGCCCGAGTCGTCCGCCAGCGCGGGCAGACCGCTCAGGCGCGCGGCATGGCGAGCCTTGGTCAGCGCATTCTCGACAAAACTATCAAACGGCTCTTCCGCCTCGGCAATGCCCAGCGAGCCTTGCGTCACCAACTCGATGCCGAGCGGCGCGAACAAGGCCTGCAACTCGGCCAGTTTTTTGGCGTTGTTGGACGCCAGCACCAGTTTCATCGTCATCAAAGCCCCAAGGCTGTCCGCTGCGCGGCCAGCAACTCACCAATGCCTTTTTCGGCCAGGTCCAGCAAGGCATTCATTTCCTTGCGGCTGAAGGCCTGACCTTCTGCCGTGCCTTGCAATTCGACAAAACCACCGCCGGCCGTCATCACCACATTCATATCGGTGTCGCAGGCCGAGTCTTCGGTGTACTCCAAGTCGAGCAAGGGTGTGCCATCGACGAGGCCGACCGAAATCGCCGCTACCGCATCAATGATCGGCGACTGGCTGATCTTGCCCTGCGCCAGCAACCAGGTCACCGCGTCATGGGCTGCCACGAACGCGCCGGTGATGGCCGCCGTACGCGTACCGCCATCGGCCTGAATCACATCGCAATCGAGTGCGATCGTGCGCTCGCCGAGCAACTTCAGGTCGAACACGCAGCGCAAGGACCTGCCAATCAGGCGTTGAATCTCCTGTGTGCGCCCGCTTTGCTTGCCGCGTGCGGCCTCGCGGTCACTGCGGGTATGGGTGGCGCGCGGCAGCATGCCGTACTCGGCCGTCACCCAGCCCTCGCCCGAACCACGTTTGTGCGGCGGCACTTTCTCTTCCACCGAGGCGGTACACAAGACCTTGGTGCCGCCAAACTCGATCAGCACCGAGCCCTCGGCGTGACGGGTGTATTGGCGGGTGATGGTGACGGCGCGCAAAGCGTCTGCACCACGACCGCTGGCGCGGATGTTTTCTACAGTCATTTCCGATACTTCTCTACTCAGGATTTCTTCTTGCCGGCAGGGTCGACGCGGCTATTGGCCAAGCGGATGGCCTCATTGATCTCACGCACCGAACGATCCATATCCTCTTCGTCCATTTCGACGCGTCGGCCGGCCGCGCCAAAGCGAGCTTGGATCGTTGAGGCGAAGCCCTGTTCATCTAAACCGAGAGTGGAGACGGACTCCGAAGCCGGGTCGGTCTCGGGATCTCCCCCGCCTTCCCACTCCACCGCCAGCACGGTCACGTTGTCGCAACGCACCCCGCCATTGCGCAGGGCCTGCTCGACCAACTCAGGGACCGCGTCCGATATCTGACGTGTCGCCAGTTGTTCGGTGATCTCATCATCCGGCACCGTGCCCCACAACCCATCCGAGCACAACAACAAACGATCGCCCGGCTCCAAAACCAGCGGGCCGCTGATGTCCACCATCGGCTTGCCCGGGCTGCCCAGGCAGGTGAACAGCACATTGCGATTGAAGGCGTCCGCGCCCTGCGGCGAACGGCCCAGCGCGGCCTGCAGCTCGATATAGGAATGATCGCGGGTGCGGGCAATCAACTTGCCGCCACGCACCAGGTACAGGCGCGAGTCACCGCAATGCGCCCAGAATGCATTGCGCCCCTGCAGCACACAGGCCACGATCGTGGTGCGCGGGGTGTCGGACATGTTTTTGTCGGCCGCGTAACGCAGCAACTGCTGCTGCGCGATCATGATGGCGTCCTGCAAATACTCGGCCGGGTTGGCGAGTGCCGGCTTGGCTTCCCGCTGAAACAGCGCCGCCAGCGTTTGCAAAGCCAGTTGCGCCGCGACCTCGCCCTCCGGATGCCCACCCATACCATCGGCCAGTGCAAACAAGCCAGCCTCGCGGGTGTAGCAATAACCCATGCGGTCTTCGTTCTTTTCACGCCCGCCACGCCGACTGACCTGGTAGGTGCTGAACCTCACGCCTTGGCTCCGGTCTTCAGATTTTCCAGTTGCAACTTCAGTCGTTCACTGAAACTCAGCTTGGTGTAGCGCCGCTCGGTCTCGCGCGCCAATTCTTTTTGCAAAGAGAACACGCTCTGCGGACGCGCCAAGGGGTCCAGCGACATGCACCACTCGGTCACTTCGATCATATTGTCGGAGTAGACATTGCGCAGCCGGGAAAGACTCAGCGCCAAGCGATCCTTCTCCAGCCGCTGCGGTGCGTCGTTAGGCGGATAGCCCTGCATGCAGGCATAGAGGCAAGCACCAATCGCGTAGATGTCGGTCCAGGGACCAAGCGAGCCATCGCGGCGGTACATCTCGGGCGCGGCAAAGCCGGGCGTGTACATCGGTCGGATGAAGTTGCCTTCCTTGCTCAAGACCTCGCGCGCGGCGCCAAAGTCCAGGAGCACCGCCTTGTTTTCATTGGTGATGAAGATATTGGCCGGCTTGATGTCCAGGTGCAGCATCTTGTGCTGATGCACGATGCGCAAGCCGCGCAAGATTTCGTCAAACAGGCTGCGGATGGTGGACTCGCGGAACACCTTGTCGCGCTTCATATCGCGCGCCGTGACAATGAAGTCCTGCAAGGTGTCACCCTGCAGATAGTTCATCACCATGTAGACGGTTTCGTTCTCGCGCAGGAAGTTCAACACCGACACCACGCTGGGGTGCGAGATCTGCGCCAGCGAACGCCCCTCCTCGAAGAAGCTCTTCAGGCCGAGTCGATAGAGGGGCTGCTTTTCCGGCTTGACGCGCGGCGTCAACTCCCCAGGCGATCGCTCAGCCAGGGACGAGGGCAGGTATTCCTTCAGGGCCACGAGGTGGTGTTCGGGATCTTCGGCGAGATAAACCACGCCGAAACCTCCAGCCGCCAGTCGTTTGATGATCTGGTAGCCCCCAACCACCGTGCCCGCTGGCAGAGGCGCCGGTTTTGGCTTTGACATAATCGAGTTTTATTTACACACCGGACGCTAGATGCCAGTCTACAGCATGACGGGATACGCCAGCGCCAGCTCGCAGCCCTCCGCCCCCAGTGAAAACACTGCCTCTTCCAATGCCAGCAGCCACGCCGGCGTCACGGTGGAATTGCGCTCGGTCAATGGCCGTTTCCTGGATCTCAGCCTGCGCATGCCGGAGGAATTACGCGGTCTCGAACCCGCCCTGCGCGAACTGCTGACCGCCAAGCTCAAGCGCGGCAAGGTCGAGATGCGCATCAATACCCAGCGCGACAGCGACGGCGCCTGGCCGCAACCCCAGGCAGATCAGCTGAACAAGCTGTCACGCCTGGAAAGCACCGTGCAGAGTTGGCTGCCGAAAGCGCAACCGCTCTCGGTACACGAGGCCCTGCAGTGGTGCAAAGGCGGCGGCTCAGCCACCGAGAAGCTCGATGAACCCGCACTGGAAGCGGCCCGCCAATGCGTCGCCGGCCTGCTGGAAGCGCGCGAGCGCGAAGGCGAAAAGCTGGTCGCCATCCTGATGGAACGTATCGCCCGCCTGCGCGAACTGGCGGACGCGGCCGAACCAATGCTGCCGGCCATCGTGCAACGGCAGCAACAACGGTTTCTGGAGCGCTGGCAGGAAGCGCTGGCCAGCACCGGCGCCACGCAAGCCATCCCGGAAGAAAACCTGCGTGAGCGCGCCCTCAACGAAGCGGCCGCCTACGCCATCCGCATCGACGTGGCCGAAGAGCTGGCACGTTTGCGTGCCCACCTGGAAGAAATCGCCCGCCTGTTGAAAAAAGGTGGCGAGATCGGCAAGCGTTTGGACTTCCTGATCCAGGAACTGCACCGCGAAGCCAATACGCTGGGCTCCAAAGCGGCAGCGCTTGAGCTGACCAATATCTCGGTGGAGATGAAGGTCGCCGTGGAGCAGTTGCGCGAGCAAGTGCAAAACATCGAATAAGCAGCGCATCAACCTCGAAAAAGAACCGACAGGCAGAGCAAGCATGGAATACCCAGGCAATCTTTTCGTCGTCTCGGCGCCCAGTGGCGCCGGCAAATCCAGCTTGGTCAAGGCCCTGCTGGAGTTGGACGCCAAACTGGACGTCTCGATCTCACACACCTCGCGCGCACCGCGCGGCCAGGAGCAACACGGCCGCGAATACTGGTTCACCAGTGATGAAGATTTCCGCGCCATGGCCGGGCGCGGCGAGTTCTTCGAGTGGGCCGAGGTACACGGTAATCTGTACGGCACGTCGCGCGCCGCCATCGAGGCGCGCATGGCGCATGGCGACGATGTGGTGTTGGAGATCGACTTCCAAGGCGCGCTGCAAATCAAGCAGCTGTTCCCCTACGCGGTGCTGGTCTTCATCCTGCCGCCAAGCTGGGAAGAGCTAGAGCAACGCCTGAAGCGCCGCGGCGACACCCAGGCCGAGGTGATTGCACGCCGCATGGCGACGGCTCGCATCGAGGTCGCGCAGGCGCAAAACTTCGACTTTGTGGTGGTTAACGCGGTTTTTGACACCGCAGTTTTCGACCTGAAGTCGATAGTGCATGCGCAGCGGTTAAAATACGCGGCTCAACGCAGGAATCGCTCCGCGGTATTCACGGCACTCAACCTTCCGTGAACCTCCTGCCCTGAAACAATTCTGAACACCTGTACTGGAACCCAAAATGGCCCGCATCACTGTTGAAGACTGCCTGACCAAGATCCCGAACCGCTTCCAGCTGGTGCTCGCTGCAACCTATCGCGCCCGCATGCTGAGCCAAGGCCACACGCCCAAGATCGAAAGCAAGAACAAGCCGGGCGTGACCGCCCTGCGCGAAATTGCTGCCGGCGAAGTGGGCATTGAAATGCTGCGCAAGGTGCCGGTCTGATCGAGATCGCCAAACGCTAAAGCGTCCTCAGCGGGCACCCTCGGGTGCCCGTTGTCGTTTTCCAAACCCTTTCGGCAGAGTCGCTGGCCGTTGATGCGTTAAATTAGGCCCATGGGTTTTCGATCATTTGCTGTCTCCCGCCTGCCGGCTGCTCTGAGTGGCCTGTCAGGCCTGCGCGCCACGCCCGAGCCGACCGAGGCCGAGGCGGCGTCTTTTGACGCCCTGGTCCATCGCCTCAGCTACCTACCCAAGGGCGACATCAAACGCATCCGCGAGGCCTACAAATTCGCCGATGAAGCCCATCTGGGCCAGTTCCGCGCCAGCGGCGAGCCCTACATCACGCACCCCATCGCCGTGGCCGGCATCTGCGCCGAATGGCGCCTGGATGCCCAGGCGATCATGGCCGCCCTGATGCACGACGCAATGGAAGACTGCGGCGTCACCAAGACCGAGCTGATCGAACGCTTCGAAGCCCCAACGGCCGAGTTGGTGGATGGTCTGACCAAGCTGGACAAGTTGCAGTTCTCCACGAAGGAGGAATCGCAGGCCGAATCGTTCCGCAAGATGCTGCTGGCAATGGCACGCGACGTGCGGGTCATCCTGATCAAACTGGCCGACCGTCTGCACAATATGCGCACGATGGAGGCGATGGCGCCCGCGAAGCGACGCCGCATCGCGCGTGAGACCCTGGACATTTATGCGCCGATCGCCCACCGTCTGGGCCTGAACCAAATCTACCGTGAGCTGCAGGATCTTTCCTTCCAGCACAACAACCCCTGGCGCCACGCCGCACTGACCAAGGCCATCACCAAGGCGCGCGGCAACCGCCGTGATCTGGTGTCACGCATCGAGCGCGACGTCCTGAAGGCGTTTGAAGACGCCTCTCACAAGGCCGAGATCCACGGGCGTGAAAAAACGCTCTACTCGATCTACAAGAAGATGAAGGACAAGCACCTGAGCTTTGCCCAGGTCAGCGATATCTTCGGCTTCCGCATCGTTGTGGCCGATCTGCCGCAGTGTTATTTGAGCCTGGGTGTGCTGCACCAGCTCTACAAACCGCAGCCCGGCCGTTTCAAGGATTACATCGCCATCCCGAAACCGAATGGCTACCAGTCGCTGCACACCACCCTGGTCAGCCCCTTAGGCACGCCGGTGGAGTTTCAGATTCGCACCGAGGCCATGCACTTGGTGGCCGAAAAAGGCGTGGCAGCACATTGGCTCTATAAAAACACCGGCAATAGCCAAGGCGCGCAAAGCGCGCAGCAAATGGGTTCACGCTGGCTGCAGTCCCTCATCGACATCCAGGACGAAACCCGCGATGCCAATGAGTTCCTCGAACACGTCAAGATTGACCTATTCCCGGACGCGGTCTACGTGTTCACGCCCAAGTCCAAGATCATGGCCCTGCCCAAGGGCGCCACGCCGGTGGACTTCGCCTATGCCATCCACTCCGATGTGGGCGACCATTGCGTGGCAGCACAAATCAACGGCGAACCAGTGCCCTTGCGCACCGAGCTGCGCAGTGGCGATGTGATCGAGATCGTCACGGCCGCCGGCGCACGACCCAATCCAGCCTGGCTGAGCTTTGTACGTACCGGCCGCGCCCGATCCAAGATCCGCCACTTCTTGAAGAACCTGGAGCAAGAAGAGTCGCGCGACCTGGGCGAGAAAATGCTCTCGCAAGCACTGCGTGCCGAAGGCCTGGCCCTGCCCAGCCTGCACGACGACGAAGCACATGCCGCTCAGCTGTGGCAACAACTCGCTCGCTGGGCCGGCAACCGACATGTCGACGAACTGCTGATCGAAATCGGCCTGGGTCGCAAGATTGCCTCTATCGTGGCCAAAAAGCTGGCGCGTATGTTGGCCGAACAGGGTCAGCGCCCCGATGCGGTGATGTTGAGCATGGGCCGTTTTGCGGCCGATGACGCTCCGGCCCAGGGTCAGGTCACGCTGGACGGCAGCGAAGGCGCTTCGGTGCGCTTGGCCAGCTGCTGCCGTCCAATCCCCGGTGATGAGATCAAGGGCTATCTGGGCCGCGGCGAAGGCCTGCTGGTCCACACGGCCGAGTGCGCGGTGGGGCGCCGCCTGTTCCAACGTGACAGCGAGCACTGGATCGCAGTCAGCTGGGCAGAAGAACTAAGCCGCCCTTTCGAGGCCGCCGTGTCCATCCTCTTGAACAACGGCAAGGGTGTGCTGGCTCAGGTGGCCGCCGCCGTCAGCGCAGCAGAAGCCGACATCACCCACATCGTGATGAACGACGAGTCGCAGCAACGCGAAACCGCAGAGATGAATCTGCTGCTGTCGGTGCGCGATCGCCTGCATCTGGCCGATGTCTTGCGCACGCTGAAGCGCTCGCCGGTCGTGCTGCGGGTCTGGCGCGTCAAGCCCTGACGAGCCGGATATAGGACCCAATACAAGTCCCAAATCAGGGCCCGATTTAGGCGGGCTTGGGCGCGGGGTAGTTGACCTCCAGCACCTCGATCTGTTCGATGCCACCCGGCGTCATCAATTGCAATTCATCGCCGACTCGCGACTTCAAAAGCACGCGGGCGATCGGTGCGATCCAAGACACCTCACCGGCCAAACTGTCCGATTCGTCAATGCCCTTGATAGTGATGGTGCGCTCATCTCCCTTGGCATTGCAGTAGGTGACCGTAGCCCCAAAAAAGACCTGCTCGCTGCCATGGTGCACGCTGGGATCAGCCACCTCAGCCAGGTCCAGTCGCTTACTCAGAAAACGCAAACGCCGGTCAATTTCGCGCAAACGCTTTTTGCCGTAGAGGTAGTCGCCGTTTTCCGAGCGGTCACCGTTCTTGGCGGCCCAAGAGACGATCTCGACGATCTTTGGCCGCTCCTCGTCCAGCAAGGTCATGAACTCCGCGCGCATATGGGCATAACCCGCCGGCGTCATGTAGTTGCGCGTGCCCTGCGGTAGCGCAGGAAGGCCGACCTCATCGTCATCGCCGTCCTGCTGCTCGTTTTCCTTGGTGAATGCCTTGCTCATGGCGTGTATTGTCACGCCAACAAAACCAGCTTCTAAAAACGATGCCCTCTTCGCCCAATTCCGGCCCCTTGCAAGGCTTGCGCGTGATTGAAATGGCGGGCATCGGCCCGGCGCCTTTTTGCGGCATGTTGCTGGCCGATATGGGCGCCGATGTGATCGTGATCGAACGGCCTGCGACCCTGCGCACGCTCCCCACCGGCGACGCAATGAACCGGGGCAAGCGCTCGGTCTGCCTGGATTTGAAACAACCTTCAGGCCTACAGGCCGCCACCCGTCTGATCAACAGCGCCAATGCGCTGATCGAAGGCTATCGCCCCGGCGTGATGGAACGCCTGGGCCTCGGCCCGGAGGCCTTCGAAGTGACTCATCCGCAACTGGTCTATGGCCGCGTCACCGGATGGGGCCAAAGCGGCCCACTGGCGCAAGCCGCCGGGCATGACATCAACTATGTTGCACTGACCGGAATTGCCTCGCTGTCGGCCCGCCCAGGGGCGGCGCCGACCCTGCCGGCCACGGTGATCGGCGATATGGCCGGCGGCGCCATGTTTTTGGCATTCGGATTGCTCTGCGCCATTTTGGAATCGCAGCGCTCTGGCCGGGGTCAAATTGTTGATGCAGCCATGATCGACGGCGTCGGTACGCTGAGTGCGTTGATTCACTCCATGCGCGGCAGTGGCATGTGGCACGCGCAGGACGAGCGCAACCTGTTCATGCACCAATCACCGTTTTACGACGCCTTTGAATGCGCCGAGGGCGGCTTCATCACGCTAGGCGCCATCGAGCCGCAGTTCTACCGTGAGTTGCTTCGCCTGCTAGGACTCGATGATGTGGACCCCAGCCAACAATTTGACAGCCACCAATGGCCCGCACTTCGCAGCCGAGTCGCCGAGCGCATTCGCACTCGCACGCGGGCGGAATGGGTGACCCGACTCGAAGGCAGCGACGCCTGCTTCGCGCCGGTCTTGGGCCTCAGCGAGGCCGCAGCGCACCCACATCAAGTGGCGCGCGGCAACTTCCATCAGGTGAACGGCCAACTCCAACCGGCCGCCTCACCACGTTTCTCCCGCAGCCAAGCCCGCCCGCCCCAAGCCGGCCCACTGGCGGGCAGCCACACACGCGAGATCTTGCTTGAATTGGGCATGGGTCAAGAAGCCATTGAACAGATTTGCCGATCCGGCAATTGAACCGAGTTCAAACTGATCTCATATTCGCCGCGCTGGGCCCAGAACGGAAAAAGGGCCAGTGATTTCTCACTGGCCCTTCTCTCTTTTTATTAGTTTGGTGCGGCTGGCAGGATTCGAACCCACGACCCCTTGGTTCGTAGCCAAGTACTCTATCCAACTGAGCTACAGCCGCTCCAAGCCCTCTACTATAGCATTGATTTTTAGGTCGCCGCAAGAGGTAAAACGATTTACTTCAAAAAGTTTCTTTCGAAACTTTCGCTTGATTTTCAATCAAACACCGAACCCTAATTTCAAGCCCGGATTTGAGATATTGAAAAAGGGTCAGCGAATTCTCACTGACCCTTGTTTCTATTCTTCTTGTTTTGGTGCGGCTGGCAGGATTCGAACCCACGACCCCTTGGTTCGTAGCCAAGTACTCTATCCAACTGAGCTACAGCCGCGAAGCCTTGCACTATAGCACGACTTTCATTTGTGTGACAAGAATTTGCCACATATTTGAATTATTGGGCCAAGGCGGCGGCTTCATGACAGCGCGCCCGGCGTTCCTGATTGCCGTCGTGATCGGCCATCTGGGCCAACATCAGCCAACTGCGGCGGCGTGCGGTGGCCGACATCGCATGGTCATCACAAACCTGCTCCAACATCAAACGAGCCTTGCCCCACAACTGCCGCTCGGCCAGGGCATGGCCCAGGGCATAGGCCAGATATTTGTCGCGCGGGAAGCGCTGCACGGCCGACTCCAGCCTTTGCAACCATTCAGGCCCCAGACCCGCCAATACCTGCACCAAGGCCTCGGCGAGAACCATGCGCTCGTCCGCCGGCATCTCGGCCACATCATCCCAAAACGGCCGCAACCAACCCCGCCCATCATCCGGCGCCCCCAGCGCGGCAGCCCGGTGCGCCGCCCGCGCTGCAACCAAGACGTCGCGACGGTCGGCGCTATCCAGTTGCAACCAGACCGTACGCAGTTGATCAACGTCACGCGCACCGTCCAGCGCTTCAAAAGCCAGCGAACGCAACAAGCCCTGCGCCGCGGACTTGGAAAAGCCCTGGTGCTTGGCCAATAAGCGTGCGGTACGCAAGGCCTCCAACGACTGCTTGGCCAAGCGGGTCGCCTGCAGCTTCAAACGCAAAGCCTGGGTGCGACGCGCCACACCGGGACTCAGGTCGGTCAACAACTCCAGCGCCCTGCCGGCGTCGCGGTCATCCAAGGCCCACTCAGCGGCCAGCAACAAGGCCCCCTCTTCCTGCGGACGGGTCGCCACGCTGCGCCGAGACAAATCCAGCGCCAGTTGCAACTGCTCGTCACGCCGACGCCGATCCTGCAAGCGATGCGCACTGCTGGCGGCCAGCAGATGGCCCAGGGCCAGAAAGCCAGCATCTTGAGCCAGGTCCGGCGTCTGCGCATGAATGCTGAGGGCGCGCTGCGCCGCCTTTTGAGCCCGGCCATAGCGGGCTCCAAAGAACTCCGCCAGCGACTCCCGCAGCGCCAATTGCGCCGTACGTTCGCGCTGTGCCAAACGCCACTCGCGGGCACGCCGCGGCAAGCTGGTCAAGGAGTTCAGCGTTTGAATCGCAGTCACGAAGGCAAAACAACTGCCGACCAAGACCAGCAAGAACAGGTTCAAAGAAACGTCCAGGCGCCAGCCATTCCAGTAAAAACTGGCGAGCCCGTCATTGCGGCCCAAGACCAGGGCAGCCACGACAGCGACGGCGAATAACAAAACCAGCCAGATGACGGTACGCATGCTGCTGCTCCCGCCTCAGCGCCCGGCCGCCGCGGCAGTCAGCGCTGCCAAGGTGTCATCGGGTCGCGGCACATTGACCTGACGCGCTTGTCCGGCCACCTGTCGCATCAACTCGGCAGCGGCCGCCACCTTGCGCGAACGGGCATCGAAGTAACGTCCCAGCATTTCCTGCGAATCACGCAGATCGGCCTGCGCCGTATCAAACTGCCGGCTCAGCAGAGCCAGGCGGGCATTCAACAAACGCAGCTTCAAGTTCTCACGCAAGAAGAAGGACTGATCGGGCGCCAGCAAGGCCGCCTCGGGATGATCAATGCGGGTGACGCGCAGCAGGGTACGCGTCTCACCCCAAACCAAGCCCGCGCCTTCGGCCAAACTCTTCTTGGCTTGCCACAACCATTGCGCCCACTGGCCCTCGGCGGGCTCGGGCGGCTTAGCCGTCGAAGCCGCAGCAGGTTTGCGCGCGGTCGTTTTCTCATCGCGTGCGGGTGCCGCATCCTGCGCATGCGTCTCAGCGCTGGACAACAAAGGCAGTTCGTCGAGCAAACGCACCACTTCATCGAGCTTGATGGTCAGCGTCGAGATGTCCACCACACTGACCGCCTTGACCCGATCCAGGTCACGCGAGACCGCGCGGCGCACACCTTCCATGCGCGGCTGCTTGTAGCGCAGCAAACGCTCATCGGCCTGACGCAGCGTGGCGATCAAAGGCTCGGCGCTGCCGGTGATGGTGGACTGCTGCAGAGCGACCCGAATCGAAGCCTCGATATCGCCGATCACGTTTTCATCCCTGGAGCGAGACATTGACTGGATCAACTCCTCCAGTTGCCCGCGCTGCAGGGACACTTCGGCCAGACGCGCATCCAGCAATGCCACCTTAGCCGCGGTATCGCGGGTCAGGTCTTGCGACTGGCGCGCCAAGGCACGGGCTTCGCCGGCGTCGGTCTGCACGCTCGCCTGGCGCCGCACCAACTCCTGCTCAAGCGCTTGCTGGCGGCTCAGGCCTTGCCAAGCCAGCCCCAGCCCAGCCAAGGAGGTCAGCGACAGCAGAACCAGACCGGCAGGCACCCATGTCGGCACACGCGCGAAGGTGGCCACAACAGGCGACGCTGGAGGGGGCATCGCGGTCGATGCGGTTGGGGACGCGACAGATTCGTTCACCTGGCCGGCCGTTTCATTGGGGTTTTGATGGGTATCGCTCACGGTGAAAACGATTGTAGGGGTCACCCCCGCATCGCACCGAAGGCTTCGGCCACCGAGGCCGCTTCGGGTCGCGCCAAAACCACATGACCGAAACCCAAGGCTCGGGCGCGCGCCGCAATGCGCGCGTGTGTGGCAATGCACAGCCCCGCGCTCCAGTCGGTCGCGGCTGGCGCCAAGCCCTGCAAATAGCCGATCGCCTCGGCGCTGCTGAAGAGCCAAACATGGCGCGACGGTGCACCCAAGATCTCGTCCAGCAGGTCTTGCCCATCGGCATTCAAACAGGGGCTGCGGCGCTGGTAAACATTGAACCCGCGCGTCTCGGCCCCTTCTTCTTGCAGGCGCTCGGACAACCATTCACGGCCGCCGTCCCCGCGCAGCATCAGACAAAGCTTCCCCGCCCAAGGGCCGCGGGCTTGCAACTGCGGCCACAAATGTTCCGAATCAAGGCTGGCCGCATCCGCTGCCGGCTGCACGATCAGCTCGGCCGGCACCCCCTCGGCCAACAAGGCCTGGGCGCTACCCGGCCCGACACAGGCTGCCAGCGTTTGCGAAGGCCAGATTTGCCCCACCGGCCTGCGAGCAAAGAACTGCATGACCGCATTCGGACTGACGAACATCGCCAAACCCGCCGAGGGCAAAAGCTGCCAGGCCGCATCGGCTGCCGCACCGTCGGTCGGCACGATGTCGATCAAGGGCAGGCTGACGGCTGACACGCCACAGTCGGTCATGCGCCGCAGCCATTCATCCGCCTGCTGCCGGGGCCGCGTCAGGACAAGCCTAGCGTTAGGCAGCTCAGCCACCGCGCCCTCTTCAGACCTGGGGCAAATAGCTGTGGGCACCCAAATCGCGCAAGGCCTGGGCGGCACGCTCGCCAAAGGCCAGCGCTTCGGCCACCGTCTTCGGTTCCGCGCGCAGCGAGGCCTTCAGCAGAGGCCGCTCGGTCTGCTCGGCGTCACCCAAGGCCACATCAATTTGCAAACTGCTGCCCTGCCAATGCGCATGCGCCGCCAGCGGCATGCTGCAACTGCCGCCAAGGCTGCGCGATACCGCCCGTTCGGCCTGCGTCGCCAGCCAGGTGGGATGGTGAATCAGCCCAGCCAGTTGCTGCTTCAAGGCTTGCGCATCGGCGCGCACCTCCAGGCCGAGTGCGCCTTGTCCGGCGCAAGGGATCATGTCCTGAGTATCGAAACGACTGCGGATACGTTCCGCCAGACCCAACCGCATCAAACCCGCAGCAGCCAGCACGATGGCGTCATAGCCGCCTTCGTCGAGTTTGCGCAAACGGGTGTCCAAATTGCCGCGCAAGGGTTCAATACGCAGATCGGGCCGCATGGCCTTGAGCTGCACGACGCGACGCAAGCTGGAAGTCCCCACCACCGCGCCCTGGGGCAACTCGCCGATATGGGCGTATTGATTGGAAACGAAAGCATCGCGCGGATCTTCGCGCTCCAGGATGGCCACCAACTCGAAGCCCTCGGGCAGCTCCATCGGCACATCCTTCAACGAATGCACAGCCAACTGGGCAGCACCCTCTTCCAGCGCGGTTTCCAGCTCCTTGACGAACAGACCCTTGCCGCCCACCTTGGAGAGGCTACGGTCGAGGATTTGATCGCCGCGGGTGGTCATGCCCAAGAGGCCGACCGTCAAGCCCAGATCCTGCTCCAGCAGGGCCTTCACGTATTCGGCCTGCCACAGCGCCAGACGGCTTTCGCGCGTCGCAATGGTAATGGTTTCACTCATGGCCCGAATGCTAGCAGGCAGCCGCGAGGCGAACCCAAAACAGGCCTCTCGCCTGCGCTGCGCATGCTTTAGACAGGCCTCACCTCAACGCCACTTGAGGGCTTGCTGAAGAAACTGTTAAAGTCAGAAGCATGTAACTTGGTTACATCTTGGTTTCACCCTTTTGACGAGCCCCGCCATGCCTCCCAAGCCCCCAGCGTCCGCAAAGAGAGTCTCTGCCAAAACCGCCGCGCCCAAATTGGCAGGCACCGACAAGAACCAGCCACTGATGGATGACATCCGCCTGCTGGGCCGCATTCTGGGCGAGGTGATACGCGAACAGGAGGGGCGAGAGGTCTACGAGTTGGTCGAGCGCATCCGCAAGTTGTCGGTGGCCTACCGCCACAAGGCCGATGCCCAGGCGGGCAAGAGTTTCGACAAACTGCTCAAGAGCCTGAGCGGCGAACAAGCAGTCAGCGTGATCCGCGCGTTCAGCTATTTTTCGCACCTGGCCAATATTGCCGAGGATCGCCACCATGTGCGCCGCCGTGAGATTCACGAGCGTGCCGGCAGCCAACAAGCCGGCTCGCTCGGCTATGCGCTGGAGCGCCTGCACGAAGCCGGCGTGCGCCCAGCCGAAATTGCCAAGACCTTGCACCACGGTTTCATCTCGCCGGTGCTGACCGCGCACCCGACCGAGGTACAGCGCAAGAGCATCTTGGACGCCGAGCGCGCCGTGGCTCAACTGGTGGAGCAACGCGACAACTTGCACACCGAGCGTGAACGCCGCGACAACGAGGCGCTGATCCGCGCCCGCGTGACCCAGCTCTGGCAGACCCGCATGCTGCGTTACAGCAAGCTGACCGTGGCCGATGAGATCGAGAACGCGCTGTCCTATTACCAGTCGACCTTTTTGCGCCAGATCCCCAAGCTCTATGCCGAACTGGAAGAGGCCCTGCCCGGGCATGATTTCAACAGCTTCCTGCGCATGGGCCACTGGATCGGGGGCGACCGTGACGGCAACCCCAATGTCACCGCCGCGACCTTGCGTTATGCCCTGTCGCACCAGAGCGAAGTGGCACTGCGGCATTACCTGACCGAGATTCACGAGCTGGGTGCCGAGCTGTCCATTTCTGCCCGCCTGGCGCAGGTAACGCCCGAGATGCAAGCCCTGGCTGAACGCAGCCCGGATCGCAACGAGCACCGCATGGACGAGCCTTACCGGCGCGCCCTAACCGGCATGTACGCCCGCGCTGCGGCCACCCTGCAGCAACTGACCGGCACCGAGGCGCTGCGTCATGCGGTGGCGCCGCAGCAGCCCTATGGCAGCCCGGACGAGTTGCTGGCCGATCTGCGCGTGATTGAAGCTTCCTTGCGCAGCCACCATGCCGACGCCTTGATCGCACCGCGCCTGAAGCCGCTGATGCGCGCCATTCGCGTCTTCGGCTTCCACCTAGCCACGCTGGACCTGCGCCAGAGTTCCGACCAGCACGAGGCCGTGGTGGCCGAGTTGCTGCAGACCGCCCGCATCGAAGCCGACTATTCCGGCCTGGATGAAGCCGCTCGGCGCGAACTGCTGCTGCGCCTGCTCAACGACGCCCGCCCGCTGCGCGTGCATGGCGCTCAGTACAGCGAGCGCAGCCTGACCGAACTGGCGATTTTTGAAGCCGCGCGCGAGTCGCTGCAGCGCTTTGGCCGTGAGTCGCTGCGCCACTACATCATCTCGCACACCGAGTCGGTCAGCGACTTGCTGGAAGTGTTGCTGCTGCTGAAGGAAGTGGGCCTGCTGCGCGGCACGCTGGACGGCCAAGCCGAACGCAGCGCCGTCAGCGATCTGATCGTCTCGCCGCTGTTCGAGACCATCGGTGACCTGCGCGAAGCGCCGCTCATCATGCAGGAGTTCTACGCCCTGCCCGGCATGGCCGCCATGCTGGTGCGCAGCGGAGCCGAGCAAGACATCATGCTGGGCTACTCCGACTCCAACAAGGACGGCGGCGTATTCACCAGCAGTTGGGAGCTTTATCGCGCCGAAATCGCTTTGGTGGACATGTTCGACGCCTTGAGCGACGAGCACGGCATCACGCTGCGCCTGTTCCATGGCCGCGGCGGTACCGTTGGACGCGGCGGCGGCCCCAGCTACCAAGCCATTCTGGCCCAACCCCCCGGCACGGTGAATGGGCAGATCCGCCTGACCGAACAGGGCGAGGTGATCGCCTCCAAATATGCGAACCCCGAAATTGGTCGGCGCAATCTGGAAACCCTGGTGGCCGCGACCCTGGAAGCCACCCTGCTGCACCCCACCAAGAACGCACCCAAGAGCTTCCTGGAGGCCGCGCAGACCCTGTCGGATGCGAGCTTCAAGGCCTACCGTGGCCTGGTCTATGACACCGCCGGATTTGCCGATTACTTCTTCGCCGCCACGCCGATCCGCGAAATTGCCGAACTGAACATCGGCTCTCGCCCGGCTTCCCGCAAGGCGACCCGCGCCATCGAAGACCTGCGGGCCATCCCCTGGGGCTTCAGCTGGGGCCAAAGCCGTGTGGCCCTGCCCGGCTGGTGTGGTTTCGGCTCGGCAGTGATGGGTTTCCTGGGTGCCGAGGGCAGCGATCAGTACAAGCAAAACCTGGCCCTGCTCAAGCGTATGCTCAAGCAATGGCCGTTCTTCCGCACGCTCTTGTCCAATCTGGACATGGTGCTGGCCAAGACCGATCTGGGCATCGCCGAGCGCTATGTGGAGTTGGTCGAAAACAAGCGCCTGGGCAAGAAGATCTTTGCCGCGGTGCAAGAGGAATTCAGCCGCACCCAACAGGCGCTGAACCTGATCACCGGTGAAGCGCAGCGCTTGGCCGGCAACCCGGCGCTGGCCCGCTCAATCGAGCACCGCTTCCCCTATATCGACCCACTGAACCACCTGCAGGTCGAACTGATGCGCCGCTACCGGGCGATTCCTGTCGACAAGCGGGCCGAAGACCCCGCCTTGGAACGCGTCCAGCGCGGCATTCATTTGTCGATCAACGGCATCGCCGCCGGCTTGCGCAACACCGGTTGAGCGCGTTGCCGGCATGCTGGCAGGCACGCAGCAGTGCTAAGAGCGATCAGAGCGACTTTCGAAAGAGGGTCGCTCTTTTTTTGATCTGTGGGTTTTCGACTCAAGCCACAGGCGGAATTGCCGATAGCCCAAGAGTCAGCATGCCCGACGGAGCCGCATCATGGATCTTTCCAACACCGCCCTGGTCAACAACGCCGGCTCCGCCAAATCGGGCTCGGTGCAGGCGGAGGCACAGTTCACGGTGTTGAAAAAGGCTCTTCATCTGCAGGAGCAGGGGGTGATGGACTTGCTCAACGCGGTGCCGCCTTCGCCCCCCTTGGCCAGCAGCGGCCCCTTGGGGACACGCCTCAACACCTACGCCTGAACCCACCGATTCGAATTCACCGGCTGTTTTTGCGCTGCGCCGCACCGGCACAGCGGCACCTCCGGTAAGCTCAAGCCTGCAAGCAACAACAGTTGACTCGACTTGCCTTGGGACACTTGCCCAAGACGGGGCGAATTGATCAGCGATAAGGGCAGGACATGCACGTCGAGACTCCGTATTCCCGCATCGAAGCGCTGGTGGTGGACGATATGGCCACCCAGCAAACCACCTTGCGTGGTCAGTTGGGCATGTTGGGCATTGGCAAGATCGACGCCGCCGGCTCCGCCGAAGACGCCCTGCGCATGATTCGCGCCAAGCCCTATGGCCTGATCCTGTGTGACTACAACCTGAACCATCGCACCGATGGCCAGCAACTGTTCGAGTTGCTGCGTGAACAGCAGGTGCTGACGCCCGATTGCCTGTTCTTCATGATCACCGCCGAGAGCAACTACAACTCGGTAGCCGCTGCCAGCGAGCATATGCCGGACGCCTATCTGCTCAAGCCAATCACGGCCGGCGACATTGAAGACCGACTGAAGAACCAACTCGACAAGCGCCAAGCCCTGCTCGAGATCAACCGCCAGCTGAACAAGAAAGACCTGGCCGCTGCCTTGGCCGCCTGTGACACCTTGTTGGCCAAAAAAGACCGCTGGTTCATGCATGCGCTGCAGATCAAGGGTCAGGTCTTGCTCGACCTGGGTTGCCCAGATGACGCCAAAAAGGTCTACCAAGACGCGCTCAGCCTGCGCGACGGCCTGATGTGGGCGCAGATTGGCATGGCTCGCGCCGCCAAGGCCAGCGGCAAGTTCGAAGAATCGAAACGGCTGGCGGAAGAAATTTTGGAAAGCCGCGACGGCGCCAAATGCCTGGCGGCGTTTGATCTGCTGGCCGGCTCGCTGGAAGCGCTCGGGGACGCAGCCGGCGCACTCAGCGCCCTCAAACAAGCTGCGCAGGTGGTGCCCTCGGCCAAACGCCTGCGTGTGCTGTCCGAAAGCGCTTACCGGAATGACGATTTGGCCACTGCCAAGTCCTGTTTAACCAAGGCCTTGAAGTCCAGCCAAGGCGCCATGACCGCCAACCCGCAAGATCTGCTGACGCTGGCGCAAACCCAGATCGACATCGGCGAGGCCAAGGAAGCGCTTGAAACCTTGCACGAAAACGCCTTGCGTGGTCTGCACAAGCCCGAATTCGATATGGTGGTGCAGGCCCTGCGTGCCCAGGCCCACGCGCTCTTGGGCGAGACCGACAAGGCCCAGAAGGAAGCCGCCCAAGCCCTGGCGGGCCTGCGCCATGGCAAGGCCGACTTTGCCACCGTGGCGGTGGCGCGCGCAGCGCTGCAGACCGGCCAGGTCGACGCGGGCCTGGCGCTGCTGCGCCAATCGGTCAGCGCCGACCATGAAAACACCCGCATGCAGCAGCTGATCTGCAAGGCCCTGACCGACACCGGCCACGCCGAGCAGATTGAAGTGATGGTGCACGCCGCCACGCAGGGTCTGAAAACCCGGCTGCATGAGGCCAAACGGCTGCTGCGCAATGGCCAGTTGGATGATGCGCTGCAGGCGATTGAAGCTGAATTGGCCGAATACCCGGATAACACCACCGTGCTGTTGGAATGCGCGCAGATGAATTGCATGTCGCTGCGCTTGAAAAAGGCGCTCGACGACAAGCGCGTCAACCAGGTGCGAGACTACCTGGCTCGGTTGGAAAAACTGCTGCCGGCCAATGACCGCGTCGCGCAGATGCGCCGCTACCTGCGCGAGACGCTGGCCGCCCTGCAGGGCAATGCTGCCTTTGACATCAGCGCGGCACGCGGCGCCACGAGCAACTCCACGCTGGGCAAGCTGAGCCCATGAACAGGGAGTTGTTGGCCCTCTTTGTCCATGACGTCAAGAACCAGCTTGGCGTGCTGGAAGCCGAGCTGAGCCTGCTGCAGGCCGAGCCCGACCGACCGCGCGCCCACCGCGCCCACCAGCACTGCGCCCAGCTGCGCCAGCGCCTGATCGCCTACTTGACCCTGTATGGCTCGGCCGACAAGCAGATGTACGCCCAGTGCGCCGACGAGTCACCGCAAGAGTTTCTGCAAAAACTGCTGCGGGTTGACAGCCGTCCGGACGGCGCGCCGCTGCGCATCGCCCCCGATAGCGCCGCTCCGCCATTCTGGTATTTCGACGCGAGGCTGGTGTTACTGGCCATGGAGGCGGCCCTGCACAACGCCTGGCGCTTCGCGCGCGGTGACGTTTGCCTGAACGCTGCCCAGGTAGACGGTTACCTGGTGATGTCGGTCGAAGACGATGGGCTGGGACTGGGTGCCACAGACCCCTCCAGCCGCTCCTCCACCGGCTTGGGGATGGAGTTGTGTGCCGCGGTGGCGCGGGCCCATCACAACGGCGAACGGCAAGGCCGCGTCACGTTGGCAGCACGGCCACAAGGCCAGGGCACCCGTTTCGAAATTTGGCTGCCCTGAGCGCAGAGCTCAGTCGCCCTGCGCCGCCAAGGCTTCGCGCACCGCCGCCACTTGGCGCCGGGACACCGCCAGCCAAACATTGACGCCGGCAATGCGCACGGCCCAGCCTTCGCTCGCATCCGCGCCGGCCAACTCATCATCGCCACCGGCGCTGGCCGCATGGCGCTGCAACTCGCGCACGGCGGACTTGGCGACCAAGGCATTGCGGTGCACGCGCAAAAAACGGTCCCCCAGGCGCGGTTCCAGTTCGGACAAGCTGCCGTCCATCACCAAGCTTTGGCTTGCGGTGCGTAGGGTCAGGTACTTGAGCTCGGCCTTGAAGTACAGCACCTCGGCCAGCGGCACGCGCACCAACCGCCCCCGGTCGCTGACATTGATGAAGGCCGCATCATCGGCCTCCTCGCTGCCGGCCTGGGCTGTTTGCTGCGAATGCGCAGCCGTACGCTCGGCCAAGCGCTGCGCCACCCGTTGCAGGGCGGCTTGCAGGCGCTCGCGACGCACCGGCTTGGTCAGGTAATCGATCGCTTCCAGGTCAAAAGCGCGCAGCGCATGTTCGGCATGGGCGGTCACAAAGACCACAGCCGGTACGCGCCCACCCTGCTCGGCTTGTAGTCGCAAGGTTTCGGCCAATTGCAGGCCGTCCGGGCCGGGCATTTGCACGTCCAGCAAGATCAGATCGCAGGCATGCTCATGAAGCCAAGTCAGGGCCTGCGAAGCCGAGGCCGCCTCAGCCTCCACCACCGCGCGCGGGTCGACGCAGGCCTCCAGCAAGCTGCGCAGACGCAAGCGCGCCAAGGGCTCGTCATCCACCAACAGTACTTTGAGTGCAGACGCAAGCGTCATGTCTTCCGGTCTCCTGAAATCAAGGCCTTCGCAAGCATCGCGGCCATTCAACGGGGCAACACAATGCGCGCAGAAAAGCGCCCCGGCTCACGGCTCAGTTCAAATCGTGCCGCCACATCATGCATCAGGCGCAGCCGCTGACGCACATTGCGCAGGGCCAGACCGTGCCCCGAGGTGCGCGCCGGCAAGCCGATGCTGTTGACGACCAAAATTTCAACCTCGCTGCCCTGACGCCGGGTGCTGATGACCAGGTCGCCACCGCCATCGTTGGGCTCCACACCGTGACGCACCGCATTCTCCACCAGCGGCTGCAGCAACAAGGGCGGCACGCGGGCCGCACCGGCCGCCGGGTCGAGCTGCCAGCGGATGCGCAAGCGCTCGCCAAAGCGGATCTGCTCAATATCGAGGTAACGCCGCGCCAGCTCGATTTCTTCATCGAGGCTGACCACCGCGCTTGAATCAGCCAGAGCCACCCGGAACAGCTCGCTCAAATCCTCCAGCAGGCCTTCGGCCTTTTGCGGATCCAGGCGCACCAGCGCTATCGCGCTATTGAGGGTGTTGAACAAAAAGTGCGGCCGGATGCGTGCCTGCAACTCCACCAGTTGCGCCATCGCATCAGCGGGCCGCTGCAGGCGCTCGCGCTGCTTCAGCCAAGCCAATAACAGTCCTGCCGTGACGGCCCCGGCCAGCGCCAGGCTGAACAGGCGGAAAGCGCCACTGGGCTCCTCGTTGGCCAAGTTCAGCAACTGCCAGCCCAGCGAGGCACACACCGAACCCAAGCCCATCAGCAACAGCCACTGCCAGGGCTCGGCCAGCCGTCCCAGGGGCCGCTTGGCGGCACAAACCAAGAGCAGCCACAAGAGCACGGCCGAGATGGTGACCACCGTGCCGACCGCCAGAGCCTGCATCCACTGCGTCAGATCGCGCGCCGCCAGCGCCAGCCCCAAAGCCAACAAGCCCTGAACGCCCAAGACCGCCCGCAGCACCAGGCCGACATGGCAGATGTCAAAGACGCGCTCCGGATCAAACAGCGGCTGAAGCGCCCCCTGCGCCCCCCCTTCACCGACGCCGCTTCTGGGCCCGAACAGGCTGTTCTCTCCCACACTGGCCGGCCAGCCCGTGTCTTGCGGCTGCGTGTGGCGCGTTTGCTTCGGTGTCGGGTTGTTTGATGCTGCCATGCCTGCCTTGGACTTGAGCCTGGGATCGCGGCCGCAAGAGCGGCCCGGGTCGATAGAATCGCCCTGCGCCGAATTGTCAGCCATTGGCCGCACCTGTCGGGAGGCAAAACCTCCGGTTGGGCGCCCATCGCTCGCCGGTCATCAACCGATCGACAGCCACTCTGCCGCCCAATATCGCCAATCCACAGTCCCTGCGCCCTCCGCCTTCATCGCCCTAAGCCCGCCGCCATGTCCTCGATCTCGAACAATCCCCTCGCCAACAAAGCCCAAGCCTGGTCCGCGCTCTTCTCCGAGCCGATGAGTGATCTGGTCAAGCGCTACACCTCCAGCGTGTTCTTCGATCAGCGTATGTGGGCGGCCGACATTCAGGGCAGCCTGGCCCATGCCGAGATGCTGCATGCACAGGGCATCTTGAGTGCGGAGGACCATGCGTCGATTCAGCGCGGCATGGCCCAGATCAAGACCGAGATCGAGGCCGGGCAGTTTGAGTGGAAGCTCGATCTGGAGGATGTGCACCTGAATATCGAGGCCCGCCTGACCGAATTGGTCGGCCTGGCAGGCAAGCGCCTGCACACCGGCCGCAGCCGCAATGACCAGGTGGCCACCGATGTGCGCCTGTGGCTGCGCGGCGAGATCGACGAATTGAGCACGCTGCTGAGCGCGCTGCAACTGGCCCTGATCGATGTGGCCGAGAAGAACGCCGAGGTCATCTTGCCCGGTTTCACACATTTGCAAGTAGCGCAGCCGGTGGCCTTTGGTCACCACCTCTTGGCCTATGTCGAAATGTTCGCTCGCGATGCCGAGCGCATGGCCGATGTGCGTCGCCGCGTCAACCGCCTGCCGCTGGGCGCGGCCGCCTTGGCCGGCACCAGCTACCCGCTGGACCGCGAGCGTGTGGCCAAGACCTTGGGCATGGAAGCGGTCTGCCAGAACAGCCTGGACGCCGTCAGCGACCGTGACTTCGCGATCGAGTTCAGTGCCGCCGCATCGCTGGTGATGGTGCACATCTCGCGCCTGAGCGAAGAATTGATTCTGTGGATGAGCCAGAGCTTTGGCTTCATCGACCTGGCCGACCGCTTCTGCACCGGCTCCTCCATCATGCCGCAGAAGAAAAACCCCGACGTGCCGGAACTGGCGCGTGGCAAGACCGGCCGGGTGGTCGGCCATCTGATGGGCTTGATCACCCTGATGAAGGGCCAGCCGCTGGCCTATAACAAGGACAACCAGGAAGACAAGGAGCCGCTGTTCGACACGGTCGACACGCTCAAGGACACGCTGCGCATCTTTGCCGAGATGATGGGCGGCCTGAGCGTCAAGCCCGAGGCGATGGAGCGCGCTGCGCTGAAGGGTTATGCCACCGCGACCGACCTGGCCGACTATCTGGTCAAAAAGGGCCTGGCCTTCCGCGATGCGCACGAAATCGTGGCCCACGCGGTCAAGACCGCCATCGGCACCGGGCTGGACCTGTCCGCCCTGCCCCTGGCCGAGCTGCAAAAATTTGATGCCCGCATTGGCGAGGATGTGTTCGAGGTGCTGTCGCTGCGCGGCTCACTGAATGCCCGCAACATCCTGGGCGGCACCGCGCCGGCCCAAGTCCGGGCGCAGGTGGCACGCCACCGCGCCCGCCTGGGCTGAACACAGCCGAGCCGGGCCGGGCCGGGCGAACTCAAACCGGCAATCTGAAGCGAGCCACGCCCTGCACCAGGGCGCCGGCTTGCTGCTGCAACTCCAGCGAAGCAGCCACGCTTTGCTCCACCAAGCCGACATTTTGCTGAGTCAAAAGGTCGAGTTGCTGCACCGAGGCGCCCACCTCGGCCACCCCCATGCGCTGCTCCTGCGCACCGCGAGCGATCTCTTCAAGCAATTGCTTCATCTGATAAGCGCTTTGTTCAATCTGGCTCATGGTGGCCCCGGCCACACGGACCTCGGCGCTGCCTGCGTCCACACAGTCCAGATTGGCGCGGATCAGCGAGCGGATGTCCTGTGAGGCCGATGCCGAGCGCTGCGCCAACGCCCGCACCTCAGCCGCCACCACCGCAAAACCGCGCCCTTGCTCACCGGCACGGGCGGCCTCCACCGCGGCATTCAGCGCCAGGATATTGGTGCGAAAAGCCAGGCTGTCGATCAGGCCGATCACGTCCTCCATACGCCCCGAGGTTTGCTCGATGCCGCTCATGCTGCCCATCACGCCATTGACTTGGTTGCTGCCGCTTTGAGCCACGGTGGCGTTGTCACGCGCCATGCCTTCGGCCTGCGCCGCATGCGCGGCCGTGTGTTGAACCGTGGCCGAGATCTGTTCCATCGCCGAGGCCGACTGCTGCAAGCGCTCGGCACTCTGCTCGGCCCGGTTGGACAGTTCGCGTGCGCCATGCGCCATCCGTTCGCTGGCCTTCAGAATGGTTTGCGAACCGTCCCGCACGCTGGAGACGATCAAGCACAGCGACTGCTGCATGTCCCGCAGCGTCAGCATCAGGCGCGCTGCCTCATCGCGGCCCCAGGGCTCGGGGCGCGTCGTCAAATCGCCGGCCGTCATCGCCAGCAGATGGCGACGCACCTCCTTCAGCCCACCATCGACGACCAGGAAAAACGAGTGAAACATGTAGAAGCCCAACAGCACGCAGCCCAGGGTCAGCGCCACCAGGCCGCGCAAGAGCAGGCTTAACTTGCCTTCACGCTCGGCCAGCACCTCGTCGAGCGCCTGCATACCGCTGTCGGCCAGGGCCATGCATTGCCGCAGCGCCTGTTTGCCCATCGCATAGGCCTCCGCCGGCTCGACCGCATTGGCCAACAGTTGCGAGGGGTCGCTGACGCTGGCGCGATAGGCCTGCACCTGGTCCAGCAGCCCCACATCCACACGCTGGGCCAAGGCCGGCCGCGCCTTGCTGGCGCGCTCCAGATGACCCCGCAAAGCCTGCATGCCGCTGATGACGCCGGCATCCCAGACTGCATAGCGACGGAACTCCTCCAGGCTCAGCCCTCCCCGGCCAACGCCGTAGCTGGACCAGCCCCACAGCTGGCCCAGATCCTCGGCCATCTTGGGCAGCGTCAGTACCAAGGCATTGATCAGATAAAAGCTATCAAGCTCGGGGTCCAGCACCAGGCGCGCGTTGTCGCCCACACCTTGCAGCAAACGCACCACCGCCTCGGACACCGGCCCGAACACGGTGCGTCCCTGCGCGTCAACGCCGCGCTCCCCCGCCGCGCTGGCCCGCCAGGCTGTTTGCAGTTGATTGATCTGCTCTTGCAGGCCCAGCTCGGCCACCACCGCCGCCTCCTCACCCTGCAAGCGCCGCAGCGCGCGGTCTACCTGTCCGCGGGCCTGCTGCAGATCGGCCGCTCCCGCCTCATAGCCACCGAGCATGGCTCGCGTCGCGTTGCGGGCTTCCAAGAGGCCCAGTAAAACCGGTTGCAAGTCGTGCATCAGCCGTACACCGGCGCGCTCCTTGCGCAGCACATCCAGCTGTGCCTGCTGATTTTGCAAAAAGCACAGACTCAGCAGCAGGATGGGCACACCAAAGGCCAGGCTGATGCAAATCGCCTTGGCCCGAAAGCTCAGATGCCGAAACAGGCGCACGCCGAGCGCCCAGATCCCGTGATGTCGAAAAAATTCCAGCCCACTCGGCTCCAGCGCCGTTCTTTGATGATCCATTGCTGCATTCCCACCATTGTTTTTTCGCCTGCGATGCCGGTGGCACGAGCCACGCCCAAGCATTGCGGCGCCGGCATGTTGTCAGCGTTCCCGCCCGGCCACGAAGGGAGATGGCCGGTAGGCCACAGCCTTCTTCATCAGGCCGCCACAAACATGATCCGTTCGACCTACGTTGCGCGCGATATGCGCACAGGCGTGCATCGCGAAGGGGAACGCATCGTCAGTCAATCCAAATGTCTGCGCCATCTCAGCTGCATATGCGGCAGGGTCTGAAGCACATGCCGTCTGCCGACGCCAAAGCTTGACTTGGCGCAAACCGAGCCCAAACCGAACTCAAGCCAGCAGGCAAAATCCAGCCTCACTGCGCTACCCTTCTGACCCCATGAGTACCCTGACCTGGAACGACGAGCTGACCCTGCATCAGCCGCAGATTGATCAAACCCACCAAGAGTTCATCGATCTGATGAACGAGCTGAGCCAGAACCTGCAAAGCTGCGACAGCGCCTTGCCGATCTACCAACGCCTGCTGCAACACACCGAGGCGCATTTCGCCATGGAAGAAGGCTTTATGGCGGCGACCGGTTTTGCCCCGGACAACTGCCACAGCAAGCAGCACGCGATGGTGCTGGACGTGATGCGCCAAGTGCTGGTGCATACCCATGCCGAGCAAGACCTGGAGCCGATGCGCAATCTGCTGCCCGAGCTGGCCAGCTGGCTGCCCAGCCATGTCGACATGATGGACGCGTCCTTGGTCTTTCACATGAAGCAGCTCGGCTTTGACCCCGAGACCGGCCTGATGACCAACCCGCCGCCCACGGCCGAGGCGCCCATCAGCTCCTGCGGCAGCAATAGCTGCGCCTAAGCTCCGCCGCCTAGCGCGGACTTTGATGCGGCACCATCGCCGCTGCTGGCTGCGCCCCTGCTGACAAGCACTGTCAGCAGGCAGGACCGACAATGCGGCATGGCCGCCCTGCCTTCCCACTCCACTGACGCCACCCTCACCGCAGCCGCCCCTGCCGCCACGGCGAGCGCTTCGGTGTTGCCCGAGCGCCTGATTGCGCATCTGGACATGGATGCGTTCTACGCCTCGGTGGAACTGCTGCGCTATCCGGATCTGAAGGGGCAGGCCGTCGTGATCGGCGGTCGGCGCAGCCATGAGCCGCAGACCTTGGCCGACGGCAGCCGCCGCTACGCCCGGCTGCGCGACTACACCGGTCGCGGCGTCATCACCACCTCCACCTATGCAGCGCGTGATCTCGGCGTCTTCTCCGGCATGGGGCTGATGAAGGCGGCCCTGCGGGCGCCCGACGCGATTCTGTTGCCCACCGATTTCGAGGCCTATCGCCATTACTCGCGCCTGTTCAAGGCGGCCGTGGCCGAGCTGGCGCCGGTGATCGAGGACCGGGGTATCGACGAGATCTACATCGATCTGAGCGATATCCCCGGCATCCGTGAACCGGTCGGGCATGACCCGCTGGGCGGCGTGCGCGCCGTTGCGCGCGAGATCAAAAACTCGGTGACGCGCGCCACCGGTCTGAGCTGTTCGATCGGCATCACGCCCAACAAGCTGCTGTCCAAGATTGCCTCAGACCTGGACAAGCCGGACGGCCTGACGCTGCTGCTGGCGCCTGAGGACATCCCCGCACGCATCTGGCCGCTGGGCGTGCGCAAAGTCAATGGCATCGGACCCAAGGCCGCCGCCAAGCTGTTGACGCTGGAAATTGAAAGCGTCGAGCAATTGGCCGGCGCCGACCCGCAGATGCTGATCGCCCAGTTTGGCAAGAGCTTTGGCGCCTGGCTGCACGAGGCCGCGCATGGCCGGGACAACCGGCCGGTGGTGACGCACAGCGAACCGGTCAGCATCAGCCGCGAAACCACCTTCGAGCGCGATCTACATGCGGTGCAGGACCGGGCCGAGCTCGGTGGCATCTTCACCCGCTTGTGTGAACAGCTGGCCGGCGACCTGGTGCGCAAGGGCTATCAGGGCCGCACGATCGGCCTGAAGCTGCGCTTCGAGGGTTTCCACACCGTCACGCGCGACCTGACTCTGGACTTGCCGACGCAGGACGCGCAAGCCATCCGCCGGGCCGCCGGCGCTTGCCTGAAACGGGTGGCGCTGGACAAACGAATCCGGTTGCTGGGCGTGCGCGTGGGCGGCCTGAGCCGCCCCGGCGAGGCCGAGCCGGCCGCCAAGCGGCGCAGCGCCCGCAAGCCCACAGACATAGCCGCGGCTGAACGACCGCAAAACCTGGCGCTGTTTTAAGCTCCTCCTTCGGGTTTGGCTCGCCAGTGCGACGCAACAAGCGCGCAACAGCCCCACGCTAGACCGGGCAGACAAAAGCGGCGCACGCCGCTATCCTTGCCCAGGTCATGCATCAGGCGCGACCCACAGAGAGGAACTCGTGAGCCCCTCAGATCAATATGTGCAAGATCCAAAAACTCCGTGGCTGAGCCGCTTGGCTCGCGTCGCGCAGCGCCACCCACGTCAAGCCCTGCGTCTGTATGAAACGCTGGAGTCGCAGGCCAGACAAGCGGGGCGCCTGGATCTGGCTTTTGACGCCCTGTACGCCCACTTCAATCTGCTGGAGCACCGCGGCCGCGGCGCGCAATTGCGGGGCGCACTGGGCCTGGCCCAACAACAGGCCACGCAAGCTGGCCTGCACGAACAATCAGCCCGCCTGCTGGAGGCGCTGGGCCGCATCGCCTACCAACTCGGCGACTACCTGGAGGCAGCCGAGAAATGGTCGCGGGCGGTCGATCTCTCGGTCTTGGCCGGCGACACCCGAGTTGGCGTCGCCGCCCGCATCGGCCTGGGCCAGATCCATTACGCCCTCGGCGCCTGGGACAACGGTCGACGCTTTCACCGCGACGCCGCCCTGCTGCTAGAGAATTTAGATGACAGCTATCTAGAGGCCAAACTGGCGATCAATCTGGGCGTCGGTAACTTCGAAAACGCGCAGATCGAAGAGGCCGAACAACAGTTTCAAAAAGGCATGGCCGCGGCCCAGCGTGGCGGCCACCGCGAATTCGTCGCCGAAGCCCATTGGCAGTTGGCCCGCGCCGCCAAGGAGCGCGGGCAAATGGACACCGCCTCCTTTGAGTGCCGGCTGGCCCTGGCCTTGGCGGCGCAACTGAACCATGCCTGGCTTGAAAGCGTGGCCAGCCAGACCTTGACCGAAATCGCCTGGGCCCAAGGTGACCAGGGTCAGGCCTTGCTGAGCGCCAAATTCAGCCTGGAGCAGGCGCAGCGGATTCAGTCACGCACGCAAGAAAGTCAGGCTCATCTGCAATTGGCCCACCTGCTTCAATCACAGGGCAATTTGAATGAGGCACTGCAACACCTCTGGCAACACCTGACCCTGCTGACCGAGACGCAGCAACTAGGCTTGCCCGAGCGGCTCTCCAAGCTGGCGCATTACGACCTGTCCCGCAAACCACCGGAGGTGATGCTGTTGGATCTGTCGAACCAGCAATGGCCGCTGAACAGCCGCGACGACTTGCTCGCGGCCACCTTGGAACTGGGCAACAAGGTGCGTGAGATCTTGTCGCTGGACGCGGTGCAATTCTGGTGGGCCGACGAGCAGCCGGACCGTTTTCAACTGCAGCACGGCATCGCCGGTGTTTCAGCGTCAAGCTTCGCCGCACTCACCGAAGCAAGCCCGAACGCGGCCGAACCCTGTGCCGAACTGAGCAGTGCGCATCAAGCCGGCTATCTGCGCCTGCTGACGCAGCAACGCGAACCCCTCGTGTTGGGCGATATGAGCTTGCACCCCTGCGCCGAGGAATTGCAGACCATAGCCGCCGGGAAGCCGGCGCTCTCGCGCATCGAAATTCCGTTGTTTGTCCAACAACAATTGCGCGCGGTGCTGTGGCTGGTGCAAACGCAACAGACCCGAGCCTGGTCCAAGCTCGATCAATTTCATGCCGCCTACCTGGCCAAGATTTACGAGCGGCTGCTGCTCGGTCTGGATCTGGCCCAGTCCCAGCAAACCCAGGCCTTGATGGAACAGGAGAAGGCCGATGCGCTGGGCCGCTTGGTGGCAGGCGTGGCCCACGAGGTCAACACGCCCATCGGCGTGGCGGTCACGGCGGCCTCCAGCCTGGCCGAGGTGGCACAGCGCCTGGCCCAGTTACTGCTGAGCGAAAAGGTCAGCCGCAATGAGTTACAGCAACTCTCCACTCGCCTGAGTGCGGGCGTCCCGCTGGTGGAGCGCAATTTGGAGCGCGCCGCCACGCTGATCGGCAACTTCAAAAAAGTGGCGGTCGATCAAGCCTCGGAGGCCGTCATCGAGTTCAGGCTGGCCGAATATGTGCACAGCGTGTTGTCGGTATTGAGCCCGGCCATCCGCAAGGCCGCCGTCAACATCAGCGTTGAGATCGACCCCGATATCGAACTGCGCATGGCCTCGGGCTTGCTGACTCAGGTGCTGTCGAACCTGATCATGAACTGCATCAGCCATGCTTTTGAAAACCGCCAGGGCGGGCTGATCACTATCACGGCCCGCTTGGAGGCTCGCCAAATCGTGCTCGATGTGGCGGACGACGGGGTTGGGGCCAGCGCGGCGGTGCGGGCGCGCATGTTCGAGCCCTTCTTCACCACCAAGCGCGGCAAGGGCGGCTCGGGTCTAGGCATGTATATCGTGCAGAACCTGATGCAGCGCCTGAACGGCAGCATCGAGTTGCCGGCGACCGAACGCGGCCTGTGCGTCAGGCTGCGCCTGCCGCTCGACAGCAAGGCTTAAACGGAAAAGCTCATTGATATCGGGTGGCTCAGGGCTTGCGTGTCGGCAAGCGCCACAGCCACCAAGCCACACATGCGCAGCATGCGGCCGGCAACCAGGCCAGATGCAGGGGCATCTTGAAGGCCGCGGTGATGGAGCCAAACGCCATCATCACGCTGGCCAATTGCTTGGCGCGCAGCGGGACGGCGCGTGTCGCTCGCCAGTCACGCACCATCGGGCCGAAGACCCGGTGCTCAAGCAACCAGCGCTCGCAGCGCGTGCTACCGCGAGAGAAACAAAACGCGGCCAACAAGACAAAGGGCGTGGTCGGCAGCAAGGGTACGAAGATGCCGATGATGCCCAGAAGCAAGCTGCTGATGCCGGCCAACAACCACAGCAAGCGCCACCACAGCGGATGGCGGATCGTCTGAAAGACCTGAGTGGTCTCGGTGGCTGGCGCGGCGGCGGAAGAAGAGTCGTTTGATGGCATCGCCGCCAGTGTAGTCAGATTGCGCCCCGAGTCGGGCTCGCCATCAGGCATCAGCGATGCGTGGCGTTGCTCCTGATGAGTCGTTCGTCCACGACACGGATGGCCGGCATAACGGTGGAACTTCAGCCGGCAAAACCGGCCGCAGTACTCAGGCGCGAGAGTGCACCGTTCAAAGCACTCGGGCCAGCCAGTCCATGATCAGTTGCACGCCCAGAATCCCCAGCAAGCCCGCCAACAAGACCACCGGGATACGAACCCACACCGGGTCAAACCAGGACTGTTCGGTTTTGTCGATTTCAACTGACATGGTCTTCACTCCAAGCTTTTGAATCCGCGACGAAAAAACGGCCACACCGCACACGGCGAGCGCCTCTTGCGAATGCAGCAATTTGTGCTGCAAAAGGTCAGGTCCAGATTAGTACTTGACGACCGTTTTGTCGGCCAAAAATCGCACACTCGGCGCGTTTTTTGACATGGCCTACCCGCCAGACGCCAGACACCAGGCGCAGCATGGCAAACCGGCGCAGGCCGGACTCTGCAACACCTATTGCCCATATTTCGTGGCCCGCTGTCACGCGGAGTTCATCTGCGCAGGGCCCAATAGCGCCAGCATATTCGCTTCATTCAGCCAAGCTGGTACCCCCGTGAACCCACAAGCAACGATTGACCAACGCAAGGATCAGCGGGTCGAGTTCTTTCTGATCCCGGTGCAAAGAGAACAGGTACCGGTCTGGGTGTTCAAACCCGAACAAGATCAACAGGGCCACGCCGGCGTGATTGCCAATGTCAGCAAGGGCGGTTTGCAAATCCTGTCGATTGCCGAAACCCCGCTGACGGCCAAGCACTACGAGCTGAAGCTCTTGCTCGATGAGCAGCAAGGCATCGAGCCCTTTACCGCGCAACTGCGGCGCGCTTGGTCAGAGTCCTTGACGGCCCTGCTCGACGTCAACGGTTTTGAATACCTGCACAGCGACAGCGCGGCGGCCGAGTTTTTGAATAACTTCGAGAGCTTCGCCAGACGCAAAATCTGGGTGCGCTGCGTGTTGATTCCCGCCTAGACCAAGCCCAGGGCCAGGGCGAGGGACTGGCTTCAAGGCAAGCCTTTGATTTCCAGCAAGGCCTGCTGCGCCGAGTCAAACAGATGCGGCGCCACACCCCGCGCTTGCAAGGCCGCACCCAACAAGCTGCGGCTGAATCCCGCATTGCCGTAACGGGTGACATTGACGTAGTAACGGTCACTCAGTTCGTGCACCATGGCCGCGTAGGCATCGGCCACCACCGGGTCGAGATGGAAGTGATCGTAGTTGACGACGCACCAAACGCGCTCACCAAGCGGCTTCAGCTGCCGCTCCACCTCGCCGCGTATGGCCTCCACATCGTCGAGCGTGCGCACCGCCATGCGTTCAAAGTTGAGGAAGAACTGCCGCGTTGGCGCGTCGTACGTCATCCGCTCGGGCAGCGGCAACATCAGCAAGCGGGCCCGCAAGCCCATGCTCCCCTCCTCAAAAATCGTTGCCAGCATCGGCAGCGGTGGCGCGGGTATCAGCGGCGTGAACCCCATCAAGTCCAGCACATCGCCTTGCAAGTCAAGGCCCGGCGCTAATTCCTTCAGCACCAGGCCCTGCGGGCTCAGCTCCAGCACGCAACGCTCGGTCACATAAAGCACCTGCTGGCCGCGCCGGCACGCCTCGCGACCGGAGAACGTACGCTGCTCCACATGGGGCAGGAATTTCGGCCGGCCCTCGCTCAGAAAGCTGCCGACGAAGATCAGCTTCTTGGCGTTCTGGCTGATATTGATGAAGCCGCCGGCACCGGCCAGACGCTCACCGAAACGGCTGACATTGACATTGCCCTCGGCATCAGCCTGCGCCAAACCAAGCACCGCCAGGTCGAGGCCGCCGCCGTCGTAGAAGTCAAACTGATAGGGCTGATCAATGACGGCCTGGGTGTTGACGGCCGCACCAAAGTTCAGGCCGCCGGCCGGTATGCCGCCAATCACCCCGGGCTCGGCCGTCAGGGTAATCAGATCGATGATGTGTTCCTCAGCCGCCACCGCCGCCACGCCTTCCGGCATGCCGATGCCCAGGTTCACCACATCGTTGCTGCGCAACTCGAGCGCGGCGCGGCGGGCGATCTGCTTGCGCGCGCTCATGGCCATCGGCGCCACCGCGCTCAGGGGCACGCGCAGCTCGCCCGAGAAGGCCGGGCTGTAGGGCTCGATGAAGGTCTGCATGTGGTACTCGGGCTTCTCGGCCAGCACCACCGCGTCCACCAAGATGCCCGGAATCTTGACCTGCCGAGGATTCAAGCTCCCCCGCTCGGCTAGGCGCTCGACCTGCACGATCACAATGCCGCCGCTATTGCGCGCCGCCATCGCAATCGCCAGTGAATCCAGTGTCAGCGCCTCGCGCTCCATCGTGATATTGCCATCGGCATCCGCCGTGGTGCCCCGCAACAAGGCCACATCAATGGGAAAAGTCTTGTAGAAGAGAAAGTCTTCGCCGTCGATGGGCATCAGACGCACCAGCGCCTCGGTACTGCGCGCATTGACCGCCCCACCGCCGTGGCGCGGGTCGACAAAGGTGTCCAGGCCGACGCGGCTCAAATGGCCGGGCTTGCCGGCGGCAATGTCTCGGTAGAGTTGACTGATGACGCCCTGCGGCAAATTCCAGGCTTCAATTTCGCCCGCCAAGGCCAGCTTCTGCAGCGCCGGCACCAAGCCCCAATGGCCCCCGACCACCCGCCGAAGCAACCCCGGATGCCCCAGATGATTAAGGCCGCGTGACTGACCATCCCCCTGGCCGGCCGCATACACCAGACTCAGTTCGCGCGGCGTACCGGTGTGCAGGAACTGGGCCCCCAGCGCGACGGCCAGGTTTTCGGCAAAGCCGATGCCAACAAAACCCGAAGTTGCCACGCAATCGCGGTCATGGATCAGCGCCACCGCTTCGGCGGCACTGACCACCTTGCCATGTTCCATGGCCTGCAGTGCATGCAAATGCGCCTGGCGCTGCGCCGGGTCGTGGCGCGGGCTGGGCCCATGGGGTTCGGCTGGCAATTCCTGCTTCGGCGTCATTGCGCGACTCCTGGCTTCGAAGTGCGCAGTGTCGCGCCTTTGGGGCCGGTTCGGAGCATGCCCTGCATCACCGATCGCCGTTTACCCTGGGCGTTATGACGCAAATCAAATTGCGGCACTAGGGTCCAGGCTGTGGGCGGCGATCCTGAACTTCAAGCCGTTCCAAGCAAGCCTGCGCCAACTCCCATTCGGTTTCGGCAAATACCTCCAAGCCGGCTTGACGCAACAAAGCCGCCGTCACACCGGCACCAGCGATGCGCACCGACTCGAATGAACCGTCATAGATACGGCTGCTGCCACAGGACGGGCTGCCGTCCTTCAACACCGCCATGCGTATGCTGCGCGCTTGCGCCAGAGCGAGGCCTTGACGTGCGCCTTGCACAAAGGCGGCGCTGACATCATCACCTCCCAACGTCATGACACGTCGCTCGCCAAGCAAGACCGCCGCGCCCCCGCCTGCGCCTCCGAGCAAGGCAGCCTCGATTTCTGCCGCCGGCCGCGGCGTCGGCAAGCCTCCACTGACTTCGGGACAAAAAGGCTGCACCCTGCCCTCGGCCAGCCAGCGCTGCAAGACCGGATGCCGGCTGGCATTGTCCAAGCCGTCATAACGAACCGCATGTCCCAGTAAACAAGCGCTGATCAAGATTTCTTGCATTCCTGGTCCAAGGTCAATCTACGTGACTCAAGCTGGCAGTTGAAACGTCCGCTCGCCAATCCCATTCGCAAAAAAAAGATGGGCACAGGAGCCGAAACAGCTGGTGTTTTCCCTGCTCATCGCCGATAAATAAACTGACACGAACCTTACAAACGCTTGGCAAGCGCGGCCAGCATAGGAGTGCATCATGACCTTGATTCAGCTCACTTCCGTCAAGCGTTGGCTGTTCCTGCATGGGCGCCGCCATCCGATGGAATTGCATGCTTGGGATCTGGTGCTGACCGCTTGGGTCTTGGGCTGGGTGGCCCTGCCTGCCCTCTTGTTGATCGACGCCTGGCCACTGCTGCCGCTGTGCCCAGCGGGTTTCATGCTACCCGGCTTTTACACGTCCTGGCGTGGCCGTTTGCACCGCAGGGGCCGCCTGCGCTGCGACTGGCTGACGGCGCTATAGGCCACGGCGACCTGCGGGCCAATGGCCCTGCTTCAAAAAGGCGAGTCCCAAAAGCGACAAAGCCCTCGCTGAGCGAGGGCCGGAGGCATGAGGGCCGTGTTCCGTATCGGTCAGTGAGCCAAGCCGATCCACTCGCCCGCTTGCTGATAGCTGTTGAACAGCTTTAAAGACAGGTCGCGCAACAGCGGATTGGCACTGGCATGGCCTTGCGCCAGACGCTCGCAAGCATAGAGTCGGTCATACATCATGCGGGTCGGCTGCAAGACCTGACCCTCTTGTTGCATCAGTTGCTGAAACCGTTGCAATTCGAGTGGGTCAACCGGCCCCACCAGCGGCGAGCCGAATTCGACTGCGGCTTGGGGCCGCAGTGCCGGGTCCAAAGCCACGCCACCCAAGAGATAGTCGGGCCCATTGTGATCACGCAGATCAAAGAAGATCGGCGCACTCAGTTGGGGATTCGGGAGCAGATGGAAGACCTTGTTCATGACGACCTCGGCAAGGACTGGAGATGGCGTCATCTTGCCGGCCGAGGCCAAAACTTAAATCGGAAAAAGCAGGCCTTTCACCCGCTGATTCAATTCAAGTTTTCCGTGTCCCCCAAGGATCAGGTCTTCGGCAGGGTCACGCCGCGCTGGCCTTGGTACTTGCCGCCGCGGTCTTTGTAGCTGGTTTCACAGACCTCGTCGCTTTCAAAGAACAGCACTTGGGCGCAGCCCTCGCCGGCGTAGATCTTGGCCGGCAGCGGTGTGGTGTTGCTGAACTCCAGCGTCACATAGCCTTCCCACTCGGGCTCAAAGGGCGTGACGTTGACGATGATGCCGCAGCGCGCATAGGTGCTCTTGCCCAGGCACACCGTCAGCACATTGCGCGGGATGCGGAAGTACTCAACCGTGCGCGCCAAGCAGAAGCTGTTCGGCGGGATGATGCAGAAGTCGCCCTCCATGTCGACAAAGCTCTTGTCGTCGAAATTTTTCGGGTCGACGATGGAGCTGTAGACATTGGTGAAGACCTTGAACTCGGGCGCGCAGCGGATGTCATAGCCATAGCTGGAGGTGCCGTAGCTGACGATCTTCTCGCCGGCCGCATTGGCCCGAATCTGGCCGGGTTCGAAGGGCTCGATCATGCCGTGCTGCTCGGCCATGCGGCGGATCCACTTATCGCTTTTGATGCTCATCTGATGTTCCCAGGGTTTGCGCTGCATTTTAGGCCCAGGCCCAGCACGCTTTGCTTGCGCGCTAGGCCTGTGCACCAGGCTGCACGCTAGGCCTGCGCTTCAGGCAAGGCCGGCGTGGTGATCTCGCCCGGAATGCCCTTGCGGGCAAACAAGGTGTACATGGTCGGCACCACAAAAATGGTCAGCAGCGTGCCCAAGCTCATGCCGCCGACGATGACCCAGCCGATCTGCTGACGGCTCTCGGCGCCTGCGCCGGTGGCCAGGGCCAGCGGCAAGGCACCCAGCACCATCGCGCCGGTGGTCATCAAGATGGGACGCAGACGCAAGGAGGCCGCCTCGATCACCGCTTCGCGAACCTCGCGGCCTTGCTGGCGCAGTTGATTGCTGAACTCCACAATCAAGATGCCATGCTTGGTGATCAAGCCCACCAGGGTGATCAGTCCAATCTGCGAATAGACATTGAGCGTGCCGCCCGACCACTGCAAGGCTGCCAGCGCGCCCACCATGGACAAAGGCACCGAGAGCATGATCACAAAGGGATCAATGAAACTCTCGAACTGCGCCGACAGGACCAGGAAGATGAACAGCAGCGCCAGCACAAACACCAGGCCCAAGGCGCCGCTGCTGGATTTGTACTCCCGCGACACGCCGTTCAATTCGGTGGCATAACCCACCGGCAGCACCTTGGCCGCGGCCTTGTCCATGAAGGTTAAGGCCTCGCCGAGCGCATAGCCGGGCGCCAGATTGGCGGTGAAAGCAACCGAGCGGCGCTGATTGAAGTGATTCAACTCACGCGGGCTGACCGCCTCTTCCACCTTGACCAGGCTGGACAGCGGCACCATGGTGTCGCCACGGCCGCGCACAAACAGTTTTTCGATCTGTTCCGGCGTGCTGCGATTGGCCGCTTCGGTCTGCACCAGCACGTCGTATTGGTCGGCACCGCGCTTGTAACGGGTGACTGCACGACTGCCCAGCATCGTCTCTACCGTGCGCGCGATCTGGTCCACCGGCACACCCAGATCGGATGCTCGCTCGCGATCCACGGCCATGAACAACTCCGGCTTGTTCAAACGCAAATCATTGTCCGGCTGCACCAGTCCTGGGTTCTTGCCCATCTCGGCCATCATGGCCTGGGTTACCTTGGCCAGATTGGCATAGCTGTCACTCGTGACCACGACGAAATTGACCGGCCGGGCGGTAAAGCCCTGGCCCAGGCTGGCCGGCGTGGTCGGAAAGGCCTGCACCCCCGGCAGCATGCTCACCTGGGGCAGCATCTTGCGGGCAATTTCTTGGGTTGAGCGAGTGCGATCCGACCAATCCACGGTGCGCAAGATCGCCAGGCCCGAAGACACGCCGCCACCGCCCGAGAACAGGAAGGCACGGTCAAACTCAGGGTACTGCGCCGCGATGCGGTCCACCGCATCCAAGTAACGCGCAGTAAAGGCCAAGGTGGAACCATCCGGCGCGCTGATCGGCATCACGATGACGCCGCGATCTTCCATCGGCGCCAATTCCGACTTGGTGGTGCTGAACAGCCACCAACTCGCGCCGCCCGAGGCCAGCATCACCAGCACCACCAGCCAGCGCGCCCGCAAGGCAAAGCGCAGCGCGGCGGCATAGCGTTCGCTGATCCACACCAGCACCCGCTCCATACCTCGATCAAAACGACTGGGCTTGGGGTTGTGGCGCAGCAGTTTGCTGCACATCATGGGCGTTAGCGTCAGCGCCACAAAGCCCGACACGATCACCGCCCCGGCCAGCGTCAAGGCAAATTCCACAAACAGCCGTCCGGTGCGGCCTGGCGTAAAGGCCAGCGGCGCAAACACCGCCGCCAGCGTCATCGTCATCGCCAGCACCGCAAAGGCGATTTCCTTGGCGCCCTTCAGCGCCGCCTGAAACGGTTCCAGCCCTTCCTCAATATGGCGGAAGATGTTCTCCAGCACCACGATGGCATCGTCCACCACCAAGCCAATTGCCAACACCAGGGCCAACAGCGTCAGCGTGTTGACGGTGAAACCGGCGGCGGCCATCAAGGCAAAAGAGCCAATCAAGCTGATCGGAATCGTCACCAACGGAATGATGGACGCACGCAGCGTGCGCAGGAACACAAACACCACCAGCGCCACCAAGACTACGGCCTCGGCAATGGTGTGATAGACCGATTTGATTGAGCGATCGATGAACACCGAGTTGTCGTTGGCGGGCAAGACCTTGATGCTGTCGGGCAGGTCGGCCTGCAGCTTGGGCATCATCTCGCGCACCGCTTCCGAGACTTCGAGCGGGTTGGCCGTCGCTTGACGCACCACGCCCAAAGACACCGATAACACGCCGTTCAGACGCACCCGCGAACGCTCGCTGGACGCGGCTTCTTCAATGCGAGCCACATCTTTCAAGCGCACCGCGAAGCCGCCGGTTTGCTTGATCATCACTTCGGAGAACTCGGCCACCGTGTTCAGGTCGGTGCGCGCCGTCACACTGAACTCACGCTGCTGGCTCTCGATGCGGCCGGCCGGCACTTCCAGGTTCTGCTTGCGCAAGGCGTCTTCCACGTCCTGCACCGTCAGCTTGTAAGCGGCCATGCGATCGGCATCCAGCCAGACACGCATCGCGTACTTTCGGTCACCGCCGGTTTGCACATCGGCCACACCGGGAATGGTCTGCAGGCGCGGTTTGACCACGCGGTTGACCAAGTCGGTGATCTCCAGCGGGCTCAAGGTCTCGCTGGAAAAAGCGATCCAGATGGTGGGCTGGGCGTCGGCCTCCACCTTGGCCACCACCGGCTCATCGGCCGCATCGGGCAGGCGGCCGCGCACGCGGGCGACGCGGTCGCGCACATCGGCGGCGGCGTCGTCGGGATTTTTCTCCAGCTTGAAGCGGGCGGTGATCTGGCTGGACTCTGTGCGCGAACTGGAGGTCAAGACCTCGACGCCATCGATGCCAGCGATCGAATCTTCCAGCGGCTTGGTGATCTGACCTTCGATCACCTCGCTGGACGCGCCGACCAAGCGGGTGCTGACCGTCACCACCGGCTCGTCGATGCGCGGGTATTCGCGCAAGGCCAAGCGGCCAAAAGCCACGATGCCCACCAACACCAGCAGCAGCGACATCACCGTCGCAAAGACAGGCCGGCGGATGGAGGTTTCAGAAATCTTCATCGCTGGCCTTTCAGCGGCTGGCCGCCGAAGCGCCCAGCACCGCCGGGTTGGCGCCCAAGCCCGCGCGCGCCTTGCCCTGCTTGTCCACGTCGATGATCTTCAATGCTTGACCCTCGCCGCGCATCAGCTTGGCCTGGCCTGCGGTGACGACACGGTCGCCAGCTTTCAGCCCGGACAAAATCTCTACCTTGCCCGGCAGACGCAGACCCAGTTTGGCCTCGATGCGCTGCGCGGTCGGCGCACTCGCGTCACCTGCGAGCTTGATGATGTACTGCTGCCCACCTTGAGGCACCAAGGCTTCCTCAGGCACCAACAAGGCGTTTTGGTGTGTGGACAGCAAGACGCTGACACGGGCAAACAAGCCGGAACGCAATTCACTGCTGCCGGCCACATTCCCCGGCAAACGCGCACGAACCAACAAAGAGCGACCATTGGCCTCCAACTGGGTGTCCAAGGCCTCGATCTGCGCCTTGAAGCTGCGGCCCGGCAAGGCATCCATGGTCACCTCGACCGCCTGCCCGATTCTCAAACGCGGCACAAACCGCTCCGGCAGCCGGAAGTCCACCCACATCGACGACGCGTCTTCGATGCTGACCAGATCACTGCCGTCTTTGACATAGTCACCCACGCTGACCGCGCGAATGCCCATCACACCGTCAAACGGCGCGCGCACTTGCATGCGGCTTTGCTGTGCCCGACTCAGCGCGACCTGGGCCTCGGCCACCTCCAACGCAGACTGCGCCTGATCCACCGCGCTAGCGCTGACAAAGCTCTGCGCCAACAACTCTTTATTGCGTTTCAGATTGGTCCGGGCGATGCTGGCTTGCGCCTCGGCCTGCTGCAATTGCGCGGCTTGCAAACCGTCGTCGAGCTGCACCAGCAACTGGCCCTGCCGGACCCGCTGTCCATCACTGAAACCCAGCTTGACAATGCGTCCGCTGACCTCGGGCTTGAGCAGGGCTGACTGACGCGCTTTCAGCGTGCCGACGGTCTGCGCATCATCCGGCAGCGACACCGCTTCCACCGTGCCCACTTCAACCGAAACTGGGCCGTTCGCTTGTGGGGCATTCGGCCCCTTGGCCCCTGCCGCTGGGCCTGCGGGTTTGCCGTCTGCGGCCTTGGCTTCGGCCGTCAAACCGGCCGAGGGGCGATGCTGCCACCAATAGGCTGCGGCGCTGATGGCGAGCAGAGCGGCAATCGCCCCGACGGTATGGAATTTTTTCTTCAATGTCATGCAGGTCTCCGAGCGGGCACTCTAGCGCCTGTCAGCTCAATTCCTTCAATAGCGGGTAGCGCCCGGGGCCTGAAAAGGTCTGAAATACGCTTTCAGTGCCTCAAAGCGCGGGCTATGCTCGCTTAGCGCACAAAACCGCCGCGGCGTTCGGGCGCTTCAGCGGCCAGCGGCCGCCACACCCTTGTTCGCCAGCGCATCGGCTCGCTCATTGCCTGGGTCGCCGGCATGGCCCTTGACCCAGCGCCATTCAACCTGATGCAATTTGCGCAGGGCGTCGAGTCGCTGCCAAAGGTCAGCGTTCTTGACCGGCTTGTTGTCGGCGGTCTTCCATCCACGCCGCTGCCAACCGGCCATCCACTCGGTCATGCCCTTGCGCACATATTCGCTGTCGGTGAAAACGGTGATCTGGCAGGTTCGCTTCAGCGAAGCCAGGGCTTCAATCACCGCGGTCAGTTCCATGCGGTTATTCGTCGTATTGGCTTCGCCGCCAAACAAGTCTTTCTCATGCCCGGCGCTGCTCAGCCAAGCGCCCCAGCCGCCCGGTCCCGGGTTGCCCTTGCAGGCGCCGTCGGTGTAGATCACCACCACCGGCTTGGCAATCTTGGGTGCAGCGGCATTGGCGCCGGCAGGACTCGTTGCTTGATTCATAGACCTTGTTCTTTATGTTGTTGTGTGTGATGGCGACTTTGCACCGCCACGGCAGGGGCTGCCGCGCGCACCGACTTGCGCCCCCGTTCAAGCCCGACCAGGCGCATGCCGTGAACGCGCTTGATGGCCTTGATGAAATAAACCGCCCCCAAGACCGGCCACCAGCGCGCACCGATCGGCTCGATCCAAGACCAGCGCGCCAGCCAGGCGTCGGAACGCATGGGCGGGCGATAGCAGCCGAAATGCGCCGCCTCGACCTCGAAACTGAGCAAGCGCAGCCAGTCGCGCAAGCGCCAATAACCGATGAATTCACCATCCCGAGGCAGAAACGGGGACTGCCTACCCGGCAAGTTACGGCCCAGATTTTGCCTGAGCCCCCAGCTGCTGGCCGGATTCAGCCCCAGAATCACCAAGCGCCCTTCGGGACGTAGCACCCGCTCCACCTCTCGCAACAGCAGGTGCGGATCGGCAGCCAGCTCCAAGGCATGCGGCAGCAAGACCAAGTCCAGGCTATTGCTCTCAAACGGCAGCGCACCGAACTCGCAGTAGAGCGCAAGACCTGGCCCCGCCAGCGCAGGGCTTAAATGCGGCTCGGCCGCCGGGGTGGTCTTGTCCAAGGCCAGCCAACGATGCGGCATGCGATTCGCCTGCAGGCCAGGCAATTCGGGCAACCCAAGTTGCAACGCATGAAAGCCAAACAAGTCGACCACTGCCGCATCCAACTGGGCTTGCTCCCATTCGAGCAAATAGCGCCCGGGCGGGGTCTGCAGCCAAGATGCCAACTCTATAATCGACGCTTCACCTGGCATGGGCATGGACGCATGAAATTAGGCATGAATTCGGGTCTGGACGTGGTTGCATGAAGCTGGAGGCGATTGCCGCCTTTGCGGATAATTACATCTGGATCTTGCACGAAGGCGGCAAAGCTCTCGTGGTCGACCCGGGTGACGCGCAACCGGTCATCAAGTTCTTGACCGAGCATTCGCTGCAACTGTGCGGCATTCTAGTGACGCACCACCATGCCGACCATGTAGGCGGCCTGAAAGAATTGCTAGCCCATCTGCAAGGGCCCATTTACGCGCCGGCACTTGAAACCATGCCGGTCGACAGCCAGCCTTGCCATGGCGGCGACTGCTTTGAATTGCTGGGCCAGCGCCTTGAAGTATTCGATGTGCCGGGCCACACGGCCGGCCATATCGCCTTCTATTTGGCCCAGCCCAGCGATGCCAGCGCACCGATTTTGTTTTGTGGCGACACGCTGTTTTCGGGTGGCTGCGGGCGCCTTTTTGAAGGCACGCCTGCGCAGATGCACGCCTCGCTGCAGACGCTGGCGGCCTTGCCGGCCGCGACACGCGTTTGTTGCACGCATGAATACACCTTGTCCAATCTGCGCTTTGCCCGCGCCGTTGAACCGGACAACGCCGAGTTGACGCAGTACCAGCAATGGTGCGAGACCCAGCGAGAACAGGACCTGCCCACCCTGCCCTCCCGTCTGGGTCTGGAGTTACAGATCAATCCTTTTTTGCGCTGCGACCAGCCTGCTGTCATGCGCGCGGCCGATGCCGCATTTGCGGCCCAGGCAGACGCTGCTGCGTCCACGCCCTCCCTAACACCCCCCATCGCCGCAGCGGATCGCGCGGTCGAGGTCTTCGCCCATCTGCGGCAATGGAAGAACGAATTCAGATGAAGCAACACGCTACTTCGACGCTGCCGAGCCAGCTCGGCCGCCTGAGTCTGCTGCTGATCAGCGCGCTGCTGGGCGCCTGCGCCAGTACTTCACCGATACAGGAGACCGCAGCCAGTACGGATCGCAATGCGCTGCCGCGGACCTGGATCCAAAGCCCCACGAACACCGACAACGTACCGGCGCCGCTGCTGAGCAGCACGAGCGAAGCGGCCAACCTGCCGCTGCTGGAAGACAGCCTGCGACCCGGCATCAAGATTGACCTGAACGAGGCCGAGGCCCAGGTCGATCTGTGGGTGCGCCTGCGTGCCGGTTTTGCCATGACCGATTTGGACAATGACTGGGTGCGCAAGGCCGAAACTTGGTACAGCACCCGGCCAGACTATGTGCAAAGGATGACCGACCGCGGCGGCCGCTACCTGTTCCACATCATCGAAGAAGTCGAAAAGCGCGGCATGCCGACCGAACTGGCGCTGCTGCCCTTCATCGAAAGCGCCTTCAACCCGCAGGCCATGTCGACCGCCAAGGCCTCCGGCATGTGGCAGTTTGTGCCCGCCACCGGACGCGACTTCGACCTGAAGCAAAACATCTTCCGCGACGACCGCCGCGATGTGCTGGCCTCGACGCGCGCCGCGCTCGACTATCTGGGGCGCCTGCACAAGATGTTTGGTGACTGGCATCTCGCCTTGGCCGCCTACAACTGGGGCCAGGGCAATGTGCAAAAGGCCATCACGCGCAATCAAAAGGCTGGTCTGCCGACCGACTACGAGAGCCTGAAGATGCCCGATGAGACTCGCTATTACGTGCCCAAGCTGCAGGCGGTCAAAAACATCGTGCTGGCGCCGCAAAAATACGCGCTGACGCTCCCCCCAGCGGCCAACCACCCCTACTTCTTGAGCGTCAACCTAGACCGCGACATGGACGTGGATCTGGCGGCACGCCTGGCCGGCATGAAGGTCGAAGAGTTCAAGCAGTTCAATCCGCAGATGAACAAGCCGGTGATGCTGGCCGCGGGCACCAACCAGATTTTGCTGCCTTACGACAATGCCCGCACCTTCGCGCACGCACTGTCCGCGCACCGCGGGCCCTTGGCCAGTTGGACCGCATGGACGGTACCCAAGACCATGAGCCCCTCGGTTGCGGCCAAAGAAGTGGGCATGAGCGAAGCGCAGCTGCGGGAGGTCAATATGATTCCCCCGCGCATGCTGGTCAAACAGGGCTCCACCTTGCTGGTGCCACGCGCCGCGCACCGGATCGAAGATGTTTCCGAGCATCTGGCGGATCACGCCTCGATCAGCCTGGCGCCGGACACCCCACCGCTGCGTCGCCTCAGCCTGAAGGCCGGCAAGCATGACAGCGTAGCCTCAGTGGCCGCCCGCTACCGGGTCAGCCCGGCCCAAGTGGCTGAGTGGAACAAGGTCGGCGTGAAGAGCAGCTTCAAACCCGGCCAGACCTTGGTGGTCTACAGCGCGCCGAGCGTGGCGACGAAACGAGTGGCGTTGGCCAAGCCAAGCGCCCCGAGCCCAGCGGTGAAGTCGAGCAAGACCGGCCGTAAACCCACGGGTGGCCGCTCAGTGGTGGCCTCTGTGCCGCACCCGAATGTGGCAGCGCGCCAAATGACGAAACGCTAAAGCGGGGCGCCGGAACTGGGGCGACTATGTCGCCCTCTTGCTCAAGTCAGCCTCGTCAGCCAAAACCGCTTCGCTCAACGGGCTCAGCGGGCGCTGAAAAACAAGCCAATGCTGCAGGCCATGCCGACAAACCAAATGGCCGAGCGCAGCTTGGCTTGATCGGCCAAATAGGCGGCGATATAGCCGATGCGGGCCGCGACAAAACCCAGCGCCAAGCCATTGACCAAGCCCTGCGGGGCCTGCAGTTGATGCGCCACCAGAACACCGGCAATGAACAAAGGCAAGGCCTCAAAACTGTTCGCCTGCGCTGCATTGGCGCGCGCCTGCCGCCCGGTCAGCTGCGCCAACCAAGCGCGCGGGTTGTGGTTGTCGAAGCCACCTTCGCGGCGCGGCCGACCGAAGCCACCCGACTTGGCCAGCCCCGCACAAACGATGGGCAACAAGCAGGCGACGATGATGCAGTAATGGGCGACGGTCATGGCTTCTCCGGGGGTTTCAATTCAGCGCCTTCCGCACAGGCTATGTGCTAGCGACGGTCAAGCAAAGCATGGGCGATGGTACCCAGGTCCACGTATTCGAGCTCACTGCCGACCGGCACACCGCGCGCCAAGCGGGTCGAACGAATGCCGCGTGAGCGCAGCGCTTCGCCCAAGACATGGGCCGTCGCCTCACCTTCAGCGGTAAAGCTGCTGGCCAGAATGACCTCTTCAACCCCAGTCTCGGCGGCACGCTGCAGCAACTCTGCAGCGCCGATTTGCGCCACGCCCACCCCATCCAAAGGACTGATGCGACCCAACAGCACAAAGTAGTAGCCGCGGTAGGAGTTGCTGCGCTCCAGCGCCGCCTGATCGGCCGGCGACTCCACCACGCAAAGCAGTTTGGGGTCGCGCGCGGCATCGGCGCAGATGCCGCAAATCTCTGTCTCACTGAAGGTGTGACAGCGCCGGCAATGGCCGATTTGCTCGGCCGCTGCCTGCAAGGCGGACGAGAGCCGTTGCGCGCCCTCGCGGTCATGCTGCAAGAGGTGATAAGCCATGCGCTGCGCCGACTTTTGCCCCACACCGGGCAGGCGCTTGAGCGCCTCGACCAAGGTTTCGAGTGCCGTCACCGAGGGTACGTCAGGCTCAGAAGGGGAACTTCATGCCGGGAGGCATGGGCATGCCAGCGGTCAACTTGCCCATCTTCTGCGAGCTGACTTCTTCAGCGCGGCGCACCGCGTCATTGAAGGCCGCGGCCACCAAGTCTTCCAGCATGTCTTTGTCATCGGCCAGCAAGCTGGGGTCGATGGTGACGCGCTTGACGTCGTTCTTGCAGGTCATCAAGACCTTGACCAAGCCGGCGCCCGACTGACCTTCCACCTCGACGGTGGCCAGTTCTTCCTGCGCCTTTTTCAAATTGTCTTGCATGGCCTGCGCTTGCTTCATCAGACCAGCCAATTGACCCTTCATCATTGCCGTACTCCTCTAGGTTCAGATTCAATAAAAAGCTCGCCCGCGCCGCGTGGCGAAGCGAAAAAAACAAACACTCAATGTGAGCGGATGGAGCCAGGCACGATGCGCGCCGTCTTGAACTGGGCCAACAAGACTTGCGCCAGTGGGTCCTTGACGACGATTTGCTCCAGCGAGCGCTGCCGCGCCTGTGCCTGCGCCAGATCACGCAGCGCCGGTGAATCCTGCGCCAAGCCCGCTTCCATTTCAACCAGCACCGGTCGCTGCAGATGGGCCACCAGGGCCGCCTGCAACTTGTCCCGGAGAGCGGGCTGGCGCAAGGACTCACGCTCGACCCGCAAACGCCAGACCCAGGTCTCGCCCTGCTCATCAAAACCAACGCATTCGGAACGCACCGCCAGTTCGCGCGTCAGTGCCGTCAGCCCCAAGGGCCGCACCAGATCGGCCCAGCGCTCGCCCAAGGCGGTCGGCGTCAGGGGCACATCCTCACCGGCGGTGGAGGCATAGGCCTGTCGCTCTCCGGCGGAGATGCCGCCCGACGACCCGCCCTCATCATCCAAATCGCCCCCACCGTCTTCAAAGGCTTGAGACGACGAGCCGCCCATGTCCTCATCATCGGGCGGCGGCATGTCCAGCCAAGGTGGCACCTCATCGGCCGCGGCGCCAGCCTTGCTGGCAAGTCTTGCTTGCGGTTTCTGTTCCGGTGCGGGTTCGGGCGTTGGCTCTGGCGTCAATTCGATCGCGCGCGGCCGCAGTCGGGCGCTATAGCCTCCAGCGACAGGCTCTCGCCCCAAGCCAGGCCGGGATGGCGCAGGCGCCGCGGAAGCGGCCGACGCTACGGCCGGAGCCTCTTCCGGCGCGGCAAGCACCGGCTCCTCGACGACCGGTGCGGCCACAGAGGGCTGCGCAGCCACCGGGCGCTCTGCAGCTTGCACTTCCTGCGCCTGCGCCGGCGCTTCGTACGGCGGCGCCATCACCACACTCTTCGGCGGAAGCGGCGCGGGCACCGAGGCCACGGCGGCCTGCGGACGCAGCAGAGGCGCTGCGGGCTTAGCCGCCTGCGCGGCCGCAGTATTCATGCCGCCTGTGGAACGCTCGGCAGGTCGAGCGGGACGTTGCCCCTGACCACCGCCGCCACCATTCATGCCGTTCGAGCCACTCAAGCCACTCGGACGAAAGCTCAACATGCGCAGCAGCACCATCAACAGGCCGGCATATTCATCCGGTGCCAGCGCTAACTCTTGGCGGCCATGCAAGGCCATGCTGTACATCAGCTGAATTTCATCGGCCGGCAACAGCGCCGCCAAACGCTCAGCCTCGGCGGTATCGGGGTCTTGCTCATCCAGCGCGCCCGGCGCAGCCTGGGCAACTGCCATCTGCTGCAAAAGTCCGGCCAAGTCTTCCAAGGTGCCGGCGGCCGACAGGCCCAGGCTGCGCAAACCATCAGCCTGCGCCACCACAGCCGCGCCGTTGGCGGCAATCAAGGCATCCAGGATCGCCACCACATGGCCGCGATCCACGCTGCCCAACATCTGCCGAACACCCTCTTCCACCAAGGCCCCGGCGCCAAAGGCAATGGCCTGATCGGTCAGAGACAATGCATCGCGCATCGAACCACGCGCCGAGCGCGACAGCAGTCGCAAGGCCCCCGGGTCGGCCGGAACGTTCTCGGCCTCTAAGACCTGACGCAGATGGCTCAACACCGTCTGCGGCGCCATCGGCCGCAAATTGAACTGCAGGCAGCGCGACAACACCGTGACCGGCACCTTTTGCGGGTCGGTGGTGGCGAGCACGAATTTCAAATAATCCGGCGGCTCTTCCAGCGTCTTCAGCATCGCGTTGAAGGCGGTGTTGGAGAGCATGTGGACTTCGTCGATCATGTAAACCTTGAAGCGGCCCATCACCGGCTTGTAGACCGATTGATCCAGCAGCTGCGAGATTTCTTCCACACCACGGTTCGAGGCCGCATCGAGCTCGATGTAGTCAACGAAACGCCCGGCATCAATGTCGCGGCAGGCATCGCAGACGCCGCAAGGCGTGGCCGTGATGCCGCCCTGCCCATCGGCGCCGGTGCAGTTCAGGCTCTTGGCCAGGATCCGCGAGACCGTGGTCTTGCCGACGCCCCGCGTCCCGGTGAACAGATAGGCATGGTGCAAACGCTGTTGCGTCAGCGCATTGGCCAGCGCCTGCACCACATGCTCCTGACCCACCAACTCCTCAAAGCTGTGGGGACGATACTTGCGCGCGAGAACCTGGTAACTCATGGCGACGGATTCTACGGGGGCCGACTCCACCTCTCCGGCAAGACCGGTCGAACGAAGGCAAAGAAAGGTTTGAATCAGCTCGGCGGAATATGGCCGCGGTCTGACCGATAATCCCGCCCCATGAGCACGCATGACGCCCCCTCCTCCCCCGACACCCTCAGCTACAGCCAAGCCGGTGTCAACTACGACCTGATCGACCCACTGAAGATCAGCGCGCAACGCGCCGCCGCCGCAACCGGCGCGCACCTCGGAGGCCACGGCTTCAGCGAGGTGCTGGCTTCGCGCGGCGAATCAGCCTATGTGGTCGACGTGGGCCCCTTCTACATCGCCTCCATCGTTGAATGCCTGGGCACCAAGACCCTGGTGGCCGACGAGATGTACAAGCTGACCGGCAAGAGCTATTACGCCGGCATCGCCCAAGACACCATCGCCATGGCGATCAACGACCTGATCACCGTCGGTGCCACGCCGCTGGTGGTCCAGGCTTACTGGGCCGCAGGTGGCTCGGACTGGTTCGGCGACAAACTGCGCGCCCAAAGCCTGGTCGAAGGCTGGAAGAAGGCCTGTGACACCTGCCAGGTGGCCTGGGGCGGCGGCGAAACCCCGGCGCTGGCCGGCATCGTGGAAGCCGACCGCATCGACTTGGCAGCTTCCTGCACCGGCTTGATCAACCCGAAAGAGCGCCTCTCTGTCGGAGACAAACTCGGCGCCGGCGATGCCATCGTGCTGCTGGCCTCCAGCGGCATCCACGCCAATGGCTTGAGCCTGGCACGCAAGCTGGTCGAACGCCTGCCCCAAGGTTACCTGACGGAGATCGCACCCGGGCTGAGCTATGGCGATGCATTGCTGGCTCCAACCGTGCTGTATTCACCGGTCACCGAAGCCCTGTTCAAGGCCGGCATCACGCCACATTACTGCGCCAATATCACCGGTCACGGCTGGCGCAAGCTGCTGCGCCACCCAGGTCAATTCACCTACCGCATCCACAACGTGCCGCCAGTGACACCAGTCCTGCGCTTTATGCAAGAGCAAGCCAAGCAAGATGACCGAGAGGCCTATTCCACGTTGAACATGGGCGCGGGTTTCGCCATCTTTGTGAAGGCCGAAGATGCAGCGCGAACCGTGGAAGTGGCCAAGGCCTGCGGCATCGACGCCATCGTGGCCGGCCAACTGGAAGACGGCCCCAAGCAACTGCTGATTGAGCCGCTGAACATCCGCTTTAGCGACGACGACCTGCAACTGCGCTGACCCCGCGAAAGCACCATGAAAAAGGCACCTACACGGTGCCTTTTTCATGCGCAATTCTTTCGCCTCAGCCAGAGAGCCTCGCGCGATCGCTTACAATGCACGCTGACGGGCCTCCTCGCATGGAAGCGCGGCCAACCGGGTCAGGTCGGGAACGAAGCAGCCCTAACCGTTGTGACCAGTGCCGGGGCAAGGCTCGTCAACCCCACCTTCCCCTGAACTCCATCCCCACCCTTGGGAATCACGGGAATCAGCGCCGCCGCTGCCGGAGTTCTTGGTCGCCACGCAGGCGCCAACACCCCATCCAGAGCCACCCGCCTTCGCCAAGCATGACCGCCGATTGAGCGGGCTGCCGAACGTGGTCTATTTCGGCCCGCCACCTTGCTTGGCTGCACTCTCCAAGCGCTGCCGCGCCTCGTCCAAGCCGCCATAGTTCTCGAGCTTGGAGTAACCCAACTGCTTGAGTGAGTCCAAGGCAATGGCAGAGCGTCGACCGGATCGGCAATACAAGATGATCTTGTCTTCCTTGCCTATATTGAACTTGGAAATCTCTTTGGCGATTTCGCTGTGCTCGATATTCAGCGCGCCACTCACGTGACCCTCGGCATATTCCGCCGCACTGCGCACATCAATAACAACGTCTTTCGCGTACGCCGCCCCATTGAACAACAGCGCGGCGAGCAAGAATATGTTTTTCATGGCTGATTTAAGAGTGGCAAGTAGGAAGAAGCAATGCCGCACTGTAGCGCCAAGCTCATAGTGCAGCACTGGATGTCGCCACCCGACGAACTGACAATGGTTTTCGAAACCGAAATGAAAAAAGCACCGAGTGCTTTCGCATTCGGTGCTTCATCCATTCTTAATTTTGGTGGGCCCTGAGTGACTCGAACACTCGACCTACGGATTAAGAGTCCGCTGCTCTACCAACTGAGCTAAGAGCCCTCGCCTTATTAACTTATCGAATTAGATTCAAATCAGCTAATTAGCAAGCTTCACATTATAGCACATATTTGCTGTAATTTCTGGTGGGTCGTGCGGGACTCGAACCTGCGACCTACGGATTAAAAGTCCGCTGCTCTACCAACTGAGCTAACGACCCCTACCAGTGAAGCCTACTATTGTAATACGACTTTTTATTTAAATGCAAGCGTCTTTTTATCTTTAACGAAAAGAATCTTCAAAAGCTCGGCGGCAGCGGCCATGCCGAAGCTGGCGGTGACCGCCACACTGGAGCCATAGCCGTGGCAATTGAGGCTGCCATCCAGCTCGCAAGCCTGCCCTTCGGGCGTCACCGGGCGATGCACAGGCTCGCGCGAGAAAACGCATGACACACCAATCTTGCCCTGCCGCTTAGCACCGTACTGCTTGCGCAGGCGCTGGCGCAAGGACGCAAGCAAAGGGTCATGTGTGATCTCGGCCAGATCTTCAACACTCATCAGATGCGGCATGCGCTTGCCACCGGCTGCCCCCACGCTGATGAAAGGCAGTCGCCGCTCCAAGGCCCAAGCGGCCAGACAGGCTTTGGCGCGCACCTGATCGCATGCATCGATCAGACCGTCCAATTCGTCGTCCTTACCGGCTAACAAATCGGGCCAGTTCTGCTCGTCGACAAATTCCTCGATCATCGTCACCGTGCAGGCCGGATGAATGTCCTGCACACGCAGACGCAAGGCTTCCGCCTTGGCCATACCGACGGTGGATCCGAGTGCTTGCACCTGACGGTTGATATTCGACTCGGCCACCTGATCCAGATCGATCAAGGTCAGTGCTGCGACCCCGCAACGCGCGAGCGCCTCCACCACCCAGGAACCGACACCGCCAAGGCCCACCACTGCGACATGGGCATTGCGCAGTCGCTGGTAGTCGGCATCGCCATAAAGTCGACGCAAGCCACCAAAGCGGCGCTCAGCATCGGCATCCAGAAGGTCCTGATGAAGCAGGCTCATGCCCCGCACTCCGGCAGAGTCACTGCGAACTCAGCCCAAGAGGGCGAAGCCAAGCTGTATTTTTTTTGCATAGCTAGATTGTAGAAAGCACAGCGAGACGGCATGAGGCGGGACCAGCAAGAAAAAGGCCCCGCAAGCGGGGCCTGAGTCTGAAGCGTAATTCGTTCAATTCGAACCCTGCGGAGGGGGTGGCGAATTACTTCAACGACGCCAAACGCTCTTTGCTCGCCTGCGCTGCCTCGGTGCCCGGGTATGCCTTGATCAAATCTTCCAAGCTGCGCTTGGCCGACTTGACATCCTTCAGCTCAATTTGGCAGTTAGCCAAGGCGAGCAAGGCCTCGCTGGCACGCGGATGCTCAGGGTTGCCGGCAATGAATGCCTTGAAGGTCGCAATGGCGTCTTTGTAGTCGCGCTTGCCGTACTGCGCATTGCCCAGCCAGAAACGCACCGAATCAGCATAGCCACTGGCCGGGAAACGGCGCAAAAAGCTGTTCAGGGTGTTCGTTGCCTCAGCAAAGTCGCCACGGCGAACCAGGCCCATAGCCGCGTCATATTGGCGTCGCTCTTCTGGATTGACCTGGAACTCTTTGCCATCCAAGGCAACCTTTTGAGGCTCCAAGGGCTTCAGCCGCGAATCCAAGGCCTGCGCCTGATCATTCAACTTGCGCTGTGTTTCCGACAACTCACGTGCCAACTGTTCATTCTGGCCGCGCAACTTGGCGATTTCGGTGCGCAAGGCATCGATCTGGCCATTGAGATCCAGCATGCTGCGGCGCAAGGGACCGAGTTGGTCTTGCACCAAGGTCGACAACTGCTCAACCCGCTGACGCTGCGCATCCTCGGATTGCTGGACGCGGCCGCGCAACTCCAAAATGGCCTTGCGCGCCTCGTCGTCGTCAAACAAGGCCGCACGGGCAGGCGTTACCGCCAGCCATGCGAGCAAGGCCAGCAGAGCGAAGCCCGGGCGACGCTGCAGCAGACTCATCTCACTTGTCCTTCAGCTCGACGCGACGATTCTTGGCCCAAGCGGCCTCATCGCTGCCTTGCGCGGCGGGCTTTTCTTTACCAAAGCTGACCGGCTCGATCTGGGCCGCGCCCACGCCCAGCAGGCTCAGCGACTTGGCCACGGCCTCGGCACGCTTTTGACCCAGCGCCAGGTTGTACTCACGGCCACCGCGCTCGTCGGTATGGCCTTGCAGGCTCAGGGCCAGCTTGCGGTCATTGTTCAAGCGCTTGGCGTGGGTCTCGACCAGGCCACGGTATTCGTCCTTCACGGCGTAGCTGTCAAAGTCAAACAGCACCACGCGCTGATTGGCCACGGCTGCGGTCAGCTGCGCGCCCAGGTCCACCGTTGCCACCTTGGACTCGGCCATTGGCGCGGTGCTGGCAGCGCTGTTGGCAGCCGAATTAGGGGCTGCCACCGGGCGGGTTTCAACCGGTGCGGGCTCGTCCAACTTGACGGTCGATCCACAACCGGCCAGGACGGCAGCGGCAAGCAGGCTCAGGGCGTAACGGGTCATCTTCATGCGGTTCACTCCTTCGAAAAATTCGGTTCTTTTGCGCCGGAAACAACAAGCAAATCAGCGAGCTTGTGCTACGCAAAAGAGCCATTGTCCTATAAGTTTTAAAGCTGGCCAGGCGGAACACATCGGTGAACGCCCAAGCCAAGCCGAAAGCCAGCCAGCCTCAACGGCCAAACGGGCCCCAGGTCGGCTCACGCACATCGGCCAGCGTCGAGATCAGTTTGGCTTTGATGCGGCCATCCAAGGTGCTCGTCATCAAGACGTCACGCCCAGCGGCTCGGCTGGCGTAAACGAGCAAGCGGCCGTTCGGAGCGAAGCTGGGGCTCTCGTCATCGCTGCCATCGCTGATCTGCTGCACCGTGCCGCTGGCCAAGTCCATCACACTCAGCCTGAAGGTGCTGCCATTCAAGCGCGTGATGTAGGCCATCGTGCGGCCGTCCGGGCTGATCGCCGGACTGATGTTGTAAGCTCCACTGAAGGTGATGCGCTCGGCCGTTCCGCCCGCCACCGACATGCGGTAGATCTGCGGACTGCCGCCACGGTCGCTGACGAAATAGATCGAACGGCCATCGGGCGAAAACACCGACTCGGTATCGATGGCCGAACTCTGCGTCAGGCGCCGCAAGCCGCTGCCGTCGCGGTTGATGATGAAGAGTTGCGAGCCGCCATCACGTGACAGCGTCAGGCTCAGTTGCTGGCCGTCGGGCGAAAAGGCTGGCGCGCTATTGGTGCCACGGAAGTCCGCCAGCGCGCGACGTTTGCCGGATGAGACGTCCTGAATCCAAACCACCGCCTTGCGCGTCTCAAACGACACATAGGCCAGATCCCTGCCATTTGGAGACCAAGCCGGCGAGATGATCGGATCGGGGCTGGCCAGCGCCACTTGCCCGCCCTCGCCGTCTGCATCGGTGATCCGCAGGCTGTAACGCCCGCCCGCCTTGGTCACATAGGCCATGCGCGTGGCAAAGACACCCGGCTCTCCGGTCAACTTTTGATAGATGGTGTCGGCGATGCGGTGCGCCGCCAGACGCACATCATCGGGCGCCACCGCATGCGCCTCACCGCCCAGGTCCTGGCCCTTGACCACGTCCCAAAGCTTGTAGCGCAGATCCACCCGGCCGTCCGCCAGACGCGAGGCCGAGCCTGCGGCCAATGCATCGGCATTGCGGCCGCGCCATTCGCTCCAAACCGGCGCGCTGCCCTCGAACAGGCCGGTTTGCGGCGACTCGATGATGCGGAATTTGCCACTGCGCTCCAGGTCGGCGCGAATGATGGCGGCCACCGCCTGGCCGGCACGCGATTCATCGCGGAACTCCGGTAACGCGATTGGCAACTGGGTGCCACCCACGCCAGAAATTTCCACCCTGAACTGCGCCCACGCCGGGGCAGACAGAGCGGCCATGCCGGTCATGGCTGCCGCCGAGGCTGCGCCTCGAAGCAAGGCGCCGCGCCTGCTGAGCGGCGATGAAAACGCTGAAATTTGTTCGGCCGTTCCAAACAGCGATGGTGTTGTGTACTTTGCGGACATGCGACTCGCGATCAAAGCACCTGCGGGTGCGACTTCAAACTGAGCCCCATTCTGCCTGAGGCGAAGGCGCGGGCAGGCACGGAGGGGTGACAAGGCGTATGCCTGACCCAGGCCCCCTTTCACCATCCCTGGAAATATGAGACGGCAAGCCCTTATTTCGCCAAACAGCCGCGCCGACTTGCAGCAAAATCCGAGCAACAAGGTCCGGCGAACTGGGTGCACTCAGACACCCCGCGCCCCTTCCACCAAAAGGCGAACCGTGATGCCAAAACCCCTCAGCATTTTGGTCGTTGACGACAGCAAGGTGTCGCGCACCGTCGTGATCGGTTTGATTCGAAACCGCAAGCCCGAAGCCGCGATTCAAGAAGCCGGCGATGGCCGCAGCGCCCTGACGCTGGTGCAGCAAGAGGCACCCGACCTGATCGTTCTGGACATCAATATGCCGGACATGACCGGCATTGAACTGGCCGAGATCCTGCGCCCGCAGTTCCCACAGATTCGCATCGCCCTGCTGACCGCCAACGTTCAAGACGCAATGCGCGCCAAGGCCGATGCGCTGGGCGTACCCTTATTCAAAAAGCCGGCCAAGGGCGAAATCGTCGATCAAATCTTGGCTTTGCTGGACGCACCGTGAGGACGCATCTCACCGAAGTCGAGCGCGACGCGCTGGCCGAAGCCTTCAACTTGGCCTTGGGCGAAGCCGCCTCCTCGTTTGCCGACATCGTCAATGAAGAAATTCGGGTGACCGTGCCCGAGGTCGAGATCCTGACCCGGCAACAGTTGCTTGAGCATCTGGCGGAATTGCCCTCGGCCGAGAGCGACCCTGCCCTTTGCAGCATTTCACAAGCCTTTCACAGCGCGGACCAAGGGCTGGCGACCGAGACCCTGTTGCTGTTCCCTGAGCGCGGCGGTCTCGAAATCGTGCGCCGCATGCTCGGCGACACCGGCACGCCGCTGGAGCACATCAGCGAGCTTGAGCAAGATGCCCTGGGCGAGATTGGCAACATCATCATCAACAGCTGCATGAACAGCTTGGCCGGCATCTTCAAGACCGAGATGGTGGGCACCTTGCCGAACGTCGAACGCTTGGCGCCACAAGATTTGTTTGGCCAGCAAGGACAGGGCGAGGTGGTACTGGCCGCTCGCATCGGCATGTCCATGAGCAGCCAAGACGTGAGTGGCTTTGTGCTGTTCTTGATGGACCTACCGTCCCTGGAAACCGTGATCCGACTGATTCGCCACTTCTTCGGCCTGGGTACAGACGAAGAGCTGGACGGTTGATGAGCGCCGGTAAGCAGCCCGCAAGCCCAATGCAAGACGCATTACAACTGATCGACATCGGCATCATCGTTCTGGATAGCCAAGGACGTATCGAGACCTGCAATCGCTGGGTCACCGAACATGCCCGCTTGAGTGCCCCCGTCATCGGTCTGAGCTTGAAAGAAGCCTTTGGCGACCTGATTGACCCTCGCCTGGTGCAGGCCACCCACGAGGCCATCAACCGCGGGCGATCCAGCCGTTTGTCGCATGCCTTCCACCCCATGCCCATGCCCTTGTACTCGACACGCGGGCCGGCCATGGACCGGATTCACCAAGCGGTTGATGTGCTGGCGCTCGTCAGCGCCGAGCAGCGCAAGTGCCTGGTGCAAATTCGCGATATGAGCGAAACCCTGCGGCGCGAGAACCTGCTCAAGCAGCAGTCGCGCCAGCTGGCCGATGACCTCGCCCAGTTGCACCGAACCCAAGAAGAACTGGCCCGCCACAGCCTGCGTTTCAGGGAAATGGCCCGACTGGCCCCGGTGGGCCTGTTTGAAACCGATATGCAGGGGCGCTTGACCTATTGCAATGACCGCGGGCTGGAGATGCTGATGCTGGATTGCACCGGCGCCTTGGGCCGCCCCTGGACCATCGCGCTGGGGGCCGAAGAGGCCACCGCCGTGCAGCAGCGCTGGGAGGTGGCCACACAATCAGCCACCCGCTTGACCGAAGAGTTCCCCGTCCAGCGAGCAGACGCCGGCGAGCGCTGGTTGCGCTTGGAAGCGGGTCCGATTCGCGACGCCAACCAAGTGCCGGTCGGCTTCATCTGCACCCTGATCGACGTCACCGATCTGACGCAAAGAGCGCAGCGCCATGAGCACCGGGCCAACCACGACCCCCTCACCGGCCTGCCCAACCGCGCCCGATTTGAACAACGTGTGTTGGCCGCCATGGCGGGCAGCACACACCTCAGCGGCGACATGGCCATCGTCTATGTCGACCTCGACGGTTTCAAGCGCATCAACGATGTCTACGGCCACGCCGCCGGCGACTTCGTTCTGCAGACCGTGGGGCAACGCTTGCGCAAACAGTTACGTGGGGATGACCTGGTCGCCCGCCTCGGCGGCGACGAGTTCGCCCTGCTCTTCCCCGAGGCGCCCAGCAATACGCACTTGAGCAAATTGCTGGCCAAACTGTCTTTTGCGGTCGAGCTGTCGATCAAGCTTCCCGCCGCCTTGTCGGGAGACAGCGTGCAGGTCGGTTGCTCGATGGGAACAGCGGTCTACCCGCGCCACGGCAGCGACATCCACACCTTGCTGGCGCAGGCCGACCGCGCCATGTACGCCGAAAAGGGTCTGCGGCGCCAAGCACGCTAAGGTTCTGCGCCACGCCGCTGTGGCCAAGCATGGCTAGAGCAGCACGATGTCGTAATGCTCGGTCTGATTGGCCGGCTCGGCGGTCAACGAAATAGGCTTGCCGATGAAGTCCGACAGGCCGGCCAGATGCTGGCTCTCCTCGTCCAGCAGCATCTCCACCACATTGGCGGCGGCCACGATGCGGAACTCCTTTGGTGAGAACTGGCGCGCCTCACGCAAGATCTCACGCATGATGTCGTAACAGATGGTTCGCGCGGTTTTGACCTGGCCGCGGCCTTCGCAGGTCGGGCACGGCTCACACAGCATGCGCGACAGCGACTCTCGGGTGCGCTTGCGCGTCATTTCCACCAAGCCGAGTTGCGTGAAACCACCCAAGGTGACCTTGGTGCGATCGCGGCTGAGTTGCTTGCGGAACTCGGTCAGCACCGCCGATTTGTGCTCCTCCCGCGTCATGTCGATGAAGTCGACAATGATGATGCCGCCCAGATTACGCAGGCGCAGCTGCCGCGAGATGGCCCCGGCCGCCTCCAGATTGGTCTTGAAAATCGTATCGTCGAAATTGCGTGCACCGACAAAACCGCCGGTGTTCACATCGACCGTCGTCATTGCCTCGGTCTGGTCAAAAATGAGATAGCCGCCCGACTTCAGGTCAACCCGCCGCGCCAGCGCACGGCTCAGTTCGGCGTCGATATTGTTCAGGTCGAAGATCGGACGCTCACCCTTGTAATGCTCCAGCTTGGCGGTGGCCGCCGGCATGAAGGTTTCGCCAAAGCTGTGCAGCACATCGAATTGCAGCTTCGAGTCGATACGGATCGAGCCGGTCCGGTCACTGACCAAATCGCGCAGCACCCGCTCCACCAAACTGAGATCTTGATGCAGCAAAGTACCCGGCGGCGAATTGAAGCCCTTTTCTCGGATCGCCGCCCAGGCCTTGCGCAGATAGGCGATGTCGGAGCCCAGTTCCTCATCGCTGGCGTCTTCGGCATTGGTGCGCAGGATGAAGCCGCCACCGCCGCCCTCCTCGGGCGTGCCCACCAGGGCCTGCATACGGCTGCGCAATTGCTCGCGCGCCTCGGGAGAGCCAATTTTTTGCGAAATGCCGATATGGTCGTCTTGCGGGAGAAACACCAGCATGCGCCCGGCAATACTGATCTGCGTGGACAGCCGGGCTCCCTTGGTGCCAATCGGATCCTTGATCACCTGCACGGTCAAGCTCTGACCCTCAAAGACCAGACGCTCAATCGGCGTGGCCACGCCGCCCTCGGCATGCGGGCTGCGCACATGCGCCGGCGCGCCATTGACATGCAGATCGGCCACATGCAAAAAGGCGGCGCGCTCCAAGCCAATATCAATGAAGGCGGACTGCATGCCCGGCAGCACGCGGGCCACCTTGCCCGAGTACACATTGCCGACCAAGCCACGCTCCAGCGTGCGCTCCACGTGCAATTCCTGCACGGCGCCGTTTTCCACCACGGCCACACGCGTCTCCTGCGGAGACCAGTTGATCAAAATATCTTCCATGGCGCTAACCTCGAATGCTGGCGCATACGGGCGAAGTCGCCGGCATGCGTCAGAACACGAACAAGAACATCGGTGTCAAAAATTGACGCCCCAGCGCTGCAGCAATTGCGCCGTCTCAAACAAAGGCAGACCCATGATGCCTGAATAGCTGCCCTCGATGCGAGAAATCCATGCAGCCGCCTGACTCTGGATCGCATAGGCGCCAGCCTTGCCGAAAGGCTCTCCGCTGGCAATATAGCGGCGGATCTGCGCCTCGCTCAGGGCAATAAAGTCCACCTCGGACACATTCAGCGCTGCCTCGTGCCGCTCGCCAAGCCCCAGCGCCACGGCGGTGATGACCCGGTGGCTGCGCCCCGCCAACAGGCTGAGGGTACGCAAGGCCTCGTCCGCATCGGCCGGTTTGCCCAGAATACGCGGGCCCAGAGCCACCGTGGTGTCCGAACACAACACCGGCGCAGCGGCCAAGCCGCGCGCCGCCAAACGCAGCAAGGCCGCATGCAACTTGGCCTCGGTAACGCGCGCCACATAGTGCTCGGGCGACTCACCCTCGTGCTCGGCCTCCAAGGCCTCCGCATCCTCTTCAGGCCCCGGCAGCAGCAACTCATAGCGCACCCCGAGCTGCTCAAGCAGCTGGCGGCGCCGCGGGCTTTGGGAGGCCAGATAAATGAAATCAAAGCTCATCGGCAACAGTCGCAAGTCAATCCGGCTAGGTTCAGCATCGCCAGAAGGCCGCTCATTCGCGGTGGTAGGGGTGGCCCGTCATCACCGTCCAGGCGCGGTACAAGCCTTCCGCCAACAAGACGCGGGCGAAGGCATGTGGCAGGGTCAGGTCAGACAGGCGCAGCGTCTCGTCGGCCGTTGATTTGAGGGCCGGGGCCAGCCCATCCGGACCGCCGATGATCAAGGCCACATCGCGGCCGTCGCCCATCCACAGCTTCATGCGCTCGGCCAACTGCATGCTGGTGCGGCGCTCGCCGCGCTCATCCAAGATGACGCGACGAACTCCACGCGGCAAGGCTGCCTCGATGCGCAAGGCCTCAGCCGCCATCAATTGCTCGGCGGTTTTGCTGCCGCGCGTTTCGGCCTTGACCGCCTTCAACTCCAAGCGCATTTCGGGCGGAAAGCGCTTGGCGAAGTCTTCATAGGCCGTATCGGCCCAGGCCGGTTGGCGCTGGCCGACGGCCACCAAAAACAGACGCATCGGCCGGGATCAGGCGCCGCTGCTCTTTTTGGCCGCGGGCTTCTTGGCCGCGACCTTTTTGGCGGGAGCTTTGACTGCTGGCTTGGCTGCAGGCTTGGCCACGGCCTTCTTCACGCCCACGGTCTTGGTGGCCACTTTCTTGGCGGCGACCTTCTTGGCCGCAGGCTTGGCTGCAGGAGCGGCAGACTTCGCTGCAGGCTTGGCTGAGGGCTTGGCAACGCCGACCTTGATGGTCTTGGTCGCAGGCGTCTTATGATCGACTTCGCGCGAGCTGGCGCCGGTCTTGGCGGCCACCTTCTTGGCTGCGGTTTTCTTGGCCGCAGGTTTGGCTTCGGCTTCCTTGGCCGCCACTTTCTTGCTCACGCCGGGCTTGCCGGGCAGCGAAGGCTTCACGGCCTTCTTGGCCGACTTCTTGGCGGGCGCCACTTCGTCTTCATCGTCCGAGGCCTTGACCAGCTTGGTCTTGCCGTCGCCCAGCGCCAGCTTGACCGGCTTGCCGCCCCAGATTTCTTCCAGGTGGTAGTAATCGCGAATGGCCGGCTGCATCACATGCACCACGGCGGCGCCGCAGTCCACGATGATCCATTCGCCATTTTCTTCGCCCTCGCAGCGCAGCACATCCATGCCACGCTCCTTGACCGTCACGCGCACGCTGGAAGCCAGCGCCTTGGTCTGACGGTTGCTGGTACCGGAGGCAATGATCACGCGCTCAAACAGCGGTGACAGGTGCTCGGTGTTGAAGACCACAATGTTTTGGGCCTTCACATCTTCCAAACCATCGACGATGGCGCGTTGCAGCTTACGAATGTCCATTCAGTACCTACTCACTGTAAAGACGGTGCTGGGCAATATACCCCGCGACCGCGTCGCCCACCAAGGGGCTGATGTCCTGAGCGCGCGAAGCCAGTTCGCGCACCTGGGTGGATGAAACCTGCATCGCCGGCATCGCCAGTTTCAGCATTTTGTTGGGCTCGGCTTGAAGGATTTCTAGTACTTCGGCCGATCCCTGAACTTCTTGACCCGCACGTGCGGCCACGGCGAGCGTCACCAGGCTGAGCAGCTCGCGCCACTCACGCCAGGTGTGAAAGCGCTCGAACTGGTCCTGCCCGATCACCAGAAACAATTGCTCGCCGGGGTGCGCTGCCAATCGCTGGCGCACCGTGTCGATGGTGTAGCTGGCGCCGTCACGCTCCAACTCGCTGTCGTCCACCTGGAAGTGCGGCTCGGCGGCAACAATCAACTCGACCATGGCGCGCCGATGCTGCGGCGACGCCAAGCCTCGACCGGTCTTCTGCCAAGGACGGCCGGCCGGCAGCCAAAGCAGCCGGTCCAGACTCAATTGTTCCAGGGCGCAGCGCGCCAGGCTCAGATGGCCCAGATGCACCGGATCAAAACTTCCGCCAAACAGGCCGGTGCGGCCCGCCCCGCAGAGGTTTACAGCCATAGATGCGTCGCCGCCTCATGCGCCCAATCACGCGGGCGCAAGAAGTCACTGTACAGCTTGGCCTCCAAACTGCCCTCTTCCGGAGCCCATTGATAGCGCCATTTGACGATGGGCGGCATGGACATCAGGATGGCCTCGGTGCGCCCACCCGACTGCAAGCCGAACAAGGTGCCACGGTCAAAGACCAGATTGAATTCGACGTAACGTCCGCGCCGGTAGGCTTGGAAGTCACGCTCGCGCTCGGTGTAGGCCAAGCCATGGCGACGCTCGACGATGGGTAGGTAGGCGGGCACAAAGGCATCGCCCACCGACCGCAACATGGCGAAAGCGGCTTCGAACCCGCCCTCGGCATAGTCGTCAAAAAAGATGCCGCCGATGCCGCGCGGCTCGTCGCGGTGCTTCAGATAAAAGTACTCATCGCACCAGGGCTTGAAGCGGCCGTACAAGTCTTCGCCATGCGGCTGCAAGGCGGCCTCGCAGGTGCGGTGGAAATGCTGGGCGTCGCGCTCAAAGCCGTAGTACGGCGTCAGGTCCATACCGCCGCCAAACCAGACCACCGGCTCGGCATCGGCCGGAAAGGCGGCAAACATGCGCACATTCATATGCACCGTCGGCACGAAAGGATTGTGCGGATGGATGACCAGCGACACGCCCATGGCCTCAAACGGCGCGCCGGCCAACTCGGGCCGATGCTGGGTGGCTGAGGGGGGCAAGACCCGACCCCGCACATGCGAGAAATTGACGCCACCGCGCTCAAACACCGCCCCGCCTTCGATCAGGCGCGAAAGACCGTCGCCCTCCAAGCGGCTGCCGGGCTCGCGGGTCCAACCGTCGCTGATGAACTCGCCGCCGTCGGCCTTTTGCAAGGCGGCCACGATGCGGGACTGCAAATCAAGCAGGTACTCGCGCACCCGTTGGGTGTACATGGTCATGATTTCATCCTTATCGGGCTGGCCAAAGCCGGCTTCAGGCCGTGTTCAGCGCTGAAGGTCTGCGCCATCAGCGCCAAGTCAGCGGCCGGGTCGCCGCCCAGCTGCACAAACTGCCGCAGACAGATGGTTTTGCTGGCGTAGTCCAAATAGGCCAAGCCAGCCGGTACTTGCGCTTGCAGCGCCACCTGATACGCGCCTGAGCGCCAAGCCGGCGCCAAGGAACGCGTGCCCTCGGGCGCCATGGCCAGCCAGTACATTTCGCCACGCGCTTGCGCGGCCTGCATGTCTTGCACCGTGTCGCGCACCAAACCTTGAGGACTGTCGCGACGCACCGCCACACCGCCGAGCCAACGCACCCAGGCGCCGAACAGCGGCAGTTGGAACAAGCTGTCCTTGGCCCAGAAGCGCAGCTGCAAACCAAGTGCCCACTTGGCCAGAATGCCGACTACAAAATCCCAGTTCGAGGTGTGCGGGTAGACCAGGATCACGCCCTGCTTTCCGGGCAGGCCGTCAAACTCCAAGCGCCAACCGGCCAGACGCAGCAGACGCTGCGCCCAGACGCTGCCTTGCAAGCGCAGCTGCTGCGGGCTTTCGGCCGCCGCGAACACTCGCGGCTGGGGCAGTAGATCGCGTCCGCTCAACGTTTCACCGCGCGGTGTCCGATGTCCTGGCGGTACTGCTTGCCTTCGAACTGGATATTGACCAGCGACTCATAAGCGAGTTGCTGCGCCTTGCGCACCGACTCGCCCAAGGCGGTCACGCACAAGACTCGCCCACCCGAGGTGCGCAGCTGCCCGTCCACTTCAGCGGTACCGGCGTGGAAGACCATATGGTCTTCGGCATCGGCCGGCAAGCCACTGATCGCATCACCCTTGCGCGGAGATAGCGGATAACCACCGGCCGCCATCACCACGCCCAGGGCGACGCGGCGATCCCATTGCAACTCGACCTGATCGAGCGTGCCGTCGGTAGCGTGCAGCAACACCTCGAGCAAGTCGCTCTTCAGCCGCATCATGATGGGCTGCGTCTCGGGGTCACCCATGCGGGTGTTGAACTCCACCGTGCGAGGCTGACCTTGCGCATCGATCATCAAGCCGGCGTAGAGGAAACCGGTGAAAGGAATGCCGTCGCGCGCCATGCCCTGGATGGTGGGCATGATGATTTCGTGCATGGCCTTGGCGTGCACATTGGGCGTGACCACCGGGGCCGGCGAGTAAGCGCCCATGCCGCCAGTATTGGGGCCTTCGTCACCGTCCAGCAGGCGCTTGTGGTCCTGGCTGGTGGCCAGCGAGACCACGTTCTTGCCGTCGCACAAGACGATGAAGCTGGCTTCTTCGCCTTGCAGAAACTGCTCGATGACGACGCGCGCGCCACCTTCGTTGTGCACCACACCGAGCTTGTTGTCTTCCAGAATCCAGTCGATTGCCTCATGAGCCTCGGCCAAAGTCATGGCCACGACCACGCCCTTGCCGGCGGCTAGGCCATCGGCCTTGATGACGATGGGCGCACCTTGCGCGTCCACATAGGCATGAGCAGCAGCCACATCGCTGAAGACCTCGTAGGCCGCCGTCGGGATGGCATGGCGCTTCATGAAGTCCTTGGCAAAGGCTTTGGACGACTCCAGCTGCGCGGCCGCCTTGGTGGGGCCAAAAATGCGCAGCCCGCGCGCACGGAACTCATCCACCACGCCAGCGGCCAGGTAAGCCTCGGGGCCGACCACGGTCAGCGTGACCTTTTGTTCCACTGCGAAGTCGGCCAGCGCCTTCACATCGGTGATGGGCACGTTCTTCAGCCGCGAGTCGCGTGCCGTGCCGCCATTACCCGGCGCCACGAACACCTGGCTCACCCGTGCGCTTTGCGCCAACTTCCAGGCCAGCGCGTGCTCTCGCCCGCCGTTACCAAGCACCAATACCTTCATTCGAGGACCTTACTTTCTGAGGTTTTGCTGGACAGGCCGCAGCCCACCCTTATTCGCTGATGCTGGCGTTGCTGTAGACCTCTTGGACATCGTCCAGGTCTTCCAGCATATCGAGCAGTTTTTGCATGCGCACGCCTTCGTCGCCGCTGAGCTCGATGGTGTTCTCGGCCCGCATCGTGACCTCGGCGGCGTCGGCCGTCAGGCCGGCTGCTTCCAGGGCATTGCGCACGGCTTCAAAGTCGGCCGGCGCGGTCAAGACCTCGATGGCGCCATCGTCATCGGTGATCACGTCTTCGGCGCCGGCTTCCAGCGCTATTTCCATGATCTTGTCCTCGTCGCTGCCGGGCGCAAACACCAGCTGGCCGCAATGCTTGAACTGGAAGGCCACCGCGCCTTCGGTGCCCATATTGCCGCCGCATTTGCTGAAGGCATGGCGCACCTCGGCCACGGTGCGGACCTTGTTGTCGGTCATGGTGTCGATGATGACGGCGGCACCGCCGATGCCGTAACCCTCATAACGGATTTCTTCATAGACCAGGCCGTCAATATTGCCCGAGGCCTTGTCGATGTTGTATTTGATGCGGTCGGCCGGCATATTCGCGCCTTTGGCCTTGTCCACCGCCAAGCGCAGGCGCGGGTTGTCCTTGATATCGGGGCCGCCCTGGCGGGCCGCCACGGTGATTTCACGAATGATGCGCGTCCAGATCTTGCCGCGCTTTTCGTCTTGACGGCCCTTGCGATGCTGAATATTGGCCCATTTGGAATGACCCGCCATATGGCTCTTGCTCCTGCTGAACCCGCGCGTTCGCGAGCCCCATTTAGTTAGATAGACTGCGATTTTAGTTCCGACATCACATCGCTTCGCGATATGAGTCTTCTCTGAAGCGCAATACGCTTTAATTCCGACATCACATCGCCTCCGCGATATGCGTCTTCTTTGAAGCAAAACCATATTAACTGTGAGCCCTGGAGCCCCCATGTCCGACCCGATTCTGCTGGCCCGCCATGACACCACCGAATGCCTTTTGCTGCCCGCATTGGCCAATCGGCATGGCTTGATTACCGGCGCCACCGGCACCGGCAAGACCATCAGCCTGCAAAAACTGGCCGAAAGTTTCAGCAGCATCGGCGTACCGGTTTTCATGGCCGATGTGAAAGGCGACCTGACCGGCATCTCGCAGACCGGCAAGCCCTCTGAGAAGTTGCTCGCCGCCTTGAAGGACCGCGGCATCGACGCCCCAGCACCCCTCGCCTGCCCGACCACGCTGTGGGACGTTTTCGGTGAACAAGGCCACCCGGTGCGCGCCACCGTCTCCGATATGGGTCCGCTGCTCTTGGCCCGCATGCTGGCCTTGAACGAAACCCAGCAGGGCGTGCTGCAAATGGTCTTCAAGATTGCCGATGACGCCGGCCTCTTGTTGCTGGACCTAAAGGACCTGCGCGCCATGCTGCAGCATGTGGGCGACAACGCGGCGCAGTTCACCACCCAGTACGGCAATGTCTCGGCCGCCAGCGTCGGCGCCATTCAGCGCGGCCTGCTGCAGATCGAAGCCCAAGGCGGCGACAAATTCTTCGGCGAGCCGATGCTGAACATCGCCGACTTCATGCAGACCGAGGCCGGCCAGGGCGTCATCAATGTGCTGGCCGCCGACAGGCTGATGAACGCGCCGCGCCTCTACGCCACTTTCTTGCTGTGGATGCTGTCGGAGCTGTTCGAAACCCTGCCCGAGGTGGGCGACCTCGACAAGCCCAAGCTGGTGTTCTTCTTCGACGAGGCCCACCTGCTCTTCAAAGATGCACCGGCCGCCCTGGTGGAGCGCATCGAACTGGTCGTGCGTCTGGTGCGCTCCAAGGGCGTGGGCGTCTATTTCGTCACTCAAAATCCGCTGGACATCCCAGACGCGGTGCTGGGTCAGCTCGGCAACCGGGTGCAACATGCGCTTCGCGCCTTCACCCCGCGTGACCAAAAGGCGGTCAAGGCGGCCGCCGAGACCATGCGCGCCAAGCCGGGCTTGGACATCAGCACGGCCATCACCGAACTCGCGGTGGGCGAAGCCTTGGTCAGCCTGTTGGATGAAAAGGGCCGGCCCAGCGTGACCGAGCGCGTCTTCGTGCTGCCCCCGGGCAGCCAGATTGGGCCGATCAATGCCGAGCAACGCCAAGCCTTGATCAAGAGCTCGCTGGTGGCCGGCGTTTATGAAGCGATGGTGGATCGCGAATCGGCGTTTGAAAAGCTCAAGGGCGCCGCGCCGAACGCAACGACGCCAGCATCACCGGGCCGCGCTCAGCCCACGCCCGAGGCAGCCGATGGCGGCGTGCTGGGCGGCCTCAAGGACTTGCTGTTCGGCACCACCGGCCCGCGCGGCGCACACCATGAGGGTCTCGCCGAAGTGGCGGCCCGCTCGGCCATCCGCACCATGGGCAGCTCGGTCGGCCGCGAGATCGTGCGGGGCGTCTTGGGCAGTTTGCTGGGGGGCGCCAGCAGCCGGCGCCGCTGAGCGGCGCTTTACGCCCGGTGGCTGCGCTTGGTCGCAAGCCGCTGTCTCGGGCCTGTCGGGGGCTTAAAAATGCCTGCATTCCCTCTTCAGACCGATACGGAGTCAGCCCATGAACAGCGCCAGCGCAGTCTTCAGCCACATACCCGGCTTTGTCTGGGCCATCTTGGCCTTCATCTTGATCATGGGCTTGCTGCAAAGCCGCGATCAGTGGATGAGCAAGAGCCGACTGAAGCTGGTGCCCATGATTTGGCTCGCCTATGGCGCCTGGGGCGTTGTCGGCAGCTTCGGCCCTTCGGCCGGTGCGATCCTGCCCTGGGTGTGTGGCCTGATCGCCGGCCAGATGCTGGTGCGGCGCAGCGGCTGGCCCGGCACTTGCCACTTTGACAGCGCCCGAAACCTGTTCTTCGTGCCCGGCAGCTGGCTGCCCTTGGCGCTGATGATGGGCATATTCCTGGCCAAGTTTGCTGTCGGCATGAGCACGGCACTGCATCCCGAACTGCTCAACACGCCCGCGTTTGCCAGCAGCTTCAGCGCCTTGTTTGGTGCTTTCGGCGGCGCCTTTTTAGGGCGCTCACGCAATATCTTGAATTGCAGCACCTCCTCAATGATTGAAGGCCAATTTGAAACGTCCTGATCCGCTCCCCGAGCCACCAGCGGCAGCGGCTGCCATGACCGGCGGCTCGATATTCAACATGCCGCGCCACGCCGGCAGACGCTGGCTTTGGCTCTTCAAGCAAGCGCTGCTGGTGCTCGCCATAGCGCTGGCTCTGAACACCTTCTTCATGTTGATGGCGGGGGCCAGCTGGGGCCAATTTCGGGCCGGGTTCGGACGCGAATTCGTCTACACCCTGCTGATCAGCGCGTGCTGCTCAAGCATCATTCAAACGCTGACCCACCTGGCCACCACGCTGCAAAACCGCCTGCGTGCCCGCAGCGGCAAGCCAGCCAAGAAATGGCTGGGCTGGCCCCTCATGTTGATTGTCTTGTTCGTCGGCACCCTGGCCGGCTACAGCCTGGGCTTGGATGCAGGCAACTGGTTGACGGGAAACCACTACAAAAGCCCTCTCAGCGCCGGGCTGCGCAGCGGTGCGGTCATGTTGCTCATCGCCCTGTTGCCGGGCGTTTTGATCACCATTTACTTCGTCGCCCGCGGCCACCTGGACGAGGCCAATCTGCGCACCCAAACCGCGCAACGCCTGGCGGCCGAGAACAAGCTGCGCCTGCTGGAGTCACAGCTGGAGCCGCATATGTTGTTCAACACCCTGGCCAATCTGCGGGTGTTGATCGGCATGGACCCGGTGCGCGCCCAGCAAATGCTGGATCAGCTGATCGCGTTTTTGCGCGCCACCTTGACGGCCTCGCGCACCGAGAGCCATCCCTTGCGCGATGAGTTTGAACGCCTGCGCGACTATCTGGCACTGATGCAGATTCGCATGGGCAGTCGCCTGAGCCCGACACTGGAGCTGCCCGCCGACTTGGCCGATACGCCGATCGCGCCCTTGCTACTGCAGCCGCTGGTGGAGAACGCCATCAAGCATGGGCTGGAGCCCGCCATTGACGGCGGCGAATTGCTCATCAGCGCCAAGCGCGTCGGCGACTCGCTGCAACTCGATGTGCAAGACAGCGGGGTTGGCCTGGAGCAGGCGGCGCGCAGCAGCAAGGCGCAGACAGGCACCCGCTTCGGCCTGCACCAGGTGCGCGAACGCCTGTCCACCCAATACGGCCCGCAAGCCAGCCTGAGCATCAGCAAAGCCCCGAACGGCGGCACCCTGGCCCGCATCCTGCTCCCCCTCCAACCGCCCAAAAGTTCATCATGAATTGCACCGCACTGATCGCCGAAGACGAAGCCCTGTTGGCCGAAAACCTGCGCCAAGAACTGGCCCGCCTGTGGCCGGAGCTGCGCATCGTGGCCATGGCGGCGCATGGACAAGCCGCCGTGGATGCGGCGCTGGAAAAGCACCCCGAGGTCTGCTTTCTGGACATTCGCATGCCGGGCATGACTGGCCTGGAGGCCGCCTCGGCGATGGCCGAAGACTGGCCGGCCGATCAGCCCTTCCCCTTGCTGGTCTTTGTCACCGCCTACGACCAGTACGCGGTGCAGGCCTTTGATCGCTCGGCCATCGACTATGTGCTCAAGCCGGTGCAAACCGAGCGACTGGCGCAAACCTGCCAGCGCCTGAAGAGCGCCCTGGCGGCCAGACAAGTGCCAGTCAACTCGCCCGACGCTGCGGCCCAAGCGAGCCTGGAACAGGCGGTGCAGCAACTGCGTCAATTGCTCGGCAGCGCCGCGCCGGGAGCGTTGCTACCGCCCCCCGCTGCCGGGCAGGCACCCGCCAACGCGCCACTGCGACTATTGCAAGTGGGACTGGGCAACACCATCCATATGGTGCCGGTCGATGAGGTCTTGTACTTTGAGGCGGCCGACAAATATGTGCGCGTGCTGACCTCAGCCAAAGAGCATCTGGTGCGCATCTCGCTGCGCGAGTTGCTCCCGCAGCTGGACACGCAGCGCTTTTGGCAGGTGCACCGGGGCGTCATCGTGCGCTCGGACGCCATCGACCGCGTGGTCCGCGACGAGGCCGGCAAGATCACGCTGCACCTGCACGGCAGCCCCGACCGAATTTCGGTCAGCCGCCTTTACGCGCCCTTGTTCAAGGGCCTGTAGAAAACACCTGCGAGCCCGGCCTGGGAAGGCTGGGCGAGCAGCGCAAGGCGTCGTCAGATTCAGCCCCGTTGCGAGCCCCAATTTCGGGCCTCGACTCCCAAGGCCTGAATCCGTGCGCTGACCCCGATAAAATCAGCGCAAACCAGCCACTCTGACGGCGCCCCTGCGCCGCCGACTTCATGTCCCAAACGACTGCCGACGCCAACAAGCCCGCCCCGAGCAATAACTTTCTGCGCACCATCATCGAGCGCGACCTGGCCCAACAAGGCCAACCCGGGCAGCCCGCGCGTCACTTTGCCGGCACGCCCGGCGACGCTGCCCACCACGCGGCAGGGCCGCTGGACCCGGCCAAGATTCGCACCCGTTTCCCGCCCGAGCCGAACGGCTATTTGCACATCGGCCACGCCAAGAGCATTTGCTTGAACTTTGGCTTGGCCCGTGACTATGGCGGCATCTGCCACCTGCGCTTCGACGACACCAACCCTGAGAAGGAAGAGCAGGAGTACGTGGACGCGATCCGGGAGATGGTGTCCTGGTTGGGTTGGGACTGGAACCAGGGCGGTACCTCGCACCTGTTCTGCGCCAGCGATTACTTCGACTTCATGTATCGCGCCGCCGAGCACCTGGTCGAAGCCGGTCTGGCCTATGTCGATGAACAAACGCCGGACGAAATGCGTGCCAACCGCGGCGACTTCAGCCGCCCGGGCGTCAACAGCCCCTTCCGTGCACGCACGCCGGCCGAAAACCTGGCTCGCTTCCGCGAGATGAAGGACGGCTTGCATGCCGATGGCGCGATGATTCTGCGCGCCAAGATCGACATGGCCTCACCCAATATCAATATGCGAGACCCGGCGCTGTACCGCATCCGCCGCGCCACGCACCACAACACCGGCGACAAATGGTGCATCTACCCGATGTACACCTTCGCCCACCCGATCGAAGACGCGCTGGAGCGCATCACCCACAGCCTGTGCACGCTGGAGTTCGAAGACCAGCGCCCCTTCTACGACTGGCTGCTGGGCCATCTGGCCGAAGGCGGCTTGCTGGCGCACCCGCTGCCGCATCAGTACGAGTTCGGCCGCCTGAACCTGACCTATGTGGTCACCTCCAAGCGCAAGCTGCGCCAACTGGTGGACGAAGGCCATGTGGCGGGCTGGGATGACCCGCGCATGCCGACCCTGGTGGGCATGCGCCGCCGCGGCTATACCGCCAGCAGCATCCGCGCCATGGTCGAAGCCACCGGCGTGACCAAGAGCAATGCCTGGCTAGAGTATTCGGTGCTGGACGGCTGCCTGCGCACCGACCTCGAAGGCAAGGCCGCGCGCGCCTGCGCCGTGCTGGACCCAGTCAAGCTCAAGCTCACGAATTGGGTGGAGTTGTTCGGCAGCGTCGATCATGTTGAAACCAGCAGCGCGCCGGCGCATCCGCAAGTGCCGGAGTTGGGTCAGCGCCAGTTCGCGCTCGGCCACGAGGTCTGGATCGAGCGCGAAGACTTCATGGAAGAACCGGTAAAGGGCTACCACCGCCTCTACCCCGGCAACAAGACGCGTTTGAAGTACGGCTATGTGATCGAGTGCAGCGGCTGCGAGAAGGATGCGGACGGCAAGATCACCGCAGTGCTGGCCACCGTGGTGCCCGACACCAAGAGCGGCACGCCGGGCGCCGATGCGGTCAAGGTCAAGAGCGCCATCACTTGGGTCAGCGTGCACGAGGCCGTCGAGGCCGAGGTGCGTTTGTATGACCGCTTGTTCACCGAGGCCCAACCCGATTCGGGCGATGCCGATTTCTTGAGCTTCATCAACCCCAACAGTTGCAAGGTGGTGACGGCCTATTTGGAGCCTTCACTGGCCAGCGTGGCGGCGGAGACTCACTTCCAGTTCGAGCGCCACGGTTACTTCGTCACCGACCGCCTTGATCACCAAGCAGAAAAGCCGGTCTTCAACAAGATCACCGGGCTGAAAGACGGCTGGTCCAAGTAATAACGTTCTAAAAGCTCAGAGACAAGCCCGCTGCGGAGTCATCCCCGGCGGGCTTTTTGCTTTCATTCTTCCAGTGGCTGCACCACCGGGTTGGCATATTCATGTCCGACCACGGCGCGGGCGAACAGATAGTTTTCCAAAGCCTTGGCACTGAGGCTGTCGAGCAGCACATCGCCGCGCGAATCACAGGGGAAGGACAAGGCCTTGCCCGAATGAAACAAGGATTGAAAGCGCAGTTCAAACTGATTCGACATCGTGCCCAAGCAGTTATTTGGCTGGGTCTGCGGGCTCTTGCTTTGCATGTATTGGGTGTCCATCGTTACTGCTCCTGATGCGTCACCATGATCTCGACTGCCATGCCCGAAGACTAGGCCCCGAATGCGGGGGAGACCATGTGCATACGTCTCGAAATAACGTCGGACCAACTCCTGCGGTGGACTAAGACTTTCGCTGACAACAATTTGTCACGAACTGAAGGGGCCGGCAGAGGGCCCCGCGCCGGCCGGCAGGACGATCAGCTGCCGAGTTCGGCCAGATCGGCCATGCGGCGCACCTTGACCTTGCGGCCCTTCAGCTTGCCGTCGGAGAGGCGTTTGACCGCCTCGCGCGCAATGCTGCGTTCCACCGCCACATAGCTGTGGAACTCGGTGATATTGATCTTGCCGACCTGCTCAAATTTGAAGCCAGCCTCACCGGTCAGCGCCCCCAAGATGTCGCCGGGGCGAATCTTTTCTTTGCGGCCACCGAGGATCTGCAAGGTGTCCATCGGCGGCTGCAAAGCGCCGCCGGCACTGGGCGTTAGCGTCTCAAGCCCCTGCCAGACAAAGGCATAGCCCTGCATCTGCTCGATGCGACCAATGCGCCCCATTTCATCCAGGCTGGCCAAGCTGAGCGCCAGACCTTCCGCGCCGGCTCGGCCGGTGCGGCCGATGCGGTGGGTGTGCACCTCGATGTCGGGCGTCACCTCGACATTGATGACGCATTCGAGTTGGGCGATGTCCAGGCCGCGCGCCGCCACATCGGTCGCCACCAGCACCGAGCAGCTGCGGTTGGCAAACTGGATCAGCACCTGATCACGATCACGCTGCTCCAAGTCGCCATGCAAGGCCATGGCCACAAAGCCTTGGCCGCTCAGCACCTCGACCAGATCGCGGCACTGCGCCTTGGTGTTGCAAAACGCAATCGTGCTGGCCGGGCGAAAATGGTTCAGCAGCAAGGACACGGCATGCAAACGTTCAGCCTCGGTGACCTCAAAGGCCAGCTGGCGAATGCTGCTCGGTGCCTGCACCGCTGCCGCGTTGAGCTTGACCTCCTTGGGCTCGCGCATGAACTGCGCGCTCAGCTTGGCAATGCCTTCCGGATAGGTGGCAGAGAAGAGCAAGGTCTGGCGCTTCTTAGGCGCTTGCTTGGCGACGGTGACGATGTCGTCAAAGAAACCCATGTCCAGCATGCGGTCCGCTTCGTCCAGCACCAAGGTGTTCAAGCCCGACAGATTCAGGCTGCCGCGCTCCAGATGGTCCATCACCCGGCCCGGTGTGCCCACGGCGATGTGGCAGCCAAAGCCCAGGCTGTCCATTTGCGGCTTCATCGGCGAGCCGCCGCACAGGGTCAGCACCTTGATATTGTCGGCAGCGCGCGCCAGGCGACGAATCTCCTGAGTGACCTGGTCGGCCAGCTCGCGGGTCGGGCACAGCACCAGGGCCTGCACATCGAAGCGTGCGGCGTCCAACTTGTGCAGCAGCGCAAGCGCGAAGGCGGCGGTCTTGCCGCTGCCGGTTTGCGCCTGGGCGATCAAATCCTGGCCGGCCAAGGCCAGGGGCAGGCTCGCGGCCTGGATCGGCGTCATTTGGGTATAGCCCAGCTGCGCCAGATTGGCCTGCATGGCGGCGCTCAAGGGAAGTTGAGCGAAAGAGAGTTTGTCGGTGGAGGCGTTCATCGACCGATTATCCCTGCCAGGCCGCGGCTGGAACATTTCGCAGGCCCCAAGCTGAAATAAGCTGAGTCAAACCGGCTGTTCCGGCCAAGCCCGGCGCCAATGTCTGGCTATCATCAAGACTGGACCGCTTGAGGCACTTGCGCCACTTGCGCCACTTGTGCCGCTTGTACCCGGTGTTGCAGGGGCGAGCAGCCGCCTTGCGACGCACAAGGCGTTCGGCTTATGGCCGTAGCGGTACAGCCATCAAGGGAAGCCATGACAGAAGCCGACATCGATCCGCCGACGCCCTCCTCCCTCAAGCCAGACTTCCACGCCGAAGATCATGCGGCGCGCCTGCAACGCCGGGTGATGCTGGCCGCCATGATCGCCGTTTTGCTGGCCTGGATCGCCATCGGCAGCCTGCTCTGGCTGCGCCGGCACGATGCCATCGACAGCCAATTCCAGCAAAACTCCAATCTGGCCCGCGCCTTGGAAGAGCAGACCGAGCGCGTGCTCGAAGCAAGCAACCAGGCCACCCTGCGCGCCCGCGACGCGATTGCCAGCGGCCACGCAACTCCGGGCGATCTGGTGCGCTTTGCCAATGAGACCGGGCTGGCGCCCAAGATCTTGGTGCAAATAGCCTGGCTTGACGCCCGCGGAATCATGGTCGCCAGCAATCTGGACTCCGCGAGCAAGAAGTCGGCGGGCATGGATCTGTCCAGCCGCGACCATGTCCGCATCCACCTAGCGCCTCAATCAACGCCAGCCCTGGCGCCGCTGGCGCAGCCGGACGATCTCTACATCGGCAAGCCGGTGCTGGGCAAGGTGTCCAACAAATGGACCATTCAACTGTCCCGCCGCATCACTGACGCCGAGGGCCGCCTGCTGGGCGTGGTCGTCGCTTCGCTAGACCCGGGCTACTTTGAAGAAGTGTTCCGGCACGTTGATCTGGGGCACAAGGGAGGCGTCACCCTGGTGGGCCATGACCTGGTCATTCGCGCGCGGGTGATCGGCGGCGAGGCTTCTAAACAAGGCGCCTCCCTGCCACCCACGTCAGCCTTTGCTCGGCAAGGGCTGAACAAGGAGGAAGCCAGCTTGATGGGCTTTGGCTCGGTCGATGGCATCGAGCGCCTGATTACCTCTCGCCACGTCAACAACTACCCGCTCTATCTGCTGATTTCGGTAGGGCAAGACGAAGCCTTGGCTCATTGGCGCTACGCCGCCATCGCGACTTTGGTGCTAACCCTGCTGCTCAGCGTCCTGATCATGGCGGCGGCGGCCGGCTTGGTGGCCAGCCTGCGGCGACAAGAACGCAGCGCCGCCGCCTTGCGGCGCAGCGAAGCGCAGGCCCATGCGGCCAACCAGGCCAAGAGCGAATTCCTGGCCGCCATGTCGCACGAGTTGCGCACGCCTCTGACCAGTATTCGAGGCTTTGCCGAGTTGATGGAGCAGCGGCTGGAGGATCCCAAATTCCGACGCCAGGCCGGCTTGATCCGCAAGGGCGCCGAGCACCTCAGCACCCTGCTGACCGAAATTCTTGATCTCGCCAAGGTCGAGGCCGGCGGCATGAACTTGAACAAAGAGGACGTCGATGTCCGCGCCTTGGTGCAGGGTTGCGTCGACTTCTTTGCCATTTCGGCCGGCAACAAGGGGCTGGACCTGCAGGTCCGCATCGACGAGAAGCTGCCGGCCACGCTCAACTGCGACAGCCTGCGCGTCAAGCAGATTCTCAACAACCTGCTGTCCAATGCGATCAAGTTCACCGCCGAGGGCCGCGTGACGCTATCGGCCGAAATGCAGCCGGGGCGCATCGACTTTCATGTGGATGACACCGGGCCGGGCATTCCCGAGGCGGTGCAACACACCATCTTTGAAAAGTTCCGCCAAGCCAACGCGCAGATCAGCACGGAACACGGCGGCACCGGCCTGGGCCTGGCCTTGTCACGCGGCTTGGCCGAGTTGATGAATGGCCAGCTGAGCGTGCGATCGGAGCTTGGCCAAGGGGCGCGCTTTACGCTGAGTCTGCCAATTCAGTCGGCGTAATGGACTCCGGCGACACCTCGCCCAAGCCCGTCCAACGGACCCGGCACCTCAACCGCCGGCTTGCTTGACCGTCCAGCTGCCTTTTTTCTTCAGCAACTCGATCACCCGCTCGCGGTGGTCGCCCTGCACCTCGATGACGCCGTCTTTAACCGTGCCGCCCGAGCCGCAAGCGGCCTTCAGCTCTTTGCCCAAGGCGACCAAGCCGGCCTCATCCAAGGGCACGCCCTTGACCAGGGTGACGCCCTTGCCGGCGCGGCCCTTCGTCTCGCGTGAGACGCGCACGATGCCGTCTCCCTTGGGCAGCACCGGGCGGCCGCAGCGACAGTCAGCCTTGGCCTGGCGACACTCCGGGCAGGTACGGCCACTGTCGGTGGAATAGACCAAGCCGGTCAAGGCTCCGAGGCCCGCCAAGCCAGAGGCGGTTTTTTTGTTGTTCGAGTTCATCGTGGTTTCAAGCTTCCTGAAGCGTCTCGACGCGTCTTAAGCGGCGCAGCCAAACAGCTGCTGATGCAATTCCAGCGGGGAATTGATGGTGCGCACCCGCATATAAGCCTCTTGCGCCTCCGGGTAGCGGCGGCGCAAATAGTTCAACCATTGTTTCAGACGGCCGGACTGGTGCTTGGTTTCGACATTGGCATGCACCAAGGCCCAGAAGTCGCGCAGCAAGGGCAAGACCTGACCCCAGCTGAGGGGCTGTACACCGTCGCCACCGGCCGAACGAATCGCCAGAGCCAGGCCCGGGTCGGCCACCATGCCACGCCCCAGCATCAAGGCACTGCAGCCGCTTTGCGCCAGGCAGTTCTCGGCATCCAACGCCGTCCACACCTCGCCATTGGCCACCACCGGCACAGCCACGCTTTCGCGCACCGCCGCAATGCGGTCCCAATAGGCCGGCGGCTTGTAGCCATCGGCCTTGGTTCGGGCGTGCACCACCAGTTCTTCGGCTCCCGCGTCCACCATGGCGTGCGCACACTCCAAGGTGCGCGAGTCATCCATATAGCCCAGGCGCATCTTGGCCGAGACCGGCATGTCCCGTGGCACGGCGCGGCGCACCGCGGCGACGATTTGCGCAATCAGCTCCGGCTCGTCCAGCAAGACCGCGCCACCGCGATGCTGATTGACGCACTTGGCCGGGCAGCCAAAGTTCAGGTCGATGCCGGCCGGCCGCAAGGCCGCCAGCTTGGCGGCGTTCTCGGCCATGCAGACCGGGTCGGCGCCCAGCAATTGCGCGCGCACCGGCACGCCGGCCGGCGTCAGGCCGCCATGCAGCAACTCCGGCACGATGCGGGTGAAGACGCGGTTCGGCATCAGCCGATCAGTAACGCGAATGAACTCGGACACACAGCGATCAATGCCGCCGACACGGGTCAGCACATCGCGCAACATATGGTCGAGCAAGCCCTCCATTGGGGCCAAGAGGATCACGCTTGCACCTCGGCGAGCAAATCCAAATGCGTCAGGTAGAGGCGCAGATCAAACTCCAGCTGCCCATAGCTCGGCTCCATATGCTGGCAGAGTTGATAAAAAGCCTTGTTGTGATCGAGCTCCTTCAGATGCGCCAACTCGTGCACCACGATCATTTTCAAGAACTCGGCCGGCGCCTCCTTGAACAGCGTGGCGACGCGGATCTCGCGCTTGGTCTTAAGCTTGCTGCCCTGCACCCGCGCGGCGCGGGTGTGGGTGCCCAAGGCGTGCTGAATGATCTTGAGCTTGGCGTCGAAGCAGACCTTGGAGAGCGGCTCGGCATTGCGCAAATAGCGCTGCTTTAAGTCCTGGGTGTAGTCGAACAAGGCCTTGTCGCTGCGCACCTCATGGCCTTGGGGATAGCGGCGTGCGAGCAATTGCCCCAAACGCTCGGGGCCCTCGGCAATCAGCTGCTGCACCTGCAGCAAGGTGTCGGCCGGGTAGCCCGCCAGGTACTTCAGAGATTTCACAAGCAAGACTTCGCGATTCAAGCCGCCACAGGCTGGGGGAAATTCGCTTTGACCCAAGCCTCGAAACGGCTGCACATCGCGGCCTCGCCATCGCTGCTGTCGGCCAGAACCTCATCACCATGGACAACGCGGATCTGCGCATCCAATGCGGCCGGCACCTCGCTCGGATAGACGCGCGTGGCCGCGGTGGCCAGCTTGGCCTGCGCGTCACGCCAGCAGTCGTCCACCGACTGGTTGCAAGCCTCGGCCAAATAGCGGGCCGAGAAGCCCTCGCCGGTCAGGCTGCGCAGCGTGGCGTCGTGGTCGATGCTGTTGCCGGGCACCCAGTAATGCTGGGCCAGTTGCGGGCCGATGGCAACGTTGTCGGTCAGGTAGCCATATTCACGCAAGAAGTAGGCGCGGGTTTGATAGACCGCCATATGGGCCAGTAAATAGCCTTGATACGAAGCCGCCGATTCTTGGTTCAGCAGATGCGGAATCGCCAACATCGGCCGTGGGCTGGCCATGCCCAGCACTCGCTGCTCGGTCGCGCGGGCCAGTGCCAGCACCGACTCGGCCGTCAAGTCCTCATCGCGCATCTCGTAAAGCGCCGCCTCAAAGTAAGGCACCACAGCGATGGAGCGCTCATCAAAGGCGCGCATCGGCTGGCTGCTGGCGATGCGGTCGTGGATCAGCTGATCGGGGATGGCCTCGCCGGCGGCGTTCTTGGCATAACGCTTGAGCCAGTCGGCATCGGCCAGCAGGCTGTCGCAGAACATCGACTGCGTCTCGGCATAGGCCATCGAGGTCGGCGCGAACTCCTGAGAGAAGCAGGGCGAGTTCTGCGCCACATTGGCGAAGTGCGCGGCGTGGCCGCCTTCGTGGAACAAGGTGTTGATGGCGCGCAAGCCGCTGCCCACCTGATCGGGCTTGGCCTCGGCGGTGAAGTTGATCTGGCCGGCCACCCACTCGCCCTTCTCGTTCACATAGCTGGGGATAGGCCCATGGCAAAAACCGTTTTGGTACTTGCCCTTGCGCTCGAGCAGATCCAGCTGCATGGTGGCGCCACGGTACTGGATGCCCAGGCGCCGGAAGGACTCGACCCAGCGGCGCAAGGCCGGGCCGAAGGGCATGTACTCGTCCATGCGACGCACCACATCGCCGCTGGAGAAGAAGCGCAGGTTCCATGGCAGCAGCGCCGCATCGCCGTGCTGCGCCTTCAGGCCAGCCAAGGTCCGCGCATGAGCCTCGTCGGTGCGGGCCACAAAGTCGTCCAAGATGCCCTTCAGCTGGGCCGGCGTCATGCGCTCGTTCTTGCGCAGCTTCAGCTCAAAGTAGTTCTCAAAGCCCAGCGCGCGGGCAAAGCGATTGCGCAGCTTGACCAGATCCAAGAAACCATTCGCCAGCACCCAGTGCTCGATGGATTGAAAGCCCTCAAAGGAGCTGCGGCGGCGCTCTTCCAACGGATTGGTGGCCTGATTGGTGGCAAGCATGCTCAGCGTGGCCACCTCGGTCTCGCCTTGTTCGTTGATGTGAGTGGGCTGCAAATCGCGCTTTTTGGCGAACAGCGCGGCCTCGGCCTCGATGATCTGCTGCATCAGCGCTCGGCCTTCATCGTTGTCGATGATATTGGCCTCAAACAGCGCCAGCCAGCCCGTCAAACCATGCAGCAGGCCGGCGTCTTGCTCGGCGGCGGGCAAGTCTTGCAGGCGCTGCAGATGCTGGCGGGTCTCGCTCAGCTTGAGGGGGTCGGAGATAAAGGCCTTGTATTCCCCTTCGGCCGCTGCAAAGCCCGCATGGTCGTCACTGGTGGCCATATAGGTGGACCAAAACAGGTCTTCTTTACGCTTGTGGACGGCGTTGTAGGCGTCGTTCAGCTGATCGAAAAAAGCGCGCGCTGGTTGCGTGATGGCAGGCATGGGATCTGGGCTCTTGTGGAGTCGGCGAGGGCCGACAGCATAGCGTCTAGCGCCCAGCAGCGCCGCGGCAAGGTCAAGATTGAAGGCATCATGGCGGCATGAAAGCACGCTGGCGCATTGCCATTGAAGGCGAAGAAGCCCCTTTTGAGGCCTTTGCCGACCAAACCATCCTGAAGGCCGCCCTGCAAGCCGGCGTGGGGCTGCTCAGTTCCTGCCGCAACGGGACCTGCCGCGCCTGCCGTTGCCGGCTGCTGGCGGGCGAGATCCACTATTTGATCGAATGGCCGGGGCTGAGCGCCGAAGAGAAGGCCGAGGGCTGGATCCTGCCTTGCGTGGCCCAGGCACGCAGCGATCTGCTGCTGCGCCCCCGGGCCAGCGAGGAATAGGCCGAGACGGCCTATTCCGATCGCGCTGAGTCTGACCGACTCAACGCCGCTTCATCGTGATGCGCGCCGGCCCTTGCAGCAGAGTCACCTCTTGGGCCGTGGGCTCGGACGAAAACTCCAGCTTGGCATCCACGCCCACCACCAGCAAGGCACGCGGGCCATGGGCCTTCAATTCCAGCGGCTGCTGGCCTAGTACCTGTCCCATCAACTGGCCTTGCGGACCCAGGAAGATCTTGACCTGGAACTGAGGCGAGACATATTCCCCCAGCAGCGCTTGCTGCTGTTCGGGCGTCAAGTTCACCGAGGCCTGTGGTGCTGCCAAATCGGCCGTACGCGCCCAGCTTTCGCTGGCGCCATCGCCATCGCTGAAAAAGCGCAGCGATGCCGCCTTGCCGTCGCTGCCACGCTCGATCTTCAAACGCGCCACGCTGTTTTCAAACGCGAACTCATCTTTGCCCACAGGGATCAAGGCGATGGGCCGCCCCCCGCTGCGTGTGCTGGTCAGGACTGCGCCCTGAACGCGCAGCGTGCGGTTGGTTTTGGCATCCAGGCTGTATACCCCTTCGGCAGCGCTCAAATCGGCCGCACTGACTTGCACCGGCTTGGCCTCGGGGTAAGCCTCACCGATCGCAAAGGCGCCGAGCTTGCGCACCAGCAGGTCCATAGCCAGGCCGGGGCCGTCGCTATTGCGCAGCGCGATGACCGTGGTCTTGCTTGCCGGCAAATAGTTGAGCGTGCTCGCAAAGCCATGAATGCCGCCGCCATGTTGCAACATCGCCTGACCACGCAGTTGATCAACACCCAGACCGTAGCCGTAATGCATCGGCGACTTGATGGCCGCGCCTTCCGGCGTGGTCATGCGCTTGTAGGACTCGGGCGAAATCAGCTTGCCGCCGTGCAGCGCCTGGTTCCAGCGCCACAGTCCTTCCAGGTCCGACACCAAGGCGCCGGCCGCGTGCGGCTGGGTCATGCTGAGCAGGCCGGCTTGCTTATGGCCACTGCCGGCCTCGCCGCTATAGCCCTGGGCCATGCCCTTGATCAAACCATCTTCGCCTGGGAAGCGCACTGTGGCGATCTTTTGCGGGCGCAGCAGCGCCTCGTCAATGTATTGGTGCCAAGGTTTGCCGCTGATGGCCTCGACCACCGCGCCGACCAGCACATAGCCCGAGTTGTTATAGGCCCAGCCCTGACCGGGTGCGAAATCTACCGGCTGATCCTTGAACTCGGCCACCAACTGCTCGGTACTCAGTTCGCGCCGAATCGGGTTGTGCATATAGCCGGCAATGCCGGTATAGCTCTTCACGCCCGAGCTGTGATTGAGCAGTTGTGCCAGGGTGATCTTGTCCCCGCCCGGATAGCTGGGCAGGAATTTGGACAGCGGGTCCTCCAGCTTGGCCCGGCCTTCATCGATCAGCTTGAGCAAGGCGGCTGCACCAAATTGCTTGGTCACCGAGCCAATGCGAAACGACTGCTCTGCCGACAGGGGCACGCCCAGCTCAATGCTGGCCATGCCGCGTGCGCCCTTGTAAAGCAGTTGATCACCGCGCGCCACCAGCAGGGCCACGCCTGGACCGTCGCGGCCAAGCTTTTGCTCGTCCATCAGTCGTTCGGCGTAGGCGGCCACTTCGGCCGAGCTGGGCAACGGCCCGGCCCAAGCGCTCATAGGCAGGGCCATAACGCCCAATAGACTCGCAACACCAAGCGTCGTGGCGGCACTGCGGGTTTTGATCATCGATGACTTGCTCAGCATGCGTTCGGTTCCGAAAAAATATCGAGCGCCCAATGTAGCCAAGCGACTGTCTTGCCCAAGCCGCCAGGCGACGAACTGCATAGTTGCGGGGACAGGCTGCATCCACAGGCGCTGTGGACAAGTCCGTGCACAGCCTGCGCATGCAGCCCGCAAGTGCTTGAAAACAATCAAACTTTCCTGCATTGCTACAAAAACGGGCACAAGCTCCACAGCGATCGGCAGCAACGCGGGATAATCCTGCCCCATTGGCGGCGCAGTGGTCGCTGCCCCACCCCTCAACGGTCCGCTTGTCCACGGGCCCGCTTGCTTCATGCACCGCACCATCTTCACCACCCCCATCATCAACTCGCTGCTGCGCGCAGGCTCCATCGCCTTCCTGAAATGGAAAGGCTGGACGATCGAAGGCAATCTGCCGGCCCAGCAACACAAATGCGTGTTGATCGCCGCACCGCACACCAGCAACTGGGACCTGCCCTACACCTTGATGGTGGCCTTCTCCTTGCGCTTGACGCCTTATTGGATGGGCAAGAGCCAGATCTTCCGTTTCCCCTTCGGCGGCATCATGCGTTGGCTGGGCGGCATCTCGGTGAACCGCGATCAGTCAAGCAATTTGGTGGCCGCCTCCGCCGCGGCCCTGGTGGAAGCGGACGGCGCGGTGCAACTGATCGTGCCGCCCGAAGGCACGCGCAGCAAGACGCGCTATTGGAAGACCGGCTTTTACTGGATCGCTCACACCGCCAAGGTCCCTATCGTGATGGCGTATATGGACTATGAGCGCAAGCTCAGCGGCCTGGGCCCCGAGTTCATTCCCAGCGGGGATATCGAAGCCGACATGGTCAAGATCAAGGCTTACTACGCGCAGTTCAAGGGCAAGAACTGGCAGCAGTTTGACCACCAATGAGTGAAGCTTCGAACGGCGGCGCCTCCTCAGCCAAGCCCATTAAATCGAAAGACCCGCTGCACGGCCTAACGCTGGAAGCCATCGTCACCGCACTGGTGGGCTATTTCGGCTGGGAAGAGTTGGGCCATCAGATCGAAATCCGCTGCTTCGTCATCGACCCCAGCATTGCCTCTAGCTTGAAGTTCCTGCGCAAAACGCCTTGGGCGCGCGCCAAGGTCGAGAGCCTTTACCTCTTCATGCTGCGAGAACAGCAGCGCCAAGCGCGGCCCTGATCCACGCAAGGCTGAGCAAGAAAGCAAAACGCGACCCGAGGGTCGCGTTTTTTTTGGCAGCAGAACCGAATCAGCGCGGCTTGGGCTCCGGCATCTCGATCTTCAACTCCAACACATCCATGTCGCCCACATGCTGAATGTCGACATTGATGTCATTGGGGTCAATGTCCATGTACTTGGAAATCACCACCAACAACTCGTTTTTCAGCTGAGGCAGCCAATCCGCTTTGGGCGCCCGACCATTGCGCTCGTGCGCCAGGATCAGTTGCAGCCGCTCCTTGGCCACGCTGGCCGTACTCTTTTTCTCACCGAGGAAATAACTGAGGAATCCCATGACAGCCTCCTCCTCACTTGCCGCCGAACAGGCGCTTGAACAGGCTGGGCTTGATGGCCTCGATAAAACGCATCGGGCGCTCTTCACCCAGGAAGCGGCGGATCACGTCCTTGTAGGCTTCCGACACATCGGTGCCCTGCATATGAATCGCCGGAGAGCCCTGGTTGGAGGCTTGCAGCACCACTTCCGATTCTGGAATCACACCGATCAGCGGCGTACGCAGGATTTCGTGGATGTCTTCCAGCGAGAGCATATGGCCACCCTCGACCCGGTTCGGGTTGTAGCGAGTGATCAAGAGATGCTCCTTGATCGGCTCTTTGCCCTCGATGGCGCGCTTGGTCTTGCTATTGAGCATGCCCAAGATGCGATCAGAGTCGCGCACCGAAGAGACTTCGGGGTTGGTCACCACGATGGCTTCGTCGGCGAAGTGCATGGCCATCAAAGCGCCGGTTTCGATACCGGCCGGCGAGTCGCAAACGATGAACTCGAAGTCCATGGCCTTGAGTTCTTCCAGCACGCGCTCCACGCCCTCGACGGAGAGTGCATCCTTGTCCCGCGTCTGTGAGGCGGCCAGCACGAACAGCTTGTCGAGCTGTTTGTCCTTGATCAGGGCCTGGCTGAGCTTGGCTTCGTCGTTGATCACATTGATCAGGTCATAAACCACGCGACGCTCGCAACCCATGATCAGGTCGAGGTTACGCAGGCCGACGTCAAAGTCGATCACGCAGGTCTTGTGGCCGCGCAAAGCCAGGCCGGTCGCAAAGCTGGCACTGGTGGTGGTCTTGCCCACGCCGCCCTTGCCGGAGGTCACTACGACGATCTTGGTCATCGAAAAAAGCCTTTCAAAATATTCCCTGGAAGGATCTGACGCCATTCACTGCGCCGGACCCACGAATCAATACCGTTCAAATTCAGAGCGCCAGCGCTTCCATCACCAACTTTTCGCCCTCTAGCCGGATCTGCGCCGGCTTACCCAGCACCGTGTCGGGCAGAGGGTTTTCGGTCGTGCGGTAGGTGCCGGCGATGGCAATCAATTCGGCCTCCATGCAGGTCGCAAAAATGCGAGCTTCCGTATTGCCCTTGGCGCCAGCAATGGCCTTGCCACGCAGCGGCGCATACACATGGATGCTGCCATCGGCGATCACCTCGGCGCCATGGTTGACCAGCGCCAGCACAACCAAGTCGCCACCCTTGGCATAAACCTGTTGGCCGGAGCGCAGCGGCTTGTCGATGATCATCGTCCTGACCGAACCTTCAACCGGCACCGGCACCTCGCGGATCACCTCACGAACCACTTCCACCACGACCTCTTTGACGCTGGCCGCTTGCGCCGGCACTTCAGCTGCCGGAGAAATTTCTTTGCGAGAGAGCACGGGCGCATCGGGCTCGGGCGACTCGGCCAAGCCAAGAGCGAGCGCCTGCGCCAACTCAGCGGCCGTCGCACCCAGCACCGCCACCGGCTGCATGCGGTACTGCCGCAGCAGCGCGACCACGGGGGCCAGATCGAGATCGACCGCCTGGGCTTGATCGTCCAAGCTCAGCTGAGCCGGCGCCTCTTGATCGGGCGGCGCCTCGGCACGGACCAGATGGCTGAGGTCAAGCAGCAAGGGATCATGGTTGAAGACATCGGGCGTATCGCCCAGTCGCTCCTGCAGCGCCGACTCCAGCAAGGACAGATCGGCCGACCGCAGCACCAAGGAGAGCAGACTCAAGGTCGCGCTCTTCAACTCGAATACTTCGGCGAACTTCTGTGCCGCCCTCCCAATTTGTGCCTGAGCCATTGCTTGCTGTTCTTGTGCAAAGGGCGCGATTTTAGCCGCGCCATTTGAAAGCCCTGCTAGGCATTGCCCCCAAGCCCGCCATCTCGTGCTGCCTGTCTTTTGAGCAGTCCAGTAAAGAACCAGTGCCATCAAGCACTTAGCCCAGCTTTGCGGGCACCGCCCACACGGATATCCACAGCCAATGTGGAAAAAGCAGTCGATTCAATCCCGCAAATCTCGTTCTTTTTTGTGACATATTTCTCCAGCCCCTTGACTTATCCCCATTTCGCCGTCCTCACCCATCCCGCATGACAAATCACCCAGGCAACAGGCCAGCCCCTCGACATCAGCGCTAAGTTGTTGATTCATATAGCGCGCAAGAAACTGCATCGAAATGAGGCAAGGCAAGCTCAAGCGCCGAATTTCAAGGGTTTAGCGACGCCCACCGCCCCTTACCCACAAAGTTATCCACAGGAAAGGTGGATAGGCTTTGAAGGCATTTCAAATCAGCAACTTAGCGTCGATGCCTCAATCGAAATAGAGCATTCGGCGCTAAGTTGATCGAGCATCGAAGGCGCGGGCGCACAACAGCAAAACAAGGCGTCGAGCGCCGCAGCGGTTACAGTGAAGGCAAATCCGCGCACCGCGGACCCCCAGCAGGAGCACGTCCTTGGCAACACCCAACTACTCATACGAAAAACGCCAGCGTGAATTGGCCAAGAAGCGCAAGACCGAAGAAAAACGCATGCGCAAGGCCAACAAGGGAGATGGCGACGCTCAAGCGGGAGAAGAAGGCAACAACGGCGAAGCCGGCGCGAGCACGGAAGAAGGCAGCGCTGCCGACGGCACACCGCCCGCTGCCCCTTGATTTCCTGATCGCCTGATCGCGATCCCTTGACCGCATTCGGCGGGCCCGCCCCGCCTGCCGCATCCGCATTTGCCGGCCGCATCTGTCGGCCGCAATAGCCCGGCTGCGGGTGCTGCCCCTAAAATGCCGGCCTGCTCGGCGCTGCTGCCAGGCCCCCAAAGAACATCATGACCCGCAAGCTCTTCGTCACCACTGCACTGCCCTACGCCAACGCCAACTTCCACATTGGCCACATCATGGAATACACCCAGGCCGACGTCTGGGTTCGCTTCCAGCGTATGCGCGGTCAAGAGGTGCACTTTGTGTGCGCGGATGATGCTCACGGCGCGCCCATCATGATCGCCGCCGAAAAAGCCGGCATCACGCCGCAGCAATTCGTGGCCAATATCGCTGCCGGTCGCAAGTCCTATCTCGACGGCTTTCACATCAGCTTCGACAACTGGCACTCCACCGACGGACCCGAAAACCACGAGCTGAGCCAGGACGTCTACCGCGCCCTGCGTCGCAATGAACTGATCGATGTGAAGACCATCGAGCAGTTCTTCGACCCCGAAAAGGCCATGTTCCTGCCGGACCGCTTCATCAAGGGCGAATGCCCCAAGTGCGGCGCCAAAGACCAATACGGCGACTCTTGCGAGGTCTGCGGCGCGGTCTACACGCCCACCGACCTGAAAAACCCCTTCTCCGTGCTGACCGGCGCCACGCCGGTGATGAAAAGCTCGGAGCATTACTTCTTCAAGCTCAGCGACCCGCGCTGCATCGCATTCCTCGAAGAATGGACGCAGACCCCCGGCCGCTTGCAGCCCGAGGTCTTCAACAAGATCAAGGAATGGTTTGCCAAGGACGAAGAAGGCAATGGCGGCCTGGGCGACTGGGACATCAGCCGCGACGCGCCCTACTTCGGCATCGAGATTCCCGATGCACCAGGCAAGTACTTCTACGTCTGGCTGGACGCGCCGATTGGCTACCTAGCTTCACTGAAAAACTACTTCAGCAAGACTGGCCGCGACTTTGACGCATTCTTCGCCGACGAGTCGGTCGAGCAGGTGCACTTCATCGGCAAAGACATCACCTATTTCCACACCCTGTTCTGGCCGGCCATGCTGCACTTCAGCGGCCGCAAGACGCCCGACCATGTGTTCGTGCACGGCTTCATGACCGTCAACAACGGCGAGAAGATGAGCAAGAGCCGCGGCACCGGCCTGGACCCGATGAAGTATCTGGGCCTGGGCCTGAACGCTGAATGGCTGCGTTACTACATCGCCGCCAAGCTCAATGCCAAGGTGGAAGACATTGACTTCAACCCCGAAGACTTTGTCGCCCGCATCAACAGCGATCTGGTTGGCAAGTACATCAATATCGCTTCGCGTGCCGCAGGCTTCCTGAGCAAGCGCTTTGACGGTCATCTGTCGGGCGATCTGGGCGTGGAAGGCCGCAGCCTGCTGGACGCACTGCGCGCCCAGGCCGAAGTGATTGCCGAGCTGTATGAAGAACGCGAATTCGGCAAGGCCCTGCGCGAGACCATGCTTCTGGCGGACAAGGTCAACGAATATGTGGACCAAAACAAGCCTTGGGAATTGGCCAAAAAAGAAGGCATGGAAGCGGTGCTGCACGATGTCTGCAGCGTTTGCATCGAGGCCTTCCGCCTGCTGACCATCTACCTGAAGCCGGTGCTGCCCGCGCTGGCCGCCAAGGTCGAGACCTTCTTGCGCGTGGAGCCGCTGCAGTTTGCAGACGCCGCCCGCGCCATGGGCCCCCACCAGATCGGCGCGTATGAGCACTTGATGCAGCGTGTGGACGCCAAGATGGTCGAGGCCCTGTTCGAAGCGCCACCCGCGCCCAAGGCTGTGCCGGGCGGCGAAGACATCGCCCCCGAGATCAAGATCGATGACTTCAGCAAGGTCGATCTGCGCATCGCCAAAATCGTCAAGGCCGAGCATGTGGAAGGCTCCGACAAGCTGCTGCGCCTGACGCTAGACGCCGGTGAAGGCCGGCTGCGCAATGTCTTCAGCGGCATCAAGAGTGCTTATCAGCCCGAGCAGTTGGAAGGCAAACTGACCGTGATGGTGGCCAATCTGGCGCCGCGCAAGATGAAATTCGGCATCAGCGAAGGCATGGTGCTGGCCGCCAGCCACGCCGACGAGAAAACCAATCCCGGCATCTTTGTGCTGGAGCCCTTCCCCGGCGCGCAGCCTGGCATGCGGGTGCGCTAAGGCTTGCGAGTCTGGGCCAGGCAAGACCTGACCCTTGATCGACAAAGATACGGGCTACTACTCCACAGTGGCCCGTATTGCTTTGGGCTGCAGCAGGCGCAGAATCAACGGCAATGCCGCACCTTCACCCCTTCCGCCCACGTGCTTTATCCTTGCTCAAGGACTACTCCCGCGCCCGCTTCATCGCCGACCTCGGCGCGGGCTTGACGGTCGGCATCGTGGCCCTGCCGCTGGCCATCGCCTTTGCCATCGCCAGCGGCGTCAAGCCGGAGCAAGGCATCTTCACCGCCATCATTGGCGGTTTCTTGATCTCGCTCTTGGGCGGCTCGAATGTGCAGATCGGCGGGCCTGCCGGCGCCTTCATCGTCATCATCTACGGCATCAATCAGCGCTACGGCCTGCCCAATCTGTTGATCGCCACCATCATGGCGGGCTTCTTGCTGTTGGCCATGGGCGCCCTGCGCCTGGGCGCCTTGGTGCGCTACATCCCGGTCAGCATCGTGATTGGCTTCACCAACGGCATTGCGGTGCTGATTGGCCTCTCGCAATTGAATGGCTTTCTCGGGCTGCAGATTGCCCAAATGCCGGCCGACTTTTTCAGCCAACTGGCGGTGCTGAGTAGCCATTGGCGCGAGATCACGCCGGCGGCGCCGCTTGTTGGCAGTGCTTGCGTGGCCATCGTCCTGCTATGGCCCAAGACCTATGCCATGGATAGGAGTGCCAAGGACCTGAAGAGCCAAATGAAGCGCTGGATGTCGCAACTGCCGGGCACGGTGATCGCCTTGGTCGGCGCCACCCTTGCATGCTATGTACTCAAGCTGCCGCTTGAGACTATCGGCAGCCGCTTCGGAGGCATTCCGCAAGCCTTACCCAGCTTTGCCTTGCCGGCCCTGAGCTGGGAAAGCGCCAAGCTGTTGGTGATTCCTACGCTGACGATTGCGCTGCTGGGCGCGATCGAGTCGCTGCTCTGTGCCCGTGTGGCCGACAACCTGACCGAGCTGCCGCGCCATGACCCGAATCAAGAGCTGATGGCCCAGGGCATCGCCAATATCGTGACGCCGTTCTTCGGCGGCATCCCGGCCACCGGAACGATCGCGCGCACCGTCACCAATGTGCGTGCCGGAGGCAGTAGCCCGGTGGCCGGCATGGTGCATGCACTGAGCCTCTTGATGATCGTGCTGGTGGCCGCACCACTGGCCGTACACATCCCATTGGCTGCCTTGGCCGGCATCTTGCTGGTGGTGGCCTGGAATATGGGCGAGTGGCATGAGTTCGCGCGGCTGCGCCACTTCAGCCTGCCCTATCGAACCATCTTGCTGGGCACTTTTGTGCTGACCGTGGTGTTCGATCTGACGGTGGCGGTCGAGGTGGGTCTGGTCTTGGCCTGCGTCTTTTTCATCTACCGCATGAGCACCTTGTTTCGGGTGGAGGCGGTGGCGCTGCCGGGGCTGGCGGCCGATACCCAGGTGATGCGCTTGTACGGTTCGCTCTTTTTTGGCGCCGTCGGCAAGGTCGAAGGGCTGGCCGAACAAGTAAAGCAGCCTTGCCGCGTCCTGGTGCTCGACACCGAAAAGCTGATCTCCATCGACACCTCGGGGCTCGATGCCCTGCAGCAGTTGCAGCGCACCCTGCAGCGCCAAGGCCAGGTGCTGGTGCTTTGCGGCCTGAATTCACAGCCAGCCAGCTTGATTCAGCGCGGCGGCTTGGCCGATGCCTTGGGGCCGGACGGCATTCAGCCCGATCTCAGCACTTGGCTGCGTCAAAGCCAGGCTTGCGCACTGTAAAATCATCGTCTTTCACGCCAAACCACCCAAAGCCATGCCACTGTTCTGGAAGCCTTACAAGTCCGAAGCCAGCAGCTTCATCGATGAGCTCAAGGCCAAGAAGCCGACGCTGGAACAAGAGCAACGCCAGGGCCGCGAATTGCTGTGGGACAAGGCCGTGGACCGCGCCGCCCAGGCCGACTACCGCGCCGCACGTGTGGCCCAACAGCCCTACGTCTACCAGACCAAGGCCAAGTAAAGCCCGGGCCCTGCCTCGCCGGGCACCGCCATGACGCAGCCCTCGCATGAGCTGTCCGCTCAGCCGCACCCCGAGCATCTGCCCGCCAAGCAAGCGGCCGAAGCGCTGAGCGAAGATCTGCAACGCCTCCCTGCTCCACCCGGCATGCCCGAGGTGGTGGACACGGTGGCGGTGGCACGCCTGTACGGCGAGCCTCTGTTCCAGATGCCGCTGGACCTCTACATCCCACCGGATGCGCTGGAGGTCTTTCTGGAGGCCTTCCAAGGCCCGTTGGACCTGCTGCTCTACCTGATCCGGCGGCAGAACTTCAACATCCTCGACATTCCGCTGGCCGACGTCACGCGCCAGTACCTCAGCTACGTCGATCAGCTGCGCAAGCACAATCTGGAGTTGGCCAGCGAGTACCTGCTGATGGCAGCGATGCTGATCGAGATCAAGTCGCGCATGCTCTTGCCGCCGAAGAAGACCGAGGACGGCGCGGAGCCCGAAGACCCGCGCGCCGAATTGGTGAGGCGCTTGTTGGAATACGAGCAGATCAAGCTCGCTGCCGCGCGGTTGGATGCCTTGCCGGTGGCGGGGCGCGACTTCTTGCGCGCCCAGGTGCATATCGAGCAGTCGCTACAGCCGCGCTTCCCCGATGTGGAGGCGAATGATCTGCGCGATGCCTGGCTGGACATCTTGCGCCGCGCCAAGCTGAACCAACATCACAAAATCAGCCGCGAACATTTGTCGGTGCGCGAGCACATGAGCATCGTCTTGCGGCGCCTGCAAGGCCAGCGCTTCTTGGAGTTCGAACATCTGTTCGACGTCAGCCGCGGCCAAGCGGTCTTGGTGGTGACCTTCATCGCCATGCTCGAGCTGGCGCGCGAGCGCCTGCTCGAGATCACCCAGGCCGAGGCCTTTGCGCCGATCTACGTCAGATTGGCCTACACGCCGCAGGATTGAATCCGCGAGATAGGCTCGGCAACGTCAGGACTGCGGCACTCGCCAGGTGGAGAAGTGCGACTCCGGCTGACGCTGCACCATCTGGCCGACAGCCAATACCGCCTGCGTTCGCGAACCGACGCCCAAGGCCTTCAAGACCGCGGCCACATGGTCCTTGATGGTCTCAACCGACACTCCTAATTCGCGCGCGATGATCTTGTTCGGTTTGCCCTGCAGCAACAGCGCCAGCACATCGGTTTGACGCGGCGTCAGCGCCAAGCTTTCCAGGCCTGTGGAGGCCTGGTAGTTGGAGGCCATGGCTTGCTGCTGGATCTGCTGCAGCTTGGCATTCGCGGTCGCGGCCTTGCTCGGCGGCGGGTTGGTCTCAGGCCCCAAATTCATCGGCGGCACATAAATGCCCCCGGCCATCACCAACTTCAAGGCCTGCGACAGCAACTCGGTCCCGGCCCGCTTGGGCACAAAGCCCATCGCCCCTTGATCGATTGCGCGGATCACATCGCTGGCGCGGTCGGAGGCCGAAATCACCACCACTGGTAGCGCCGGATAGGCGGCGCGGAATTCGTCCAGCACATCAAATCCGCTGGCATCACCCAGTTGCAGGTCTAGCAAAACCAAGTCGAAGCCTTGGTGCTGACTCAAAGCCGCTCGCGCCGCCGCAGCGCTGTCGGCTCCAATCACTTGGACACGCTCTTCCAAACTCTCGATCACCGACTGCAAGGCCGACAAGATCAAGGGGTGATCGTCAATCAGCAATACCTTCATGCCCGTCCTTTTCCCATACAGCTGCACACACAGATGCCCATCCCGAATGCCTTCGCGCTTCGACTTCTCATTTGGCGCACTGCGGATGATAGGCCAGCCAGCCCGTCGGGACACTCCCCCTCGTCGGTGGACAAGAAGGAATTGAGCCCTTACACATATTGCCGAATCAAGGCCTCGGCCACACAGGCCGGCTTTGCCGAGCCCTCCAACTCGACCGTGACGGCGATATTGAGTTGCGCACCGCCCTCGATCAGGTCAAAGGCCTGCAAGTTGAAGTGCCCACGCAAGCGGCTGTCCACCGGCACCGGCGCGGGGAATCGCACCTTGCCCAAGCCGTAATTGAGGCCCATTCGGCTGTCTTCGACGCGAAAGCCGGTCTCAAAGAAATGCGGCAGCAGGCTCAGCGTCAAAAACCCATGCGCGATGGTGCCCGCAAACGGCCCCTTGGCGGCGCGCTGGGGGTCGGTATGGATCCACTGCTGGTCGGCGGTGGCATCGGCAAAGCGCTGAATGCGCGCTTGATCCACCAAGATCCATTCGCTGCAACCGATGTCACGCCCGACCCATTCGGCCAGGCTCGCCAGTCGATCAAAGACCCGCACGCGGGGCCTCCAGCCAAGCGCTCAAAGCTTGCCACTGAAGCAAATCACGCTCGACTCGACTGGTCGCCACATCCCACAGCGTCAGGCCACGCGCCGCCAGTTGCACATAGTTTTGAGTGTCGCGCAGCAAGGCCAGCACCGGCACGGCCAGTTCGGGCAAGAAGCCCTGTAATTGCTGCATCGACAAGGTCCCTTCCTTGGCGCGCATGCCGACAATGCCGAGTTGCGGCCCTTGATCGCTGCGCAGGCCTTGCTCACGCAAATCATTGAGCTTTTGAACGAAATCGAAGGTGGCCTGGATGTCAAATAAACTCGGCTGCAAAGGGATGACAATCCGGTCCGCCAGTTTGTACAAGGCTTTCAACTGTTTACCGCCCAGGCCGGCCGGGGTATCGATGACCACATGACTGACACCTTTGGGAGGTTTGACTGTTTTCTCGCCCTCAAAGTCCCAGCCTTGAATGGTCGGCAACTCGGCGGGACGCTGCGCCAACCAGCGCCGCGATGACTGCTGCTTGTCGGCATCGCCGAGCATGACCCGATGACCACGTCGAGCCAGCAGACCCGCGATATTGGTCGCCACCGTACTTTTCCCAACCCCGCCTTTGGGGTTGGCGACCAGAATCACCGGCATGTCAGTTCCTTGCTACAAACACCATAACGCGCAATCGTAGCCGCGACCTTAGCCTCTGACCATGACCCCTCCGAAGATTCTGATCCTGCTGGCGCACCCCGACCTGGCGCAATCGCGCGTGGCAACTGCGCTCCAGGCTGCGGCTCTGGCCTTGCAATCACCGCAGATCGAGTGCCGCGACCTGTACCGCCTCTATCCCGACTACGGCATTGATGTTGGCACGGAGCAAGCCGCCCTGGCCGCAGCCGATTTATTGGTCTGGCTGCACCCCTTACATTGGTACGGGATGCCCGCCCTGCTCAAGCTCTGGGTTGATGAGGTGCTGCAATTTGGCTGGGCCTATGGGCCGGGCGGCACGGCCTTGCGAGGCAAAGACCTCTGGTTGGTCAGTTCCACTGGCGGCTCGGCCGAGGACTACAGCGCCAGCGGACACCACCAGCATCCAATCAACGAATTCTTGCTGCCGCAAGCGCAAACCGCGCGCTTATGCGGCATGCGCTTCGTGCCACCGATGTTGCTGCACGGCGCCCACCGGGCCGACGCGGCCACCTTGCATCAGCACGGCCTGCGCTTTGCGCAGCAGTTGCTGAACTACCCGCATTGGTGCGAAGGATTCAAATACCCCAGCGAGCTGCCCAAAGTGCCAGCGGACGAACGGCCATCCAGTGCCGAACCATCATCCGCAGGAGGCCACTGAATGTCTGCACCCACCACTTGGCTGCATCTGCCGCTGGTCCTTTTAGGCGCCGCGGTGATCGCAGTACCGCTGGCACGCTGGGCCCGACTGGGTTCCATCCTCGGCTATTTGATTGCCGGCGTACTGGTCGGGCCGAGCGTCCTCGGCCTGGTCACAGCGCCGGCCACCATTTTGGAAGTGGCCGAATTCGGCGTCGTACTGATGATGTTCCTGGTCGGCTTGGAATTGGAGCCGCGTCGGCTCTGGGCCATGCGTCGCCCGATCTTTGGCTGGGGATCGGTGCAGCTGCTGGGCTGCACGGCGCTGTTGATGGCGCTCGGCTTGGCCTTGGGCTGGTCCTGGCCCATGACCCTGGTGCTGAGTCTGGGCTTGGCCATGTCGTCCACGGCGGTGGCCTTGGCCGTCCTGGCGGAGCGCAACCTGGGACGCACCACCGCCGGGCAAAGCATTCTGAGCGTGGCCTTGTTGCAAGACATCGCCGCCATTCCGGTGCTAGCCCTGGTCCCCATCATGGCCTTGCAGGGCGGCGGAACCACAGGTGCGCCGGCCGTTGGCGCGGACGGTGGCTGGCAGGCGCTGAAGGCGCTGCTCGCCATTCTGGGCATCGTGCTCGGTGGTCGCTTGGCGCTGCGCCCGGCCTTGCGCTGGATCGCCAACAGCCGTACGCCGGAGATCTTCACCGCGGCGGCCTTGCTGCTGGTGCTGAGCACGGCCGCCCTGATGCACAGCGTGGGCCTGTCGATGGCGCTTGGGGCCTTCCTGGCGGGTGTGCTGTTGGCCGAGAGTGAGTACCGCCGAGAGCTGGAAACCGATCTGGAGCCCTTCAAGGGACTGCTGCTGGGCCTGTTCTTCATCGCCGTTGGCATGGGGCTGGACCTGGCGGTGTTGACCGAGCAACCCAGCTTGGTGCTGAGCCTGTTGGCGGCACTGCTGCTCTGCAAAGGCGCCCTGCTCGGCATGATGGCGGGTTGGATGAAGATTCCGCTGTTGGAACGGCCGGTGTTTGTGATCCTGCTGGCGCAAGGCGGCGAGTTCGGCTTTGTGGTTTTCCAACTGGCCCAGCAGGCCGGGTTGATCAGCGCCGCACAGAATTCGGCCCTGGTCGCGGCCGTGGCCTTGTCGCTGGCCTGCACGCCAGCGCTGCTCTTATTGGTGGACCGCATCCTGCTGCCCAAGCTGGCGCGCAAGACCGTGCCCGCCGCCGAGCAAGCCGCGCCCGAGCTTGCGCCGACCTTGATTGCCGGATTTGGGCGCTACGGACAAATCGTCGGCCGGCTGCTGTATGCCAATGGCTTCCAGGCCACCGTGTTGGACCATGATGCCGAGGCGATCGAGTCGCTGCGTAAATTTGGCTGGCGGGTGTTTTTTGGCGACGCAACCCGGCTTGATCTACTGCGCACGGCCGGTGCCGAACAGGCTCGCATTCTGGTGATCGCAGTTGACGATGTGGCGCAAAGCCTGGCCATTGCGGCGCTGGCACGCGAGCATTTCCCACAGTTGCAAATCATCGCTCGGGCCCGCAACGTGCGGCACTATATGCAGCTGCGCGCGCTCGGCGTTACGCTGATCGAACGGGAGACCCTGGACGCCGCCCTTATGAGTGGGCGCAGCGCGCTGGAGCTGCTGGGCCTGCAGCCGCATGCAGCGCGCCAACTTGCCTGGCGCTTCCGGCGCCACAACGTCGAGCAATTGGACCGCATGGTGCCGCTGCAACAGGACGCCAAGGCCCTGATCGCAGCGGCCAAGGAAGCCCGCCAGCAACTGGAAGAACTGTTTGCGCAAGAACGCGAGCTGGCAAAAGCGCACCGGCAACAGCATGCCAGCAAGCCATGGGCCAAGCCGGACAGAGACGCGGACAAAGGCCCGAACGGAGAAGTGGGCAACACCTAAGAGATGCCCCTGGCCACTAGCGGCGACAATCAACTCATGTTTGCCCCATCCCAACTTGAAGTGCGCCGCTTTTTCTGCGCCACCTACCGAAAGCTACAGGCCGGCCTGCCGCTGATCCCCATGGAGGCGATTGCCGCCGATTGGATCGCGCAACACCCCGAATACCACCCGGAGTTGGCCGATGAAGAGGCCGCGCTGGCGGCGGTCTATAGCGTCGAAGAGGGTCGCACCAATCCGTTTTTGCACCTCTCCATGCATCTGACCATCAGCGAGCAGCAGTCCATCGATCAGCCACACGGCATTCGGCAGGCAATTGACCTGCTGGCGGCCAAACGCAACTCGCTGCACGAGGCCCACCATGCCGCGATGGACAGCCTGGGCGAAATGATCTGGACCTCGCAGCGCAGTGGTCTGCCGCCCGATGGCCATGCCTATCTGGACAGCGTCCGACAAAAGGCCACGCGATAAAAAACCCCTGGAGCGGCGACCGAGGTCGCGCAGCAGGGGTTGCTGATGAGGGCGAATGTACTTAGCTTGGTTTGATCAAGCTTGAACTGAGCCGCCCAGCGTTTTGCGCTCATTCTTGCCCACCGACGAATACAGTCCGGTGCTCTCGCCAGGCATAAGTACGTCAATGGCCCGGTCCAGTGCGGCCGTGGCGCGCGCCAAGGACTCACGTTGGGCAGCTACCCGTCCACCGGCCAAAGCCAGACGATGGCGAAGATTGGGGGGCACGGCGCCGCTGCGTGCGGCTTCACTGAAACTGACGATCGCTTGTGCCAAGGACTGGTGCAGCTTGGCGGCATATTGCTCAATGGCCTGCGTATCGCGGCGCAGCAATGCATCACCCAAGAGATTCAGGCAGCTCTCCACTTCCAGCAGTGGCTGTTCCAGCTGCTGACTGACCGCAGCAGCATTCGGGTCTGAGGAAGGCAAAGCTTGCATGGCAATCCCCGCCATTTGGCGTTGAGGGCACGCCCTTCATGGCGCGCTGGAATTCAAAAACGGCAAAACCCGGTCCGAGGCGCAGCACAGGCTGCCAGCCTCGACGAAGCCTCAGTGAGGCATCATCCGACTGAGCATTTCCTGTGCATTTGCAATCAGCTTGTCGGCAATCACATTCGCATTGACGGTGAATTTGCCATCCGCAATGGCTTGCGAAATCCGCTCGACCTTGGCCGAGTCGAAGCTACCGTCCTCTGACACGCCCGACAAGAGTTTGGCATTGCTTGACAACTCAAGCTTGGCGCTGGCCTCCGGCGCAGGCTTCCCCCCCACCGGCGTTGCGCCAGCTTGGGTTTTTCCAGCGGTGGCCCGTCCCGTTTGGGCCGCGGAGGGCTTGTCTGCCCCCACCGCTGCCGACGAAACTTCATGGCTGTTACCGATCTTCATGGTGTTCTCCATAGATTTGGGACTGACCCAAACCTGTCCAGGTTTTCCGGTGTATCGACACGGGGCATGAAAACTTTAGAACTTTCGACAAAAAGACATCCCTTGGCCTGGGCCGTGAGGCCTAGGCGCAGCATTTTCTCGACCATCAACCGATGTGAGCGGGGCGCACTCATAGCAGCACCTCCACCTGTCGATCACCGACAACCCGGCCGGTCACAATCCGGCCGCTCTCAAATCGAACCTTGACGTTCTGTCCTTCCAAACCCATCGTCATGGCTTGACCTTCTCTGGCGACAGAATAGCCTGGGCCGGCGGCCCTCACCATCACTGTGTCACCAGCAGCAAACCACTGACGAGCCTTCAAGCTGCCACTCCGCACCGTCTCACCGGCCACCAGGGAACGGCTCAAGGTGCGTCCATTCAGGCTGGCAGCATCGGTAAACACCCCGCCTGATTCAGCAGCTATATCTATTTCGGCCGTTGCCAGCAGAGCTTGAGTCAGCTGTGTGCCGGCCGCCAAGGCATCCCCTGCTACCAGGGCTTTGGCAAATACCTTCACTGTCACCGGCAGGCTGACATTCCAGCGCACCGGACCCTCCACGCAGCGCAAGCCGATGCGGGTGCGGCCCCACATTTGCAGGCCTGGGGGCAGATACGGCTGCACCAGCGCACAGGGCGCCAGCTTCAAACGAGGATCCAAGGCCCCTACTTGCACTTCAACTCGAGCCTGGGCTGGCAGACTGCCTCGAGCCCCCGCCTGTGCCACTTGCTGTACATGGGTCACCAATGCGGCGCTCAAGGTGGGCGCTTCCGGCGACTGCGCCATGGTCATTGGGACCATCAGTCCCGAAACAAGCAGGCTCGCACCGGCGCGCAAACCCAAGCGGCCGGCGCGGCGGGCCGAGCGGCGGACTTGAATCTTGGACGGAGGGCGAATCTGAAACATGGCCGAACTGTAGACCTCCGAACCCGCCGGCCTCGTCTTGAAATACGCAGCAAAGCCCTTGCTATTCCCGCTAATGTTTTCGACAGCGCGAAAACACAATCCGGTCACATCGCCTATTCCCCTGTCCGGCCCTGATCCAGGGCCAAGGAATAGACAGCCTGACCCGGCGGCGAAAAGGGGAGACCATCATGCTGAACCGACTCACCGATGCCTTGAATTTCCAGACCCAGGCGCTTGCCCTGCGGTCCGAGCGGCAGCGCCTGCTGGCCAGCAATATCGCCAATGCCGATACACCGGGCTACCAGGCCCGCGATATGGACTTTTCTCGCGCCCTGCGTGAAGCCACTTCGGCCGCCGATGCAGGTGGCTACAGCGCCAATTCAGGCGCGGCCAGCTCACCAGGCGCCAGCGCCGGGCCCAGCAACTTGGCGCGCACCCAATCCGGCCATCTGTCATTGACGGGCAGCGGTCGACGCGAGTCAGACCTGCTGTACTCCACCGCGGCGCAAACCAATATGGACAGCAACACGGTGGATATGGACCGCGAACGAGCCAGCTTTGCCGACAACTCGGTCAAGTACGAAGCCACGCTGCGCTTTATCAGCGGCTCGGTGCGCACCGCGATGGATGCGATGAAGTCGCACAACGCAGCTTGATGCCGGTTAATGCCGCTTAACGCCAGCTAGCACCCACTGATCGCAGCCCGACCAAAGCGCCCCGGCCAAGGAGACCCCCATGTCCATGTTCCAGATTTTCAATGTTGCCGGCAGCGCCGTCAGCGCGCAGAGCCAGCGCCTCAATGTGGTGGCCAGCAATCTGGCCAACGCTGACACGGTCGCTGGCCCCGACGAACAGGCTTACAAAGCGCGCCAGGTGGTATTCCAAACCGCCTTGATGGGCGCTGGCAATGACATCGGCAGCGCCGGCGTCAAGGTCAGCACCATCAGCGAGGACCAAACACCGGGCCGGCGCGTGCATGACCCCAAGCACCCGAAGGCCGACGCTGAGGGTTATGTCACCTACAGCAATGTCAACACGGTCGAAGAGATGGTCAACATGATCTCGGCCTCGCGCTCCTATCAAAACAATATTGAAGTGATGAGCACAGCCAAGAACCTGCTGCTCAAAACCTTGCAACTGGGTCAGTCCTAAGGACTCCCGCCCTCCCTGACCCGAAAGGCACATCATGGACGTCAGCACCATCGTCAACACCCCGACCGCGCAGGCGCAGCCCAGCACCAAGAACGCGGCCGACACCCAGGACCGATTCCTCAAGCTGCTGGTGGCGCAGATGAAGAATCAGGACCCGATGAACCCGATGGACAACGCCCAGGTGACCAGCCAGATGGCGCAGATCCAAACGGTCAGCGGCGTCAGCACCTTGGACACCAGCATCAAGAATCTTTCCAGCCAGTTCACCCAGATGCAGGCCCTGCAAAGCGTCTCCTTGGTGGGTCGTCCGGTCACCGTGGAGGGCAATAAGCTCAATATGGTGAACGGCGTCGGCGAAGGCGGCTACACCATCGATTCCGCCGCCGACCAGGTCAAGCTGGAAGTACTGAACGGCGCTGGTGGCATTGTGGACACGGTGCAACTGGGCGCCCAAAGCAAGGGCCGCCAAACCTTCAAGTGGGAAGGCGGCAAAGACACCCCGGACGCCAAGTACCAGTTCCGCATCACCGCCAGCAAGGGCACCAGCACCATCCCCAGCACACCCTTCTCGATGGACAAAGTCCTGGCCGTCAACACCGGCGGCAGCCATTTGCAACTGCAATTGAAGAACGCCGGCTTGGTGGATTACGGCACCGTCAAGACGATTGATTGACTGATTGACCCATCAATAGACGATTGAGCGCGGCCCTCCCCGCCGCCCTCCTCCAGTAGCTTCGCAAGGATTCACCATGAGCTTCCAACAAGGCCTTTCCGGTTTGAACGGCGCCAGCCGCAATCTTGACGTCATCGGCAACAACATCGCCAACGCCAGCACCTTCGGCTCCAAATCCTCCCGTGCCGAGTTCAAGGACGTCTACGCCGGCTCACTCAACGGCGCCGGCAGCAGTCCGGTCGGCATCGGCACGGCCTTGGCCGCGGTGGCTCAGCAGTTCACGCAAGGCAATATCACCACCACCGAAAGCCCGATGGATCTGGCCATCAATGGTGGCGGATTCTTTCAAGTCAGCGACGGCGTCAACCCGGTGACCTACAGCCGTAACGGTCAGTTCAAGCTGAGTAAAGATGGCTATGTCGTCAATAATGACCAGCTCAAACTGCTCGGCTACCCGGCAGACGCTGCCGGCGTCATCCAGCCTGGCCTGGCCCAGCCAATGAAGCTGCCCACCTCGGGCATTTCGCCCAAGACAACCGGATCGATCGTCACCGAATTCAATCTCGACTCGCGCTCGAAAACCACCGCACCCGGCGGCACAGGCACAGGCATAGACCTGAAAAGCCCTACCACCTATAACAACGCCACCTCCTTGACCGCCTATGACGCTAAGGGGCAGGACGTGGCCATCACCTTGTATTTCCAGAAAGCTGATCCAGCGGCCGACGGCAGTACAACATGGAACGTTTACGCCACCGCCAACGGGGCCAACTTCACCACCGACTCTTCCGGCGCAGCCATTGCCGCGGATGCGGCGGGCAACCCGACCACGCCCTACACCACCATCACCTTTCCACGCAACGGCGGCAAGCCTATCAGTCCAACCACGGTCATCAATATGGATGTACCTGCTGGCGTCAACTCACGTGGTGCGGCCACACTAGACATTCCCGGCATTCAACTCAACCTGCTTGGCGCCACCGAGAACGGCTCCAGCTTCGCCGTCACCAACCTGACCCAGGACGGCTATGCGCCAGGCCAGTTGTCCGGCATCCTGATCGAAAACAGCGGCATCGTGATGGCTCGTTACTCCAACGGCCAATCCAAGCCCGCCGGCCGCGTTGAACTGGCCACCTTCCGCAATCCGCAGGGCCTGCAACCGATGGGCGGCAACGTCTGGTCGCGCACCTTTGCTTCGGGTGAGCCGGTGGTTGGCGTGCCCGGCGACGGCAATCTGGGCTCGCTGCAATCGGGCGCCTTGGAAGAATCGAACGTCGACCTGACCGCCGAGCTGGTCAATATGGTGACCGCGCAGCGCGCCTACCAGGCCAGCGCGCAGACCATCAAGACGCAGGACCAGGTGCTGCAAACCATCGTCAACCTGCGTTGATGATCAATGACGCCTCGCCGCTTCAATCAGCCTGAGTAGGAGCCCCCATGGACCGCATGATTTATCTCTCGATGGCTGGGGCCAAGGCTGCGATGCAGCGTCAAGATGTCCTGTCCAACAACCTGGCCAATGTCTCGACCAATGGCTTTCGCGAAGAGCTGCAAGCGTTTCGCGCCGTGCCGGTCAACGGCAGCGGCGCCAGCACGCGGGTCTATGCGCTGGAAACCACCACCGGCTACAACCCAGATGGCGGCGCCTTGACTTCCACCGGCCGCGGCCTGGATGTGGCCATGAAAGACAAGGCTTGGCTGGCGGTGCAAGCCCTCGACGGCACCGAGGCCTATACCCGTGCCGGCGCGATCGACGTCAACGCAGAAGGCCTGCTGGTACTGCGCAACGGACTGCAAGTGCTGGGCGATGGCGGCCCGATCAATGTGCCGCAAAACAGCGAGCTCTCGATTGGCAGCGACGGCACCATCAGCGCCAAAGACAGCAAAGGCACCACCACCACGGTTGGCCGGCTCAAGATGGTCACCCCTGAAGCGCCACTGACACGCGGCAGCGACGGTTTGTTCCGCGCCGGCGAGGGTCAACAGCTTCCGGCCGATGCCAACGCCCGCCTACAAGACGGGGCATTGGAAGGCTCCAATGTCAGCCCGGTCGCCACCATGGTCAGCATGATCGCGGCCGGCCGCCAGTTCGAACAACAAATGAAGTTGCTGCAAATCGCCCAGACGCAGGGCCAGCAGTCGGCCAAGCTGCTGGGTAGCAGCTAAGGCATAAACCGAGGATCGCCATCATGATGCGCTCACTGCATATCTCCAAGACCGGCATGGAAGCCCAGCAAACGCAGCTGGACACCATCTCGAACAATCTGGCCAATGTCTCCACCAATGGCTACAAGCGCTCGCACGCCATCTTTGAAGACTTGATCTATCAGAACCTGCGGCAAAGCGGCGCCAACAGCACCGAGCAGACCCAGATGCCCACCGGCTTGCAGCTCGGTTTGGGCGTGCGCCCGGTGGCCACCGCGCGCATTTACAGCCAAGGCAATCTGCAGCAAACCACCAACAATCTTGACATGGCAATCAAGGGCAATGGGTTCTTCCAGGTGCAGATGCCCGACGGCACCACCGCCTACACCCGAGATGGTTCGTTCCAACTCGATGCCGCCGGCCAGATCGTCACCAACAACGGCTACACCGTCTTGCCCGGCATCACAGTGCCCCCAACCGCCCAAAGCCTAACGATCGGCAATGACGGTACGGTCAGCATCACGGTGGCCGGTTCGGCCACGCCGCAGACATTGGGTCAAGTCCAGTTGGCCAACTTTGTCAATCCGGCCGGCTTAGACCCCAAAGGCCAGAATCTCTTCGCCGAAACCGCCGCCTCCGGCACGCCCAGCACCGGCGCACCGACGGCCAATGGCATGGGCGCCATACAACAGGGTTATGTGGAAACGTCCAACGTCAATGTGGTGGAAGAACTGGTGGCCATGATCCAAACCCAGCGCGCCTACGAAATGAACTCGAAGGCCATTCAGACTTCGGATCAGATGCTGCAAAAGCTTTCGCAGATTTGAAGGGCCTCATCATGAAACAAGCGCTCGCCCTCAAGCACAGCCTGTTCGCCGCCGCCGTAACGCTCGTCCTCAGCGGCTGTGGCACGCTCTACCCCGAACCACAGGTCGAAATGCAGCCCGCGCCGGTCGTGAACCTGCCCTCGCTGCCGGTGATGCCGCCCAGCAACGGCTCGATCTACCAGGCCGCCAGCTACCGCCCCTTGTTCGAAGACCATCGCGCACGCTTGGTCGGCGACACCTTGGTGGTGCAGATCGTCGAAAAAATCAGCGCCAGCCAAACTTCCACCAGCGAGCTGAACAAAACTGGCTCGTTGAGCGGCTCGGTCAGCGCCATTCCCTTTGTCAGCCCTGGCGCCTTTGCGCGCGCCACCGCCACCGGCAGTTCGGCGACCAAATCCGCGGGCAAAGGCACCAATGAGAACTCGAACGACTTCTCCGGCACCATCACCGCCGTGGTGACCGCCGTGCTGCCCAATGGTCACCTGATGATCAGCGGCGAGAAACAAATCGGCGTCAATCACAACGTCGATGTCTTGCGCTTTTCGGGCCAGGTGGACCCCCACATGATCACCCAGGGCAACACCGTGGCCTCAGCTTCGGTGGCCAATGTTCGGATTGAACAAAAGGGTCGCGGCGCCACCTCCGACGCCCATGGAATAGGCTGGTTGTCACGGTTCTTTTTGAACCTTTCGCCGACTTAAGTTTGCGCAGAATCGGTCGTAGAAGTCCCCCTTCACGACCATCATGCAAACCACCTCCACACCCAAGCCCCGCGCCGCCCTCCGCCTGACCTTCGCCCTGGTCTGCGCCCTGTCCGGCTCGCTGGGCCTGACGCATTCAGCCGAGGCGGCCCGCATCAAGGAAGTCGCCGCCATTCAAGGCGTGCGCAGCAATGCATTGACCGGTTACGGCCTGATCGTGGGTCTGGACGGTACCGGTGACCAAACCACCCAATCCCCCTTCACCGGCCAAAGTCTGGCCGCGATGCTGCAGCAATTTGGCGTGACGCTGCCGCCCGGTGTGACCATGCAGCCCAAGAATGTGGCGGCGGTGATGGTGTCCACACAGCTACCCGCATTTGCACAACCGGGCCAGCAACTCGACATCACGGTGGCCTCGATCGGCAACGCCAAGAGCTTGCGCGGCGGCACCTTGATCACCACGCCGCTGCGCGGCGCCGACGGCCAGGTCTACGCCATGGCCCAAGGCAATCTGATCGTGGCCGGTGCCGGCGCTTCGGCGGGCGGCTCCAAGGTACAGATCAATCACCTCTCGGCCGGCCGCATTCCCGGTGGCGCCCTGGTCGAACGCAGCGTGATGACGCCACTGCAAAGCGGCGAATTCATACAACTCGATCTCAATTCGGCCGACTTCAACACCGCGCGTGCCGTGGCCCAAGCAATCAACAAAGCCAAGGGGACCGGCGTCGCGCAGGCCTTGGACGGCCGCGTGGTAAGGGTTCGCGCGCCGATCGACCCGAACGAGCGCGTCAACTTCCTGGCCGATATGGAAAACCTGGCCTTCGACATGGCCGAGCCGGCCGCTCGCATCATCATCAACGCCCGCACCGGCTCGGTGGTGCTGAACCAGGCCGTCACCTTGGCGGCCTGCGCGGTGGCGCACGGCAATCTGTCGGTCACCATCACCTCGACCCCGCAGGTCAGCCAGCCCAACGCCATGTCTGGCGGCCAGACCACGGTGACCGAAAAGACCGACATCTCCATCAAACAGGATCCCGGCAACCTGATCCAACTGCCGGCGGGAGCCAAATTGGCCGATGTGGTGAAGGCGCTGAACTCGCTCGGCGCCACACCGCAAGACCTGTTGGCCATTTTGCAGGCGATGAAAAGCGCCGGTGCCCTGAACGCCGAGCTTGAGGTGATTTGACATGGCTGTATCTCCACTCCCCCTCAATCCCGGCGGCACAGCCGGGCGCGGCTTCAGCTTCGGCCCCGGCGGCAATCTGAATGCCGACACACGCTCCATCGAAGCGCTGAAGGGCGCTGCCGCCCGCGACCCCAAATCGAGCATCCGCGAAACAGCCAAGCAATTTGAATCGCTGTTCATGCAAGAGGTGATGAAAAGCATGCGCGCTTCCACCATGGCCACCGGCATGCTGGATAACTCGGCGACGCAGATGGGCACCGACATGCTGGACACCCAGTTTGCCGGCAAGATGAGCGGTCTGCCCGGCGGACTGTCCGATGCGATCCAACGCCAGTTGCAACGCCAGATGGGCATTCAAGACAAGGTCGGCGACAAGACCTTGCAGCCGCTGCCGACGCTGGCCAAAAAGGGTATCGCCCCGCATGTACAAAGCTTCATCCAGAAGCATGACAGCGCGGCCAAGGCGGCCGAAGCGCAAACCGGCATCCCGGCCAGCTTCATGCTGGCACAGGCCGCGCATGAGTCTGGCTGGGGCAAACGCGAAATCACCGGTGCCGGTGGCTCGCCGTCCTTCAATGTCTTCGGCATCAAGGCCACCTCCAGTTGGACCGGGCCGGTGGCCGAGGTGCAGACCACCGAATTCATCGACGGCAAGGCGCAGAAAGTCACCGCCAAGTTCCGTGCTTATGGCAGCTATGAAGAAGCCTTCAAGGACTATGCCAAGTTGATTGGCAGCAATGAGCGCTACAGCAAGGTGGTCGCGCAAGCGCAAAGCGGCAGCGCCGAAGGCTTTGCCCGCGGCCTGCAAAAAGCAGGCTATGCCACCGACCCCGAGTATGCGGACAAGCTGGCCCGAGTCATCAACACCACGGTGCGCGTGCAACGCGCCATGGCTTGACGCACTGAGGCCTAGGAGCACACCCCATGGGAGCCCTGCTTTCGATCGGCATCCGCGCGATGTTCGCCAATCAGGCGGCGCTGCAAGCGGTGGGCCAGAACATTGCCAACGCCAACACACCGGGCTATTCGCGTCAATCCGTGGTCTTGACCACACCGGATGGGCAATACACCGGCGCCGGCTTCTTCGGCAAGGGCGTCAATGTCCAAACGGTGGAGCGCGCCCACAACGAATTCTTGACTCGACAGGCCAGCAACACCAAGGCCATTGCCAGCATGGACTCGACCCGCATGGGTCAATTGTCGCAATTGGAAAAACTCTTCCCGCCCGGTGACACCGGCCTGGGCGCCGCGGCCGGGCAATTCCTCAACGCCATGGTGGACGTGACCAGCCGCCCTTCCGACCCTTCGGCCCGCCAGGTGGTGATGGGCCGCGCCACCGAACTGGCCTCGCGCTTTTCCAGCGCCGGGCGCCAATTGGCCGAACTGCAATCTGGCGTGATCAGTGATCTGAAGGCCAATGTCGATGTGGTCAATCAGTTGAGCAAGCAGATTGCATTTGCCAATGACCAGATCGCGCGCACCAATGGCACCGGCCACGAGCCGAACGACTTGATGGATCAGCGCGATCAATTGGTTTCCAAGCTGAGCGAATATGTTCAGGTGACCACCTTGGCGGCCAGCGACGGCACGCTGGGCGTCTTCATCGGCGGCGGCCAGCGTCTGGTGCTGGGCGCTCAGGCGCAACAATTGGCCGTGACACCCGACCCCTATGACGACCGCCGCGCCACGCTCAGCATGGTCAATAGCAGCGGCAACCTGACGCTGGACGAAAGCGTGCTGACCGGCGGCTCCTTGACCGCCCTTTTGCAATACCAAAACAAGGATCTGCAAGACGCCCGCAATATGCTGGGGCAGATGGCCACCGCTTTGGCCTCGCGCGTCAATGACCAACAAGCCTTGGGCCTGGATTTGTCCAATCCGCCCGGCAAAGGGGTGCCCATCTTTGGGCTCGGCGCCGCCCGCGCCCTGCCTGCTGCCACCAATGCGCGCAACCCCGATGGGAGCTTCACCGCGAGCGTGCAAGTCAGTATCACCAACGCCAGCCAACTACAGGCGAGTTCCTACAAACTGGAACCAGACCCGGCTGGTGCAGCCGGTGCCTACCAACTGACTCGCTTGAGTGACGGTGTCAAACGCACCGTGGCCGACGGCGATTCGGTGGATGGTTTCAAGATCACCCTCTCGAACCCGCCCCCAACCCTCGGCGACTCCTTCTTGCTGGAGCCGGTCGCGCAATCGGCCATCGACATGCGGCGGGTGTTGGATCAGACCTCCGGCATCGCCGCAGCCTCACCGCTGACCGCCACCACCAATATCGACAACAAGGGCTCAACGACGATCAACTCCCTGTATGCAGTGAACGGCAATTTGAACGTCACACAGGCGCCGATGACGATTGCCTTTGGTGACCCCGACCCGTCCGATCCCGCCAAGCTGCAATACACCTTGACCCTGGCCGATGGTTCGGTCCTGAACGGCACCTGGTCCGCCGGTCAGCGTATCGGCAATGAACCGAATGCCGTGCCGCCCATCAACCTGGGCTTTGAGCTGAGTTTGAACGGCGTGCCCCGCAAGAACGACACCCTCCAAATCGAGCAGACCAAGTTCCCCGCCACCAACAACGGCAATGCCAAGGCCTTCCTGAACATTCAGGGCGAGAAGTTCGTCGGCCAACGCTTACAACCGGACGGCAGCGTTGCGGTCGGATCGACCATCAATGAGGCCTATGCCGCATCGATGAGCGAGATTGGCTCGCGCGTACAGGGGGCCACCTATTTGTCCAGCGTGTCGGTGGCCGTGGCGGCCGACGCCGAGTCCACCAGAGCCGGGCAGGCCGGCGTCAATATTGACGAAGAAGCCTCCCGCCTGATGCAGTTTCAACAGGGCTACCAAGCCGCAGCCAAGGTTCTGCAGGCGGCCCAGTCGATGTTTGACGAACTGATGCGGCTGACCTCGCGCTAACACCAAGCCGGTCGTTTGATTCGACCCAGGAGAAATCACCATGCGCCTGTCCACCTCCAATCTCTTTGACGCCAGCATTTCGACCTTGCAGCGCCGCCAGCAACGGATGCAGGAGTCCCAGACTCAACTGACCTCGGGCAAGAAAATTGCCATGGCCAGCGATGACCCCACCGGCGCAGCCCGGGCCGAGCGAGCCATGTCCTCGATCGGCCGGGTCGACGCCAACCAGCGCGCACTGGAGGCCAGTCGCAATGGCATGACGCTCAGCGAAGGCGCCTTGGGCGATGCAAGCGAGTTGCTGCAACAGATGCGCGAGACCATGGTCTCCGCTGGTAATGCCAGTTATAGCGACGCCGAACGCGCGGGCCTGGCCAATAAGATTGCCGGTCTGCGCAACCAGCTATTGGCCATTGCCAATCGTGGCGACGGCGCGGGCGGCTTTCTGTTCTCAGGCCAGGGTTCCAGCGACCCACCGTTCCTGGACCAAGCCGGCGGCGTGCGCTTCAACGGTATTTCGGGCTCGATCCAGACCGGCAATATCGACAATTTCCCCCTCACCGTCGATGGCCGGATGGCCTTCGAGCAGGCCCGCAGCGGCAATGGCAATTTTGAAACGGGGCCACTGCCGAATCCGATCTCGGTGCCGGCCGGGGCTGCGCCCAAGGGCTGGATCGATACCGGGCGGGTTGCCGACCCCTCGCAACTGACCGGCAACAACTATCTGGTCCAGATCAGCGGCACCGGCCCGGCCGCCACCGTCACCGTGACCAACACCGACTTGGGCAGCATTGCCTTCTCGGGCCCCTTCACTCCCGGCAAGGCCATCGCCTTTGACGGCATCGCCACCACCATTTCTGGTGCGCCGGTAGACGGGGATCAATTCGAAATCAAACCTTCCACCAATTCGCTCAAGCTCTTCGATGTGCTGGACCGCACGGTGGCCGAGCTACGCACCCCGCTGCGCAGCGGCCCGGAAATCACCCAGTCGAACACCGGCCGCATCCGCGACCTCGACGCAGTGATGGTGAACCTGCAAAATGTGCGCAGCCAATTGGGCGAACGACTGAACAATCTGGACGGCACCGAAGCCCGCATGGCGGCCCTCAAGCAGTACAACCAGTCCGAACGCTCGGCCGCCGAAGACTTGGACATGGTGCAAGGCATTTCGGAATTCCAAAATCAGCAAACCGGCTATGACGCGGCGCTTAAAACCTATGCGATGGTGCAGAAAATGTCGCTGTTCCAGTACATCAACACTTAAGCTCCGCATCACGCCATGATGATGTGTGTCTTCATCCCCATCTGGCAGTTTGAGCCACCCCTGCCCTCCTGACGCATCCGGACTCCCTTTCGGCCCAACCCGCATTCCTCCTCATGAACCATCAGATCTTGGGCGCCGTCGCACTCGGCTACACCCCTCAAATCGACCGCCAGCGCATGGTCACGGCCACGCGCTTGACCGTCATTCCGCTGCGCCCGGACGCCAAACTGGAGGCGACTGAGTTGTTGGCCGCGGTGGCCGAAGTGTGGCCCGCCGGCGCCGGTACGGCCATCCTCAACGTGCTCAGCGAAGATTTGCTGGTCGGCCTGTTGCGCGCCGAGTCCTCGGCCAATTTGATGATCGAAGTGCCAGCCTTTATGGCGGGTGATGCGGCCCACCTTGAAGCATTGCAGGCGCTGAAGAAACGCGGCGTCGGGCTGCTATTGAAGGGCAAACCGGCCCAGCCCTTGCCGGCAGAGACCCAGCCCTGTTTCAAGTATGCGGTGCTGGACCCCGACGACGAGAACCGGGGCGGACCCGACAGCGGCCTGCCACGACTGATCTCCGGTCTGCGTGAAGCAGGTGATATTGACGCGGCTTTTGAGCGTGGAGCCCAAGGCGTGATTGGCTGGCCCATGCAAGGGGCCTACGAGCCCCCGCCCGGCAACACCAAGGCCGAGGTTCAGGCCGATCTGCAGGTGATCGTCGAGTTGATGTCCCGTATCGACCAAGGTGAGGATGTGGAGCGCCTGGAGCAAACCCTCAAGCGCGACCCCAGCCTGGCCTTCAAGCTGCTGCGTTACCTGAATTCCGCCGCCTTTGGTCTGCCGGTGGAAGTGTCTTCGTTCCGCCACGCCATCATGCTGCTCGGCTATGCCCGCATGAAACGCTGGCTCGCCCTTTTGCTCACCACCGCCAGCAAAGACCACGCAATGCGCCCCATCATGTACGCCGCTTTGCGCCGCGGCCTGTTGATGGAAGAACTGGCCAAGGGCATGAGCGACTCGGAATTGCGGGATGAAATGTTCATCTGCGGTCTGTTCTCGCTGCTTGACCATATGCTGAAGCAGCCCTTCACCAAGCTGCTGCAATCGATCCCAATGCCCGAGCGGGTACGCCAAGCCTTGGTCGACGAGAGCGGGCCTTACCAGCCCTATTTGGAGTTGGTGCGGGCGATTGAAAATTCCTCGGTCTTCGACTTCCGCAGCGCCGCCGAACAACTGATGCTGGGCGCCGAAGAGATCAACCAATGCGTGCTGCGCGCACTCCACAAGGCTTCGCAATTGGAGTGATGGGCGGCCACTTCACGGCCTGCCCGTAAACTCGCGGCCAATGTCCTCGGATCAACTTTCCCTCCTGCCCCAAGATCAGGCCGCCTTGCGCGGCCTTTTCAACTTGATCAGCGATCCGGTACTGCTGCTGGACGAAGCGCTGCAGGTGCTGGAAGCCAATGCCGGCGCGCTGCAAATGCTGGAACAAGCGCCCGGCCAGAGCCCCGGCAAGGGTCTGCATGGTCTGCACACCAGCCATGGTGGCCGGCTCGGCGACTGGTTGCGCCTGGCCAGCCGCGCACTGCTGGATGGCCGCAAGGGTCCACCCGCGCCTGGCTTAAAACTGGCCGGGGGCCAGCGCGCCCTGCTGACCCTGGTCGCGCTGGAGCCGCAAGGCGCCGAGGATGCCGCGCGCTGGCTGCTGCACGCCCGCCCCGAAGAAAAGCCGCGCGGCAAGCTCAAACCGTCCGCTGCCAGCGCGGCCACCAACACGGGCACCAGCGCGCCGCCCAGCAAGCCTTCAAGCACGGCCGCCGAAGCGGAGCCAGACGACAACCAAGCCTTGCTGCAAGCCTGCGCCAATGAGGTGGTGGCGCGCGAATTCGCGGAGCTGAACCAGTGGTTCAAGCTGAGTCCGTCACCGATGGTCTTGTTTGACGCCAATGGTCTGCTGCTGAAGAGCAATGCCGCCTTCGCGGCCCTGTGCCTGCAACTGCCGAGCGCGTTGCAGGAGGCCGACCCGGCGCTGCAAACATTGCTGGCCTGGCAACACGGTCAGGTGCAAGAGTCCTTGCTGAATCTGAGTTCGCCCGAGGCCTTCATCGTCACCCAAGCCAGCCTGCCCGGTCCCTCGGGTCGGGTGCATTGGCTGCAAGGCCGGGTGCAAGCCCTCAGTCCCACGCGACCGGGCCTGCCGCGCCGCTTCCTGGCGGCGCTGGAGGACCACACCTTTGAACAAGAGCGCGATCTGGCCCATCAACAGCTGGATGCTTTGATGGACACGGCCAGCGTCGGACTGGCCACATTCCAGCAAGATGCCGGCTGGCTGCGCCCGCGCAGCGCTCGGCCCAACAATGGCGCCAGCAGTGCAAGCAGCACCAGCTCGGGCGCATCTCGCAACCCATTGGCGGGCTTGCAGGGCATTGGGCGCGACCTTGTGGAAACGGCCTCGCTGCCTGAATTCGAGAAGCTGCAACGCGCCTTGAAAAAGGGCGAGCGGGTCGAGGTGCGCTATGCGGTACGCCATCCGGAACTGGGCCGCCGCTGGTTGCTGACGCGGGTGGAACCGGGGCAGCTGAAATCGGGCCAGCGCACCACCTCGGTGGTTACATTGGATGTGACCGCCCAAGCGCAAGCCGAGAACCGCAGCGAGCAATTGCTGCACGAGTTGACCACCATCATGGACGGTGCCAGCCTCGGGCTGGCCTATCTGCGCGGCGAAACCCTGCTGCGCTGCAACCACGGTTTTGGGCAAATGTTGGGGCTGGCCAGCACCCCAGCCGCCGGAGCACCGATCGCCCAGCTGTTTGCAGCCCTGCCCGAACTGGCACAAAAGATCCAGACGGCACTGCCGAACCTGCGGGAACTGCCGCCCTTTGAAGCGGAGTTTTTGCAGGTCGGTACCGAGGCGGCCCAACCGCGCTGGTTGTCCTTGAGCCTGCGCTGTGTCAACGTCGCGGCCGAAGCCGGCAGCGCCGGTCCGGCACCGCAAGCCGAAACAATTGCCGTCATCAGCGACATCAGCCGACTGAAGGCCCAACAGGCCGAGTTGGAAGCGCTGGTGCAAGACCGCGAGATGATGTTCAGCCTCTCGGATGTAGGCATTGCCATTTTGCGCGGTGGACGTGTGGCGCGCGCCAATGACGCCTTGGCCAATCTGACCGGCTATCGCATCCACGAACTCAGCGGGCTCGCCCACCAAGAGTTGTTCGACACCTCGCTGGACTTTGACAACCAGACCGAAGCGGTCGAGCTGGCCTTGAAAACCCACGGCTTGTGGCGCGGCGAGCGGCGCGTGCGCCGGCGCGATGGCTCAGCCTTGTGGATGCAAATCAGCAAGCGGGTGATGCGCCCCGGGGCGCCCGACGAAGGGGTGATTGCCACCTACGTCAATGTGGATGACCGCTGGCGGGCCCAGCAGTCCTTGATGCTACAAACCGAGCGCGAGCGCGCCGTGCTGGACTCGGTGCTGGTCGGCATCGTCACGGTCGGACGCGGCGGCATCGAATGGATGAATCGCTCGGCCCGGCGCATGTTCGGCGGTGACTTGAACGAATTCGCTGGCCATCCGATGAGTGTGGTGGCCACACCATCCTCCGACCACCCGTTCCGCCACACCCACTATCTGGAAGAGCTGACCGAGGGCCAGGCCGAGGCCTTCGAGTGCAAGCTCAAGGCCTGTGATGGCCGCGAATTCTGGGTGGTGGGCAATGTGGTGGTGACCGGCTCACGCGCCTCCGGCCGGCAACTGACCTATGCGCTGCTGGACATCGACCGCCGCCGCCAAGCCGAAGCCCAAACCCTGCAGGCTCAGGCCTCGCTGAGCCGCATCATCGAAGCGGCACCGCTGGCCATCAGCTTGCACGACGCCAAAACACTGGCGGTCGAGAAGATCAACCAAGCCGCAGCCAGCCTGGCCGGCCGCAGCGAAGAAGAACTGATGGGCGCCAGCCCGGAAGACTTGTTCGGCCGCGAGCAGGGTGAGCTGATTCGCCGCGATATGTTGGCGGCCCTGCAAGCCAGCGCGGTCACCCAGCATGAGTACAAGCTCGGCACCGGTGAGCAGATGCGGGTCTGGGATGCGCGCTTTTTGCATCTGGCCGGCACCACCGAGGACGCCGAAGGCATCGAAGAAGGCACGCCCGAGCAGCTCTTGCTGGTGGCCAGTGATGTCACAGAACACCGTGCCGCGGAAGAAGCGCGCCTGGAAGCGGCGATTTCGCAGCGCGAGTTGCTGGTGCGAGAGGTGCATCACCGCATCAAGAACAATTTGCAAGGCGTGGCCGGCCTGCTGCAGCAAATTGCCGCACGGCGTCCGGAAGTGGCGCCGGTGATCAATGAGGCGGTAGGCCAAGTGCATGCCATTGCACAGGTCTATGGCCTGCAGGTCGGCAGCTCCGGCCCGCTGAAGATTCGGCGCGTGATGGATGCCATCATCGGCTCGGTGCAACGCATGTATGGGCGCAGCATCGTCACCCAGATCGAAGGCGCTACTCAGGCGCGCGTCAATGATTGGACCTTGCCAGAGGCCGAGTCGATCCCAATCGCGCTGACCCTGAACGAGTTGCTGACCAATGCCATCAAACACAGCTTCGACGGCCAGGTGCAATGCACGCTGGTGTGCGAGCTGAGCAGCGTGGCGGTCGAAATCATCAACCCCGGCAACTTGCCCGCCGACTTCAGCCTGAACCAGGTGCCCGGCGGTGTGTCGGGCCTGGGTTTGGTGCGAGCCTTGCTCCCCCGTCGCACGGCCCAGTTGAGCCTGACTCAGCGCGCCGACAGCGTCGTTTGCCGGGTTGAGTTGCTCGCCCCCAGCGTCAGTTTGCCGGCGGACTGAACGGGGAGAAAGGCGGCCGGCGAAGCATCACGCCGGTTTCGGTGACAATGGCACCACAAAACCGGTATTCAGCCGGCCCATGGACAGCACAGCGCGCGGCGCAGCGGGGGACCTCCAACGGTGAGCAACAAGGGCAAGATACTCGTAGTCGATGATGACCGCTTGGTGTTGGCGACCTTGACCTATGGCTTGGCGCAAGCTGGCTTCGAGGTCATCGATGCCGACAACGGCGACGACGCCATCTTGCTGGCGCGCGAGCACCGACCCGAACTGGCCCTGCTCGACATCCGCATGGAAGGCATGAGCGGCTTCGATGTGGCCGCCTATTTGCGCGAATACCTGCACATTCCCTTCATGTTCTTGTCTGCCTTTGCCGACGAAGAAACGGTGGCCAAGGTCAAAGAACTGGGTGCGGTGGCCTATCTGGTCAAGCCGCTGGATATCCACCAGATCGTGCCGGCCGTCGAAGCTGCATTTGCCAATCGACGCATGGCGCAGGCCGCACAAACCGCGCAAGCCACTGCGGGCGCCCAAGCAGACAAGGCCGTAAAGGTCGACAAGGTCGACGCTGCCGCCACGACGCCTGAGTTGCCCGTGGAGCAATTGGTGGCCATGGCGATTGGCGTGCTGATGCACCGTTATTCACTCAACAGGCTCGACGCATTCGATCGCCTGCAAAAGCTGTCGGCCGCCGAAGGGCGGACGCCGCAAGCGCAAGCCCGCCTGCTGGTGGAGGCGGTAGAGATGCTGGCTCAGCCCGCCAATGTGAAGTAAAAGCGGGCGCCCTCGCCCACTTCAGATTCGGCCCAAATCTCGCCGCCGTGGCGGCGCACGATGCGGCGCACCGAAGCCAGGCCCACGCCGGTGCCCTGGAAATCGCTGGCACTGTGCAGGCGCTGGAAGACGCCAAACAAACGGTCGGCAAAGCGCATGTCAAAACCGGCACCGTTGTCGCTGACCCGATAGATCCACTGACCCGACTCCTGCAAGGCCTCAAAGCGAATTTGCGCTTGGGCGCGCTTGCCGCTGTACTTCCAGGCATTGCCCAACAAGTTCTCCAAGACCATGCGCAGCAAGGTAGGGTCGCCCTGCGCCAACATATGCGGCTGGATGTGCACGGCGACTTGGCGATCGGGGGCGGCCCGCATCAACTCTTCAAGCACAAAACCGGCCAGTTGCGACAGATTGACCGGCTGGCGGGCCAGCGGTTGAGCCGACAACTGCGCCAGGGACAAGAGCGAGTCGATCATGCTGTTCATGCGCGCGGCCGCGCCCATCACACGGTCGAGATGGTCGTTGCCGATGCGGTCCAGCACCCGGCCATAGTCCTCTTTCAAGATGCGAGCAAAACCTTCCACCACGCGCAGCGGTGCACGCAAATCATGCGAGACGGTATAGCTGAAGGACTCATGCTCGTGAGCCGATTGCGAGGCTGCCTCGTCGCGCAAAGCCTCAGGTTCGGCGGGAGCCTGCGGCCAAAGAACCGCCAATTGATAACGCCCACTCGCGTCGGTAAAGCTGCGCGGTGGATGCTTGGCCAAGGCCTCACCCAGCAGCGGAGACAACTGCTCGGTGCACGCAGTCCAACTGGCCCCGACACTGACCTCGGGGCCCATCAAAGCGGCCGCCTGGGTATTTTGGGCCCGCAAGTGCACCGCATCGGGGCTGCTTGCGGTACGGCCATGATCTAGCAGCCACGCCGGCCCGGGCAGGGCCTCGAGCCAAGCGGTCGGGGCCTCGAGCAACTCTTGTGCCGAACCCTGGTAGCCGCTGAAACGCCCCTGCCCGTCGAACTGGGCCACGGCCCGCAAGCGCCAACCTTGCTTGGTCGCATCGCGCGACACAACGCGCAGGTCCAGGGTGGTCAGACCACGCGACAACTCGCGCCGCAAAGCCTCGCCTGAATCAATGGCGTCAATCGCATCCTTGGCTTGATTGGCATCACCGCCACCCGCATCCGCGGAAGCCGTCGGCGGCCATTCCTGCAGCCCAAAGCGCTGCCACAGGCACTCGGTGGCAACCTGCCCCACCCAGCTGGACACCGGACCCGCCTGCGGGGCCTGCCAACGCACCAAATGGTGTTCGGCGTCGCTGCACCAAAGGTGATCACTGCGCAACTGCGCCAGGGCTTGGGTCTGCATGCGCGACTCACGCAAGGCCTCGCCGAGTTGCTGGCGCGTCAAACGCACACCGACATGCCAGCCAAGCGCCAACATGCCCAGCAGCAGCATGGCCGTGCACAGCCCAACCAGCAACAAGCTGGCCAAGCCCAGGCCGTCCACCTGCCGCGCGGCAAAGAACAGGCCCGCAAGTGCCAGCATCAACAGCCCCAAACCCAAGGCCAGCAAGAGCACAGCGCTCCAGCGGGGCAAGCGCTGCGCGGTGTTGCGTGCTTCACTGAGGCTGTTCATGCGACTCATTGTAAGGACGCGATGCGGGTCACCCACACACTCAAGTTCCAACGCCCGCGGCCGATATACAACGAATCAGCTTGAAGTGCCCGGGGACCGGCCGGCCCAGGCTGGATTGACAATCTTGACCACTTGATTGCCTAGGCTCGGTCCATGCAGCTACAGTCCGCATTCCACGTGGATCTGCTGCGGCAAAGAAGTGCAAGTCTTGCGGACATGATGGTCAATCTGCGCGTACTTTGAATCCTGATCAATTTTCTTTTTCATCTTGTCCGCTATGCTGAAAAGCGATCCACCGACGGTTCCGCACAACGACAATGGCAGGGCTGCCCTGCCATCAGAAGACTCGCCGCATTCATCGCCCGATGGAAGCTCCATGACCAGCCCCAACACCCCTGCCTCTTGCCTGGACCCGGTTGCGCTTGAACGCTTGCGAGAGCTTGACCCGAGTGGTGCCAACAAGCTGATCGAGCGCGTGATCGCCGCGTATTTGAAGGCGCTGGAGCGCATGCTGCCGGAATTGGAGCGGGCTCGCGCTGAGTCGATCGACTTGAACGTGGTGCGTCACATCAGCCACACCTTGAAGTCATCTTCAGCCAGTTTGGGCGCGATGGACCTGGCGGAACGCTGCGCCACGATCGAAACAATGGCCAGACAAGGCCAAACCGACGGCATGGATTCACTGCTTGACGGTATGCTTGGGCAAGTTGCCTTGGTGCGGCAAGCCCTGCTGGACATGTCGCCAAACCCCTCATGAAAGATCAAGCCCCTTTGCTGGATAACGAACTGCCGGAACAGCCGAAAATTCTGCTCGTCGATGACGACGAGGTGAATCTGCTGTTGACCGCTGTCGCCCTGCGAGAGCGCGGCTTTGAAGTGACAGAAGCCCAGAGCGGCGTGCAGGCCTTGGCCTTGATCAACTCGGCCGCGCCGGACATGATCGTGCTGGACGCCATGATGCCGGAACTGGACGGGTTCGAGACCTGCAAGCTGCTGCGCGAAAAGCCAGGCTTTGAGTCAACCCCGGTGCTGATGCTGACCGGCCTCGATGACGACGCATCGATCAATCACGCCTACCAGGTCGGCGCGACCGACTTTTTCGTCAAATCGTCTCAATGGAGCCTGCTGGCCGGCCGGCTGCGCTACCTGCTGCGCAGTTCCCGCACCCGCATCGAGTTAGAGCGTAGCAAGGCACGTTTGGCGCGCGCGCAAGACCTGGCCCGCATGGGCAGTTTCGAGTGGTACGCCAGCAGCGGTTTCACGCTGGCCGCCGAAGCGCTGCGGGTCTTCGGGCGTGGGCCGCACGAACGCCTGGACTTTATTGGCGTGATGCGCATGGTGCCGCGCGAAGAGCGCGAACTGTTCTTGCGTTTGCTGCGCGATGTGATCGCGCACAACTCGGTGCTGGTTACCGATCTGCCGGTGACCTTGCTGGACGGGCGCCAGCGCGTGGTCCATATCGAAGCCGAGCCCGAGTTCAACGAACTCGGCAATGCCAATGGCTACACCGGCGTGCTGCAAGACGTGACCGACCGCCGCCATGCCGAAGACCGCATCCGGCAATTGGCGCATTTTGATGCACTGACCGGTCTGCCGAACCGACGCCAGCTGATCTGGCGCGTCGAACGCGCCATCGAACAAGCTCGGCGCGGCGGCCACGAGGTCGGCCTGCTGCTGATCGATCTGGATCGCTTCAAAATCATCAACGACACGCTGGGCCATGCGGCCGGTGACGAATTGCTGGTCGAAGTGGGTCGACGCCTGCGCGGCTGCGTGCGCCACTCCGATCAGGTCATGGAAGGCATGCTCGAAACCGTTGGCGGCCGTTCACACCGCACCTTGGAGGCTGTGGGGCGACTCGGCGGCGATGAGTTCGTGGCGCTGCTTCCCGAAGTGGCCGATGACAGCGACGCCGAGCGTGTCGCCGAACGCGTGTTGGAAGCCCTGCGCGAGCCGATCTTTTTGTCCGGCCAAGAATGTTTTGTCACCGCCAGCATTGGCATCGCCATCTACCCCCGTGATGGCCAGACCATGGCCGACCTGCTGCGCAACTCCGACGTCGCCATGTACGCGGTCAAGTCGCAGGGCCGCAATGCCTCGGCGCTTTACACGCCGCAATTGGCCGGCCAAGGGCGCGAGAAGTTGGAGCTGGAGAGCGCGTTGCACAAGGCGCTGGAGCGTGGCGAGATCGTGCTGCATTACCAGCCCAAGATCGATGTACGAGGCGCCCGCATGGTGGGGGCCGAAGCCTTGATGCGCTGGAAGCGCGGCGACAAACTGGTGCCGCCGGGCGACTTCATCCCGCTGGCGGAGGAAACCGGCCTGATCGTGCCTTTGTCCGAATGGGCGCTGAAAGAAGCCGCACGCCAAGCGAAGATCTGGCAACTCAATTTCGGCTTCTCCGACTCGATCGCGGTCAACCTGCCCAGCCGCATGTTCGAGCGATCCGATCTGGTTGAGCACATCCACCAATGTGTCAGCGCCTACGGCGTGCCGCACCGGGCGATTCAACTCGAGATCACCGAAAACAACCTGATGAAGGACTTGCAGAACGTGATCCCGGCGCTGCACCGTCTGAACGAGGTCGGTGTCGAGATTTCGATCGATGACTTCGGCACCGGCTATTCCTCGCTGGCCTATCTGACCACGCTGCCGATCTCCGAAGTCAAGATTGACCGCACCTTTGTGCGCGACCTCGGCATCACGCCGCAGAGCTCGGCCGTGGTCACGGCCATCATCGCGCTGGCCCGCGCGATGGGCTTGAGGGTGATCGCAGAAGGCGTGGAAACCATGCGGCAGATGGACGTACTGCACCGGCTCGGCTGCAGCCTGATGCAAGGCTTTTTGTTCAGCAAGCCCTTGCCTCCCGAAGAGGTGGAGCAGTGGCTGGCGCAGACCGTGTTGCCGCGCAAGGCGCCCTGGATCGCCCGAGCCAATGGTGACATCGACAACGGGGGGGACGGCGCGCCCCCGGAAGCGCTTTACCCCGTCGGCGGTCTTCGTTAGGAATCAGGCATGGATGAGCAACGCCGCCCCTCTCCGGCACGGTCGCCCGCGGGTGCCCCTGCGGCACAAATCGCTAAGGCCGCTTTGTTGCGTCTGGCTCAAGCGCAACTCGAACCCACCCCGGAAAACTATGCACGCGCCTACGCCGTGGAGTCGGGCACCGAAGCCGCGCCCGCAACCCTGAACGAAGGGGCGCAGTCGCTGCTCAGCAAGCTGATGACGTTGGGGGTTGGCGGCAGCCAGCAGCGCATGGACCTGCAAACCTGCGTGCGCGAGGCCCGCTGGGAGGATGCGATCCGGCAAGTCGAGCAATTGCAGGCCAGTGAAGGCCCGGCAGCGCAGGCCGAGGTGCTGGCCCAGGTGCTGGAACGCTTGGTACGCGGGCTGGAGCGCGGTGGCCGGCAGTGGACGCTGGCACGCAAGAAAGACGGCCTGCAGCGCGTCTTGGAAAACAATCGCAGCGACGCCAAGCGCATGCTCAAGCGCATGCAGCAATTGGTCAGCAGTTGGGACAGCGATGTGGCCGACGCCAACATCAGCACATCCGAGGACGACGGCAACAGTGGCTCGCCGACCCAATTCATGCTGGAGGAAGATTTTCCGAACAGCCGATCCGACAGCGACGACTCCGAGCCCGGCAGCGCGGCCGAGCCCTTGCTGAATTTGGCGCCGATGCCAAGTCCTGGCCAAGCCGACAGTCAAGCGCCCTTGAGCGCCAATTTCACTTCGGTTTGGCCCGATATCGAGACATCGCTGCATGGCACGGTGCAGCATGCGCTGCACAGCCGCGAAGGCTACGCCGCGGACTTGATGGCCGAGTTGAACGCCGCTCAAAAGGAACTGCTGCAAACTGGCGCCACGCCCGAGCGAGCCGCGCAAATGGACGCGCTGTGTCAACGTGCGCGCCATATGCTGGACCATCGCCAACACCTGTTCGATGAGCTCGGGCAGTTGTGCCGGGAACTCAGTGCCAGCTTGGTTGATCTGGCCGAGGATGATTCCTGGGCGCGCGGCCAATGCGAGGCGATGAACAACACGCTGGAGCAAGGCCTGAGCGGCCGAGGCGTGCGTTCGGTCACCGAGATGCTAGGCGGCACCCGTGAACGCCAGCGCGCCTTGCGCGATGAGCGCAGCCGGGCGCGTGATTCGCTCAAGTCTTTGATCCACCAGATGCTGGCTGAGTTGGGCGAATTGGGCCAGCACACCGACCGCTTCCAAAACAGCGTCGGGCGCTACGCCGAGGTGATCGAGAAGGCCGACTCACTGGAAAGCCTGGCGGGCGTGGTGCGCGAAATGGTCGAGGAAAGCCGCAGCGTGCAGTCGCTGGTGCGCCAGACCCAGGAACGCTTGACGCTGGAAAACCAGCGGGCCAGCAGCATGAGTCAGCGCGTCGAAGAGTTGGAAGGCGAGTTGCGCCGCTTGTCGAATGAAGTGCAGACCGATCAGCTGACCCAGATTGCCAATCGCCGCGGCCTGTTGGCCGCCTTCGCTGTGGAGCAAGCCAAGATCGAACGTGAGGCCGGCCCGGACGGTGCCGCGGAAGCTAGCGCCGAGACGGCCGCGAGCAATCGCATCGCCTTGGCCCTGTTGGACATCGACAACTTCAAACGCCTGAATGACTCGCTCGGCCACGGCGCCGGTGATCAAGCGCTGAAGTCATTGGCCGAGCGCGTCTCCAAGGAGTTGCGGCCCGGCGACTTGGTGGCACGCTATGGCGGTGAGGAATTTGTGCTGATGCTGCCGGCCACGCCATTGGATGAAGCCCAGGCGGTACTGCAGCGGCTGCAACGAGCCCTTTCCAGCAGCCTGTTCCTGCATGAAGGCAAGGACGTCTTCATCACCTTCTCGGCCGGCGTCACGCATTACCGGCCCGGCGAAACCCTCGAGACGGCGCTGGACCGGGCCGATGTGGCCTTGTACGAAGCCAAGCACACGGGCAAGAACAAGGCCTGCGTGGCGCCTTGACCCAAGCAAGGCGAAAGCGCACGAGACAGCGCTAGCAACAGCGCCTCGGGTGCCCCCGCCTGTGCGGCGGAGCTTGGCAAGCTTAGAAGTTGAAGGCCAGGCGCAAGCCGCCCCAATGCTTGCCGCCCACCATGATGGGAGCCGAAACTTCCTTCAGCAACACGAAGTTGCCGCCGCCCATATCGCGCCGATAGGTTTGCAGCAAGAAGGGCCGCTGATTGCGCGCCGAGGCCAGCCCGGTGCGGTCATTGAAGATGCGCCGATAGCGGCTATTGGCGGTATTCCACACCACATCGCCGCTGCGCTGCGGCTGGCAATACTTCTTGTTGTGGGTCGCCACATAACCATTTTGGTCCACGGCAATGCAATAGACCACCTTGCCGCTGAAGGACAACATGCGCTCCTGCACGGCGGGGAAGAGCCGGTCGGCGACGTCGACAAAGTCGGTCAGACATTGCGCGGGATTGCTTCCGGCCACGGGGCGGTAATGTGTGTCAAACAGCTGTGCCGTGCTGATCTGGCCGCGCTGCACGGCCCCTTCCAGCAGGGTGGAAATCTCGGCGGCGGCCGCTTGAGCCGCGCGGATATAGGGTGCGTCGTCGACCTCAATCCCCGACCCCGCGATTTTTTCGATCAGTTGTTCCGACAGTTTCAAGAAGCGCTCGCTGCAGGACAAGGCAGCATCCAGATTGATCATCGCCTGTTGCACATCCTGCTCCAGCGTGGCCGCACGCTCAGACAAAGCTTGCACAGTGCGCTCACTCTGCAAGGCAGATTCGGCAATGCCATCGACATCGCTGCGCACTTCACCAAAGGCCTGATGGATAGCGCTTTGCTGCGCCTGCGAGGCATCGCGGCGCAATTCGCGGCTGAAGGCCTCAATGCGTGTATCGAGGGCCAGCACCGTGCCCATGATGGCCTTGGATGAGCTCTCGACCTTGCCAGCCAAGTCCTTCACCGCATCGGCGACCACGCCAAACCCTCGCCCCGCCTCGCCGGCGCGACGCGCTTCAACCGAGGCGTTGAAGGCCACCAGGCGGGTCTGCAGGGCAATCTTGGTGATCTCTGACGCGGCTTCCGACACTTGGCGCAGTGTCTGCACGATGCCGCCCACCTCGTTGCCCACCCCTTCCAGCGCGGTGCTGGCGCGGGACACTGCCGAGCGCGATTTTTCGGTGGCCTGGCTGATGGCTTGCTGGGCCTGACGCACCTCGGTGAGATCGTTCGACAGCTCGCCCATCGCCTGGGCCTGCGCCATCACGACCTTTTGCGTGTCTTCCAACACACCGCGGACCTCGGCCGCGTCCTTGCCTACACCGGAGGCCGAGCGCGCAATTTCTTGGATCAACAGTTCGGATGACTCGGTTTGCCGAGGCCGCTGCGGCGGCGCGCTCGCTTGAATCTCAATTTCCGGCTTCTGCTTCCACCAAAGTGCCACGTAGTCCTCCAAGAGCGGTCGCACCGACCGCCCGCTGTTCTTTTGTGCGACTTGCCGGCTCAGGCGAGTCGACAGCAAGTCTGCTGCAAGCTTCGCGCAGCGTCTTACCAGTCGCGCAGCTTGACACGCAGACGGGCGATGGCCTGGCTGTGCAGCTGACAGACCCGCGACTCGGTGACCTTCAAAACCACCGCGATTTCCTTCAGATTCATGTCGTGCTCGTAGTACATGCTCATCATGTGCTGCTCACGCTCGGGCAGGTTCTTGATGGCGGCCACCAGCGCTTCGCGCATACGGTGGTCCTGCAACTTGAGCATCGGGTTGTTGCTGTGGTCGGCCACATGGCGATCAAGGAAGTCCTCATCGCCCTCATCGCCGGACATATCCTCTAGATACACCAGCTGCGTGCCGCGCACCTTGCCCAACAGATCTTGGTACTCGGCCAGCGGGATCTTCATTTCGGAGGCAATTTCGCTCTCCACCGGCGCGCGGCCCAGCTCTTGCTCGAGCTTGCGCACCGCGCCTTCGATCTCACGCTGCTGGCGACGTGTGCCGCGGCTCATCCAGTCGCCGCCGCGCAGCTCGTCCAGCATGGCACCGCGAATACGCTGAGTGGCGAAAGTTTCAAACTGAACGCCCTGGCCGATATCGAACCGCGACAAGGCATCGGTCAGGCCGATCAATCCGACCTGGATCAGGTCATCGATCTCCACATTAGCCGGCAACTTGGCGATCATCTGATGCGCCAGTCGTCGCACCAAGGGGCTGTATTGCTTGATGAGTGAGGAATTATCGAGGCGGCCTTTGGCGGTATACATCATCAGCTCCAGCGGCAATCAAACAGTGGCGGCGGACAAAAACGGCGAGCGCTGCGCGGGGCGCAGTGGGCTGGCGTTGACCGAGGCCTCCAAGGCCGCTCCGGGTGGGGCAGCCATCAGCAATTCACGCGCCAAGTGGCGGACTTCAGGGGCAATCGGTGCGGTCGGTGGGCATTTCGGGTCCATGCAGGCCCAGTCACGCAGCACCGCACCGAGGAAACCATCGGCGCAGCTGCTGATCTGCTGAGCGATCCGGTCAGACAAACGCAGCTGCGGCGAGCTGGCCAGCAAAAGGCTGTAGACCATCAGGCCGGCACGGCTGGCCAACCACTTCATGCCGGCGTAGGCATGGGTGACGCTTTGAGTGTCGGTGTCGGCCAGCAGCACCGGGCGCACTTCGCGCAAGGCCACCACGCGCGCCAACTCGGCGGCGCTGGCGTGCAGCAAAACCACATCGGCGTGCGGTGCGGCATCGGTCACCGCTTCCAAAAACTGAGCAGCCGAGCCATTGGCATTGATATAGCGCATCGGCAGGCCGCGGGCTGCCAAGTAGGACACATCTTTGGACAGTCGGTCCACGCAAGAACTCAGGTCCACCGAGGCCAGCTCGGAAGGCTTGGGCGAAGTCTCACCCGCGTCCACCACCAGGGTGTGCAGACCGAGCTCGGCGAAGGCGGCACACAGTCCCTCCAGCAACACGCCGGAACCCACCACATGCGGATTGCTGACCACCGGGATGAAGCGCACACGCGAGCTGGCGAACAAACGACGCAGGCCGTCGGCCTGATCTTGCGGGGCCAGGGAGTGGTGGGGGAGGTAGTGGTCGCGCATGATGCTGTCCAATTCTTTTATTGATCGGCGGGGCGGCTTAGAAGGCGCCCATGGCGGCCGCGTGCTGGGGGCCAAGCGCGGGCCCACCGGCAAAAATCAGGTTGACGTCGGCGTTGTCCATGCGCCAGGCGCCGGCGGCCACGGCACGCAGCGCGCGCTGTACCAGAGCCTGAGACGACAGACGGTGCCAGTCTTCGGGCACACGCTGACCGTTGGTCACACCCAAGACCTTCAGCTTGTGGCGGATCAGCGTGTCCAGCGCAGGAGCCAGCTTGACGGCCTCGTCGATCTTGGACAAGACCACGCCGTGGCATTCAGACGCGCGCCAGGCACTGACCACGTCTTCAATCGTCTCGCCCTGTTGAGCGGCGTTGACGACCAAAATCTTACGCACGCTGCGGTGCGCCAGCATGTCGAGCAGTTCGTTGGTGCGGGTGTCACGCTGGGCCATGCCGGCGGTGTCGATCAGCACCATCTTCTTGCTGGACAGCAGCTCGAGCAGGTCTTCCAAGGAAGCGCGGTCATGCGCGGTGTGCACCGGCACGCCCAAGATGCGGCCATAGGCGCGCAGCTGTTCGTGTGCGCCAACCCGGTAGGCGTCCAGCGTGATCAGGCCCAGATTGGCGGCGCCGAAGCGGGTCGCGAAAGCGGCGGCGATCTTGGCGGTGGTGGTGGTCTTGCCGACGCCGGTGGAGCCGATCAAGGCGAACACGCCGCCCTGCTCTTCCAAGGCCGGGCTGGCCTCGTCGGTCATCAGGTTGCGAGACAGCACATTGGCGGCCCAACTGGTTTCGTCGGCGGCCTCGTTCGGCCCGCCCTTGAACTCGGCGGGGCAGCCTTCCACCAGCTTCCGCACCAAGGCGGGCGAGAAGCCGATTTCCAGCAGCTTTTGGGTCAGGCGCGCCTGCACCGGCTGGCGCTGCAGCTTTTCCATGAAGGCCAAGGCACCGAAGCGCTCTTCGATCAGACCCTTCATCGAGCGCAGCTCGTTCATCATGTCTTGCTGATCGCGACGGCCACGGTTGGGCAGATCGGCCAGCTCATTCATTTGACCAAGATCGGCCATGCCGGCCAGATCACGCTGCATGGCGGGCACGCGGATCTCGTCGCGCAGCACAGGCGGAGCGCGGCGCGCAGGGGCTGCCGGAGGCGCCACCGGAGCGGCTTCGGCACGCCGTGGTTGCATCGCCTGCAAGGCGGCTTGAGCACGCTGCTGACGAATCGCGCTGATCGAGCTAACGCCGGGTTGCTCGAAAGCAGGTTCGGCTGCGACAGCAGCGCTGTGGATCGGATCGGGGCGGCCATCCAGCTCGGCCTGGCGACGCTTGAGCACGCGCTCACGCACATAGTCCTGGAAGGACAAGGTGCTCATGGCCAGCGTCTGCACATCTTGATCGACCTCGGCGTTGACCGGGTCGGCATAGCCAAAGCTCGGCTCCTGACGCTGACCGGTACGCGCGGCAAAGCTGCGCGAGGCGTTCGCTTCGGGTGCTTCGGCAGCCGGACGGGCTTGCACACGGCTTGGGGCTGCCACGCGTGGGGCAGTGGCTGCCACACGCTCTATCTGCGACATGCCTTCCGGCGCCATCGCCAAGACCTCGACGCCTTCGGCGCAAGGCTTGTTGGACAGCACCACGGCATCATCACCAAAGGCCCGGCGCACCAGGGCCATGGCTTCGCGGGAGGTTTTAGCGGTAAAGCGTTTGACGTTCATGCCGTGCCTCCGATGATGGAACCGATACGGATGGAATGGGTTTCAGGAATCTCGCTGTGACCCAGCACCTTCAGGCGCGGCGCAGCGCGGCGCAGCAGTTTGGCCATGGGGGCGCGGATCAGGTCGGGCACCAGCAAGCAGGCGGGCACGCCACGGTCTTCCTGGGCTTGCGAGGTTTCGGCGGCGCTGCGGGCCAGGGTGTCGGCGACACCGGGGTCCAGGGCGGCGCCGTGGGGGGAATTCAGGGCCTGGGTGACCAGACGCTCCAGCTCAGGCTCCAGGGCGATCACGTCCAGCTCCTTCACCGGGCCATAGATCTGCTGCACGATGGCCGGGGCGATGTGGGTGCGGATGCGGCGGGCCAGCTCGGCCGGGTCATTGGCCACACCGGCGGCAGCGCTGTTCTCGGCAATGCTCTCGACGATGGAGCGCATGTCACGGATGTGCACGCCCTCCTCCAGCAGCAGCTGGAGAACTCGTTGCAATGTTGCGATGCCGACCATTTTTGGAATCACGTCTTCGATCAGTTGAGGCGCTTGTTTTGTCAGGTGTTCGACCAGTGCCTGGGTCTCGACCCGGCCCAGCAACTTAGCTGCGTGGACCTGCATCAAGTGTGAGAGATGGGTGGCCACCACGGTCGAACAATCAACCACGGTAAATCCAGCCATTTGCGCCATTTCCTTTTGCCGGTCTTCGATCCAGACCGCCGGCAGGCCAAAAGCAGGGTCGGTGGTCTGGGTGCCGATCAGCTTTTGGGTGGCGTGCCCAGGGTTGATGGCCAGCCACATGCCCGGGAAGGCCTCGGCCTCGCCCACCACCGCGCCACGCAGGCTCAGGCGGTACTGGCTGGGTCGCAGCTCCAGGTTGTCACGGATATGCACCGCAGGCGGCAGGAAGCCCACCTCCTGCGCGAATTTGCGGCGCACGCCCTTGATCCGGCTAAGCAAGTCGCCCTCTCGGGCCTTGTCGACCAGGCTGATGAGGCGATAGCCCACTTCCAGGCCCAGGGTGTCGATCGGGATCAAGTCATCCCAGCTGGCTTCACCATTCGGTTCACCGGTCGGCACCACAGGCGCGGCGGCGCTGGCCATCTCGGCCCTGGCCTTGGCCTGATCACGGGTGCGCAGCCACCAGGCCAGATAGCCCATGCCGCCGGCGATCAGCAAGAACACCAGATGCGGCATGCCCGGAATCAGGCCCAGCATGCCGATCACACCCGCGGTGATAGCCAGCGACTTGGCCGAGCCAAAGACCTGGCGACCGATCTGGCTGCCGATGTCTTTATCGGTGCCCACGCGCGACACCACCATGGCCGCAGCCACCGAGATCAGCAAGGCCGGTACCTGGGCCACCAGCGCGTCACCCACCGCCAGCAGGATGTAGGAATCGGCGGCCTGGCCGGCCGACAAGCCGTGCTGAGCCATGCCGATGATGAAGCCGCCGACGATGTTGATGACCAGGATCAGCATGCCCGCGACGGCATCGCCACGCACGAACTTGCTGGCACCGTCCATGGAACCGAAGAAGTCGGCCTCGTCGCCCAGCTCGGCGCGGCGACGCTTGGCTTCGGCCTCGTTGATCAGGCCGGCGTTCAGGTCGGCGTCCACCGCCATCTGCTTGCCGGGCATCGCATCCAAGGTGAAACGCGCGCCGACTTCAGCAATCCGCTCCGCACCCTTGGTAACCACGATGAAGTTGATCACCACCAGAATCGCGAACACGATCAAACCGACGGCGAAGTTACCGCCAATCAAGAAGTGCCCGAAGGCCTCGATGACTTTGCCAGCGGCGCCAGTGCCGGTGTGGCCTTCCATCAGGACGACACGAGTGGAAGCGACGTTCAGCGACAAGCGCAGCAAGGTGGTCAGCAGCAGCACGGTCGGGAAAGCCGCAAAGTCCAGTGGCTTGACCATATTGGCCGCCACCATCATCACCATCACCGCCATGGCGATGTTGAAGGTGAACATCAGGTCCAGTGCAAATGGCGGCAGCGGCAGCACCATCATGGACAGCACCAAGATGACGGCAATTGGTGCGCCGAGGGCGCTCAGCACGGCCGCCCGTGGCCCCAGCAATGTTTGCAATTGAGCGATCAGCGCGTTCATTATTCTTCGTCACCTTCCAGATCGGGGTCGGCTGGCAAGCCCGAGCCAGGTTTGTTGTGCGGGTCGAGTTCCGGCGGCACCGGTGGATTCGGCAGATCCGGCGTCGGTCCACGGCCGGCCATGGCGGCCTTGAGCTGGTAGACATAGGCCAGCACCTGGGCCACGGCAGAGAACAAGCTGACCGGGATTTCTTTGTCCAGCTCCGCATGGGCATAGAGCGCCCGCGCCAGCACCGGCGACTGCAGCACCGGCACCTTGGACTCCTTGGCCAGATCGCGGATCTTCATCGCCAGCAAATCAGCGCCCTTGGCCACTACGCGCGGGGCGGCCATGCTGGCATCGTCGTACTTCAGGGCCACGGCATAGTGGGTCGGGTTCATCACGACCAGATCGGCGGTGGGCACGGCGGCCATCATGCGGCGGCGCGAGGCCTCCCGCATCTTGGCGCGGATCCTGGCCTTGATTTCCTGGTTACCTTCGGCCTCTTTCATTTCTTGCTTGACCTCTTCACGGGTCATGCGCATGCGCCGCATGTAAAGCTGACGCTGCAAAGGCACATCGATGGCGGCAAACAAGGCCAGGGCAATGCCCAGAAACACCGCGCCGCCCATCAATTGATGACCGGCATAGGCCAAAGCAGCCGGCAGTGGCACCGACATGATGCCCACGAAGCTGGCCATACGGTCCTTCAGCACCACCGCGCCGATAGCACCGAGCACCAGAGCCAGGGCCACCGCCTTCATGGCTTGGCCGACGCCCTGCCCGCTCAGCAAACGTCCAAAGCCGCTGATCGGATTCAGGTGCGAGAACTTGGGCGCCAGAGGCTTCATGGTCCAGTTCCAGCCGCCCGACGCGATATTGCTGGCCACCGCCACCAGGCAGAAAAAAGCGCTGATCGGCAGCATCAGGGCCAAAAAACGAAGGGTCAGATCGCTCAGGCGTGCGCCCATGAAATCGGCTCGGGCGAGCATGCTGGCATCAAAATGCAGCGCGTAGACCAGCATCTGCTGCAAGGCATCCACAATGCGCGGGCCGCCGACGCTGAGCAGCGCGCCGCCCGCCACCATCATCGCGAAATGAGGCAGATCACGCGAACGCGGCAACTGGCCTTCGGCCCGAGATCTCTCGATCTTCTTGGCTGAGGCCGGTAAATTTCTGTCTTGTGCGTCTTGGTCGGCCATGGCAATGAAAACTGGGCGAGCATAGAAATTGCTCGCAGGTCCATTGTTCGCGGTGGCCGGAAAAACTTAAGCCAGAAAAGATCGGTAAAACAGGCCGTCCTTTGGCGTGACAAAGTACCGACGGCAAAAGCGACACGGGGCAACAGCTTGCATCGAATAGGACTCAGGCTGGTTTTGGCACCATGCAGTCCTTTGCGGACTGCATGGTGCCAAGCGTCGCCGGGGGCGCAATTCCGCTCCTGTCCCCCGCCGCCGCCTTGTAGGCGCCGGCTCCTCCTGATATCTACTCATTCCGCTCCGTCCGTGCTGACCGGAGCTCGCCGAAACGATCCCGCGATCCTCCTTGGGCCTAGAGCCCGAGGTAAAGACTGGGACGCTTGGCGAATTCGACGCTGTAGCTCGAACGGTGTCTTGGGGCGCCGCCGGAATTGCCTCCGGCGGTGACCTCGCATATCAGGATGCGCAAGTCGAATGCCTTCAGCACCTTTTGGAGATTGCCGATGGTTTCCACGATTGGCTGCGACGTCAGCAAGAAGAAGTTTGATGCGGCCTTGATCGTCGCCCCGGGCAAATACAAGTCCAAAGTGTTCGAGAACAGCGTCGCCGGATTTGGCGCTTTCTTGGCGTGGATGGACCTCCACGCGCCTGGCGGCAAGTCGCAAACCCATGTCTGCATGGAGTCCACGGGTGCTTATCACGAGCAGCTGGCGCTCTATCTCCACGATCATGGCGTGAAGGTATCCATCGTGAATCCGCTGTTGGTGAAGCGTTTCATGGAGGCCGAAGGCCTGCGCAACAAGACCGATGGCGGAGATGCCAAGGCCATCGCGCGCTTTTGCGGGATGCATGAACCCCAACCCTGGGAAGCGCCCAGCCGTGGAGTTCGGGAGTTGCAAGCGCTGGTGGCGCGGCTGGATACG
>NZ_JBBHJX010000010.1:0-150469 GCF_037482915.1 Paucibacter hankyongi
GGTCTATCGGCATCGCCGCCAATGATGCCGCACGACCCCAACCCTGGCGACCGTGTTTGCGCATCCACGTCAACACCGTCGTGCGGCCCTGGATACCGTACTTCGCTTGCGCCTGTTTGTAGGTCAGCTCGCCCTTTTCGACCTGCTCGACGACCGACAGCTTAAAAGCCATCGTGTAGTCGCGCTGCGTTCGTTTAATGTCTATATCCATCACACACGCCCTTTCTTGAAGGCAAATGTGTCAACGCAGATCAGGACGGGTCAGGCTCAAGATGAAGGGCAGCCTAGGCTGCCCTTTTTTGCGTCTAACGTCTCTGCATTCAGGCTTGCTCAATTCGCCCATACGTCGAGTGCCTGGCCCAACTTAGGCGCTCGTGTTGTCAGGCAGCGTCTCCATCAACGGTGCTTGCAGCGGCAGCTCGATCGAAACCCGCGTGCCCTGTCCGGGCGAGCTGATGATGCTGATCTGGCCTCCCAACAAACCGGTGACCAGGTTGTAGACGATGTGCAGGCCCAGGCCAGAACCGCCTTGACCCAGCTTGGTAGTGAAGAAGGGGTCAAAGGCTCGCGTCAGGTGTTCGCTCGGCATGCCTTGCCCGTCGTCGCTCAACTCAATCAGCACGCGCTCGTGATTCAGAGCTTGCGCTTTGATCTCGATCAGCCCAGGCTTGCCGGGCTCGAAGGCATGCAGCATCGCGTTGTTGACGATGTTCATGAACACCTGGATCAATGGGCCGGGGTAGCTGTTCATCCGCTGCCCCTCCGGAACGTCCTCACGCAAGCTCACGCCGCTGCGGCGCAGGCTGGGCCCTAGGCTCAGCGCCGTCTCATGCAAAACCTCTTTCAGATCAAACTCGCGCAGCTGATAACTGGATTGATCGACGGCCACCTGCTTGAAGCTGCTGATCAGCTCGGCGGCCCTGCCGAGGCTGGCCTCCAGCACGCGGCTGGCCTCATGCAGAGCCGCCAGAAAATCCTGCAGGGATGAGCGCCGCAGGCCCTGGACCATGGCGGCCTCGAAGTCTTTTTGGCGCGCCGCCAGAGTGGTGGCCATCAGCATGGCATTGCCGATGGGGGTGTTCAATTCGTGCGCAATGCCGGCCACCAAACTGCCCAAGGAGGCCAGTTTTTCGGACCGAACCAACTCGGTTTGGGCGTGCTGCAGTATTTGCAGCGCCTCGTCCAACTCCTGGTTGCGGCGTTCCAGCTGCGCGGTGCGCTCGGTCACGCGCGCCTCCAGTTGGCTGTTCATCTCGTTCAGCTGCGCGGCGACACGCTTGCGGTCGGTCACGTCGAGATAACTGGTCAGCACCACGCGTTCACCGTGGATGTTGAGGTAGCGGCCCGACACCTCACACAGGCGCACACTGCCGTCGGCGCGGCGCAGCAAGGCCTCGCGGCTGATGGCCATGTCGTGTGCAATCAATTCGCCGACAAAGAGGCGCCGGGCTTCGTTGTCGACCCAAAAGTCAAAGGCCTTGCCGGGTTTGCCGTCGCAGCTGCCCGGCTCGTAGCCAAAAGCCTGATACCAGGCTTGGTTCCAGTAGGTGGGTGAGTCGCCGCCGGTGTGCATGGGGGTGCGCGCCATGGGCAGCGGCGCCGACTCAAACAAGGCCATCAGGCTTTGCTCACTCTGGCGCAACTGGATTTCCACCTGCTTCAAGGCCGTGATGTCGGTGGCCACGGCCAAGACCAGTTGCTCCTTGTCGAGCGTGAGCAAGCGGCTGGTGTAGATCATCCAGACCGGCTGGCCGCTGGCGTCATGGGCTTGCACCTGCACCGGCGGCAGCTTGCCGGTTTCCAGCAACTCGCGCCCCATGGCCCGCATTTCCGCCAAACTGGGCACCAAGCCGAAGTCCAGCGGCGTGCGGCCGACGGCCTCGTGGCGAGGTACGCCCAGCACCGCCGAAAAGGCCGGATTGACATCGACATAGGCCCCGTCACTGAGCCGGGCCAGGGTGATTGGATAGGGGAAGGCCTCCACGGTCAGGCGGAAGCGCTGGTCGGTGGCGGCCAAGGTCTCGGCCATTTGGTTGAAAGACTGGGCCAGCGCGCTGATTTCATCATTGCCCAGCACCGCCGCGCGGGCTTGGTGATCGCCGCTTTGCAAACGGGCATGCGCTTGGCCCAGTTCCTCGAGTGGGCGCAGCACGATGCGCCGCAACAGCGCCGCACCGAGCAGGGCCAACAGGGCGCAGGCAGCGAGGGCCAGCATGCCGCGTTCGCGCAGCCGCTCGGCACGGGCGAACAGGCTGAGTTCGGGCACGGCATAGACGATGCGCCAGTCCAGTTCCGTGGCCGCTCCCGCCTCGGCGTACCAAGCTTGGTGGGTGGTTTGAATATGAAGCAGCCCGCTTTGGCCGGTGGTCTTGGGTGCTTGGCGCAAGGCCGACAGGATCGCCAAGGTTTGCGGCTGGCTGGCGGCGGACGGGGCACTCAGGGCCTCACTGTCTTCGCCCAGTCCACCGGCGATCAGGCGGCCTTGGCCGTCCAGCACCATCAACTTGGCTTCTTCCTGGGTGGCATTGCCGACGGCAAATGACAGCAGCTGCTCCAGTTTCAAATTGCCAATCAGGACACCGACCTGACGGCCGCGCAGATCAAACACCGGGCTGGCCAGACTCAAGACCAATTCGCCCGAGTCTTCGTTGACGAAGGGGGCAGAAGAACCTTCGCGCCCATGCGCCACTTCGTCCCATAAGGCCTCGGTCTGGGCCGGCATGGCCGGGCGACCGACCGCCAGCAGCCGCTGTTCGGTATCGAGGTAGTAGAAGGCCTCGAAGCGCTTGGACATGCCGTTCCAGCGTTGCAAGGCCGCCCGCCTTTGTTCGCTGCTGCCGGTGACCAAGGGTTCGCTGCTGGCCAAGACGCGCAAGGTGTCGCGTGCATCATCCAAGCCTTGTCGCAGGTGCTCGGCATTTTGGGCCAGCACCGCCTGGGCCCTGCCGTTTTGCTCGAGCAGCAAGGAGTCTCGCATCAGGTGGCCGCCAAGGACTAGCGTGACGCTGGCCAAGGCCAGCATCGGCAAGATCACACTGACAGCGATGCGGGGCAGCAATTTCATGAGGCAATGGCGAGCGGTGTCTTTGGCGGCACTGAGCGAGCTTCCTGGGTAATTCTTTCTTGTTGTTCTTGACTATAGATGCCCCGCCGGCGTCATCACCAGAGAGCCGAGTCTCCGCTATGCTTTGTTCATGAGTGACCAAGTTCTTGCCGCCCCGATGAGCCGCCCCTACAAAATCCCCGAGTCCGTGTTGGTGGTGATCCATACGCCGGAGTTGCAGGTTTTGATGCTGGAGCGCGCCGATCAGCCGGGCTTTTGGCAGAGCGTGACCGGCTCCAAGGATGTCGAGGGTGAGGACCTGCGTGAAACCGCCCGCCGCGAGGTGCTGGAGGAAACCGGCATCGTGGCGCAAGAGGGCTGTCTGCGCGATTGGGGTTTGGCCAATCGCTACGAAATCTACCCCGTCTGGCGGCATCGCTATGCCCCGGGGGTAACGCACAACACCGAGCATGTGTTTGGCCTGCAGGTGCCGGCCGGCAGCGCCGTGCGGTTGGCGCCGCGCGAGCATCTGCAATACCGCTGGCTGCCCTGGCGTGAGGCCGCAGACCTGTGTTTTTCGCCCTCTAATGCCGAGGCCGTCTTGCATCTGCCGACGCAGTTGATGGGAGGCGCATGACGATGAATGCGGGGAATGCCTTCAGCCATTCGGTGCTGCCCACGAACAGCCAATTCAGCCGTCCGCATCTGCGTGTGGCGACCTACAACATCCACAAGGGCGTGCGCGGCATGGGGCCGCAAAAGCGCCTGGAAATTCACAACCTCGGCATGGGGGTGCAGGCCTTGAAGGCCGATCTGGTGTTCCTGCAGGAGGTTCGCCACTTTCATCACCGTGAGGCGCAGGAGTTTCAGCGCACTTGGTTCGGCTGGCCCGATCAAGGCCAGGCCGAATTCCTGGCGCCCGAGGGCTACGAGGTGGCCTATCGCACCAACGCTGTCACCAAGCATGGCGAGCATGGCAACGCCTTGTTGTCGCGCTTTCCGCTTGGCGATGTGGGCCATCATGATGTGTCAGACCATCGCTTCGAACAACGCGGGCTCTTGCATGTGCCTGTGCGCTGGCAGGGCCTAGAGGTGCACACCGTGGTGGCGCATCTGGGCCTGATGCACAGCGGTCGGGTGCGCCAGGTGCAGCGCTTGGCCGAGTTCATCGCCAAGCATGTGCCGGCCGATGCCCTGTTGCTGGTGGCCGGTGATTTCAATGACTGGGGCGAGCGGCTGGATGCGCCGATGCGGGACTGCGGCCTGTTGCGTGCGACGGCGCCGAAGGGCCCTAGCCGACATGCCACTTTTCCTTCCAGATTGCCGTTTTTCTCGCTCGACCGCATCTATATGCGCGGCCTGCGCTGCGTGTCCATGCAGGTGCCCAAGGGGCCTGCCTGGGCGCGCATGTCCGACCATTTGCCGCTGCTGGCCGAGCTGGAGCTGGCCTAGGCCTCGCGCAATTGAACTCGCAGACCGAAACCGACTCCTTATTGTCCTGGCACGCCGTGCCGCTGGCCGAGTTCGTCGGTTCGAACGAGTTGCTTTTGCTGCGCGGAGGTGATGAGTTATTTCCCGCCCAAGCGCGGGCCATTGCTGCCGCGACTCACGAGGTTTGGCTGGCCACCTATATCTTTCATTTCGACGCGGCCGGCGCGGCGCTGGCGGCGCAATTGGTGGCCGCCGCTCAGCGCGGCGTACGTGTTCGAGTGGTGGTGGACGGCTTTGGCTCCCGCGCCAGCCTGCCTTGGTTGCAGAAGCAGTTCGAGGGCACAGGGGTGGCGATGGCGGTGTTCCGGCCGATCGACCGCTGGTACAGCTGGCTGCAGCCGGGGCAATTGCGGCGCCTGCATCAGAAGCTCTGTGTCGTCGACGGCGACCACGCCTTTGTCGGCGGCATCAACATCATTGGCGACCGGGTCGACTTGAACCACGGCGACACCGAACAAGCGCGGCTTGACTTTGCCGTCGGCCTGCGCGGGCCTTTGGTGCAGTCGGTGGCGCAGGCGGCGCGGGCCGTCTGGACGCGCGCGTGGCTGGGGCGCGACTTTGGCGAAGAATTGCTGGCCTTGGTGCGCAGCAGCGAGCCCGGCGCACGCTTGCGTCGCCTGGTGCAGGGCCTGCGTCTGCCGCGACTCAGCCGTCGCTCTCGCAGGCGCCAGGACGCCGAGAGTGCGCCGGCCTTGGAACCGGTTTGCGCCGCCTTTGTGTTGCGCGACAACCTGCGCCGGCGCCGCACCATCGAGCGTGCCTACATCGAAGCGATCCGTTCGGCGCAGCAGCGCGTTGATCTGATCACGCCGTATTTCTACCCCGGACATGCCTTCCGCAAGGCCTTGCGTGACGCCTCCCGGCGCGGCGTGCAGGTGCGGCTGTTGCTGCAGGGTAAGGTGGACTACCGCATCGCCGGCATGGCCGCGCAGGCGCTCTATGCCGAGTTACTGGGCCACGGGGTGGAGATCTTTGAATACACGCCGGCCTATCTGCACGCCAAGGTTTGCGTGGTCGATGAAAGCTGGGCCACGGTCGGTAGCTCCAATATCGACCCGCTCTCGCTGCTGCTCAATCTGGAAGCGAATGTGATCGTGCAAGACGCCGAATTCGCGCGCCATGTGGCGGCCGAATTCGATGCCGCGGCACAGGTCTCTCGGCGGGTGGACATGGCCTCGCTGGGCGGCGTTGGCCTGCGCGGCGTGTTGCGCCGCGCATTGGTGGCCTGGGCTGCCTATGTCTATCTGCGTGTGGCCGGGGCCACCGGGCGTTACTGACGATTGATAGGCGACGCTACTTCAGCCAGGCATCGATGCCGAAGCTATAGCGTTTCAGCTGTGGATTCAAGTGCTTGCTGTAGGGGCGGAAGTCGAGCTTGCTCAGGTCTGGGCTCTGGCCTTGGCCGAAGCGCGACAGAAACTGGGCCGCCTGTGCCGGGCTGAACAACATGAACATCGGCCGCACTTGTTCCAGCCCTTCATCGCTGAAGTCGCGTCCGTGGGCATGGTCGTAAATCATCACCAAGGCCCAGGCCCCGGTCATGAAATGGCCGCCGGCCAGCGCGCTGAAACGGCCGTCCATGCGCGCCTGGAGCGCCTCCGTCGAAGTGTTGATCGACGACAGCAGCAAGTCCCGACCCGGCTTACGGCCTTGGGCCTCCATGGCGTCGATGGCGCCGAAAGCCATTTGGTCGCTGGCGGTCCACAGCAGTTGGGCATTGGGATGGCGCTGCGACAGCGCGTGCATCTTGTCCCTGGCCTGGTCGCGGCGCCAGTCGGCAAAGGCGGCTTGCTTCAACTCGACCTGCGGGAATTCGGCCACCGCTTGGCGCAGACCCTCGTTGCGTTGGATTGAGCCCGGTGTCGATCGGTCACCAGCAATCGCCAGCATTTGCAGGCGGCCGCCGCTCGGCAGGCGCTTTTCGGCCAGCGCCTGCTGGATCAGCGCACGCGCCGTCAGGTAACCGGCGTCGCGGCCGCGCGGCTCTAGGCTACCTATCAGCAAGGGCAGTCCCTTGCGCGGCGCCCATTGCGCGCGCTCCTGTGGCAGCAGGGCGCTATAGGCCGCAAAGGTCTTGATACCGGCCGCTCCCAGCGTCTGAGCGCTCTCAACCAAGGTGCCTTTCTCGTTCACCAAGATCACATAGTCAGGCCGTTGCCCGCTAGGCCGCTGGGCAATTTGCTGCGCGATGAGGAGAGCCCGTGCCGGCTCGCGTTCGGCGTACAAAACTTCCAGCTTGACGCCCAGGCTATCGGCGGCGGCTTGCGTGGCTTGGCTGGCGGAGACCCAAAACGCTTCATTCGAGCGCCCCGGGTTGATCAGCGCCACGTTCAAGGCGTTTGCCCACGGTGCCATGCAGGGCAGCAGCAAGAGCAGCAGGGCGGCGCGAAGCATGCGCATAGGGGAGACTCCTGAACGGCGTCGGCGGGCTGTCATTGTCAGCCCAATGTGCTGATGCCGCGCCCTTGCCACGGCATCCCCCCAAACTCTCAGGCAAGTACCACCAAGCCGCCCACGTCTTGCGTCAACTGGGTCAGCTTGCCGCTGCTGACCAAATCAAACGCATGCTCGATATCGGGCGCCAGATAGTGGTCGGTCGGCATCGCCGGGCACTGTTCGCGCACCAGGGCGTAGACCTGCTCCAGTGCAGCCGAGCTTTGCAGCGGACGCAGGAACTCGAAGCCCTGGGCGGCCGCCAGCAGCTCGATGCCGATGATGTGGGCGGTGTTGTCCAGCATATTGCCCAGTCGGCGCGCGCCGAAGGTGGCCATGGACACATGGTCCTCCTGGTTGGCGCTGGTGGGCAGGCTGTCGACGCTGGCCGGGTGGGCCAGGCTCTTGTTCTCGCTGGCCAGGGCCGCTGCGGTCACATGCGCAATCATGAAGCCCGAGTTTAGGCCGGCGTTGGCGGTCAAGAAGGCCGGCAGGCGCGACACACCGGCGTCGATCAACATGGCGATACGGCGCTCAGCAATCGCGCCCACTTCGGCAATCGCGCAGGCCAGCGCGTCGGCAGCCAGGGCCACCGGTTCGGCATGGAAGTTACCGCCGCTGACCATGGTGCTGGAGCCATCTTCATTGGCAAACACCAGCGGGTTGTCGGTGACGGCATTGGCTTCGCGCAAGAGCACGTCGCGCACATAACGCGCTTGGTCCAGGCATGCGCCCATCACCTGCGGTTGGCAGCGCAGGCAGTAGGGGTCTTGCACGCGCTCGTCGCCTTCTTGGTGGGAGGCACGGATGGCGCTGCCGGCCAGGATCTGGCGATAGGCGGCGGCAGCCTCGATCTGGCCGGGCTGGCCGCGCACCTCGTGGATGCGGGCATCGAAGGGGCCGTCGCTGCCGCGCGCCGCGTCTAGGCTGAGGGCGCCGCTGACGATGGCGGCGGCATAGACCACTTCAAAGCGCAACAGGCCTTCCAGTGCCAGGGCGGTGCTGGTCTGGGTGCCGTTGATCAAGGCCAGGCCTTCCTTGGCCTGCAGCACCAGCGGCGCAATGCCGTGCTTTTGCAACTCGGGCAGGGCGGGCACGCGCTGGCCGTCGACCAACATCTCGCCTTCGCCCAGCAGGGCCAGGGTCATGTGCGAAAGCGGGGCCAGGTCGCCCGAGGCGCCCACCGAGCCTTGCGCCGGCACATAGGGGATCAGGCCGGCGTTGAAGACCGCCAGCAGGCTGTTCACCACTTCTTCGCGCACGCCGGAGTGGCCGCGCGCCAGCGAAGCCGCCTTGGTGGCCAGCATCAGACGCACCACCGAGGGTTGCAGGGGCGCGCCGACGCCGACGCAGTGCGAGCGGATCAGGTTGAACTGCAGCGTGGCCAGGTCGGCCTTGCTGATGCGGGTGGAGGCCAGTTTGCCAAAGCCGGTGTTGACGCCGTAGACGGGGGCGTCGCCGGCAGCCGCGGCCTGCACCACGGCGGCGCTGCGGCGGATGATGTCGGTGCTGCTGGCGTGCAGGCTCAGCTGAACATTGCCGTTACGGATTTGGCGCAGTTGGTCGAGTGTGATTTGTCCTGGGGTCAGGGTCAGGGATTGTGCGGTCGATGGGGTCATTTGCTTGCGCCTGTAAAGGTTTCTAGGTCGATGTTCTGTAAGCCTGCTTCGGCCTTGGCGATGAGCTTGTCCATCTCGCCGCTGGCCTTCATCTGGGTGATGACGGCGCCGATGCGACTGGCCAAGGCCTGGTGTTTGGGGTGCAGGTAGTGGAAGAGTTCGTAACGGGCCAAGTCGGCGGAGACCTGGATGTCCGTCAAGCCCTGGCGCTTGATGACGTAGCGGCCATTGATGCCGGTGTCCAGCGCCGCGTCGAAACGGCGAGAGCTCAGCATTTTGAAGAGTAGGTCCGCGCGCTGAGTCAAGGTGGTGGCCGGGTGGCCGTCGGTCAAGTCGGAAGAGTGGGCGACGCCGCGGATGGCGCCCAAGCTGTAGTGGACCAAATCTTCGCGGCGGTGAATCTCCGCCGCACGGCTGCGCAGGCTGAAGGCGTTGCTGGTGAGTACATAAATGGCTGGCTCAACCCGATCGAGTGTTGGGTTGCTTTCACCATAGGCGCGAATGCGAGCCACCTCACCATCCTTCAGCCCTGATAGCGTTGCCTTGGTCGCCCGCGCCGGCGGCAGCGGCTCAATGATCATGGCCAGCCCGGCGCGACGATAGACTTCTTGCAGCAGTTGTGCTGCCACCCATTGTTCCGCCAGGCGCTCGTTCGCCGCCAACTGCAGCGGCGCGCTCTGGCCGAACGCACTGCCCATGCACAAAGCGAGCAAGCCGCAGCAGAGCAGCGATCTCGAGACCTGGGTGAACATGGCAACTCCTCAGTCGTGCCAGTGGACTCTATGTGCTCAGCCTTGTCGCTGCAACATCGGCATGTTCAAGCCGCGTTCGCGGGCCGTGGTCTTGGCGATCTCGTAGCCGGCATCGGCATGGCGCATCACGCCGGTGCCGGGGTCGTTGTAGAGCACGCGTGAGAGGCGCTGGGCAGCGGCGTCGGTGCCATCGGCCACGATGACCACGCCGCTGTGCTGGCTGAAGCCCATGCCCACGCCGCCGCCGTGGTGCAAGCTCACCCAGGTGGCGCCGCCGGCGGTGTTCAGCAAGGCGTTCAGCAGCGGCCAGTCGGACACTGCGTCCGAGCCGTCTTGCATGCTCTCGGTTTCGCGATTCGGGCTGGCGACGGAGCCGCTGTCCAGGTGGTCGCGGCCGATGACGATGGGGGCCTTCAGCTCACCGTTCTTCACCATCTCATTGAAGGCCAGGCCGGCGATGTGGCGCTCGCCCAGGCCCAGCCAGCAGATGCGTGCAGGCAGGCCTTGGAAGGCGATGCGTTCCTTGGCCATGTCCAGCCAGCGGTGCACATGGGCGTGGTGCGGGAACAGCTCTTTGATCTTGGCGTCGGTCTTGTAGATGTCTTCCGGGTCGCCGCTCAGCGCCACCCAGCGGAAGGGGCCGCGGCCTTCGCAGAACTGCGGGCGCACATAGGCGGGCACGAAGCCGGGGAAGTCAAAAGCGTTCTTCACGCCTTGCTCCAACGCGACCTGGCGGATGTTGTTGCCATAGTCCACGGTCGGGATGCCCATGGCTTGGAACAGCAGCATGGCCTTCACATGCTCGGCACAGCTGGCGGCGGCGGCGGCCTTCAGCTCGGCATGCTGGGTCGGGTCGGCGGCGGCCGCCTTCCATTGCTCCACGCTCCAGCCGGCCGGCAGATAGCCGTTGATCAGGTCATGGGCGCTGGTTTGGTCGGTCACCAGATCGGGCTTGACGCTGGGGTCGGTCTTGCAGCGTTCGGCCAGCGCGGGCAGGATGCGGGCCGCATTGCCCAGCAGCGCGATCGAGATGGCCTTGCCTTCAGCGGTGTACTTTTTGATGCGAGCCAGCGCGTCGTCCAAGTCGGTGGCTTGCTCATCGACATAGCGGGTCTTCAGGCGGAAGTCGATGCGCGATTGCTGGCATTCGATGTTCAGCGAGCAGGCGCCGGCAAAGGTGGCGGCCAAGGGCTGAGCGCCGCCCATGCCGCCGAGACCCGCCGTCAGCACCCACTTGCCTTGCAGCGAACCACCGTAGTGTTGGCGGCCGGCTTCGGCGAATGTCTCGTAGGTGCCCTGCACGATGCCTTGCGTGCCGATGTAGATCCAGCTGCCGGCGGTCATCTGGCCGTACATCATCAGGCCCTTGCGGTCCAACTCGTTGAAGTGCTCCCAGTTGGCCCAGTGCGGCACCAGGTTGGAGTTGGCGATCAACACGCGCGGCGCGTCGGCGTGGGTCTTGAACACGCCCACCGGCTTGCCCGACTGCACCAAGAGCGTCTCGTCGGCTTCGAGCTTCTTGAGCGATTCAAGAATGGCCTCGAAGCAGTCCCAGTTGCGCGCCGCCTTGCCGATGCCGCCGTAGACCACCAAGTCGTTCGGGTTCTCGGCGACCACCGGGTCCAGATTGTTTTGGATCATGCGGTAAGCGGCTTCGGTCAGCCAGCTCTTGCAGCTGAGTTGGGTGCCGGTGGGGGCGCGAACGACGCGAGCCTGGGCGGGAGTCTTGGACATGGGCTTCTCCAAAAACATGTGAAATGGATGTCGCAACCGGCGTTGAAAGGACCGGGGCGATGCTTTGAAAGTGCGCGAACTCTACTTGTCTATACAAGTACAGTCAAGTACGATCCGGCCCATGGTCAGAAAATCTCCCGCCGGCCCCGAGCCGCAGTACCAGAAGGTGCAAAACCATTTGCGCGAGCGCATCGCCAGCGGTCATTGGGTGGCCGGCGACCTTCTTCCCTCGGAGGCCGAACTGGTGCAGACCTTTGGCGTCAGCCGCATGACGGTGAACCGGGCGCTGCGCGAGTTGCATCAAGAGGGGCTGATCGAGCGGGTGCAGGGCGTGGGGACTTTTGTGGCGCAGCTGCACCGCATCTCCTCCACATTGACGGTGCGCGATGTGCACGACGAAATTGCCGAGCGAGGCCATCGGCATGAGGCTCAGGTGCATGAGTTGAAGCAGGTGTCGGCGAACGCCGAGCAGGCCCGGCTATTTGAAGTGGCTGAAGGCGCGCCGCTTTTCCACAGCCTGATCGTGCACCTGGAGAACGGCGTGGCCATCCAGTGCGAAGACAGACTGGTCAATCCGGCCAGCGCCCCGGACTATCTGAGCCTCGATTTCACCCACACCACGCCCACCCATTACCTGCTTGAGCTTGCGCCCTTGAGCGAAGCGCGTTACACCATCGAGTCCAAATTACCCAGCGCCCAGGAAGCCAAGCTCTTGGGCATTGACCGCCGCGACCCCTGCCTGGTGCTTTTGCGCACCACCTACAGCCGGGGCCGCACGGTGACCACGGTGCGATTGACCCACCCGGGCTCGCGCTATTTGTTGCAGGGGAGTTTTCAGGCATGAGCCCAATGCATGGCCGCCCAAAATTGGGCTCACACCCGCTTGGCGGGTCGGAACGAAGTGACGGGGTGCCCCAATGAGTTGGAGCTTGATCAGCGCGGACGATGTGGCCGCGCAGGCTTGGAAGAATGGCGGCGGCCAGACCCGCGAGTTGCTGGCTTGGCCGCATCTCAGCGATTGGATTGTTCGCATCAGCGTGGCGGACATTGAACGCGATGGCCCGTTCTCTGCCTTTGACGGTATCGAGCGCTGGTTCGCCGTGCTGCAAGGCGAGGGCGTGCGGCTTGGTGATCTGGACTTGCGCGCGGACGACGGTCTGCATCGGTTCGACGGCGCGCTGGCGCCGGCCTGCAGCCTGCTTGGCGGCCTGACCCGCGACTTCAATCTGATGCACCGGCGCAGCCGCGGCCAGATGCGGGTGACCCCCGCCACGCAAGACCTGACCCCAAGGACCGGCCAAGCCCAGTGGGTGGGTCTGTTCAGCGCCGAGGGCGGCCGCCTGATTCACGGCGGTCGGGCCATGGCGCTCAAACCGCTGAGCTTGGCTTGGTGTGAGAGCCCGGTTGCGCAGGTCTGCCATTTCGATGGCACTGGCGCGGCCTGGTGGATGGTCTGGAGCGAATCCTCTTCAGGAGCTTGAAGCGATGAGACGTACCAAACTCTGGCGTAACGCCAAACTGGTGACCCTGGCCGGCGATCAGCCCTGGGGCATGTTGGAGCAGGGCGCTTTTGCCTCGCAGGGCGAGCATCTGCAATGGGTCGGGCCTTTGGCGGACCTTCCCGAGGACTTGCGCGCCTCGGTCGTCAGCGAGGTGGACTTGGGCGGCGCGGTGGTGACGCCCGGTTTGATCGACTGCCACACCCATCTGGTCTATGGCGGCCAGCGCGCCCATGAGTTCGAGATGCGTTTGAACGGCGCCAGCTACGAGGAGATTGCGCGCGCCGGCGGCGGCATTCGCTCCACCGTGGCCGCCACCCGCAATGCCACCGAGCACCAGCTCTACGCGCAAGCGGCGCACCGGGTCTTGAAACTGCTGGCCGAGGGGGTGACGACGCTGGAAGTGAAGTCTGGCTACGGCCTGAGCCAAGCGGCCGAGACCAAGATGCTGCGCGTGGCACGGCGCCTTTCGGGTCTGGGCGTTGATGTGCGCACCACCTACCTGGGTGCACATGCCGTGCCGGCCGAGTTTGAAGGCCGGCAAGACGAGTATGTGCAGGCGGTGTGCGACTGGCTGCCGGCCTTGCGCCGCGACGGCCTGGTCGACGCAGTGGATGCTTTTTGCGAAGGCATCGGCTTCAGCCCGGCGCAGACCCGCAAGGTCTTTGAGGCGGCTCGCGCCTTGGGCCTGCCGGTCAAGCTTCATGCCGAGCAATTGAGCGACCAGGGCGGCGCGCAGTTGGCGGCCGAATTCCAGGCCCTGTCTTGCGACCATTTGGAATACCTGAGCGCTGCCGGCATCCAAGCCATGGCCGCCAGCGGTACGGTGGCGACCCTGCTACCCGGCGCCTACTACTTCCTGCGCGAAACCAAGCTGCCGCCGGTGCAGGCGCTGCGCGATGCCGGCGTGCCGATTGCGATTTCCACCGATCACAACCCGGGCACCTCGCCGACGCTGTCTTTGTTGCTGATGCTGAACATGGCCTGCACCCTGTTCCGCTTGACGCCGGAAGAAGCGCTGCGCGGCGTGACCGTCCATGCCGCCAAGGCCTTGGGTCTGGCCGACCGGGGCCAACTGCTGGCGGGCCAACGCGCCGACTTCTGCGTTTGGGACATCGAGCACCCGAACGAGCTGTCTTACTACTTTGGCCGCAATCCGCTGCGCCAGGTGGTGCGCGGCGGGGCCGAGAGAAAGTAAGTATGTTTGTCCGTCTGTCAGTAGCGATAAGCCAAGAACCATGAGCGACCATCCCGTCTTTCAACTCAGCCAGGGCCGCACGCCCTTGCTGATCAGCATGCCCCATGTGGGCACCGCCATTCCCGCCGATCAGGTTCCGCGTTATCAGCCGCGCGCCTTGGCCACCGAAGACACCGACTGGCATTTGGAGCGGCTCTACCGCCCAATCGCTGAGAGCTTGGGCGCCAGCCTGATCGTCCCGCATTACTCGCGCTTTTTGATCGACCTGAATCGCCCGCCCGAAGACACGCCGATGTATCCGGGCGCCAGCAATACCGAGCTGTGCCCCACGCGCTTCTTCAGCGGCGAGCCGCTCTACCTGCCGGGCCAGGAGCCCGACGAGGCCGAGAAACTGCGCCGTCGCCAGCTCTATTGGCTGCCCTATCACCGCGCCTTGAATGCGGAGCTGCAGCGACTGAAGAGCCTGTTTGGCTATGCGCTGCTGTTTGACGCGCACAGCATCCGCTCCGAGTTGCCCTGGTTGTTCGAGGGGCGCCTGCCCGATCTGAACCTGGGCACGGTGGAAGGGCGCTCCTGCGACCCCGCCATCACGCAAGCTTTGGGCGCGGTGCTGGCCGGGCAGAGCGACTACACGCAGGTGGTCAACGGCCGCTTCAAGGGCGGCTACATCACCCGCCATTACGGCCAACCCGAGCAGCAGCAACACGCGGTGCAGCTGGAAATGTGCTGGCGCTGCTATATGGAGGAGGCGCCACCTTACGTCTATGAAGAAGCCCATGCCGCCCAGGTGCGGCCCTTGCTGCAAACCTTGTTGACCGAGTATTTGAAGTGGAAGCCCCAGGCATGAGTGAGCGTTTTTTTTGGGCCGAACAAGCCTGGGTCGAGGGCCGTTGGCAGCGTGATGTGGCGCTCACCGTTGGGGCTAACGGTCATTGGCAGCAGATCCAAGCCGGCCGGCCATTTGCCGAGGGCATGCAGCGTTTGGCTGGCCCGGTGATCCCCAGCCTGGTCGACACCCACAGCCACGCTTTTCAACGCGCCTTTGCCGGCCTGGCCGAGCGGCGCGAGGCCGGGGACGATGATTTCTGGTCCTGGCGCGACCGCATGTACGGGCTGGCGCTGAAGCTCAGCCCCGAGCAGTTGCGCGATGTGGCGGCGCAGCTCTACCAGGAGTTGCTGGCCGGTGGCTACACCCAGGTCTGCGAGTTCCATTACCTGCAGCACGCCCCGGACGGCCAAGCCTATGCCGATGAACTGGCCATGAGCTGGGCCCTGGCCGAAGCGGCCGCCGAAGTGGGCATCGGCTTGACGATGTTGCCGGTGCTCTACGCCCGCTCAGGTTTTGGTCAGCCGGGCTTGCGTGAAGACCAGCGCCGCTTCAAGACCGACGCGGCCTGGGTCTGGGCTGCCAGCCAGCGCATCAATGCGGCCCAGCGGCCCTTGTTGAATGCCGGCGTGGCCCTGCATTCGCTGCGCGCGGCCAATAGCGACGATATTGAGGCCCTGCAGGCCTTGGTGGGCGAGGCCGACATTCCCATCCACATTCACATCAGCGAGCAGCAGCAAGAGGTGCGCGACTGCCTGGCTGCCACCGGCCAGCGGCCGATGCAATGGCTGTGCAATCAGTTCAAGCCCGACGCGCGCTGGCATCTGGTGCACGCCACCCACAGCACCCGAGACGAAATCGCCCAAGTGGCGGGCTCGGGCGCCAGCGTGGTGATCTGCCCCGGCACCGAGGGCAATTTGGGCGATGGCCTGATCGACCTGCCGGGTTGGCTGGCGGCCGGGGTGCCCATCAGCATCGGTTCGGACAGCCATGTCACCCGCAACTGGGTGGAAGAGCTGCGTTGGCTGGAGTACGGCCAGCGCCTGGGCCTGCAGCAGCGCAATGTGGCGGCCGCGCCGGGGCGCGAGCCCAGCACGGCGGCGCGTCTGTTTGAGGCGGCGCGGCAAGGCAGTGCGGCACCGGCTGGGTTCAAACAATGGGGCCTGGAGACGGGTGCGCGGGCGGACTTCTTGGTCCTGGACCCGCTGGCCAGCGGTGTGGCCGGCCTGCCGGCCGAGTCGGCGCTGGATGGCCTGGTTTTTGCGTCCCAGGGTCAGGTCTTGCGTGAAGTCTATGTGGCGGGCTGCCTGCGTTGGCAGCCGATGCAGCATTTGGCGCCAACAGCCCAGAGCGCCGTGACTGAGCGATTTATCCGCACCATGCAGGCGCTCGTCTAAGCCGGAGCAGAGCCGCGCCTCGGCTCCTGCTCCTGCTCCTGTTGCAATTTGGCAGATTTCTCCGCTGTTTATCTCTTTTGTGCGAACAGCGTATCGAATATATTGGGCGAATCATGAGGGCTTGTCGCCCTAGGAGCCGACGATGCTGAATCTGCAGGATTTCACGGTACGCGCCCGCTTGTATGCCTTGGCCGGCCTTTCGATGCTGATGTTGATATTTGTTGGCGGCATGGGCTTGTACAGCCTGAACGAGTCCGCGAATGCATTCAAGCACTTTGTCGACAACGACAATCAGTCCTTGGTCTTTGTTTCGGTGCTGCGTGCCGAAGCCGGCAATTTGCGCCGTTACGAGAAGGACATGGTCATCAATCTCGAAGACCCGGCGGCTGTTGATAAATATCGCGCCGACTGGGGCAAGGCTTTTGAGCGATTCTCCAAGGCCGAGCATGATTTTGCGAAGCTGGACATCCCGCCGGTCGAGAAGCAGCTGAACCAGGCCATCGAAGAGGGTTTGAAAAACTACAAGTCCGAGATGGACCTTTTCATGGGCAAATTGGGCGAAAAGGCCTTTGCTGACTCAGCTTCCGCGAACAAGGCCTTGGGCGCAGCGAAGAAAGCGATTCGGCCAATGGAAGAGAAACTGGCCGAGTTGGTGGCAGCCATCGACAAGGATGCCGATGAAGGCGTGCTCGAAATTGCCGCCCATGAGAAACGCATTCGGATGAGCCTGATCCTCATTTCGCTGGGCAGCTTGGCCTTGATCGGCTTCTACACGGTGTTCAATATCCGCTCCATTCTTCAGCCCTTGAGCGAGGTGCAGCAGTCGGCCGAGCGAATTGCGGGCCAAGACTTGAGCGAGGATATTCGCCCACACGGCCAGTGTGAAACCGGTGACTTGATGCGTGGCGTCAAGGCCATGCAGGATTCGCTGCGCGAGGTGGTGGGCAATGTGCGCGGGGCCACCGACAGCATCGCCACCGCAGCGGCCGAGGTGTCGGCCGGTGGGCATGACCTGAGCCACCGCACCGAGCAGGCCGCTTCCAATCTGGAAGAAACCGCTTCGGCCATGGAAGAGTTGACGGCGAGTGTCAAACATAACGCCGACTCGGCGCGGCAGGCGAATCAGCTCGCCACCGAGGCCGCCGGGGTGGCTCAGCGGGGTGGCGAAGTGGTGGGCGAGGTGGTCAGCACCATGAGCCGCATCAGCGCTTCGTCCAACAAGATCAGCGACATCATCTCCACCATCGACGGCATTGCTTTCCAGACCAATATCCTGGCGCTGAATGCCGCGGTGGAAGCCGCGCGCGCCGGTGAACAAGGCCGAGGTTTTGCGGTGGTGGCCAGCGAGGTGCGTTCCTTGGCGCAGCGCTCGGCCGAGGCCGCCAAAGAGATCAAGGGCTTGATCACCGCCAGCAGCGAAAGCGTCGAGGCCGGGGCGGCTCTGGTCGAGCGGGCCGGTGGCACCATGCAGGAGGTGATCGCCTCGATCGGCCGGGTTAGCAATATCGTGGCCGAGATCAGCCATTCGACGGCCGAGCAAAGCACCGGCATCGGGCAGATAGGCCAGGCCATCAGCCAACTCGACACCATGACGCAACAAAACGCCGCCCTGGTGGAACAGTCGGCGGCGGCCGCGCAAAGTCTGCAAACCCAGGCCGATGAACTGGCCAAATCGGTCGCCGTGTTCAAACTTTGAGGCCTGGCCTTCGGGGTCATATTCCCCGGCGGCCTGAGCCGAATGAGGCCCGGCGATGAGCCAAGCCGCTAAACAGATCTTTCGGAACCTGTTGCTGATCGCCGCGCTGGCCTTCGGCCTGATTGCGGGCGCCACCTTGTATGGTGGCCTCGGGCTGTGGACGGCGCTGGAGCGCTTCAGCCTGGAGGCCTTGCCGGATCATGACCGTGCCGAGCGGGCCTTGGATGTGGCCATTGAGTTCAAGTGGCAGGTGCAGGAGTGGAAGAACCTGCTCTTGCGCAGCGGCGATGCCGCCAGTTCGGCCGAACATTGGCAGGCCGTGTTGGCGCGTGAGCAAGCGGTGCAGTCTGGCTTGCGGGCGCTGCGCGCGGCCGCCGCGGAAGAGGATCGCAGTACCATCGATGCGGCGATCCAATCGCATCTGGCCTTGAGCCAGGTGTACGCCCAAGCCCGCGCGCGCTTTGAGGCCGATGGCTTTCGCCCACAGAGGACTGACGCCTCGATTCGCGGCGCCGACCGACCCTTGTTGGCGGCGTTGGATGTCATTTCCGACCGTGCCGCCGAGCGCGCCAAACGCACCGACGCCGAAGCCGAGGCCAGCGCGAAGCGCGCCATCACGCTGGCCTTGCTCGGTCTGGCCGCGGGTTTGCTGGGCGGCATGACGACGTTTTTTGTGATGATTCGTCGCGCCGTGCTGCGCCCCACCGAAAAGGTCTTCACACAGTTGGCGGCAACGTCTGAACTGCTGGTGCAGTCCGAGCGCATGGCCAGCCTGGGCGGCATGGTGGCCGGCGTGGCGCATGAGATCAACACACCGGTAGGCATCAGCCTGACCTGTGCGACCACGCTGCAGCAAGCCACCCAAGACGTCAGCAACCAGATGGCGGCGGGGACGATCAAAAAACAGGCCTTGCAGGACTATCTGAAGTTGGCGGGTGAATGCACCGACTTGCTGGCCTCGAATGCAAACCGGGTGGCCAAGCTGGTGCGCAGCTTCAAGCAGGTGGCGGTGGACCAGAGCAGCGAAGCGCGCCGCAAGTTCCGTTTGCGGGCCTATGTTCTTGAGGTGATTCAAAGCCTGCAAGGCGAGCTCAAGCGCAGCGCCATGCACATCGAGGTGCGCTGCCCAGATGGCATTGAAATGGACAGTTATCCCGGCGCCTTGGCCCAGGTTTTGACCAATCTATTGCTGAACGCACAGCGCCATGCCTTTGAGGAAGGCGCGGCGGGCTCGGTTTCGATCGAAATCTCGCAGGTCGGCGAGCAACTGGAGTTGGTGTTTGCCGACACCGGCCGGGGCATTGCGCCCGAGCATCTGGACAAGGTCTTCGACCCCTTCTTCACCACCCAGCGTCATGCCGGGGGCAGCGGCCTGGGGCTGAATATCGTCTACAACCTGGTGAGCAACACGCTGGCGGGTCAGGTGCGCTTGCGTAGCCAACTCGGCCAGGGCACGCAGTTTTTGATCAGCCTGCCGCGCGTGACGCCCCAGGCACCCAAGCGCACCCCAGGCGAGTGACTCGTCGTCTTTTTGAACTCACACCACCATGACCACAACGCCTACCGCCACATCCGCCGACGAGGCCTGGTTGCTGGATGACGATCCGTCTCCGGCGGGAGGGCAGGCGCTGGATCTGGCGCCGTGGCGGGTGCTGATTGTTGATGATGAGCCCGATATCCACGCGGCGACCCGGCTGGCCCTGAGCCAGGTGATGTACAAGGGCCGCGGCCTGCAGATGCTTTCGGCTTACTCGGCGCGTGAGGGCGTGATGACCATGCGGCGCGAAGCGGATATCGCGCTGGTGCTGCTGGATGTGGTGATGGAAACCGATGACGCCGGCCTGCGCATGGCGCGCCAGATCCGCGATGAGTTGGGCAACGCCTTGTCGCGCATCGTGCTGCGCACCGGCCAGCCGGGTCAGGCACCCGAGGCCGATGTGATCGTGCAATACGACATCAATGACTACAAGTGCAAGACCGATCTGAGCCAGCAAAAGCTCTTCACTACCGTCATCGCTTCACTGCGTACTTATGAGAGCTTGGTGATGATCGAGCGCAACCGGCGCGGCTTGGAGCGCATTCTGGATGCCTCCACCGATCTGTATCACGTGCGCTCTTTGCGCGAGTTCGCCTCCGGCGTGTTGAACCAGGTCAGCGCGATTTTGGATGTGGGGGCGGACGGGGTGCTCTGCCTGCGACGCGGCAGCACGGCGGACGAACCCGCCATTGTGGTGATGGCCTCGACCGGCAGCTACGCGGCCCTGGGCAGCATGGACGAGGTGGCGGTGAACGTGCCCTTGGATGCGGCCATCCAGCGAGCCTTCAAGGAGCGCAGCAGCCGCTTTGAGCACCCGCTGGACGTGCTCTATGTGGGCACGCCCGAGGGCCATGACTTTGTGGTCTTGGTGTCGCCGCCCTGGCCCTTGGCCGAGCCACAGCGCCGCTTGCTGGAATTGTTTTGCAGCAAGATCGCCTGGGCCTTTGACAATCTGCAGCACTTTGAGTCGGTGCAGCAGGCGCAACTCGCATTCACCCGCGCCGTCTTGGAACTGTTCGACGCCCTGCAGGCGCGCAACAGTTCCGCAGTGGCCGCGCCCTTGAGCCGGGTGCTGCCGCATCTGTCGGCGCAAAGCGGCCGCTCCTTTGACACGGCCGCCTTGACCCAGGCCTTGCAGCAAGGCGCGGATCGGGGCGGCACCAAGCCAGTCTGAGAACCTCGCGTCCCTTAGAGCGGGCTGGCGCGCACAAAGTCGCGCAGCTCGGCTGCCATGCGGACCAGCGAAGGCGGGTGGATGTACATCATGTGGCCGGCCTCGAAGTAGCTGACGCTGATATTGCCGGCCAGGCTGTCGCGCAGGCCCAGGTGGCTGAGCGTGTAGTCGCCGGCCGCATGCGGTGTGGCCAGGTCGTAATAGCCGCTGGCCACATAGATGCGCATGCTGGGGTTGGCGTGCATGGCACGGCGCAGGCTGTCGCCGACGTTCACATACTTGTTCTCAAAGCCCTTCCAGCTCCAGGTGTTCCAGAGCGGCGCCATCACCAGATAGGGCGCGTCGCTGTCGAACTTCAGGGTCTCGTGCAGCAGGCGATTGATGCCGACCGCATAGGCGCCCACCAAATTGTTCATGCCGGCGTCTTCCTCTGGGTGCTCGCCGGCGTCATCGCGGTCCAGGCCGAGGAAGCGGCTGTCCAGTCGGCCCACCGTCTGGCCGCGCTCTCGCAGCAATTCCTTGAAGAAGCGGAACTCGGTCGGGCGCAGATCGCTGCGCAGCAGGTAGGCCGTGCTCAGGCCGCTGTACAGCGAGAGCTTTTCGGCGATTTTTTGACGCTGCTCGGCGCTCAGGCGCGAGCCCTGCATCAGCGCCACCCAGTAGTCGCCATTGGCAAAGGCCTCGGCCTCAGCCACCACTTCGGCGACAGGCTTCTTCTGCAGCGCCGGCTTCAAGGCCTTGTGATACCAGGCGGTGGCAGCATAGGTGGGCAGGTAGAGCGGGTAGGGCAATTCGTTGCCATGGTCGAAGCTCAGGGTCTGGAAGTCCACCGCCATCGACACCAGCATCAGGCCGTTCAGATGGATGTTGTGCTTCTCTTGCAGATGGCGCGATAGGCCGGCCGCGCGGGTGGTGCCGTAGCTTTCGCCGATCAGGTATTTGGGCGATGACCAGCGGCCATGGCGGCTCAGGTAGAGGCGTATGAACTCACCCACGGCGTCGAGGTCGCGCTGGTACTCGTGGTACTCGGCCACTTTCTCGCCCTCGGCCACGCGCGAATGGCCTGTGCCCACCGGGTCGATGAAGACCAGATCCGACTCGGTCAGCAGCGTGAACTCGTTGTCGGTCAGGGCATAGGGGGGCTGACCGCACTGGCCCATCTCATCGGTGGGCACGCGCTGCGGACCCAACAGGCCCAGATGCAGCCAGACGCTGCTGGAGCCCGGGCCACCGTTGAAGCTGAAGGTCAGCGGCCGGCGTTCGTTCTTCTTGCTTGACTTCAAGGTGTAGGCGATGAAGAACACCGAGGCGCGCGTCTTCTTGCCCTTGTGTTCGCCGTCCTTGGCATCAACCTCGCGCAACAACAGCGTGCCGCAGGTGGCGGTGTAGGCCAGCGTCTTCTTGCCGATCTGGATCTTGTGCTCGGTGCTGACCAGGCGCTCGACGGGGATGGCGGGGCTTGGCGCTTCGCTGCGGCCCTTGTCCGGTTCGCTGGGGCTGGTTTCGTCTGCCATGGTCTGTCTCCGGTTTGATCAACGCTACATTGGCGAGCATGCACTCTAGCGCGACAAAACACAGCACGCCCCTATTGGGGGTAGATTTCAGCAGCGCCCCGACGCGGCACAAACCCATCACCCTGGCCGAAGGCATTCGCCAGGGTCAAGTCTTGCGCCTGGAGGGCCTGAAGGTCTTTGACAGTTTGGACGGCCTGGCGACTTTCTTGGCCCAGCCGGCCGATTGGCTGGGCGGCTTTGACTTTCCTTTCGGCCTGCCACGCGAACTGGTGCTGGCGCTGGACTGGCCTCAAAACTGGCCGGACTTGATCGCGCATTACAGCCGCCTGAGTCGCGCCGAGATCCGCAGTCTCTTTGCCGGCTTTTGCGCGGCCCGCCCGGTGGGGGCCAAGTTCGCCCACCGGGCTTGTGATGGTCCGGCAGGCTCGTCTCCGAGCATGAAATGGGTCAACCCGCCGGTGGCTTGGATGCTGCACGCGGGCGTGCCGCTGCTGCTGCAAGCCGGGGTCCATCTGCCGGGCTTGCATGCGGGCGATAGCCGACGCATTGCCCTGGAGGCCTACCCCGGCCTATTGGCCCGCGAAATCCTCGGGCGACGCAGCTACAAGAGTGACGACAAGGCCAAGCAGACGCCTGAGCGCCTGATCGCCCGCAAGGATCTGATCGATGCGCTGGAGCAGGGGCGCACCCGACTCGCGTTGCGCCTGAAGCTCAGCCATGCGCAGCGCGATGCCTTGATTGATGATGGGCGTGGCGACCGCTTGGATGCGGTGTTATGCCTGATACAGGCCGCTTGGGCCAGCAGTCGGCCGAATTACGGCCTACCTGCTGAAATTGATCCACTGGAGGGGTGGATCGTCAGTGCTTGAGTTGCTGTCTGCTGAAGGCAGGGCTTGAACAGTTGGGGACAGAACTCGACAAGTATGGCTCGGTCTGTCCCGCAAAGTCATAAGCTTCTCATCAATGTGCTCTTGCCGTCTGTCGCAGGCAGGGCAAGCTTACTTTCTCATCAAGGTGCTCTTGCCCTCTGCCATAGGCAGGGCAAGCTCATTTCCTCATCAAGGTTGATTTGCCCTCTGCCTTAGGCAGGGCAAACTTACTTTCTCATCAAGGTTGATTTGCCAAACAAGGACTCAATCAAATCCACCGCCACCTTGGCCGTCTTGTTCTGCAAGTCCAGCGCCGGGTTCAGTTCCATCACGTCGAGGGACGCCAGATAGCCGGTGTCGGCAATCATCTCCATGCACAGCTGGGCTTCGCGGTAGGTGGGGCCGCCGGGCACGGTGGTGCCCACGCCGGGGGCGATGTCGGGGTCGAGGAAGTCGACGTCGAAGCTGACGTGAAGATGGGTGTTGGCGTCCAGCGTCGCCAGAGCTAACTCCATGGTGTGACGCATGCCCATCTCGTCGATGTAGCGCATGTCAAAGACTTCCAGCTCCTGCTCATTGACGAAGCGCTTTTCGCCCGCGTCAACGCTGCGGATGCCAATCTGGCGCACCCACTTGGGGCTGATGGCGGGTACCTTGCCGCCGATCTCAATCAGTTGCTGCGGGCCAAAGCCGCACAGGCAGGCGACCGGCATGCCGTGGATATTGCCGCTGGGGGTGAGGGCGCTGGTGTTGAAGTCGGCATGGGCATCCAGCCAGAGCACGCGCAGCTTTTTGCCGGTGTCCCGGCAATGACGGGCCACGGCGCTGATCGATCCCAGGCCCAGGCAATGGTCGCCACCCAACAAGATGGGCATGCGGCCGGTCTTCAGCTCGGCGTAAACCGCGTCATGCACCGACTGATTCCAGGCGGTGACCTCGTTCAGATGGCGGTAGCCATCGACCGGCGGCAGCCAGGGGTTGGAGGGGCCGCTCAGATTGCCTCGGTCCAGCACATCCACGCCATGGCCTTGCAGGGCGGCCGCCAGGTCGGCGACCCGCAGCGCTTCGGGGCCCATGCTGGCGCCGCGCGCGCCGGCGCCAATGTCGGTGGGCGCGCCGATCAGGGAAACTTGTCTCAATGCGGTCATGGTGGTTTTCCTTTTGCTTCTTATTCGGCGTTGTTGGCGCCGGGGTTCATGTCGTATTCGGATTCGAGCAGGGCCCAGGCTTCTTCGGCCGTGTCGACGAAATGGAACAACTTCTCATCGCCGGGGCTGATCATGCCGGTCTCGACCAGCAGCTCGAAATTGACCAGACGGGTCCAGAAGTCGCGGCCGAACATCAGGATCGGCCGACGCCGGCATTTGCCGGTCTGAATCAGCGTCATGGTTTCAAACAGTTCATCCAGGGTGCCGAAGCCGCCCGGGAAGCACACCAGTGCCACCGAGCGCATCAGGAAATGCATCTTGCGCAGCGCAAAGTAGTGGAAGCGGAAGCACAGCTCCGGTGTGATGTAGGGGTTGGGGTGCTGCTCAAAGGGCAGCACGATGTTCAGGCCTATGCTCTTGCCGCCGACCTCATAAGCGCCGCGGTTGCCGGCTTCCATGATGCCGGGGCCGCCGCCGGTGACCACATAGATCGGGTTTTTGCGCTCGCTGGAGACGCGCGTGACGATGGCGGCAAAGCGCCGTGCCTCTTCGTAGAAGTGACTCATCGTCAATTGCATCTCGGCGCGCTTGAGTGCCTCGGCATCCCCGCCTAGCCGGGCCTGCTCGACCAGGGCCTGGGCCTGCTCCTGCGCGAGGATGCGGGCGCTGCCAAACATCACGATGGTGGAGGTGATGCCTTGTTCCTGCTGCATCAACTCGGGCTTGAGCAGTTCCAGCTGCATGCGCACCGGGCGTAGCTCCTCGCGCAGCAGGAACTCGCTGTCATCAAAGGCCAGCCGGTAGGCGCTGCCGGGCTGGTCATAGTTCGGTTGCGGGGCCAGCGCCTTGGTTTCTTCCTTGGCACTGGGGAAGTTGCGTGCGGTCAGCTGTTTGCGCTTGTGGCTCATGGTGTGTCGTCAGTGCTTGAATCCCTGCGGATGGCAGCTGTGCAAAAAAGGTCGGCGGGGCGCAGCTTACGGGAGCCTGCGAAGGATTCTGTTCGGTTTTTAGCGGCAATACAAAATTTCATTCGGGGCTGGGTCCCGGTGTTTGGCAGACGCAGCAATGCGGATCGCGCTGTACGCCGATCTCGCTCCATTCCATCCGGCGGGCATCCAGCATTTGCAGGCGACCGGCCAAGCTCGTCGGCAAGCCCATCAGCAGCTTCAGCGCCTCGGCCGCCTGCATGCAGCCAATGATGCCGACCAGCGGCGCGAACACGCCCATCGTGGCGCAGCGCACCTCTTCCATCTGGCTGTCGGGCGGAAACAAGCAGGCATAGCAGGGGGCTTCGGCCCGGCGGCTGTCGTAGACGCTGATCTGCCCGTCGAAGCCGATCGCCGCCCCCGCCACCAGCGGCTTGGCGTGCGCCACGCAGGCGCGGTTGATGGCGTGCCGGGTGCTGAAGTTGTCGCTGCAGTCCAGCACTACATCGGCCTCGCCGACCAGCCGGTCCAGCAGCGCAGCGTCGGCCCGGGCCTGCACACAGCGCAGGGTCAATTCGGGGTTGATGGCCCGCATCGCCTGCGCCGCCGATTCGACCTTGGGGCTGCCGACACGCGCCTCGGTGTGGGCGATCTGACGCTGCAGATTGGTCAGGTCCACCGTGTCGTCGTCGACCAAGGTGATGTGGCCGACGCCGGCGGTGCCGAGGTAGAGGGCCGCCGGGGAACCGAGGCCGCCGGCGCCGATGATCAGCGCCTTCGATTGCAGCAGCCGCTGCTGGCCTTCGATGCCAATGTCATCCAACAAGATATGGCGCGAGTAGCGCAACAACTGCATGTCATTCATGGTCGGCAGCATAGCGCGGCGCGCAAGCAAAACAGCCCGCCGGAGAGGGCGGGCTGCTGTGTGGGAGGCGGCACAAGAACTCTTGCGCGCCTGGAGGCTTACTCGGTCTTGGCCTCGGCCTTGCGTTCGACCGCGGTCTTGGACACCAGCACCGGCTTGCCCTTCAACTGATTCAGCGCTTGGGTCAGCTGGAAGTCTTCGCCACTGCCAAATTCAGGCAGGGGCTTGGGCGGCTCATTGCGCTTGGCGAATTCGGCCTCGAGCTTCTGGCGCGCATCTTCGCGAGCCTTTTCGCGCGCCTTTTCTGCGGCCTCGTCCTTGACCTCGTCCTTGCCGCCCAGATGCTTCTCCAGATCGGCCTCGCGGGTGCGCAGGGCAGCGAAGACATTGCCCTCGGCGGTCTCGTCCAACATGATGTCGGGCAAGATGCCGGTGGCCTGGATGGAGCGGCCGCTTGGTGTGTAGTAGCGCGCCGTGGTGATCTTCAGCGCGGTTTCTGGGCTCAGCTGACGCACCGTCTGCACGGAGCCTTTGCCAAAGGTCTGCGCACCCATGATGGTGGCGCGTTTGTGATCCTGCAGTGCGCCGGCCACGATTTCGCTGGCCGAGGCCGAGCCTTCGTTGACCAACACAATCATCGGCACCTTCTTCAGCGCGGCCGGCAGTTTCTTCAGCGGGTCGCTGCCGCCGCGGCGCAGGTAGTAGTCGGGGCTGGCCTTGAAGCTGGCCTTGGAGTCGGCGATCTGACCGTTGGTGCTGACCACCTCCAGATCCTTGGGCAAGAAGGCCGCCGAGATGGCCACGGAGGCCTCGAGCAGGCCGCCCGGGTCGTTGCGCAGGTCCAGCACCAAGCCCTTCAAATTGGGCTCTTGCTTGTAGATCTCTTCCAGCTTTTTGGCGAAGTCTTCGACCGTGCTGTCTTGGAACTGGCTGACACGCAGCCAAGCGTAGCCGGGCTCCACCACCTTGCCGCGCACGCTGCGGTTGTGGATTTCCTCGCGCACGATGGTGACCGGGAAGGTGCGGTTCTCGGTCTTGCGGTAGATGGTCAGCTGAACCTTGGTGTTCAGCTCGCCGCGCATGCGCTTGACGGCCTGGTCGAGGCCAAGGCCGCGCACCAGCGTGTCGTCGATCTTGCTGATCAGGTCGCCGCTCTTCAGACCGGCGCGGAAGGCCGGTGAACCTTCGATCGGCGAGACGATCTTGACCAGCCCGTCTTCCATGCCGATTTCGATGCCGACGCCGACGAATTTGCCGGTCGTGCCTTCGCGGAATTCCTTGAAGTTCTTCTTGTCGAAGAATTGCGAGTGCGGGTCCAGACCCGACACCATGCCGGCGATCGCGTCATTGATCAGCTTCTTTTCGTCCACCGGCTCGACATAGTCAGACTTGACCATGCCAAAGACGGCGGCGAGTTGCTGCAGTTCCTCGAGCGGCAGCGGCGACAAGCTGCTGCGCGCGTTCGCCTGCAATTGCATCGTGGTCAGTGCTCCGGCCACGGCGCCCAAAGCGAGCCAGCCTGCAACTTTCAATTTGGCACTCATGATGCTTGCCTGTCCTATCCGTCGGTCGAAGAAATCTGCTGTCTCCAGCATTCATGCGCCTCCCAGCCCGTTTTGAGGGTGGAAAACCGCCTTCTCAGTATATGCGTGGCGGCCGCGCCCTTGCTGAGTAGACACCCCCATTTGGCGGTCCAAATCTATGGATTCAAGTGCACAAACAGACGAAACCGCCGCCTTTACAGAGGCTTTACGTTTCGCTGCCCTGCGATGCGGCCTCGTTTTGGAGTCGCGGGAAGGTCACCACATGGTCCACATGGGCGCGTATACCGATCCACTCGCCGATGTGGTGGTCGTGGTGCGAGGGCACATGGGCCATGATGCGCTCACCCGAAGCGAGCCGCAGCGTGTAGAGAAAGTCGGCGCCGCGAAACACCTTGCGCTCGATCTGCGCCTTCACCGGCGCCAGATCGTCATGGATGATGTCGTCGGCGCGCAAAAGCACATCGCAGCGCCCGCCGGGATAGGCGCTGGCCAGCGCGCAGGCCTCGGCATCCATCAGGCTGCCCACCGGCGTTTCCACCTCGGGGCCGCTCGCGGCTTGCACAATCCGGCCGGCGGTGAAGACGCCGTGGCCAATGAAGTCGGCCACAAAGCGCGTTGCGGGGCGGTGATAGACGGTGTAAGCCGCGTCCCATTGCTCCAGCCGGCCCTGGTGCATCACGCCGACCACATCACCGATCGCGAAGGCCTCGGCTTGGTCGTGGGTGACGAACAGGGCGGTGGTGCCGCTGTCTTTCAAAATGGCGCGAAGCTCTTGCGACAAATGTTCGCGCAGATCGACGTCCAGGCTGGAGAACGGCTCGTCCAGCAAGAGCAAGCGCGGTGCTGGCGCCAAGGCGCGGGCCAGGGCCACGCGTTGCTGCTGGCCGCCTGACAACTGATGCGGCGCACGCTTGGCGGCGTGGGCCAAGCCGACCAGATTCAGCACCTCGGTGATGCGCGACTCGCGCGCCTGACGGCCCAGGTGGCGTAGACCAAAGCCAACGTTGTCGGCCACCGACAGGTGGGGGAACAGGGCGTAGTCCTGAAACACCATGCCGATGCGGCGCGCCTCGGGGCTGATGTGCAGGTTCTGGCTGGCATCGGCCAGCGCTTCGCCGGCGATGCTGATGCGGCCGCTTTGCAAGCGTTCCAAGCCGGCGATGCAGCGCAGCAGCGAGGTCTTGCCGCAGCCGGACGGGCCGATCAAGACGCCGATTTGGCCGCGCGAGAGGCTCAGGGTGACATGGTCAACCGCGCCGTGGCGCTTGTTGGGGCCGGACCCCTGGGCGTTTGGCGCCGCGCTGCCGGGATAGCGCAGCCCGATCTGGTCGAGTGCAAGAAACATGGCTCGTATGATAGCGAGTTGGCCCTGGCGGCCCCTTGTGCACAGCGATGCTCAGCGGCGCTGAATGCCCTCGCGGCGCCCTGTGGGTCACGTCTTGTCACTTCTTTCGACCTGTTTTTCTTCTCGCATGCTGCGTTTGATCACCGTTGTTTGCCTGCTATTGGCCGTGCCGGTGCTCGGCGTGCTGGGCTCTTGGTTGACCTTGGACGCTCAGTCCCTGGCGCTGCTGCAGCATCAATTGGCGACTGTGTTGCCAGAGTACGCCTGGAGTTCGCTGCTGTTGTCGATCAGCGTGGCGCTGGGCGTGGCCTTGCTGGGCGGTGCCACCGCGGCGGCGGTCAGTCTGTTTGAGTTTCCCGGTCGGCGCTGGTTTGAATGGGCCTTGCTCTTGCCCATGGCGATGCCGGCTTATGTGGCGGCCTATGCCTATACCGACGCCTTGCAATACAGCGGTGCGCTGCAAACCTGGCTGCGCGGCCTGACCGGCGCGTCCGGCCCGTTGTGGTCGGATGTGCGCAGCCTGCCGGGCGCGGTGTTGCTGTTCATTCTTTGCCTGTATCCCTACGTCTATTTATTGACCCGCACGGCCCTGCTGGAGCGCGGCGTGACCTTGATGGAGACCGCCCGCATCCTGGGCGCCGGCACCTTGCGGCGGGTGCGTGAAGTGGCGATGCCACTGGCGCGGCCGGCCTTGGCGGCCGGCGTGGCGCTGGCGCTGATGGAGACGCTGGCGGACTATGGGGTCGGGGCCTATTTTGGTTTGTCCACCTTGACCACCGGCATCTACAAGGCTTGGCTGGTGATGAATGACCGCTTGGCTGCTGCGCAACTGGCCTCGGTCTTGCTGGTGGCCGTGGCCGGTTTGCTGTGGTTGGAGCGGCGAGCCCAGGCCAAGCTGCGCTTCGCCAGCAGCCGCGCCGGCGCCCTGCATGCGGCGGACGCTCGCTCCATGCGCTTGCAAGGCTGGCCGGCATTGGCGGCGGTGCTCTTGTGCGCGCTGCCGGTCGTGTTGGGTTTCGTATTGCCGGTGGTGGCCTTGCTCAAGCTGATGGTGGCAGAAGCTCGCTATGGCGAATTTGGCCTGCCGCTGGCGCGCTTTGCCGAATGGGCCTGGACCAGCCTGCAGTTGGCCGGCATCTCCGCCGCCTTGGCGGTGGCCCTGGCCCTGGCCCTGGCATACGCGGCCCGCATCGGCAGCGGCGGGCTGCTGCTGAAGTCGGCCCTGCGCGTGGTGTCCTTGGGTTATGCGGTGCCGGGTGCGGTGATTGCCGTGGGCATTTTGCTGCCCCTTGGCTGGCTGCAAACGCATGCGCCGCAACTCGGCCTGACGCCCATCATCACCGGCACCATCACCGGGCTGGTCTATGCCTATCTGGTGCGTTTCTCCGGCGTGGCCCTGCAGTCGGTCGAAGCGGGTTATGCGCGTATCTCGCCCACCGTTGATGAAACCGCGCGCTTGCTTGGTGCCTCGCGGGGGCGCTTATTCCGCGTGTTGCATGCGCCACTGCTGGCGCGCTCGGCGCTGGCGGCTGCGCTGTTGGTGTTTGTCGATGTGATGAAGGAGCTGCCGGCCACTCTGGTGCTGCGGCCCTTCAACAGCGACACCTTGGCGGTGGTGGCCTATCAGTTGGCGCGTGATGAGCGACTCGGCGAGGCGGCTTTGCCCTCGCTGGCCATTGTCTTGGTCGGTCTGGTACCGGTGCTGATGCTGTCTCGCGCGATGCGGCAGCGCTGAGCCGGGTGTAGCCAAATGGCGAACCTCGGCATTCGCCAATGATGGGCCTGAAGCCCGCCGGGCTTGGTCGCCCTCATTGGTCCCTCCGACAGGAATCGAACCTGTATTTGCCGCTTAGGAGGCGGCCGTTCTATCCATTGAACTACGGAGAGACTGGACTCAGGCGCGCGGCCTTTGACCGGCGCGCATTCTCGCATGAAAGCCTGTGACAGCCCTTGAGGCCAGAGCTGCGGCTTACTCCCACTTCCACTGCCAGATCAGGTCCAGCGCATTGTCATCGCCGGACTGCGCGCGCAGCGTGAAGCGTTGCGCCAGGCGGTAGATCAGCTGCCAACTGCCGGCGGTGGCGTTGAGGCCGCGTTCATAGCCGACATACAAGCGCTTCGACAACTGCTTGCCCAGGCGCACCACCGTGCCCTGTGCTTCGACGCCGCTGTCGCTGAACGACAACTCGTCCAGACCCACCGACTTGATCAGCTTGGCCGTCTTGCTTTCCCCCTGGCCGTTCAGCAGGGCCAATGCGGCGCTGCTGAGCAGGGCGCTGTCTTGCGAGCCCAACTCGCTCGGTGCGCGGCCCAGCAGCAACCAGGACAAGGTGCTGCGCTCATCCAGCGCCGGTTCGGAGTAGAGCTTGACGCGTGGCTTTTGGGCTGTGCCGGTGATGCTGACACCCACCCGTTGGTCCTCCTGGCTGGGCCGCAAGGCCAACACGTCCAGGCGCGGGTTGTCGACAACGCCGTTGAAGCTGATTTGGCCTTTTTCGATTTCAAGCTTTTGGCCGTAGGCATCGAAGGTGCCGCTTTCGGTGCTGATGCGGCCGTGCAGGGCGGGGCCGCTGGCGGTCTGGGTCAGTTGCAGATTGCCGGCCAGCAAGGTGTCCAGTCCGTAGCCCTTGACGCGCAGCTTCTTGCCCAGGTCGATGTCGATCTTGACCTTGATGCGGCGTTTGCTGGTCGAGGCAGCTTTGGCGCCGGCATCGTTGGCTGCCGCGTCTGGCCGATGCACCGTCACGTCATCGCCCAGCTCGGGCGCATTGCCGCGCGAAAAATCGAACAGACCGTCATGCACATCCAGCTGCCCCTGCACGTCCAGCAAGTCAGCGTCGAGCGCCAGATCGACGCGTCCATTGACCGCCAGCCTTTGGTCTACGCGGCGCAAGACGCCAAATTTGTCGGCCAGCAGATGCAGGTCCACCCGCGGCTTCGCGCCGAACAAAACCTCGCCATGGGCCGACAGTTCGCCCTCACCGGCGTAGGCCTTGAACTGCTCCAGCTTGGCCTGCCCGCCATCCAGGCTGAGTGCAAACTCACCGCGCTGCAGGTCCACGCCCAATAAAGGGTTGCGCAGCACCAAGGCCGAGCCGCCGGCACGTCCCTTGAACTCGGGTGCCTTCAGGCGACCAGCGAAACTGGCGTTCGCAAACACATTGCCGCCCATGCGCCAGCCGGTCGGTACCCAGGCACCCCAGGTGCTGAGATTGGCCACCCGAGCCTCCAACACGCCTTCGAGTTTGGACTGAGCATTGGGCCACCACTTTGTCGGGTCTTCATTGCGAGCGGTTGCCGCGGCGCCCAACACGCCCACATTGCGCCCCGCCAGCGCCTGGGTCACATGCCAAACACCGGGGCTGCCGACGACGCCGAGGCGCATCTCGCTGAGTTCGAGTTTTTGCACCCCACTGTCGTCGCTCACGATCAGGTCACCGGCGCTGCGCTCCAGCGCCATATCGACGCTGAATTGCGGTGAGCTGTGCACACGTGCGTGGCCGACCACGACCAGATCGCCGCTCCAGCCGAAGTCGGGCTGCAAGTGCGCCAGCAATGGCGCCACCGACAGCGGCTCAAGCCGGAGATCAAGATTGAAGGCGTCCTCCAGCGGTTGGGCCAGTCGAGCCTCGGGGTTGGCCGCCGTCCATTGCGCTTGCTGCCAACTTAGGCCTGCGCCCAGCAGCTCGATCCGGCCGGGCTCCAGCTGCAGCTGTTGCAGCCGCGCTTGCGGCCCCAGGCCCAAATTCAGTTGCAGGTTCTGCGCCTTCAGCCAGGGGCCTTTGATCAACTCTTTGGCCGGTTCTCTGTTCGGACCTTGCGGCAGCGGCGTAGTTTGAGGCTGTGCAAACAGCTTGATCTCGCTGGCTGACCACTTGGCGCCGTCGCGCCAGGCTTGGTTGGGCGCCGCACTCAGGCTGCCGGTCATGCTCATGCTCAACGGGCCGCGCAGCGTGACATCGCCTTGCTTGTTGGTGGCTTGGCCGGGGGCGATCAAGGCCGCCGGCAGCTTGCCTTCGGCCAATGCTTGCAACTCGAAGCGGTGCTTGGCCCAGCTGCCTTGCAAGCTGGCGCTGGCGTTGGGTAGGGTCCAGCCGCTGCCGCTGAGTTGCTCCATTTTGGCGCTCAGGGCCAGAGGGGCGTCCTGCGCGCTGTCGAGATCCCATTGCAGGTCGGCAGCGTTCAATTGCAGGGCGGCCCGATTGGGCAAGCCGCTGAGTCGCAAGCCACGCGCCTGCATCTCGGCCTGGCTATGCCAAGTCCATGGGGCTGGCATTTGCCCGGGCTTCACCGGGCCCGCTTGGGCAACGGTCGTCTGCAGCTTCAGCTTGCCTTGCAGGCTGCCTAGCAATTGCGCCGGTGCCGCCGGCTTGGCAGGCGCTGTGGTGCGCAGCGCCGGGGCTGTTCCGCTCGTTTTCGCCGTTTGGACTGAATTGGATGCTGCAGCTGCTGGGGCCCGGAACGCCGTCAGCAGCGGCTGCAGCGAGGCAAGTTCCGCGAATTGCAGCTCCGCTTCGGCCTGCATGGCGCCCGCCTGATTCAGCTCACCCTGGGCTTGCAGTCGGTTGTTGGCGCCGGCGTTCAGTTCGGCCTTGAGCTGGGGGGGGAGGTGGCGCTCGAGATGGGTGTACCCAATGTCTGCGCTGAAGGGCACGCCGGCCAACTGGGTCGGCAGCACTTGCAGGCGAGCAGAGCCGCTGGGGGCGTAGGCATACAGGCCCGGCGATTGGGTCTTGCCCCCCTCGGGCCTGGGGCCAGCCTGCAGATTGGCCTCGAACTGAGCCGACAAGGCCTGTACCGTTTGGCGCCAGCTGCTGCCTTCTTCGCCACGCCAGAAGCGGCGCAGATCCGGCGCTTGCGCTTGCACCTTGGCCTGGGCTTGCCACCCCTGTGCCATGCTGGCGGCCTGCTTCAGTTTGAGCTGGCCGCTGGCCTCGACTTCGGCATCCTCGAAGCGCAGCTTGAAGGACTGCAGATTCAGATCGGTGCTGGAGACTTGCGCCTGCGCGCGCAAACTCAAGGGTGCATGGGTCGTGCCGGCGGCTCCCGTGCTCACCGGCGATGGGGTCTTGCCACCGGCGAGTTTGCCGTTGTTCAGCAGCCGACCTTCGAGCTTGGCGATGATCTCCAGCTGCGCGGGCGCCTCACCCGGTGTGCCGATTTGGTTGACCGGCTGGCGGGTGCTGAGCTCGATCTCGCCGGCCAACTGCAGGGCGGCCGCACGCGCGTCGAGGGCCTCGCTGTCCAGGTCCTGAATGGCAACGGTCAAGGCGCTGCCCTTGTCCTTGCTGCTCTGGCCCTTGGCGTGCACCCGACCTGCCGGCTGCCGGGCGCTGCCGAGCAGCAACTCCAATTGCTTGATGCTCAGCGCGGCCGGGTCACCCGGAGCGAAGGCCAGATCCAGGTTCAGGCTGCGAATCGGCAGCCCTTGTTCATTCCAGCGTCCGGCCAGGCTGTTGCTCAACTGGCTCTTGAGTACCAGGCTTGGGCCGGCGCTGGTGGAGGCCCCACCGGGTGGCTGGGTTTGTGAGCTTGGCTGTGCGAGCAACTCGGCTTGACCGTTCAGGCTGGTGCGTGGCAGCCCCGAGACCAGGGCCGAGAGGTCCAGCTGATGGGTGTCCAATTTGGCGTGCGACAGCGGCCAAGCCGCAAACGGCTGGACTTGCGCCTGAGCCTGCAATTGTTGAGACTCGGCCTGCAAATGGGCGCTCAGGGTCAGGTCTTGCAGTGGGCCCTTGGCTTGCAACTGGGCCTGCCAGGCCGGCAGGTTCTCGGCGTCATCGGCCTTGGAGCGCAGCTCCAGGCTGCTTTGCAGGGCCATGCTGCCGCCGGCCTGAATGCTGGCCGTGCCGCTCATCTGCAACAGGTCCCAGTGCAGTGAGTCAAGTTTGAGCTGGTGTTCGGTGCCGCCCTTGGCCCCGAGCTGCAGGCTGGCTTGCAGCGCGCTGAGCGGTTTGTCGCTGACGCTGGGCAGCAGCATCTCGGCCACCTGCAGACGAGCCACTTGCACGCCAATCGGCAAATTCAAATCACTCGGGGCGCTGCTCGGCTCTTGGCTGGGTTGCAGGTGCAGCTGCAGTCTTTGCGCCTGCAGGTGCTCGATCTGCAGGTCGGCCCAGAGCCGGGGCGAGCGATTCCAGCGCAGCGACAGGCCGCGCCAGCGCAAGTCCTCCAGTTCCAGCTTGTCTTGGCTGCCGGGCAGCACATAGCTGAGCCGCTTGGCCGAGAAGTCCCCGATCAGGCTGCCTTCGGGCTCGCTCACCTGTAGACCTGGTACTTGTTGCAAGAGCCAATTCGTGCCCGGCTGGGTGGCGACGCCCCACCACAGCGCGCAGCCGATGGTGCCGGCCAGCACCGGCAAGGCCAGCAGGCCGGGCAGCAAGCCGGGGCCGCGACGCCAGAGCGCGGGCTGGGGTTTCGCCACCGGGGCGCTTTCGGCAATCACTTGGGCGCCGCTGTCCGGGCTTGCTTGGCCTGCCGCCGGGGCTTGCTGGCTTGGGTCTGGTTGCTGACTCATCACAAGGCAATGCCCACGCTGAAATGCAGGCGCCAGCGTTGCAGCGCGGTGGCGCGTGCATAGTCAAGGCGCAGGGTGCCCAGCGGGCTGCGATAACGCAAGCCCAGGCCCAGGCTGGTGGTGGGCTTCAATTCGCCCCAGGTCCGGGCCGTCTGACCGGCGTCGGCAAACACCGCGCCCAATAGATCGGGCAGGCTGGGCATGAAGGCGTGGGCCAGCTCGACACTGCCGTTCCAGAGCACCCGGCCTCCGGTGGCCGTGCCGAGTGCATCAACCGGCCCCAGGTCCTCAAAGCCATAGCCGCGCACCGACTCATCGCCGCCGGTGCGAAAGCGCAGCTTCTCCGGTAGGCCGACGCTGGCCGGCGCAAATATCTGGCCCCATTCGGTGCGTGCCGAGCTGTACCAGCCGCCCGGCAGCGGGTAGTAACCATAGAGCTTGAGCTGGCTGCGGCCGAAGTAACCGTTGTCTTCGGTGGAGCTGTCGGCATAGCCGGCGCCCAACAGCAGCGAGCCGGTATAGCCCTTGGTCGGGCGTAGCGTGCTGTCAACCCGGCGAAGCGTCCACTGCACATTGGCCGAGACGGCGCCGGCATGGGTGTCCTTGCCGGGTTTGTTTTCGAAGGCGCGCAGCGCTTCTAGGTAATAGGTGCGATCTTCGCGTTCGGTCTCGCGGATGCGGCCAAGGCGGGCGCGCAGATTGATGGTGGCGGTGTCCTCATGCTTGAGGCGCTCGACAAACAAGGCGCCCAGATTGCGCTGCATATCGCTCAAGGGATGGGAGCTCAGTTCCAGGTCGGCCGAGCTTTCCTTGCTGCCCAGCTTGAGTTTGGTGCGGGCGCGCATGTCCAGGCCAAAAGGGTGGCGGTTGGTGTAGTCAGCGCCGATGCGCGGGCCGGAGGCGGTGTCAAAACCCAAGCTCAGCGTCACCTGTTGCCGCGGTGCTTCCTTGACCTGCACATAGACGGTGCTGCTGGCCGCATGGTCGGGGCTTTCGCCCTCCGGCCGGATGTCGACATTGGCGGTGTCGAACAAGGTGGTCTTGAGCAGGCGCTCCTGAAAGTCCAGCATCTTGCGCTCGGAGTAGGGCTCGCCCGGCACGAAGCCGGCCAAGCGCTCCACCACGCTGGCTGGTTGGTGGTTCAGCCCGGTGATCTGGATTTCACCGAGGCGGAACAGCGGCCCGCTTTCTAGCGTCAGCGCCAGCTCAACGCTATTGCTCTCGGCGTCGACGCGCGCCGCCGTCTCGCTCCAGCGTGCCAGTGGGTAGCCTTGGGTGCGCACCCGACCGAGCAGCGATGATTTGGCACTGCTCCAGGCGTCTTGGCTGAAGGGTGCGTCGAGGCCTAAATCCCAGTCTCGACGCAAGCGTTCACGTTGCCGGGTCTTTTGGGCGAGCAGCGCCGCGCTGGGGCTCCTGTCTGCCGCATGCTCGGGCGCCGGCTCCAGCAACTCACCGGCAAAGTTCAATTCCAGCGCACTGATCTTGGCTTGTGGGCCGGGCTGCACCTTGACGGTGATGGTGGGGGGCTCGCTGCTGCGACCCTCGGGGCGACCGAGCACATCGCTGCGCTCTACCGTCACGTCTGCGTTGAAGTAGCCTTCGGTCTCTAGCAAGGCGCGCGCCTGTTGCGGCGCCGCTGCGCTCAAACGGCCCAGTTCCTGCGGGCTCAGGCGCTGGTCCTCAGGGGCGCGACGAAAGCGCGCCAGGTCCAGGTGTTCTTCCAGCAAGTCCTTCAACTTGGTGGGCGCCTGCACCTGCAGCGTGTACTCGGCCACCAAGCGGCGGCCGCTGGCATTGGCCTCACGGTCGGCTTTGGCCGCTGCCGTCGGATCGAGGGCTTGGCCCAAGTTCTGCAAGCTGCTGCACGCCGGCAGCACCAAACTGGCGGCACACAGCAGCAGCCAAGTCGCCGGCCTGCAGCGCGCCCAAATGTGCGTGAACAACAAGTCAGACTTCATTTGCTCAGCAATCGCATGGCACCTTCCAAGCCTGCGAGCGAGAGCGGGAACATGCGTTGATGCATGATCTGCTGAATCAGAGCGACGCTTTGGCGGTACTGCCAGACGCCCTGGGGTTCGGGGTTGATCCAGGCGTACTTGGGGAAGGCGTTGGCCAACCGTTGCAGCCATTCGGCGCCGGCCTCTTCGTTGTTGTATTCGACGCTGCCGCCGGGCTGCAAAATTTCGTAGGGGCTCATGGTGGCGTCACCGACCAAGATCAGCTTGTAGTCGCGGTTGTATTTGCGAATGATGTCCCAGGTAGCGGTTTTCTCGGCGAAGCGACGGCGATTGTTCTTCCACACAAAGTCATAGACGCAGTTGTGGAAGTAGTAGAACTCCATGTGCTTGAACTCGCTCTTGGCGGCCGAGAATAACTCCTCAACCCGATGCACATGCTCGTCCATGGTGCCGCCCACATCCATCAGCAGCAGCACCTTGACCTTGTTGTGGCGCTCCGGTTGCATGCGAATGTCTAGCAAGCCGGCGTTGGCGGCGGTCTTGTGGATGGTGTCGTCCAGATCCAGTTCGAGCTCCGAGCCCTCGCGGGCGAAGCGGCGCAGGCGGCGCAACGCCACCTTGATATTGCGCGTGCCGAGTTCCAACTGGTCGTCGTAATCCTTGTAGGCACGCTGCTCCCAGACTTTGACGGCACTTTTGTTCTTGCTGGCGCCGCCGATGCGAATACCTTGCGGGTTGTAGCCGCTATTGCCAAAGGGGCTGGTGCCGCCGGTGCCTATCCACTTATTGCCACCTTCGTGCCGTTCTTTCTGTTCCTCGAAACGCTTTTTCAGCGTTTCCATCAGCTCGTTCCAGCCCATCTTCTCGACGGCCGCCTTTTGCTCGGGCGTCAGTTCCAACTCCAGATGTTTGCGCAGCCACTCGAGCGGCACATCCTGCGTGAAGTCGGTCAGCAGTTCAACGCGCTTGAAATAGGCCGCGAAGGCGCGGTCGAACTTGTCGAAATGAGCCTCGTCCTTGACCAGGCTGGTACGGGCCAGGTAGTAGAAATCATCGATTGAGGGCGGCCCATCGGCCCCGATCACGCCGGCCTTCAGCCCTTCCAACAGGGTCAAAAACTCCCGCACGGAAACCGGTAGCTTGGCGGCGCGCAGGGTGTAGAAGAACTTGATCAGCATGGCAGCCCGGTCGGGGAGAAAGCGGCGAAAAAGGCCAGTGGAATGATTATCCACTGGCCTTTGATCAGCGTCGCTGCTTGCCTCGAGCCTGGCGCCGGCCTCAGTCCTGCCGTTCGGCGATCACAACCACAGTGCGTTGACCGTTGATGGTGATCACGGCCTGGTAGGGCAGGGCGCCGTCAGGCACCGCGCTGGCGATAAAGCTGTACGTCGCCGCATCAAAGCGCAGCCAACTCGGCAATGCCTCGCCTTTGAGGGTACTGGCCCTTGCGGTGGCGCCGCTGGCTTCGATTGATTTCTGCAAAGGCTCTGGCAGGGCAAAGCTGAAGCCCGATCCCGCCGTCGCGGTGTTGCGCGGCACACTCACGCTGATAAGACCTTGCTCCGCATTGCTCGGCGCTTGTGTCAGCGCCACATTGATTCCCGCCGTCAACGCTGTGCTTGCGGGGCTGCTCGTACGTGCCACCTCGGCAGGGGCGGCGACAGGCTGTTCGCTGACCTTTACTGCCGCGGGTGCCGGTGGTGGCGCTACCGGCGGTGTCGGTGGCAGGGGCTTGGCGGTGATGTCTGCCACGCTGGTGCTGCTGGTTTGTAGCAGTTGGTAGTTCAATGCGTCCGTGCCCCCGAGGGTGATGTTCTGGATGCTCACCGGCTTTTGCAGGCCTGGCATGGCACTATCGAACTGCGCCGCAGCGGAGCTCACGTTCAACTGGTCGTCGCCAATTCGACCTACGAGCACCGCCTGGTCCAGCTTCACTTGAGCAACCGCTGTGCCGTCTTCAAGCTTGCTGAGGGCGTTAATGCCGGTCACGGCGCTGATTGGCGCGCGCGTGATATCGGCTTTGGCACTCGCGGTGTTGCTGTCCAGCACATAGTTGCCGGCATCGGTGCCGCCCAGGCTCAGGCCGGTGATAGCCACCGTCTTGCCATTCGCCGCCGTCTTGTCGGCAAAGACGCCGTTGGCGGTGGCCACGCTCAGGGAGTCGCCTGTGACCTTGCCGGTGAAGGCCGCGCCGCTGCTGTTCAGCGTGGCGGCAGTCGTGCCGTCATAGACCTTGTTGGCGGCGACGATGCCGCGTTCAGCCCGCACCTTCACTTTTGCTAGCTAGATATATTGCGCCAAGCCGATGTCGTGAAGTCGCGGGAAAAGAAGCCTGATTCTTGGTGTTACTTTTTGACTTTGGAGCGCGGTTCGCTTGGTATCGCGTCGCGCCTTGTGCCAGACTGGACGTGGTGCAAACGAGGGGCAGTGCATGAATCCCGAAGTCGAACAAATGCTGGCGGCGCTTTACGCCTCGATCGACGAAGACCCCGAGCGGTCTGGCCGGTGGCTGGCGCGGCATGGCGGCCACTTCTTGCGCAGCCATTTCCAGCCGATTTACAGCTTCCCGCACCGACGCCCGGTGGGCTATGAGGCCCTGATTCGGGTCAGCGATGCACAGGGCCAGGTCTTGTCACCGCTGCACGCCTTTGAGCGGGTGGGCAGTTTTGAAGAGCAGGTGCACTTGGACCGCTTGTGCCGCCTGCTGCATGTGCATAACTTCGTGGAGCAGCGCTCGCAGGACTGCTGGTTGTTTCTCAATATCCACCCGGCCGTGTTTGTGCATGCCAGTCGACACGCCGAGATGCTGGCGCAGGCGATTGAAGTGGTGCAGCAACTGGGACTGCCTATGAGTCGCCTGGTCCTTGAGGTGACCGAGGACGTGATGGCGCAGGATGAAAAGTTTGAGCACGCGGTGGCGGCGGCTCGGCGCACCGGCTGCCTGCTGGCGCTGGACGACTTTGGGGCCGGGCATTCAAACTTTGACCGCATCTGGCGCATCAAGCCCGAGATCGTCAAATTGGATCGAGGCCTGCTGCAGCAAGCCACGGCGTCGCCGCGCATGGCGCGGGTGCTGACGCAGATGGTGTCGCTATTGCATGAGTGCGGTGCCTTGGTGCTGCTGGAGGGCGTTGAGACGCGCGATGAGGCGCAGCTGGCGCTGGATGCCGATATCGACCTGGTGCAGGGCTACGCCTTTGGCAGGCCGCAGGCCGAACTGCTGACGGCCGGGGCGGTGTCACCGGTGATCGAGGACGTCTGGGATCTGTTTGACGCCTCTCATTCGCAGGGGCGCCAGCGCTATGACGAACGTGTGGCGCCTTACCGCACGGCGATGGCCTTGGCGCTCTTGCCCCTGCAGCAGGGGCGTGGCCTGCGCCAGGCTTGTGAGGCGTTCTTGCGCCTGGAGGGGGCGCAGCTGTGCTACTTGCTGGACGAGCATGGCCGCGAGTTGGGTGAGCGCGAAATGCCCGCCGCGGCGGTGCTCGAGACCGATCAGCGCTTCGCCCCGCTGGAGCGCGCCGGGGATGCCCGCTGGGCGCGCCGGCCCTACTTTCGCCGTGCGCTGGCCAGCATCGGCGAAGTGCAGGTGACGCGGCCGTATCTGAGCCTGCATGGCGCCCGTTTGTGCATCACCGTCTCGGTAGCTTTTTGGCAAGAGGGGCGCCTGCGTGTGCTCTGCGGCGACGCCGATTGGGGCCAGGCCGAGTAGCCCGGCCGCTCTTTAACTTTTTTTGGCCTTGCTCGGTTTTGCGGGCTCGTATTTCTTCAGCCAGGCCATGAATTCGGCATACCAAAGCCGGCTGTTCTGTGGCTTCAGGATCCAGTGGTTTTCATCCGGGAACCAGAGCAGGCGAGCGTCGACATCCCTGGCCTTGAGGGTGTTGTAGTAGGCCAGACCTTGGGCGTCCGGCACGCGGTAGTCCATGGCACCGTGGATCACCAGGGTTGGGGTCTGCATGTGCTGGGCGAAGGAGTGCGGGCTTTGCGCGGCGATCTTGGCGGGGTCGTTCCAGTAATAGGCGCCCAGTTCCTTGACATGCCAGCTGTAGCAGTCGTCAGCGAACATGGCTTGCCAGTCGAAACAGCCGGCGTGGCAGACATAGGCCTGGTAGCGGCCCGGCTTGATGTGACCATTCATCCAGGCCACCATGAAGCCGCCATAGCTACCGCCGGTGGCGAAGATGCGGCTCTTGTCGGCCCAGGGCTGTTTCAGCAGCCAGTCGGTGCCGGCCTCGATGTCTTGCAACTCCAGCTCACCCCAGCGGTGCGTGATGGAGTCGAGAAAGGCGTAGCCGAAGCTTGATGAGCCGTGGTAATTGACGCTCGCCACCACATAGCCCTCGGCGGCAAATAACTGGGTATTCCAGCGCCAATGCCAAGCGTCGCCCGCGCAGGTGTGCGGGCCGCCGTGAATCAGGTGCATCACCGGGTACTTCTTCTTGGGGTTGAAACCGGGCGGGTAGCTCAACCACATCTGGACACGTTCGCCTTGCGCGCCGCTGTAGAACACTTCTTCGGTAGCGGGCAGGGTGTGGCTGTTCAATAGGTCCTGATTGAAAGACTCGATGCGGTGCGGGGCTTTGTCCTCGTCCAGCACCGACAGGCGCGAGGGGAAATGGGCGCTGTCGTGGTTGACGACGATGACGCCGGATGCGGCCGCAAAGCTGGCCGCATGGCCGCCCTTGAATTCGATGCGGGCCTGCGCCTCGGGCAGATCGAAACGCCACAGGTGGCGGCGACCTTCTTGCTCGGCGCAAAACAGCAGCGACAAATCATCCTCTGCCCAGACCAGCGGCGCGGCCACTTCATGGTCCCAGTCGGCCGACACGACGGCCCATTGGCCGCGTGTGTCGAGCACCGCCAGCTGCGCAGGCATGGTGTGTTTGAGGCCTTGATGACTGGCCAAAAAGGCCAGATGCTGGCCGGCATGGCTGTAGCGCGGCGCCTGAAAATCCCAGGCCGGGTCCTGCAAGAGGGTGCGGAATTCGCCGCTCTTGATCTCCAACTCGGCCAGCGCAAAACAATGGCCGACCTTTTTCTCGGGCGCTGGGTCGAAGGCGAAAACAATGCGGCGGCCATCGGGCGAGATGTCAAACACATTCGCGTCGGGGTCGGAGCGGCCGAGCTCGAAGTTGCTGCCCTCGAAGAGGTCGCGGACCTTGCCCGTGCGGGTGTCGACCAGCAGCAGGTGGGCCACGCGGCCCATCGGGATGTGATGGTCCCAGTAGCGGTAGAAGGTCTCGCTGGTGACGTAGCCGGTCTCTTTGCGGGCCTTGAAGTCCTTCAAGGCTTGCGCTTGCGCTTTCTGGCCTTTCAATTTCGGCCAGACCCAGGAGATGGCGGCGATATGGCGGCCATCCGGCAGCCATTTGAAGGCTTCGACACCGGTAGCGATCTCGCAAACGCGGCGCGCCTCGCCGCCGTCGGGGGCGATCACATAGAGCTGAGCCTCTTCGTCCTTGCTGCCTTCTTGCTCGCGCTTGGCAACGAAGGCGATCTGCTCGCCGCTGGGGCTCCATTGCGGCGCGCCGTCCTTGTCGCCGGCGCTGGTCAGACGGCGCGGTTCGCCGCCCAGCGTGGACAAGAGATAGAGGCTGGACTGGCTCTTGTTGCTCTCCATCGAATATTGGGTGACCCCGGCCACCGCCTGCGCGCCGTCGGGCGAGAGGCTGGGCGCACCGACGCGCGCCATCTGCCAGAGCGCTTCGACATCAAAGAGTTTCTCGTGCTTCTTCTTCGGCTTGCTTGGCGTCATGGGCAGTCTCGGCTCGGTGGAAGGGGTGTCGATGGGTTTGGGTGGCTCAGGCCAGCAGGCGGCGGAACAGCCAGCGACCGGCGCCGCAGCCGGCCACGATCAGCACCAGGCCGATCAGTTGTGGCGCGGCCCAGCCGGGCGTGTTGATGCAGTCGTAGCCTAAGGCTGCGCCGAGTTGCCAGCCGCCCAGGGCGCCCAGCACAAAACCGGCTGCGTCGGCCAGCCCTTCGCGGGCGGCTTTTTTGATGTCGGTGCTCATGGTGCGAGGCTTCAGCGGTTGTGGCGCTGCATCTGCACCAGCTTCTCAAACAGGGTCAGGTCTTGCTCATTCTTCAGCAAGGCGCCCACCAGCGGTGGAATCGAGACCTTGTCATCGCGGCCTTGCAGCGATTCGGTGGGGATGTCTTCGGCCACCAAGAGCTTCAGCCAGTCGAGCAATTCCGAGGTCGAGGGCTTCTTCTTCAGGCCGGGCAGATTGCGCACCTCGAAGAAGGTCTTCAGCGCAGCGCTGAGCAATTCCTGCTTCAGCCCGGGGAAGTGCACATCGACGATGGCCTGCATCGTCTGCGCTTCCGGGAACTTGATGTAGTGGAAGAAACAACGGCGCAAAAACGCGTCAGGCAGTTCTTTTTCATTGTTCGAGGTGATGAAGACCAGCGGGCGATGGCGGGCCTTGATCAGCTGGCGGGTCTCGTAGACATAGAACTCCATGCGGTCGATCTCGCGCAGCAGATCGTTGGGGAATTCGATGTCGGCCTTGTCGATCTCGTCGATCAAGAGCACCACAGGGCGGTCGGCCTCGAAGGCTTGCCAGAGCACACCCTTGACGATGTAGTTCTCAATATTGCGGACCTTCTCAGATCCTTCGATGCCGGACAACTGGCTGTCGCGCAGGCGGCTCACCGCGTCATATTCATACAGGCCTTGCTGGGCCTTGGTGGTCGATTTGATATGCCATTGCAACAGCGGCATACCCAGCGCCTGCGCCACTTCCTCGGCCAACATGGTCTTGCCAGTACCGGGCTCGCCCTTGATCAGCAGCGGCCTTTGTAGCGTGGCTGCGGCGTTGACGGCCAGCATCAGGTCGGGTGTGGCGACGTATTGTTCCGAGCCTTCAAATTTCATGGTTTAGATCAAACTTCAAAAGGTGATGATTCAGTATAAGTGGCCCCCTATAATGCCCGTCGGTACAAGATCAAGACCCCCCGGGACCATGAAAAAACTGCTGCAGATCTCGCTCGCCTTGGCCACGCTGTTGGGCGCCGCCGCTACCGTTCAAGCCAAGGAGGCTGCTTCGGCCGCTCCTGCGGTGCAAACCAAGATTGCCATGTGCATTGGTTGCCATGGCATCCCGGGCTACCAGGCCAGCTTCCCAGAAGTGCACAAGGTGCCGATGATTGCTGGCCAAAACGCCAAGTACATCGCCTCGGCACTGACCGCCTATGCCAAGGGCGAGCGCAAGCACCCCACCATGCGTGGCATTGCGCTGAGCCTGACCGAGCAAGACATCACCGACATTTCTGCCTTCTACGAAACTCAAGCCGGCGTGCCGCCTGTGGCTGAGACCGTGCCGGCACCTTCGGCTCAAGTCGCCGAGTTGTTGACCAAGGGCGCTTGCGTGTCCTGCCACGGCGCCAACTTCAGCAAGCCGATCGACGGCGCTTACCCCAAGATCGCCGGCCAACATGCCGACTATCTGAATGTGGCTTTGAAGTCTTATCAAACCGAAGGCCAAGCGGTCGTCGGCCGCAGCAATGCCATCATGGCCGGGCAGGTCAAGCAATTCAGCGCTGCTGAATTGAAGGCGCTGGCCAAGTATCTGGCTTCGCTGCCGAGCGAGTTGCGCACGGTGCCGCAAAGCAAGCTCCGTTGATCGTGGTGGGGCAAGTCCCCGACACGCAACAAAGCAGATAAAACCGCCCCAGGGCGGTTTTTTTGTGCATTTCTGAGCCAAGGACCGGCTTCGCTCGGGTGATACTTGGGCGGTGCGTTGTTGATCAGACTATTTTTGGCGACCGATGCTCAAGAGAATTCCCACCGAACAGGTTGAGTTGGGCATGTACCTCCAGTCGATGGAGGGCTCGTGGCTGTCGCATCCATTCTGGAAGACCAAATTCGTCTTGCGAGAGCCGGCTGATTTGGCGGCGCTGAAGAAGAGCGGCGTGCCGGCCGTGTGGATCGACGTCAGCAAGGGCGGCGATGTGGCCTCTTCCGAAGCGCCGGTTATCGCACCCGAGAGGGCCGCTGAGCCCGAGGCTCAAGCGCCAGTCCCGGCCCCGGTGGTCCAGGCGGTGGAGCCCGAGCCCCCCAAGCCACCCGTGGCCGCGCCTCCGCTGCTTCGACCCAAGGCTCAAGAGCGTGTCAGTCTGAGCGCCGAGATGGAGCATGCCACCCAGTTGATGCATCGCTCGCGCGATCAGGTGATGGCCTTGTTTGGCGAAGCGCGCATGGGTAAATCGGTCAGCGCCGATCAATGCCTGCCGCTGGTGGAAGAGATCGCCAATTCGGTATCGCGCAATCCCTCGGCTCTGATCAGCTTGGCGCGACTCAAGACCAAGGACGATTACACCTATATGCACTCGGTGGCCGTTTGTGCCTTGATGGTGTCGCTGGGGCGGCAACTTGGCATGGACGAAGACCAGATGCGCGAGGCCGGCATGGCCGGCTTGTTGCACGACATCGGCAAGATGGCCATGCCGCTGGATATTTTGAATAAGGCGGGGCAGTTGACCGATGCCGAGTTCAATGTGATCCGCTCGCATCCGGTGCGGGGTTATCAAATTTTGAAGGACAGCGGCGGGGTGCCTGATGCGGCGCTGGATGTCTGCCTGCACCACCACGAAAAGGTCGACGGTACGGGCTACCCCAAGCGGCTGAAGGGCGACCAGATCAGCCTGTTGGCGCGTATGGGTGCCGTCTGTGATGTCTACGACGCCATCACCTCGACGCGGCCCTACAAAGCTGCATGGGACCCGGCCGGATCGATCCAGCGCATGGCCCAGTGGACCGGGCAATTTGACCCGGTGGTGTTCAAGGCCTTTGTAATGTGCGTGGGCATCTATCCGGTCGGCAGCTTGGTCAAGCTGGAGTCCGGCCGATTGGCGGTGGTGGTGGATCTGAATCAACACAATCTGGCCGCACCGGTGGTGCGGGTGTTCTATTCCACACGGTCCAAGCTGCCGATTTCGGTGCAGACGCTGGATTTGTCCGAGCCCAATGTCGGCGACCGGGTCATCTCGCGTGAGTCGCCGCAGGACTGGGGCTTCACCCATCTGGACGAGATTTGGCGAAAGGCCTGATTGCGTCAAGCTTATCGGTCAGACCTTTCGGTGGAATAGCCTGCGCAAGGGGCAGTTGATCGGCTGTTCGGCGCGATTAGGGTGAGACATACTGCTCGCCTCAAGCTCTGTTCGCGCGCACTTCCTTCCGACTTTTCATGCTCAAGAAGATAGCCACCCAACAAGTCCAGTTGGGCATGTTTATCCAGTCACTGGAAGGCTCGTGGCTGTCGCATCCCTTTTGGAAGACCAAGTTCTTGCTGCAGGATCAGGCCGATTTGGAGGCCTTGCTGACCAGCGGTGTGGCGATGGTTTGGATCGATTGCAGCAAGGGCGACGACGTGGCCCCGCAAGCGCCGGCACCCTTGCCGTTTGAATTGCCGGCGACCGCTACGCCAGCGCCGCCAGTGCCACCTGCCCCCGCAGCCGTGCCAGCACCGATGCCTCCGGCGCGCGTCAGCCTCGGGGCCGAGATTGAGCGTGCGGGCCAGGTGGTGAACCGTTCGCGTCAGGCGGTGTTGTCGTTGTTTGGTGAGGCGCGCATGGGCCGCGCGGTGGATACCGAGCAATGCCTGCCCATCGTCGAAGAGGTGGCCGATTCGGTGGCCCGCAATCCTTCGGCCCTGATCAGCTTGGCGCGCCTGAAGACCAAGGACAACTACACCTATATGCACTCGGTGGCGGTGTGCGCCTTGATGGTGTCTTTGGGGCGCCGGCTTGGGCTGGATGAGGCTCAAACCCGGGAGGCTGGCTTGGCCGGGCTCTTGCACGATATCGGCAAGATGGCCATGCCGCAGGACGTGCTGAACAAGCCGGGTCAATTGAGCGAGGCCGAGTTCAACGTCATTCGCACCCACCCGGAGCGTGGTTTCGAGATGCTCAAACAAGGCGCGGACGTGCCTGAGGCGGCGCTGGAGGTGTGCCTGCATCACCACGAGAAGATCGACGGCAGCGGCTACCCGCACAAGCTCCAGGGCGAGCAAATCAGCTTGCTGGCGCGCATGGGCGCGGTCTGTGATGTCTATGACGCTATCACCTCGACCCGGCCCTATAAGGCGGCCTGGGATCCGGCCGGGTCGATCCAACGCATGGCCGGCTGGCGTGGGCACTTTGATCCGGTGATCTTCAAGGCCTTTGTGACCAGCGTGGGGATCTACCCGGTTGGCAGCCTCGTCAAACTGGAGTCCGGGCGTTTGGCCGTGGTGACCGATATGAATGCCCACAATCTGGCCGCGCCGGTGGTGCGGGTGTTCTATTCGACCCGCTCCAAAATGCCTATCCCGGTGCAAACGCTCGACCTGTCGGCCAATGCCGCCAAAGACCGTGTGCTGGGCCGCGAGTCGCCACAGGATTGGGGCTTTCCTCATCTTGAGGACATCTGGCAGCAGGCTTGATGCTGCCGCGCCTCGGCGTGGGCAGGGTCCCTCGCTGAGGTTAACCCCAGGGCTTGCGGCCGAGCAGGGTGCCTAAACTGGGCGCAGAACTATTTCCTGGGAGTCCTGCAAATGATGAAGCGGCATGTCGGTTGGGCTCTGGTCGCTGCTGCGCTGCTTGGCGGCGCCGTAGTGGCGCAGGCGCAAACCCTGCGGTGGGCCAGCCAGGGCGATCCGCAGACGATGGATCCGCACTCGCAAAACGAGAGCATGACCAATATGGTCAACGGCCAGATCTACGAGCGCCTGACCCGCCGCGACCGGCAACTGAATATCGTGCCCGGCCTGGCCAGCGAATGGACCCAGGTGTCGCCGCTGCTGTGGCGCTTCAAGCTGCGCCCGGGCGTCAAGTTCCATGATGGCCAGCCCTTCACGGCCGACGATGTGTTGTTCTCAATCCAGCGGGCCGCCGCGCCGACCTCGCAGGTCGCGGTCTACGCCAATGCGGTGGGCACGCCGCGCAAGATCGATGAGCTGACGGTCGAGTTTCAGCTGAGCAGCCATAACCCCATTTTTCTGCAGCATCTGGACACGCTCTGGATGATGAGCAAGTCCTGGTCCGAGAAGCACCGGGTCACACGGCCCTTGGACTACAAAAACAAAGAAGAGAGCTTCACCAGCATGAATGCCAATGGCACCGGCCCCTATATGCTGGTGACGCGGCAGCCGGGGGTGAAGACCAGCTTCAAGCGCAATCCGGCGTGGTGGAACAAGTTTGAAGGCAATGTGCAGGAGGTGGTGTTCACCCCGATCGGCAATGACGCCACGCGCCTGGCCGCGCTGGTCTCCGGCGAAATCGACTTTGTGCTCGACCCGGCACCGCGCGACATTGCCCGCCTGCGCAATACCAGCGGGGTCAAGGTGATCGACGGGCCAGAGAATCGGATCATCTTCATCGGCATGGATCAGGCGCGTGACAAACTGCTTTACGCCCAAGTGCCCGCACCACATGCCGACAAAAACCCCTTCAAGGATTTGCGTGTGCGGCGCGCCTTGTACCAGGCGGTGGATGTGGAGGCCTTGCGCCTCAAGCTGATGAACGGTCTCAGCCTGCCGACCGGTAGCCCTACGCCATCGCCGATCGCCAGCTACAACGATGCCGCGCTGGAAGCGCGTTATCCCTTTGACATCGGCGCTGCCCGTAAGCTGATGCAGGAGGCGGGCTATGCCGATGGCTTTGAGGTCACGCTTGACTGCCCGAATAACCGCTACATCAATGATGAGGAAATCTGCCAGGCTCTGGCCGCCATGTGGGCGCAACTGAAGGTCAAGGTGCGGGTCTCGGCAATGCCGCGGGTGACCTTCTTCCCCAAGCTGGAAAAATTAGACACCAGCTTGTTTCTCTATGGCTGGGGCGGCGCGATCACCGATGCCGAGTCCATCATGACGCCGGTGTTCCGCAATCGCGGCGAGAAAGGCGTCGGCGCCTACAACTACGGTGGCGTGCGCAATGACAAGTTTGATGCGCTGGCGGCGCAGTCATCGGTGGAGCCCGACGCCAAGAAGCGTGAACAGCTGATCAAGGCGGCCTTGACCGAATACAAAGAGCAATTCCACATCTTGCCGTTGCACCGGCAGATGATTCCCTGGGCGGCGCGCAACAATGTCAGCGCCGTCAACCGGGCCGACAACTGGCTCGAGTATTCCTGGGTGAACTTGGGCAAATAGCCGTAAGGCTTGCTGTTTTTGGGGTTTGGGCCGAAGGCTAGGGCCCATAACATGGCGTGGCTTATTACCGTTTTCGAGCCGCCATGTACCTGCTTACGTCATCATCTTTCTTGCCTCGATCCATTCGCGCCGGCTGTATCGGGCTGATCGGCAGTCTGTTATTGAGCGGCTGCGGTGGCGGAGGGGGCGGCAGCGGTGGAGATTCATCCACTGGCGCCAGCGGCAGTGCGGTCGTGTTTACCAACTCCCCCACACTCACCGGCGTGGCGGCCGTGGCGGCTCCGCTGACGGGCGCCCAAGTCAAGGTGCTGGATGCCACTGGCACTGCCGTTGGCAGCGCCACCACCCATGCCAGCGATGGTTCCTATTCGCTGACCCTGAGCAGCAAGACCTTGACGGCTCCCTTGCTGGTGCAAGTGCGAGGTTTGGATGCGACCGGTGCGCCGCAGGTGCTGCACTCGGCCGTGCCGGTGATGAGCGCCGCCAGTGCGGCCATGGTGGCCAATGTCACGCCGCTCAGCGATGCCATCGTGGCTTTGTCGATGGGCGGCGACCCGCGGCCTGTGTTTGCCGCCGCCGATCAGAACAAAGCGCTCATCGTGCAGGTGGCCACGGCCGCCAGTGCGGCCGGAGAGTTTGTCAAAACTTTGATCAAGACCCAGCTCACCGATCTGAAGATCACCGACCCCAAGACACTGGACCTGCTCAGCGACCCCACTTTTGTTGCCAATAAGGGCGCGCAAGACCTTCTGTTGGAGTCGCTGCGGGTCGACTTGGCCAAGAGCAGCAAGGGCACCGCCCAGCTGCAGCTGTCGAACAAATTGATGGTGGGTAGCTCGGCCGAGGTCGTGGTGGAGTTGCCTCAGGCCCAGGCTGAACTGTTGAAGCCGGCCGATGGTGTGCCAGCCAACGCCATCAGTTCTGTGTTGAAAGCCAGCACCAGTCCCACGGCCACTCTGGCGAATATGGGCTCCTTGGATGAGTTCAGCGCGGCCTTGAATCAAATGATGGTGCAGGCCTTGAGTGCCACCACGATTGCAGCGCATCCTTTGCTGGCTAGCTATGTTCAGCACAACGGGCGCCAGAAGGCGGACCTTGCCGCATTGCTGGCGGCTTATGCGGCGCGGGGCCTGCAAATCGGCCGTGTGCAGGCGATGGGTTGTGCCGATGACAGCGTGACCGGAGGCCTGTGCTTGAAGGTCTTGATCTCCGCCTTGGTCAGCGACTCTGCCGGTACGGTGCAGGCTGTTTTTAGCGACGCACTCAGCTTCAACAAGACATCGACCACCGGCAGCAAATGGAATTTGATTGGGAATGGCAAGAAGCTGGAGTTGGGCATATATCCGATGGCTTTGCTGGCACTCGATAGCACCGGCGCCTTGAATAGCACGCAAACCCCCAACCCCAGCCTGGGCCTGCAGTTCGAGATACAGGCGCAAAAGCCAGGCGTTGGCGACGCGCTGCCGACCAAACTGATGGACAGCGCCACGGTGCAAACTCCGGGAGGTTTCAGCTTGGGTTTTGCTTACTGTCGCCGCGCCTTGCTGTGTTTTGCCAAGACGCCGGGCGCAGTTCTTCAAGACCCGACGGGCGACATTGCTGACACCGCCGTGCAAATCGCCAATGTGGCTTGGATTGGCCCCGCCGATCGTATGCGCGGGGGCAAGTATCAGGTCAGCTACAGCATTGCGGGTGCGAGTGAAACGCGGCCGGTATTTCTGCGCGCCGATCTATTGCCTGAAGTGGCGCAGGCACGCTTTCCCGTGTTGGATGGTGTCAGCGCTGGCAAGCCCTTGAGCTTTGCGGACTTGAAGTTGGATCTCACCTTGAACTGGAGTGCCTGGGCGGCGGCGAACCCCGATCTGCGTTTGATCAACGTCCGCACCGTGGTGAACGGCGGCGTGGTGCCCTGGATAGTCGACAGCGCCCCCCCCGTGGCGAACAAAACCAGCATGGTGCTGACGGCCTTGCCGTTGCCTGGGAATTTCACCCCCCAGCGCGCCGAGATTTGGCTGACGGCGCAAGACACCGCCGGTCGGCGCTTCTACACCCGATACAGCCTCGCGCTCTGAGTCTGTCCTGGCGGCAGGGGCCGTTCGGCTGCTCAAGCCCATACGCGAGTACCGCGGTGGGCAGGGTTTGCGGCATTGAAAAGCTGCTAATCTATGCCCGCCTAACGTTCAATCAAGGGTGAGCAGTGAAAGACCTCTTCAAACGAAGCAATTGGGTGTGTGGCTTGACGGCTGCAGCAGTCACCCTGGGGGCGGCGCCGGTGCGCGCCGCAGAACAGAGCCTGGAATTGCGTTCGCGCGGTGGTTACGAGTCCACGCGCCTGCCTAAAGGCACGACCGAAGTCGAGCTTGAGCAACAGTTGTCCGGTACCTGCCGCTTCAACCGCAGCTGGGGTTATGACCTCAGCAATATGGAGCTGTGGGTCAACGGCGGCTGTGCCGCTCGCTTCAAGGTCAGCACGCCCGGTGAAACGCCGGAGGCCTCGAGCGGCTCCAACACCGGCGCCGCAGTGGCCGCTGTGGCCGCTATTGCCGGCCTGGCGCTGATCGCCAGCCATGCCAACAAGGACCGCGACCAGTCGGACAACAACTATTACCCCGACAACAATTACCCGCAGCGACCATACCCGAATCGCCCGAATGGCAATGGCTGGGGGAACCAGATCCGCGGCATGAACAATCTTTGCCTGGATATCGAAGGCGGCTTGCGCCAAGGCAATGGCTTGATCGTCTACCGCTGCGCGGGGGGCGACAACCAACGCTTCTCCTTCACCCGTAACGGCGAAATACGGGTCGGCAATATGTGTCTGGACATTGATGGCGGCAATCAAAACGATGGCGCACGGGTGTTGGCTTGGCAGTGCAGTGGTGGGCCGAATCAGCGCTGGGTTCGCAATGGCAATCAGATTCGCAGCCAGATGAATGGCAAATGCCTGGATATCCGCGATGGCAATGCCCGCCCGGGTCAGCAGGTGCTGATGTGGCGCTGCAGCGGCGGCCCGAATCAACGTTGGTGGTGGTAAGGCGAGGAAACATCAGAGATGACTACCCACTTCAAATCGACCCGCGCCGCGTTTGCCGTGGCGGTGTTTCTTGCTTGCAATGCTGCAGTTCCGCTGGCCTTGGCTGAAACTAGCGACAAGCCTGTGGCTCAGCGGGCTTCGCCTGCTCAGAAAAAGGCCGCAGACAAGGATGCGAGCAAAGCCATGAATAAGGTCCTGGGCGCCTCATCCCCCAGCGCAGCGCGGCAAGCCTTTGCCGCTGCGGATCAGAACAACGATGGCGTTGTCAGCCTGGACGAGTTCCACAAGGACATTGTCAAGTCCTGGCATGTGCTGGATCTGGACCATAACGGCGAAATCACGCTGGCCGAGTTGCAAGCCATCCCCGATCGCGCGAGCGTGCAAGCCATGCTGCGCTTGCTCAAGCGCAGTGACAGTGATGGCGACATGAAGCTCAGCTTCAAAGAGTTGGTCGCTGCCCGCATGGCCTTTTTCGATGAGGCCGATGCCGATCATGATGACCGTTTGACCCTGGCCGAGGCGCTGGCGTTCGAGGCCAAGCATCATCCTCAACCCAGCAAGACTGATAAGCCCAACAAGGCTGCCAAGTCGGACAAGTCGGACAAAGCCGGGACTGCGTCTCCCGCGGGCAAATAGACCGCCCCTGGCTTGGCGCCCGACCGTAAAGCCTGGCTTTTCGGTGGGCGTTTGTTTGACGGCGGTGAGCAGGTGGCCTCAGATGCAGCAATCACAGTTCGAGTTGGCGAGCGCTGAGGAGTTGTCTCAACTGGATGCCCAGTTTGCCAATCGGCAGAGTGATTGGTGGAATGGCTTTTATGCCGATCGGGCCAAGCCGGTGCCCTTCTTCGGCCTGGCGCCTGACGAGTGCCTGGCGCAGTGGCTTCAAGAGCGCCGCTTCGCTCCGCCGGGCCGGGCCTTGGATTTGGGCTGCGGCAACGGGCGCAATGCAATTCACCTGACTGAAGCTGGCTTCAGCGTTGACGCGGTGGATTACTCTGCCGCAGCGATCGAGTGGGCGGAGCGCAATCGAGCCGAGGCTCAGGTCGAGTTTGGGCTGCACTGTCGTAACGTCTTTGAGCTGAGCTTCGCGCCCTCGACCTTCGATGTGGTCTACGACTCCGGCTGCTTTCACCACCTCGCGCCGCATCGGCGGCTCGGCTATGTCAAGCAAGTGGCAAGCTGGCTCAAGCCGGGTGGCTGTTTTGGCATGGTGTGTTTCCGGCCCGAGGGCGGCAGTGGCCTGAGCGACGAGCAGGTCTATGCCCGCGGCACGCTGGGTGGCGGCCTGGGTTATTCGGAGGCGCAGTTGCGCGCGATATGGGCCCCTGAATTTAAGCTGCTTGAGTTGCGCCAGATGCAGCCTCACGATCAGGCCGAAAGTGGCTTGTTTGGCGCCTCATTTTTGTGGGCGATGTTGGCGCAGCGGGTTTGAAAAGGCGGGCGAGAAGAGGCGCCGGCTCGCGCGGCCTTGTGTTTGCGCGCGTGCTGCACCGCTCCCCTTTCTGACTGACCTTTTTTTCACCGATTCCACGACCGAGATCGCTCACATCATGTCCACGCCGCTTCAAATTCGAGATGCAGTCGAGGCCGATTTGCCCGCCTTGCTGCAATTGTTTCAAACCAGCGGATTGGATACGGCGGGCCATGGCGATCTGGTTGCCGTGCGGGAAGCGTGGTGGCAACTCAGCCATTGGCCCGGCGCACGGGTCCGCGTGGCTGAAAGCGGCGGGCGCATCATCGGCTCGCTGACCCTCTTCATCCTGCCTATGCTCTCGCACCAGGCCACGCCTTGCGCCGTGGTGGAAAGCGTCGGTGTGGATGCCGCCTTGCAGGGCCAGGGCGCCGGCCGCGCCTTGATGGAAGACGCCATGCGTCTGGCCGCTCAAGCCGGCTGCTACAAGCTGGCGCTGTCGTCCAATTTGCGACGCAGCGATGCCCATGCCTTCTACCAACACCTGGGCTTCGATCAGCATGGCCTGAGTTTCAAGGTGGCGCTGCCCGAAGCGGCCAGCTAAGTCGGGATATGGATTAGCTCAGCTAATCCATGCGCATCGATTTCTCGTTTGTCAGCCGCGCGCATGCGGCGTGAAATGCAGGCCTTGCCTAGCCCGTCACAGACCCGAGAAACGAAGCGCCGCGATGAAAGCCAAGCCACAGATCGTCTACCCCTACATCCCCAATTCGGTGCCGGCCGTCAAGGCCGCCATGTTGGCCGCCACCGGCGCCGCCTCGGTGGAAGAGTTCTATGCCGATGTGCCGGCCGACTTGCGTCTGGACCGGCCAATGAACTTGCCCGAGCCCATCCTGTCCGAGGCGCGGCTGAAGCGCCATGTGCAAGGCATCTTGGCGCAGAACCAGCATTGCGGCGAGGCGCTGAGCTTTTTGGGCGGTGGTTGCTACCAGCACCATGTGCCCTCGATCTGCGATGAGATCAATGGCCGCAGCGAATTCCTGACGGCTTATGCCGGCGAGCCCTATGACGACCACGGGCGCTTTCAGGCCCTGTGGGAATACTGCTCGATGATGGGCGAGCTGCTCAATCTGGAAGTGGTCAGCGTGCCCACTTATGACGGCATGCAGGCGGCGGCCACCGCCTGCTGCATGGCCGCGCGATACACCGGTCGGCCTCGGGTGCTGCTGGCCGGCAACACCAGTGCCGACAAGCGATCACACATTCAGACCTATGGCCGCAGCGAGATCGAGTTCATCGAGGTCGGCTTCGACCCGGTGAGCGGCCTGCTGGACCGCGCCGATCTGCGTGCCAAGTTGAGCGATCAGGTGGCGGCCCTGTATCTGGATGTGCCCAATTACTTCGGCGGCATTGAAGAGGGCGGGGCCATCGCGGCCTTGGTCAAGTCGGTGGGTGCAATGCTGGTGGTCGGCGTGGACCCGCTGTCGCTGGGTGTGCTGACCCCGCCGGCCGACTATGGTGCCGACATCGTCTGCGGCGACATTCAGCCCCTGGGCATGCATATGAGCTTTGGCGGCGGCCACGGCGGCTTTATTGCCAGCCGCGACGAGGAGGCCTTGGTGCTGCAATACCCTTCGCGCCTTTTTGGTCTGGCGCCGACTTCGGTGCCGGGGCAATACGGCTTTGGCGATGTGGCCTACCACCGCACCTCTTTTGACAAGCGCGAGCAGGGCAATGAGTTTGTCGGCACCGCCGCCGCGCTGTGGGGCATCACGGCCGGTGTCTTCCTGGCCTGCCAAGGGCCGCAAGGCATGCAGGAGTTGGGCGAGGGCATCATGAAGCGGGTGGCTTATGCGCGCCAGCAGTTGGCTGCTGTGCCGGGCCTGCGCTTGATGCATGCGAAGACGGTGCACTTCAAAGAGTTTGTGCTCGACTTTTCGCTCAGCGGCAAGACAGTGGCCGAGATCAATGTGGCGCTGCGCGAGCGCGGCATCTTCGGTGGCCACGATCTGTCGGGTGCGTTCCCGGCTCTGGGCCAAGCGGCGCTCTATGCCTTCACCGAAGTCCATGCCCAAGCGGACATTGACACCTTGGTGGCCGCCCTGCGCGAGGTCTTGTCCTAATGAATGCCCACAGCCCTAACTCTTCAAAGCCCCGCACGATGGAAAACATCTCTGCCCACCGCTTCACAAAAGGTCAGCCCAATCTGCGCCGCTACCAGCAGGCGCGCTGGGATGAGCCGGTGATTTTTGAGCTCAGCCAGCCCGGCGAGCGTGCCTTGCTGACGCCCGAAGTCGAACCGGCGATTGGGGCCGCCGCTCACGATGTCTTGTTCACCCTGCCGCCCGGCATGCGCCGCGGCAAGCCGCCGGCCTTGCCCGAGCTGAGCCAGAACCGCGTGCTGCGCCACTATCTGCGCCTTTCGCAAGAGAACCTGGGCGCGGACTTCAATGTGGACGTCGGCCAAGGCACTTGCACCATGAAGTACAACCCCAAGGTCAACGAGCATCTGGCCCGCGATGCGCGCATGAGCGAACTGCACCCGCTGCAAGACGAGAGCACGGTGCAAGGAATTTTGCGGGTGATGCATGAGATGGAGGGCGTGCTCAAGGAAGTCTCGGGCATGGATGCGGTGAGCCTGCAGCCGCGCTCGGGTTCGCAGGCGATCTACGCCAATATCGCGATGATCCGCGCCTGGTTTGAGTCGCGCGGCGAGGCCGGTGAGCGTGACGAAATCATTACCACCATCTTCAGCCACCCTTCGGACGCGGCTTGCGCCAAGGTGCTGGGCTACAAGGTCATCACCCTGTATCCCGATGCCCAGGGCTACCCCGATCTGGCGGCGATGCAAGCCGCCGTGGGCCCGCGAACGGCGGCCCTCATCATCACCAATCCCGAAGACACCGGCATCTTCAACGCCAAGATCCGCGAGTTCGTCGCCGCAGCGCATTCGGTGGGTGCGCTGGCCTGCTATGACCAGGCCAATGCCAATGGGCTCTTGGGCATCACCCGGGCGCGCGAGGCGGGTTTTGATCTGTGCCACTTCAATCTGCACAAGACCTTCTCGACCCCGCATGCCTGCGGCGGCCCAGCGGTTGGGGCTTGTGCGGTGACGCAGGCGTTGGCGCCGTTCTTGCCTCGGCCGCGAGTGGTCAAGGAGGCCGATGGCCGCTACCGCATCGACCAAGGCGATGCTCAGTCCATCGGCAAGGTGGCAGCCTTTATGGGCACGGCCGGCATCGTGCTGCGCGCCTATGCCTGGGTGATGAATCTGGGCGCGGCGGGTCTGCGTGAGGTGGCGGAAGTTGCGGTGCTCAACAACAACTACATGATGAGCCAGCTGCTGAAAATTCGCGGCCTGTCGGCGCCCTATGCGCCGGGCAAGCGTCGCATCGAGCAGGTGCGCTACAGCTGGGCCGAGCTTTGCGCCGAGACCGGCGTGCACTCCGGCGATATCGGCTTGCGAGCTGCCGACTACGGCGTGCACTACTGGACCAGCCACCATCCCTATGTGGTGCCCGAGCCGGCCACCGTCGAGCCGACCGAGTCCTACTCGCGCGCCGATCTGGATGAGTTCGCGCAGATCATGAGCCGGGTAGCCGATGAAGCGCGCTGCGATCCAGAGCTGGTTCGCAGCGCGCCGCATAACTGTCCGACCCGCCGGGTGGACGAGTCGTATTTGGAAGACCCCAAGCGCTGGGCCATCACCTGGCGCGCCTGGCAGCGCAAGTTGGCCGAGCACGGAGCGGACTGAGATGCCAGGGCTGCGCGTCGGCTTGATCATCAACCCCATGGCGGGCGCCGGCGGCGTGCTGGCCCGGCATGGCAGCGATGGTCTGGCCTTGGCCTCGACTTGGTCGGCCGAGCGGGCCTTGGTGGCGCTGGGCTGCTTGCGGGAAGGCCAGACCTTGCAATGGGTCTGCGGGCCGGGGGCCATGGGTGAGGAGGTCTTGCGTTCGAAAGGGCTGCAGCCCCAGGTGCTGGAGCTGGCGACTGCGGGCCCCAGCCGGGCACAAGACACCCAGGACTTGGCGGGGCAGATGGCCGCCTTGGGACTGGATCTGCTGCTTTTCGCCGGCGGCGACGGCACGGCGCGGGATGTCCTGGCGGGTTTGGGTGATTCATCCAGTCTGCCGGCGCTGGGCATTCCGGCCGGGGTGAAGATGCAGTCCGCCTGTTTCGGCGTCAGCCCGGCGGCGGGAGGGCGCTTGGCCGCATCTTTCTTGGCCTCTGCCGCACGGCCCATGGAGCTGCGCGAGGTGATGGATCTGGACGAAGAAGCGCTGCGCGGGGGCCAGGTCTTGCCTCGCTTGTTTGGCTATCTGGCCTCGCCGGTGGACCCGCGCTGGCTGCAAGGGCGCAAGACCCGCAGCCAGCCCGGTGATGCGCAAGCCGCCGCAGCTTTGGCGCAAAGCCTGCGCTCGGAGCTGGCTTTTGGCGTGCACCTGATCGGGCCGGGTTCAACCACCTGGGCCTTGAAGCAGGCACTGCAGCTGGATGGCAGCTTGATCGGTTTGGATGTGGTGGTGGACGGGCAGCTCTGGCTACGCGATGCCAGCGAGGCGCAGTTGCTGGAGTTGCTGCAAGCCATGCCGGGGCGGGCGCGCTTGTGGCTGACGGCTATTGGCGGCCAGGGTCATGTGATCGGTCGCGGTAATGCGCCGCTGAGCGCACGCGTCTTGCGGGCCTTGGGGCCGCAGGCCTTGACGGTCTTGATGACCCCCGCCAAGCTGCAAAGCCTGACGGCCAGTTTCGGCGGTATCTTGCGGGTGGACAGCGCTTGTGCCGAGGTGGACGCCTTGTTCAGCGGCCCGGTGCAGGTCTTGACCGGCCCGCGCGACCGGGCGGTGATGCGATTGGTGGCAGAGTAGCCGCTGGCTGCGGCCATGGACAAAAACAAATGGAGACGAGGATGACGCAATCGAATGTGAGCAAGCCCGCAGGTGAGTTGCGCGGCAAGGTGGCGCTGATCACCGGCGCCGGCTCGGGTATCGGCCGCGCCACGGCCTTGCTGTTCGCCCAAGAGGGGGCTCAGGTGGTGGTCTGTGATCTGAATGCAGACAGTGCGGCCGGGACCGTTCGCGAGATCGAGGCCGCCGGCGGCGTGGCCCTGGCCTTGCAAGCCAATGTGGCGGTGGCCGCCGATTGCCAGCGCAGTGTGGCCCAGACCTTGGCGCGCTTTGGTCGCCTGGACGTTCTGTTCAATAACGCCGGCATCACGCGGCGTGCCAATGTGGTGGACACCAGTGAGGCCGATTGGGACGCGGTGATGGCCGTCAACGTCAAGTCGATTTTCCTGATGAGCAAGTACGCCGTGCCGGTGATGGCCGAGCAGGGCGGCGGCAGCATCATCAATTCGGGCTCTGGCTGGGGCCTGGTGGGCGGCAAAGACGCGGTGTCTTATTGCGCCTCCAAGGGTGCGGTGGTGAACATGACGCGCGCCATGGCGGTGGACCATGGGCCGCAGCGCATCCGCGTCAACAGCGTTTGCCCGGGCGATACCGACACCGCCATGCTGCGCAATGAAGCGCATCAACTGGGGCTGGCCGAGTTGGCCTTGGTGGAGGCTGGCAATGCGCGCCCGCTGATGCGCGTGGGGCAGGCGCAAGAGATTGCCCAGGTGGTGCTTTTCTTGGCCAGCGATCGCTCGTCTTTTGTCACCGGCTCGGCCTATGTGGTGGACGGTGGTGGGTTGGCGGGTTCGGCGTGAGAACGCTCGTTTCACCTGTTATGGATGGCGCCTTGCATGGGGCGCGGTTTATTTGCTCGATGCGCAAGCGCTCTGCCGCCATGAGGGGCTTGGGTGTTCTGCGCGGCGAAGTAAAGAAGGAGACCGGTGCGCAGCGCCGGTCGGGTGACATGAGCGGCGCAGAGCACCCAAGCCCCTCACGAGCCCGAGTTTCTCTTGGCGATTCCAGTAGTTCGGTCCGCTGGACCCTGGATCACGGGGGCACGGTCTCGCTCCTGTCCCCCGCCGCTCGCTTTGCTCGCGGCTCCTCCTTTACCTCGCTCAACCGCACCCCCGTGACCCAGGGCGATTGCTCGTTCTTGGTCGTTTTGCAAGAGGTGTTCGGGCTCAGGGGCCATGCCTCCAGTCACAGCGGGTTTCTCCCCCTGTTCTGAATTGCATGCCGAAAATATATTTACTTTGTTCGTAAATCATAACGTTTCAATTTACACATCATGCTCAACTGGGGAATCATCGGCGCCGGGAACATCTCGGGCGCTTTCGCGGCGGGTCTGAAGCAGACCGACAGTGGCGCTTTGGTGGCGGTGGCCAGCCGGGATGCGGTCAAGGCGCAGGCCTTTGCCGAGCAACACGGTACGCCAGCTTGCCCGCCCAAAGCCCATGCCTCCTACCAAGCCTTGCTGGCCGATCCGGCGGTGCAGGCGGTCTATATCGGCCTGCCGCACACCGAGCATTTGCATTGGACGGTGCAGGCCTTGCGCGCCGGCAAACATGTGCTGTGCGAGAAGCCGCTGGGCCTCAATCATGCCGAAGCCATGATTGCTTACGACGAGGCCGAGCGCGCCGGGCGCGTGCTGATGGAAGCCTTCATGTACCGCTGCCTGCCGCAAACGGCCAAGCTGCTGGAGCTGCTGCGTGCCGGCACGATTGGCGAGCTTCGGCACATCCAGGCGTCTTTTTGCTACAGCTCCACGCCTCGAGCCGGCTCTCGCACCTGGGAGGCTTCGCTGGCTGGCGGCGGCATTCTGGATGTGGGTTGCTACCCCGTGTCGATGGCGCGGCTGATCGCTGGTGTGGCGCGGAACTTGCCCTTTGCCGAGCCGACCGAGTTGCAGGCCATGGGTCAGCTGTACCAAAGCGCCAGCGGCCCAGTTGATGAATGGGCGACAGCGACCTTGCGCTTCCCCGGCAATATCGTGGCGCAACTCAGCACCGCCGTGCGCTTCGAGCAAGAAGAGTCGCTGCGCATCGGTGGCAGCAAGGGCGCCTTGGTCGTGCCCAAGCCCTGGTACGGCGCGGGCGCCGAGGCGGGCGAGAGCCGTATCGAACTTTATGTAGATGAAGCCTTGGCCCAGACCTGGACGATCAGCACCGACCGTGGGCTCTATGCCTACGAGGCCGATGTCTTTGCCCAAGCAGTGCAGGCCGGCGCGGTGCCGCACCCCGCCATGAGCCCAGCCGATTCGCTGGGTAATCTGGCGGTGATGGATCGCTGGCGGCAGGCGATTGGCCTGAGCTACCCCAAAGAAGCCGAGGCCGCCATGCAAGGGCGCCTGAGCTTGGCCGGCTTGCCGATTGCGCGCCGCGCCGATGCGCTGATGACTTATGGCCATGTGCCAGGCCTGGAGGGCAAGCAGGTGTCGCGCCTGATCATGGGCGTGGACAACCAAGAGACCTTGCCGCATGCCGCAGCCCTGTTTGATGATTACATCGAGCGCGGCGGCAACACTTTTGACACCGCCTGGGTCTATGACTTTGAAGGCGGCCACAGCGAGGCCATCCTCGGCCAGTGGTTGAAGGCCCGCGGCATCCGCGACGAAATCGTGCTGATCGCCAAGGGTGCACACACCCCCAACTGCACGCCTGAGGGCATGCGCCGTGAACTGGCCGAGAGCCTGGAGCGCCTGCAAACCGACCATGCCGACCTCTACATCCTGCACCGCGACAACCCCGAGGTGCCGGTGGCCGAGTTTGTCGAGGTGCTGAACGAGCAACGCAGCCTCGGCCGCTTCCAGGCCTTTGGCGGCTCTAACTGGTCACTTGAGCGGGTGATGGCGGCGAACGCTTATGCGGCTTCCAAGGGCTTGCAAGGCTTCTCCTTGCTGAACAACCAGCTCAGTTTGGCGCGCATGCAAGCGCCCATCTGGCGCGGCTGTGTGTCGGCGGGAGACCCGGCTTCGCGCCAGCTGCTGGCTGAGCAGGGTCTGGCTTTGTTTGCCTGGTCTTCGCAAGCGCGCGGCTTCTTCACCGACCGGGCTGGCCCGGATCTGCGCGAGGACGAAGAGCTGGTGCGCTGCTGGTACAGCGCCGCCAACTTTGAGCGCCGCGCACGTGCCCAGAAGCTGGCGGCCGAGAAGGGCGTGCAGGCCATCAATATCGCCCTGGCCTGGGTGCTGGGACAACGCTTCCCCGCCTTCAGCCTGATCGGGCCACGTTCGATTGCCGAAACCGCCAGCTCCATGCGCGGATTGACCGTGCATTTGACGGCCGAAGAAATGGCCTGGCTGGACCTGGCCGAGCAAGGATCGCCGGCATGAAGATGAACGATCTCCATCTCAAGCCCGAGGGCAAGGCCATGCAGGCAGCAGCAACACCGGTGGCCATCATCGGCGCCGGCGACATCTTCCCGGCCTATGTGGCGGGTCTGGCGCAGTTTGGCAATTTGCGACTGGTCGGCGTGGCCGATGCGCGCCCCGAGTCGGCCGCCGCGCAGTCTCAAGCCCTGGGTGTGCCCGCCTTCAGCGTGGATGAGTTGTTAGCGGGCGAGGCTCAAATCGTCATCAACCTGACCCCGCCGCAAGCGCACCGCGCGGTCGGCGAGGCGGTGCTCAAGGCCGGCAAGCATCTCTATACCGAGAAGCCGCTGGCTGGCAGCTTCGCCGATGGCGCGGCCTTGATGGAGTTGGCCAGCGCGCAAGGCTTGCGCATCGGCTGTGCGCCCGACACCTTTTTGGGCGGCGCCGGCCAGCTGGCGCGCACCCTGGTGGATGGTGGACAGCTCGGCCGCATCGTGGCCGGTCAGGCCACCATGATGGAGCGCGGCCCGGATGACTGGCATCCCAACCCCGCTTTCTTCTACCGTCCAGGCGCCGGCCCCTTGATGGACATGGGCGTCTATTACCTGACCCAGCTGGTGCAGATGCTGGGCCCCATCACCCGCGTCAATGGCATGGCTCACACCAGCTGGCCGATCCGGCAGATTCCGCGTGGCCCGCGCCAGGGCGAGAGCATTCAGGTGGAGACGCCCACCCATCTGGTGGCCGGCCTAGAGTTTGAGCAGGGCGCCTTCATCACGCTGAGCACCAGCTTTGATGTCTGGAAGCACAAGAGCAGCCATATCGAGCTGTACGGCGAGCGCGGCAGCCTGGTGCTGCCCGATCCGAATCAGTTCGGCGGGGCGCTGGAGAGCTGCGAGGCCGATGGCGACTGGCAGTCGCAGACGCCGCAAGTCTTCACCGGCCGGCATCGCGGCCTGGGCGTGGCCGATATGGCCGAGGCCTTGCGCAGCGGCCGCCAGCACCGGGCCAATGGCGAGATGGCCTTGCATGTGCTGGAGGCCATGGATGCGGTGCTGCGCGCCGCCGAGAAAAAGGCGCCGGTCTCGCTGCGCACCCGTTGCGCAAGACCTGACCCCGTCAACCCCGGCTTTGCGGAAAGCCTGCATTTCCAGACCAAGCCTGCGGGCCAGGAGCAAAGCGCATGACGAACCCTATGACTGTGAATGCGCCGCGCATTGCGCTGCAGCTCTACACGGTGCGCAGCGCCGGCGACTTGGCCGCTCGCCTGCAAGTGGCTAGCCAAGCCGGCTTTGCCTGGGTTGAGAGCGAAGCCTTGCACGGTTTGAGTTCAGAGACCTTTGTTGCCACGCTGCGCGACTCCGGCCTGAGCCTGGCTTCCATGCATGTGGAGATGAGCGATCTGGCCGAGCGCATGGACGAGGTGCTCGCGGTCTTGAAGAGCAGCGGCTGCAGCCAGCTGGTGATGCCCTGGTTGGACGAGGCCGAGCGGCCGACGACCCGCGAGGGCTGGCTGGCGCTGGCCGCGACGCTGCAAAGCCATGCGCTGAGCTTGCAGTCGCAAGGCATCACGCTGGCCTATCACAACCATGCCTTCGAGTTTGAGCGGCTGGCTGAAGACGGCCGCACGGTGCTTGAAACGGTGTTGGAGGCCGCACCGGCTCTGCGTTGGCAGCCCGATGTGGCCTGGGTGGCGCGGGCCGGTGAGTTGCCTCTGCCTTGGCTGCAGCGCTATGCCGAGCGACTCCAGTCGGTGCATGTGAAAGACCTGGCCAAGCCGGGCGCTGAAATAGCTGAGTTGGAGCAGGGCTGGGCCACGCTGGGCGAGGGGCGCTTGGACTGGCCGGCCTGGCTGCCCTGGCTGCGTCAGGTGCTCAGCACCTTCATCGTCGAGCATGACCAGCCCAGCCAGCCGGCCCGCACGGCGGCGGCAGGGCAGGCTTATCTGCGTACCTTGTTGAACTGATCCGGATTGAGTTGAGCAAACAGGAGCCCCCACCTCACCATGGCTGATCTATCGCTGCGCGGCTTGCGCAAGAGTTACGGACCGGTCGATGTGCTCAAAGGCATCGATCTGGACATCGCCGACCGGGAGTTCGTCTGCTTTCTCGGCCCCTCGGGCTGTGGCAAGTCCACGCTTTTGCGTTGTATCGCCGGCCTGGAGGCGGTGCAGGGCGGTGAGCTTTTGATTGGCGGCGAGCGCATGAACGAAGTGGCCCCGGCCGAGCGCGACCTGGCCATGGTGTTCCAGAACTACGCGCTCTATCCGCACATGACGGTGCGCAAGAACCTGTCCTTTGGCCTCTCGCTGCGGCGCTTTTCCAAGGGTGAGATCGAGGCCCGCATTGCCGAGGCGGCGCGCATGTTGCAACTGGAAGCTTTGCTGGAGCGCAAGCCCAAGCAGCTCTCGGGCGGGCAGCGGCAGCGGGTCGCGATTGGCCGCGCCATTGTGCGCAACCCCCGGGTGTTTTTGTTCGACGAGCCGCTCTCCAACTTGGACGCTGCCCTGCGCGAGAACACCCGCGCCGAGCTGGCCCGGCTGCACCAGCAATTGCAGGCCACGATGATTTACGTCACCCACGATCAGGTGGAGGCGATGACCCTGGCCGACAAGGTGGTGGTCTTGAACCAAGGCCGCATCGCCCAGGTGGGCCGGCCGCTGGAGCTGTACCACCGGCCGGCCGATCTATTCGTGGCCGGCTTCATCGGCACGCCGCGCATGAACTTTTTGGCGGCCGAATCTTCGGGCGTGCAAGATGGTCTTTTGCAGCTGTGTGTTCCCGGCGCCCTGGCCGAGGCCCGGCTTTCGACCTTGGCTCTGGCCGAGCTGGCCCCTCAAGGCGCTCCGCTGACCTTGGGCATTCGCCCCGAGCACATCCGCCTGCTGGCGCTGGACGATGCAGCGGCGCAGCTCAGCGCCGAGGTGCAGTCGGTGGAGCGACTCGGCGCGCAAAGCATGGTGCATCTGAAGCTGCCCTCGGGCGAAATGCTGACGGTCTGCGTCGACGGATCGCAGCTGGTGCAGCGCGGCGAGCTGCTGGGCCTGAGCCTGGAGCTGGAGCATCTCCATGTGTTTGCGGCCGAGGGCCGCGCCTTGCCACGGCGCTTGAGCGCGGCGGTGGAAAAGGCCTTGGCGCAATGAAGCCCATCCTTCGCTCCCAACGCGCAAAGCTGGGCATTCTGGCCGTGCTGGGCCTGCTCGGTGCGGGCGCCTGGTGGGCGAGTGCTGGCGCCAGCCCTGAGCAGACTGCGCCGGCGCCACGCGTCTTGCGCTTTGCCACCTGGGACGGCAGCGAAAGCCTCTTGATTCAGCAGCGTATTGCCGCCGCGTTTGAGGCCCGTCATCCCGGCGTCAAGGTGCAGGTGGAGGCCTATGGCGGCGGCTACAACCAAAAGCTCTCGGCCGCTTTTGGCGCCGGCAATCCGCCCGATGTTATGTATATGTGGAACTTCCCGCAGTACCAGCGGGTGCTGGAGCCGCTGGACGCCTACCTGGCCCGCGATGCACGCATCGACAAGGGCGACTTCGTGCCCGGCTTGTGGCGCTTCTCCACCGTCTGGGATGCGGAGCAGAAGCAGTCGCGCATCTACGGCGTGCCGGCCGGCTTCACCGCTCAGGTCATCTACTACAACAAAGACATGCTGGACCGCGCCGGCCTGGCCTATCCGCAAGAGAGTTGGCGCTGGGAGGATCTGCGTGCGATGGCGCAGCGCCTGCGCAATCCGGCCGCCAAGGCCTATGGCTTTGGTCTGGATGTGAACCCCGATCCCTATGACTTCCAGAGCTATCTCTGGAGCGCCGGCGGCCGCATGCTGGGGGCCGATGGCGTCAGCGTGCAAGGCCACCTGAACAGCCCCGAGAGCAAGGCCATGTTTGCCTATCTGCAAGAGCTTTTGCGCAGCGACACGGTGGCCACGCTGGGTGTCGGCGATGGGCGCAATCAGCGCCAGATGTTTGTCTCCGACAAGGTGGCCATGCTGCTGGACGGCAGCGCTTTCCGCTTGGAGTTGGCGCAAGACCGCAAGCGCTTTGGCGTGGTGGGGCTGCCCAGCTTTCAAGGCCGGCCGGCGCAAAGCGTGCTCAGCGTCTCGGCGCTGGCCATGGCCAAGCGCAGCCAGCAAAAAGACCTGGCCTGGGACTTCATTCAGTTCTTCAGCAGCGCCGAGGCGGTGCGCCTGCGCGGCAATGATCTGCCGGTCTTGCTCAGCGTGGCGGCCGAGCAGGGCTTGGCCCAAGACCCCTTGGTGCGGCCGTTCTACGCCATGGCCGAGAGCATGAAAGAGAGCCCGGCCCACTTGCTGAACCCGCGCTGGATGCGTGCGCAAGATGTGGTGCGCGACGCCATCCAAGAGGTCTTTCTCAGCAAGCAGGGCGACAGCGGGGCCATTCTGGACCGCGCCGCCCTCAAGGCCGAGCGGCGTCTGCGCTGAAGACCGTTGAAGACCGCTGACCACCGCTGACCATGCACAAGTCTCAACATATGGATGCCCAAAGCGAAATGCTGATGCCCATGAATACGGTGAAGCAGCAGGTACAGCAGGCCCAAACCCCGCCGCGGCGTTCGCGTGCCTGGGGCCAGGTCTTGCCCTATCTCTTCATCGCCCCCTGGGTGCTGGGTTTCTTGGCCTTCACCGTCGGGCCGCTGCTGTACTCGCTCTACATCAGCTTCTTTGATTGGCCCTTGATGGGCGGCGAGCGCTTTGTGGGCCTGCAGAACTACCAGCGCATCCTGACGCAGGACGAAGACTTCTGGGAGGCCCTGGGCGTGACCGCGCGTTTCGCGCTGTTCTATGTGCCCACCCATTTGGCCGGCGCTCTGGGCCTGGCCCTGCTGCTGAATCGGCGCTGCCGGGGTGAGGGCTTTTTCCGCACCGTGTTCTATCTGCCTTCCATGCTTTCGGGTGTGGCCTTGGTCAGCATCTGGTCCTGGATTTACAGCCGCGAGTACGGGCTCTTGAACTATCTGCTCTCGCTCGTGGGCCTGCCGGCCGTTGACTGGTTGGGCAGCCCGGACTGGGCCATGAGCGCGGTGGTGATCGCCAGTCTGTGGAGTTTGGGCGGCACGATGCTGGTGTTCCTGGCCGGGCTCAAGGGCATTTCGGTGGAGCTGTACGAGGCGGCCGAGATGAGCGGGGTCTCCAAGCTCAAACAGTTCACCCACATCACGCTGCCGCTGCTGTCGCCGGTGCTCTTGTTTAACTTGGTCACCACCTTGATCGCGGCCTTTCAGCAGCTGACCATGGCCTTGCTGCTGACCGGTGGCGGGCCGATGAAGTCCACCTATATGCTGGCCATGTACATCTACGACACCGCCTTCAAGTACTTCGATATGGGCTATGCCTCGGCCATGTCCTGGCTGATGTTTGCGCTGATTTTGTTGCTCTCGGCCTCGGTGATGCGCTTTTCCAGCCTCTGGGTGTTTTATGAGAACGAAGTGAAAGCTGAAGGCCAGCCCAGCAAGAAGGGAGCACGCCCATGAACAGCAGCCTGCAAACCCGCAGCCGCCGTTTGGCTTTTTACAGCCTGATGCTGGTGCTGTGCTTTGCCTTTGCCGCGCCGCTGTACTGGACGCTGCTCACTGCGCTGAAGGCCAAGAGCGAGCTCTATGCCTGGCCGCCGGTCTGGTGGCCGGCGGAGCCGCGTTGGAGTAACTTTGTCGAAGCCTGGCAGGCTCAGCCTTTCGCGCTGTTCTTGCGCAACTCGGTCTGGGTGGCGCTGCTCTCTACCCTGGGCCAGATCTTCTCGTCCAGCCTCGTTGCTTACGGCTTTGCGCGCTTTGACTTCAAGGGCCGCAACGTGCTCTTCATGGTGGTGCTGGGCTCGATGATGATTCCCTGGGATGTGACCATGATCCCGCTGTACATGGAGTTCAACGCCCTGGGCTGGATCAACACGCTCAAGCCGCTGATCGTGCCCAACTTCTTTGCCGCGCCTTTCTTCATCTTCCTCTTGCGCCAGTTCATCATGAGCATTCCGCGCGAGTTGGACGAGGCCGCGCGCATGGACGGCGCCAACGCCTGGCAGATCTACTGCCGCATCCACTTGCCGCTGATGGCGCCGGCCCTGGTGCTGGTGGGCACCTTCCAGTTCCTGGGCAGCTGGAACGACTACCTCGGCCCGCTGATCTTTTTGAACGACCAAAGCCTCTACACCTTGCCGCTGGGCCTGGCCCAGTTCAAAGGCCTGCATTCGAACAATGTGACCGCGATTGCCGCGATGACGGTGCTCTTGTGCCTGGCGCCGCTGATCCTGTTCTTCCTGGCCCAGCGCCACATCATGGACGGCGCCACCAGCGCCGCCGTCAAAGGTTGATCTGCATGAACGACGAGTTTGAACTGATGGACCCGCAGCGCGTGCCCTTCTCGCGGCGCGAGAGCTGGCTGTGCGTGTCTTACTTGGCCGAAGAGCATTCCTTCTGGCTGCGCAATCTGCGCGGTGGCGATGAACACACCGATCTGGGTCGCTTGTTCCGGCTGACGCCCATCGACGCTGCCGGGCAGCCGCTGCAAGGCGTTTGGCGCCTGAGTCCTGAAGCGCTGAGCTTTAGTTGCGCGGCCGGTCAGCTGGCTTTGGCTTTCGCTGACGCTGACACCCTGGCGCTGTCGGCCCAAGGCATAGGCCTTTCTTTGACCCTGCAATCGAAACGTTATGACTACGCCCAACGCCTGCCCGATGCCCTGCACATCAGCTGCGCCAGCCAAGACCTTTCGGCTCGCGTGACGCTTGCCGAAGGCGCATCGCGGCTGGACGCGCCCTGGCAAGGCCAGCGTGCCGAACGCATTGAATGCACCTTGGTGCCTGATGCCGAGGGCCGGCTCAGCGCGGCGCTGCATCTGTACCGCGTTGCCCCACAGCGCCTGGATTGCCCGGTGTTTGAAGAAGCCAAGCAAAGCGCTGCCGCCGACTTCGCCGACTGGCTGCTCAAGTGCCCACCGGTCTTGCCTGAGCTGCAGGCTGCGCGCCGTCTGGCGGCCTACATCACCTGGTCTTGCCTGGTGCCGGCCGAGGGGCAACTGGCCTACCCGGCCATGTATATGTCCAAGAACTGGATGACGAATATCTGGAGTTGGGACCATTGCTTCAATGCCCTGGCCCTAGGCGCCGCTCAGCCCGAGCGGGCCTGGCAGCAATTGGCCTTGCTGTTTGCACACCAACATACCAGCGGCCGGCTGCCCGATTTTGTGAACGACCGCTTTGCCTATTGGCGCTTCACCAAGCCGCCGGTGCATGGCTGGACTGTGGCTCAGCTGCGCCGCATGGCGCCGAGTTTCTGGACGCCCGAGCGCTGCGCCCAAGCCTATGGCTGGCTGGCCGCCCAGGTCGAAAGCTGGATGGCCAGCGCAGCTCCGCACGGCTTGCCCGCCTACGACCATGGCAATGACGCCGGTTGGGACAATGCCACCAGCTTTTTGCCCGGCACGCCGCTGCAAAGCCCGGATCTCAGCTGCTTCTTGATTTTGCAAATGGAGGAGCTGGCGGCCCTGGCCACCTTGCTCCAGAAGCCCGAGGCCGCCCAGCAATGGCTGAAGCGCGCCGATGCCTTGTGCGATCGCTTGATGATCCAACTCTGGGACGGCGAGCGCTTTATCGCGGTGTGTGAAAGTGGCCTGACACCCGAGCCCGGCGCCGACAGCCTGATCGCTTATCTGCCGCTGATCCTGGGCCCACGCTTGAGCGAGGCGCAGCGCCAAACCTTGCTGCAAGGCTTGATGGCGCCGGGCCGCTTCTTGAGCCCGCATGGCCTCGCCACCGAATCGCAGCAAAGCCCTTTCTATCGCGCCGATGGCTATTGGCGCGGCCCCATCTGGGCGCCGACCATGCTGCTCTTTGTCGATGCCATGGACCGCTGCGGTCGCGCCGACTTGGGCGACGAGTTGGCGCGCCGCTTCACCGCCATGGCTGCCCGCAGCGGCATGGCCGAGAACTTTGATGCGCAGACCGGCGCCGGCCTGCGCGACCCCGCCTTTACTTGGACCTCCAGCGTCTTTCTTTTGCTGGGGCAGCGTTTGCTCAAACAGCAAGAGATGGCCGCAGCACAGGAGCTTGCTGATGTCGAATGATTTGGACGCCACGGCCAACGCCAATGTCACCCTGAAGACCTTGGTGCGCCACACCGGCTTGTCGCTGGGCACGGTGTCGCGCGCCTTGAAGGATGCGCCCGAGGTCAAACCCGAGACCCGCGAGCGCGTCAAGCGCGCCGCTGCCGAGCTGGGCTACAGCGTCAATCTGGCCGGGGTGAAGCTGCGCACCGGCAAGACCTACACCTTGTGCATCGTCTTGCCGGTGGAAGACGCGCAGCAAGACTTCAGCGACAGCGGCTATATGGCCTTGGTGTCGGGTCTGTATGCCGCACTGGCGGGCAGTTATTACAGCCTGGTGGTGCACCCTCAGCTGCCGGGGGTAGACCCGCTGGAGGGCCTGCGCACCCTGGTCGAATCGCGCCGGGTGGACGGTTTGATCTTGACCCAAACCCGCCCGCAGGACGAGCGCATCCAGTACCTGCTGGCGCAGGACTTTCCTTTCGTCAGCTATGGCCGCAGCGAGCTGGCGCAAGCCCACCCCAGCTATGACACCGACCATGAGGACATGGCCTACCAGGCGACGCGCCGGCTGATTGAGCGGGGCCACAACCGCATTGCCATGCTCAACCCCAGCCCCGAGCTGATGTATGCCCAGCACCGCGAGCAGGGCTACCGCCGTGCGCTGGCCGAGGCGGGCCTGGGCTTTGACGCCGCGCTTTTGCGCAGCTCCGGCCTGTCGGCCGGGGACGGGCGGCGCATCGTGCTGGACTTGGCGCAAGGCGCACAGCACCCCACGGCCTTTGTTTGCGCCAATGAATTCACCGCCCTGGGTGCTTTGTCGGCCTTTGCCGAGCTGGGTTGGCAGGCGGGCCGCGAGGCGGTGGTGGTGGCCACCGACGACAGCAATATCAGCGCCTTCTTCGTGCCGCCCATCAGCACCTACTTTGCCTCGCTGCACCGCGCCGGGCGTCAGCTCGGCAGTCTCTTGCTGCGCCGCCTGGACGGCGAAGCGATGGAGCGCTTGCAAGTGCTGGAGCGCGCCGAGTTGATTGAGCGCCAAAGCGACCAAGCCCCTTTGAGGGCCTCCAAACCATGACGACAACCACGATGAAAACCCTGCAAGGCCCCGGCCTCTTTCTGGCCCAGTTTGCCGGCGATAGCGCGCCCTTCAACAGCCTGGATAGCATCGCCCTCTGGGCGGCGGGCTTGGGTTTCAAGGCGCTGCAGATCCCCAGCTGGGATGCGCGTTTGTTTGACTTGGCCTTGGCCGCTAAGAGCCAGAGTTATTGCGACGACCTGCGCGGCCGCTTGGCCGAGCTGGGCTTGCAGATCAGCGAGTTGTCCACCCATCTGCAAGGCCAGTTGCTGGCAGTGCACCCGGCTTATGACCGGCCGTTTGACGGCTTTGCCGCCGCAGCGGTGCGCGGCACGCCGGCCGCACGCCAAGCCTGGGCGGCCGAGCAGCTGAAGCTGGCGGCCAAGGCCTCGGCGCGGCTGGGCCTGAAGGCGCATGCCACCTTCTCCGGGGCGCTGGCTTGGCCCTATCTCTACCCTTGGCCGCCGCGTCCCGCCGGCTTGGTGGATGAGGCTTTTGCCGAACTGGCGCGGCGCTGGACGCCCATCCTCAATGCCTTCGATGAGGCCGGGGTCGATGTCTGCTACGAGCTGCACCCCGGCGAAGACTTGTTCGACGGGGTGACCTTCGAGCGCTTTTTGGCCGCGGTGCATCAGCATCCGCGCGCCTGCATCCTCTACGACCCCAGCCACTTTCTCTTGCAGCAGCTGGACTACTTGGCCTTCATCGATCTGTACCACGCGCGCATCCGCGCCTTCCACGTCAAGGACGCGGAGTTCCGCCCCAATGGCCGGCAGGGCGTGTACGGCGGCTATGCCGAATGGGCCGACCGGGCCGGCCGCTTCCGCTCGCTGGGCGATGGGCAGATCGACTTCGGTGCCATCTTCTCCAAGCTGACCCGCTATGGCTACCCCGGTTGGGCGGTGCTGGAATGGGAATGCTGCCTGAAGCACCCGGAAGACGGCGCACGCGAGGGCGCAGCCTTCATCCAGCGGCACTTGATCCGCGTGGCGGACAAGGCTTTTGATGACTTCGCCGGCAACGGCAGCCCGCGCGAAGAGCTGCGGGCCTTGCTGGGCTTGGGCTCTGCGATGGTCGGGGTGGCCGGCGAGGCGCAGCCATGAATGCCAGCTATCAACGTCCCTTGCGGCTGGGCATGGTGGGTGGCGGCCAAGACGCTTTTATCGGCGCGGTGCACCGCATCGCGGCGCGTTTGGACGGTGAGTTCGAGCTGGTGGCTGGCGCTTTCTCTAGCACGGCCGAGCGCAGCGCGGCCAGCGGTGCCGCTCTGGGTTTGGCAAGCGAGCGCTGCTACGCCGACTGGCGTGAGATGGCCAGGCTTGAGGCGGACCGGCCCGACGGCATCGAGGTCGTGGCCATCGTCACACCCAACCATTTGCACGCGCCGGTAGCCCAGGCTTTTTTGCAGGCCGGCATCGATGTGATTTGCGACAAGCCTTTGGCGATCTCGGTGCGCGAGGGGCTTGAGCTGTCGGCCTTGGCCCAAACGCGCCAACGGCTCTTGGCGGTGACTTACAACTACAGCGCCTATCCGGCGGTCCGCCATGCGCGTGAGTTGGTTCGCGCCGGAGTTCTCGGGGAGCTGCGCTTGGTGCAGGTGGAGTACGCGCAAGACTGGTTGGCTGAGCCCTTGGAACAGCAGGGGCAAAAGCAGGCCAGTTGGCGCTGCGACCCGGCCCTGGCTGGGCCGGCCGGGGCGCTCGGCGATATTGGGACGCACGCCTATCAGCTGGCCTCATTTGTCAGCGGCTTGCGTGCCGCGTCCGTGTGTGCCGAGCTGAGCAGCTTTGTGCCGGGCCGGCGCCTGGATGACAACGCCCAGCTGCTGCTGCGCTTTGCCGGCGGCGCACGCGGCGCCCTCTGGGCCAGTCAGGTGGCCAGCGGCTGCGAGAACGCCTTGCGTCTGCGTCTCTATGGCAGCAAGGGCGGTTTGGAGTTTGACCAAGAGCAGCCCAATCAGCTGCGCTTGAGCCGCCAGGGCGGCAGCAGCGAGATCCTGACACGCGGCCGCCTCGACAGCGCTGCGGCGCGCGCCGCCACCCGCTTGCCGCCCGGCCATCTGGAAGGCTATCTGGAGGCCTTTGCCCAGCTCTACCGTGAGGCCGCCGAGCACATTCGGGCGCGCCAGCAGGGGCGTGCGACGGCGGCGGAAAGCCTGGGCCTGCCGCAGGTGGCCGATGGCCTGGAGGGATTGCTCTTGGTGGACGCGGCACTGCGCAGTCATCGCGCGGGTGGCATCTGGACGCGCGTTGAAACGACTTGAGGAGATCAAGGAATGATTGAGATTGGTTTCAAACCTCAACGCGGGGTGGCGCAGGCCGGTCCCAGCCTGCTCGGCGATGTAGGCGGCAGCAATGTGCGCCTGGCCTGGCAGGGCGGGGCAGGGGCGCGCATCGAGCGGGTGCAGGTCATGCCTTGCGCGGACTTTCCAAGCCTGACCGCTTGCATACAGGATTACCTGAACGGCTTGGGCCGCGACGGGCTGGCGCCTCCTAGCCAAGCGGCCTTGGGCGTGGCCACCCCGGTCTTGCAGGACCAGATCTGCCTGACCAACCGTGACTGGAGCTTCTCGGCCAAGGCGCTGCGCAGCGAGCTGGATCTGCAAAGACTGGTGGTGATGAATGACTTCACCGCCTTGGCGCTGGCGATTCCGGCCTTGCCGCAAGCTGACTTCTGGCATTGCGGCGGGCCCACGGCCGAGGCTGCGGTGGCGCAGGCCGGCACTCTGGCTTTGCTGGGTCCCGGCACCGGCCTGGGCGTTTCGGGCCTGGTGTCCACCGGCGACCGGCAATGGACGGCGCTACAAACCGAGGGCGGCCATGTCAGCCTGGCGGCGCACAGCGAGCGCGAGCACCGCCTGGTGCAACAGCTGGCGCGGCGCTTTGGCCATGTGTCGGCCGAGCGGGTTTTGTCGGGGCCGGGCCTGGTGCATCTGGCCGAGGCCTTGTGCGAGCTGGATGCTTGCACCTTACCCGTGGGCACCACGCCCGCCGCAGTGATCGAACACGCGCAGGCTCTTACCCACGCGCAGTGTGTAGAGGCCTTGGATCTTTTTGGCGCCTTCTTGGGCGATGTGGCCGGCGACCTGGTGCTGTCGCTGGGCGCGCGCGCCGGGGTCTATATCGGCGGCGGCATCGTGCCGCGACTGGGGCGTGAGTGGATTCGGGCTTCGCGCTTTCGCGAGCGCTTTGAAGCCAAGGGTCGCATGGCGGGCTATTTGGCCGCCGTGCCCAGTTATGCGATTGCCAGCCAGGAGCCGCCGGCCCTGCTGGGTGCGAGTCGAGCGCTATGACGCCGCCACATTAGTTTCGGCGCGCCTGGACGAGGCGCGACCGTTTTTAAGCAAGCAAAACCGCAACGCGCAGCGCATTTCCGGCCGCGTGCTGGGTGGCTTTTTTCGTCCGTTTTTTCTCTCGTTCCTACCTTCCTTCCTAAAAGCAAAACCTCTGGAGACATGGAGATCATGATGAGCAAGACAAGCAAGATCGGGCAGACCTTTTCCTCTAGCCCTGCAGCGCGACTGCCGCGCCGACTGCAGCCCAGCGCGGTGTGTATAGCCGCGCTCTTGAGCTTGGGCCTGATGCCCGCGCTGGCGCAGCAAACTGCGACGGCAGATAGCAAGGCAGACAGCAAGGCCGACAAGAAAGACGAAGCCAGCCAGCTCGACCGGGTGGTCGTCACCGGCAGCACCGGCCTGAACCGCACGCTGCGCGACAGCTCGGTGGCCGTGACCGTGGCGGACCGCGACGAGCTTGACCGCAAGGCCCCGCGCTCCACCGCCGAGGCGATGGAGCTGATTCCCGGCATGTATGTGGAAGCCTCGGGCGGCGAGATGTCGAACAACTACTCGGTGCGCGGCATGTCGGGCGGCAATCAGCGCTGGGTGCAGCTGCAAGAAGACGGCTTGCCGGTGTTTTACTACCCGAGCTGGACGGCGGACGGCCTGGTCAAGCAGGAGATTGGCATTGACCGCCTGGAGGCAGTGCGCGGCGGCACCTCGGCCATCCTGACCACCAATGGCGCGGGTGCCACCATCAACTTCCTCACCTACCGCAACAAGGGCGCGCCAGAGGGCGCCGTCCGTTTAACCACTTCGGACTACGGCACCCGCCGCATTGACCTGCGTTACGCCGGCGGCCTGGGAGACGGTTGGTTTGCCGGGGCCTCGGGCTTCTATCGTCGCGACGACGGCGTGCGCAACCCCGAGTTCACCGCCAACTTCGGCGGCACCTTGCGCGCCCATGTGGGCAAGAAGATCGAGGGCGGCGAGTGGAGCATCAACGCCAAGCTGGTCGATGACCACAACACCTTCTACCTGCCGATTCCGGTGCAGGGCAAAGACAATCCGCGCAGCCTGCCGGGCATCAATGCCAATTACGGCACCATGATCGGCCTGGACTCGGGCGTGCAAAACGTGCGCACCTCGCTGGTGCCCGGCAGCTTCAGCCAGCTGAACGATTCGCGTGAGGGCTATCACGTCAAAGCCACGGCCATTGGCTACAGCTTTGAGAAAGCCTTGAGCAAGGAGCTGACGCTGCGCTCCAAAGGCCGCTACACCGACAGCGATGTAACCGCCAGCGTAGTCTTTTCTTCCAGCAACAACAGCTTGCGCCCGGCCGTCAACCGGCTCGACCCGAGCAAGTTCAGCTATGTGCAGGAAATGCTGGACCGCTTTGCGGGCGCTTGTGGCGGCCAGTGCACGCCGGCGATCCGCGTGGTGTCCACCGGCGAAGTCTTGTCGACACCGGCCCAGCTGAATGCGCTGAACGGCAACGGCTTGCTCTCCGACAATGTGCTGCAGGCCGACAAACAAGCGCAGCGCGAGGCGGTGAATGATTTGTCGCTGAGCTGGAACACGCCCAACAACAGCCTGACGGTGGGCCTTTTGGCTTTTGACACCCGCATCGGCCCGAACGGCAGCCCGGCCACCGCACGCTTCGTCACCGATGTGCGCACGCACGCCCGCCGCATGGACATCGTGGCTTTGGACCCCGCCGGCAAAGTGGTCGGCGCCTACACCGAGAACGGGGTGCGCGAGTACTCCACCTGGGGCGACGGTAACTCCACCTTTCACAACAACTCGACGTCCATCTATCTGAACAACGAGTACAAGGTGAACGATCGCCTGCGCCTGGATGCTGGTGTGCGCATGGAGCATTACAAGTACCGCGAGCAGCGCAGCGGCTACAACGAGTACACCGCCATCCCCGGCGCCTTCAAGCCCGGCTGCGATGTCGACAAACTCGGCGACGCCGCTTGCGATGTTGACAACATCATCGCCAACAACCGCTGGGCCTATCCGACCAATGGCCAATACGAAAGCATCCGCAATGACTGGCGCGAGCCGTCCTGGACGGTCGGCGGCAACTACCTGCTGAATGACAAGATGGCCGTCTATGGCCGCTATGCCAAGAGCTATCAGGCCACTGGGGACTTGCCGGTCACCCGCATCCAGTTCGCCGAGGCCGGTCTGCGCTACCAAACGCGTGGTTTCACCGGCACCTTCACCTATTACAAGGCCGACTTCCAAGGCGACCCGAATGGCGCCGAGGTGGGCGACTCGCAGGTGGAAATGCTGCAAGGCGTGAAGTCCAACGGCCTGGAGTTCGAGATGAACTGGCGGCCGCTGAAGTGGCTGCAACTGAATGCCGTGGGCGTGGTGCAGCGCTCGCGCTTCAGCGTCAATGATCTGCGCGTGCTGCGCGGTTCGGGCCAGGAACTGGAAGACCTGCGCAAGGAAGCCACCAGCTGGAACGGCAACCGCCCGGAGCGCACGCCCGAGTTGAACTACACCATCGCCCCGACGGTCTACTTCAATGACAACAAGGGCGAGCTGACCCTGAGCTATCACCATATGGGCCTGCGTTATGCCGATGTGTCGAACTCGGTCAAGCTGCCGGCCTATCAAACCTGGGACTTGAGCCTGCGCTATGAGCTGACACCCAAGCTCTCCTTGAACGCCAGCGTGCAAAATCTCACCAACACCATCGGCCTCACCGAAGGCAACCCGCGCTCCGGCTTTGTGCAAGCGCCGGGCGGCAGTGACTACTACTATGCACGACCGATCCTGGGTCGTAACGCCCAGCTGTCACTGACCATGGCTTTCTAAAGAACTGGAGTATTCATGACAACACAGCAACTCGACAGTTCGATCTGGTCGCACCATGTCGAAGCACCCGGTGCGCCTGCGGGCTTCACCGTGCGCACCTGCGTACCCGCCAATCCCGACGGTGTCGAGGTGATGCTGGAGCGCTGGCAGGCCGGCAGCAGCGAGCCGCCGCACAGCCACCCGGGCAATGACATGACGGTGGTGGTGCAAGGGCAGATGCGCATCCAGTTTTTCACCCGTGATGCGGCTGGCGCCCTGCATGCCGATGGCCCGCCGCTGACCTTGAGCGAAGGGCAGACCGGCTATGTGGCCGCCGGCCGCATCCACGATGCCCAGTACCTGCAAGACTGCAAACTGGTCTATGTGCATGAGCGGGCCTTTGGCTTCAAGGACGAAGGCTGAGGGGCTTGGGGGCGGCCGAGGCGGTCCCGCCGCCTCGGTTCGTTCTGGTTCAAGCCATTGAAAGCTGAAAGAGAGGGTGGCGATGGTTGGGATTCGATCCGGTAGAACTAGGTTGCTTGGCCAGCGGGCCCTTACCCGTCTTGGCGCGCTGGTGTTGGTGGGCTTGCTGAGCGCCTGTGCCAGTTCGCCCTTGCCAGCGCCGGCAGCAAAGCCCGCGGCCGCGCTCGAACCCAATGTCGCCGTGTACGTGGCGACGCTGGAGCTGCCTTCCGGCCGGCTCGGCGCTCCGCTCAACATCACGCCGGGCAAAGGCAGCAATTTTCAGCCCGCATTTTTGACCGATGGCAGCGGGCTGCTGTACGTGTCGCAGCGCAGTGGCACGCCGAACATCTATCGCTATGACTTCGCCAAGGGCCAGACCACGGCGTTGACCCGCAGCGCAGAGAGCTTGTATTCACCAACGCCCTTGGCCGATGGCCGTGGCTTCTCCGCCATTCGCGTGCAGACCGCTGACCCGTTTTATGGTGCGGAAGCCAAGGCCGCTCCGGTCTGGCGTTTCGGCTGGGATGGGCATGCGGTCGAAGCCCTCATTGAGACGCGACGGGTTGGCTATCACGCCTGGATTGACGAGCAGCAACTGGCTTTGTTTCTTGTCGATGAGGTCCCCGAGCGCAATGCCCACCGGGCCGTGCTGGTCGACCGCCGCAGCGGCAAACAGGTCGTTTTAAGTGAACACCCTGGCAGCGGCTTTGCGCCCACACCGGACGGCCGACGAGCTAGCTTTGTCGACAAGAGCGATCCGAAGCAATGGGTCTTGATGGCGATGGGTCTGCATGATGAGCGCCCACAGCGCTTGGTCGATCTGCCGCCGCTGCCGCCGGGCGAAAAGGACTCGACTCGAAGCCATTACTTTGCATGGTTGCCGGATGGCTCGCTGCTGCTGCCGCAGGGCGGGCGCTTGTTGCGCTGGGACGGCCGGCCAGGCAGCGAATTCAAGCCCTTTGCCGATCTGCGCCCTTTGGGTGGGGTGATCAAGAACTTGGCGGTCAGCCCGGATGGTTCTCGGTTTGCGTTTTCGCTTCTGAGCGAAGAAAGTCTGCCAGCGCCTTGAAACGCGGCTGTTCGGCGGTGGCACTGGAGGCGATCAGCCAGTAAGCACCGTCGGCCTCCACCGTGATGTTCGCAAAGGGCTGAATCAGGCGGCCACTGCGCAGATCGTCTTCAACCAAGGCCAGGCGACCCAGCGCCACACCGCGCCCACCCATGGCGGCCATCAGCAGCGCGTTGCTGTCGTCGATGACCGGGCCGCGTTGCAGTTGCTGCGTTGAACAGCTCACGCCTGCGGCCTGCATCCAACGCTGCCAGTCTTCAAAACTGTCTTCGTGCAAGAGCGGCAAACTCAAGAGATCCTCGGCGCGCAGCAAGGGCTGATCGGCGCGGGCCAAGCCCGGCGCGCAGACCGGGCTCAGCGATGTGCCGAACAGGCGCTGCGCCCAGATGCGGTCCGGCTTGGCCGGGCTGGCCTGGGTCCAGACGATGGCCGCATCGGCGGCGCCACGCGCCAGTGCATCGGCTTGCGCGGTGTGGTGCAGGTGCAGCTCAATCTCGGGGTGGGCGTCCCAAAAATGCGGCAGACGCGGCATCAGCCAGCGGCTCGAAAAGGAGGGCGTCACGGCCAGTTGCAAACTGCTACTGCCTTGGCGTTTCAGCTCATCAAGTACCGACTCGATGTGGTCAAAACTGCTGGACAAGACCGCCAGCAAGCGCGCACCCGCCGGGCTGAGGTTGACTTGCCGAGGGCGCCGCTCGAAGAGTTGCAGGGAGAGGGCTTCTTCCAGTGCTCGCACCTGATGGCTGACCGCCGCTTGCGTCACGCATAACTCCTCAGCAGCGCGGGTGAAGGACAGATGCCGCGCCGCCGCCTCGAAAAATCGCAGGCCATTGAGATGGTGGGCAAGATTGCGGCGCATGGGCGGGCATGCTACTGCAATGGCCGGTGCGGTTCAGTCCGAACTTGCTGGATGGGCGGCGCAATGGCGAGCGACAATCGAACTCACCTTCGTTTTTCGACACCGATTTTCCGCATGCACACCCTTGCCCAATTGCGCGCCGGCGAATTAGCGGGCGCCACCCGTCTGGATCTGAGTTGCGCCTTGACCGAGTTGCCGCCCGAGGTGTTCGACCTGGCCGATAGCTTGGAGGTGCTGAACCTGTCTGGCAATCGCCTGAGCAGCTTGCCGGACGAACTGCCGCGCTTGCACAAGCTGAAGGTCTTGTTCTGCTCGGACAACCGCTTTGAGCGTGTGCCCGAGGTGGTGGGGGCTTGCCCGGCCTTGAGCATGGTGGGCTTCAAGGCCAATCAGCTGACCGAACTGCCGGCCGCTGCGCTGCCGGCGCGGCTGCGCTGGCTGATCCTGACGGACAACCAACTCGACAAATTGCCGGCCGAGTTGGGCCAGCGCCCGCATCTGCAAAAGCTCGCGCTGGCCGGCAATCGCCTCAGCGCCTTGCCCGAGTCGATGCAGCTGTGTCGGCACTTGGGCCTCTTGCGCATCTCGGCCAATCGTTTCGAACGCATACCTTCTTGGCTGCTGGAAATGCCTAAGCTGGCATGGTTGGCCCTCGGTGGCAACCCCTGGGGCGCGGCCCGCGAGGCCGAGGTGCTGGATGTGGCCGATCTGCGCGAGTTTGCTTGGGAGCGGCTGCTGGTCGGCGATGTGCTGGGGCAGGGCGCCTCGGGCGTGATCTATGCGGCCGATGACCCCAAGGCAGCGCCGGAACTTCGTGAGCTGGCGCTAAAGGTTTTCAAGGGCGAGGTCACCAGCGATGGTTGGCCGCACAGCGAATGGGCGGCCAGCTTGGCGGCTGGGCCACACCCGCACCTGATTTCGGCCTGCGGTCGCTTGACCGCCCATCCCATGGGGGCCGAGGGCTTGGTGATGCCGCGCATTGACAGCCAGTTCAGCACGATGGCCGGGCCGCCCAGCCTGAGCAGCTGTACCCGGGATGTCTACCCGCCCGAGACGCGCTTCACGGCCGAGCAATTGCTGCCAATGGCGCAGGGCGTGGTCGATGCGGCTTGGTATCTGCATGGCCGCGGCATCTCGCATGGCGACCTGTATGCACACAACCTGATGTGGAACGGTCGTGGCGAGATCTGGCTTGGTGACTTTGGCGCGGCCAGCCTCTTGCCCGAGGACTTGGGCTTGGCCGAGCGCGAAGCGATCGAGCGCATCGAGGTGCTGGCTTTTGGCTTGTTGCTGGAAGAATGGCTGGCCCGTTGCGACGACAGCGCTGCTGATCAACTCGCGCCGCTGCGCCGTTTGCAGGCGGCCTGTGTGCAGGAGGATGTGGGCGCGCGCCCGCTGTTCGTCGATCTGGCCAAGGCCCTGCAGGTTTGATCCTAGGCGCCAGGCGGTGTGACATGCTGCGGCTTTCGGGCCACAAAGCAGCCTCGATAGACGCTCATCCAAGGGCCAAAGGCGCTTAAGCTGGGTGTATCTCGGCCAGGCTGCGGTTCACATCATGTACATCGGCATTGCAGAAGACGATCCGGACCAGTTGGAGCTGTTGAGTCTGTGGTTGCGCGACGCGCAACACACGGTGCAAGGCTATGGCACCCGTGCGGCCTTCATTGAGGCCTTGCCCAAAGAGCATTTCGACATGCTGCTGATCGACTGGATGCTGCCCGACGGCACCGGTGCCGATGTGCTGCAGTGGACGCGTGCCAATCTGGGCTGGGAGCTGCCCATCCTGGTCTTGACGGTGCGTGACGATGAGCAGACGGTGGTCACCGCGCTCCAGGCTGGCGCCGATGACTATGTCGTCAAGCCGGCCAAGCCCTTGGAGTTGATGGCGCGGGTGGCGGCGCTGGCGCGGCGGGTGCAGCGCGGCGCCTTGCCCATCCTGCGCCTGGGCGCCTTCGAGATCGACATTCAGCGCCAACGGCTGGCCTTGGACGGCGAGCCGGTGGCGATGACGCAAAAGGAATTCGACCTCTCGGCCTATCTGTTCCAGAACCCCGGCAAGCTCTTGTCGCGCGACCATTTGCTCAACAAGATTTGGGGCCTGAACACCGACGTCGACACCCGCACCGTCGACACCCACATTAGCCGTCTGCGCAAAAAGCTTGGCTTGGACGGCAGCAAGGGCTGGAAGCTGGTGCCGGTCTACGGCGTCGGCTATCGCTTCGAGCGCATGGCGGAGTGATGGCTCGCTGAAGCGCGCGCCTTAAGACAGCTGACTCAGCGCCTCCACGACCGAAGTCCAAGCGGCTTGCAGCGGATCGATGAGGGAGAAATGCCCGGCGCCCGGCACGCTCATCAGCCGGGTGTTTGGGAATGCCTCACAGTAGGACTGTGCGACCGCCGGGGGCACCTGGTCATCGTCACTGCCCTGAACAATCGTCACCGCGACCCGTGGGGCGGGCAGCCGCATCGGGTCCAGCTCGGGCTGTGCTTCAGGCTCCGTGCCCAAGAAGTTCTGCACCGCACCGCCACCCAGTTTGAGCGCATGGGCGAGGCGCAAATCGGCCGCGGGCGCGAGCGCCACGACGCCGCGCAAGGGAGTCTGGGCCGACAGCGCCGCGGTCGCGGCAGCCCACAAGGCCAAGTGGCCGCCGGCCGAATGGCCTAGCAGCAGCAACTGGCCATTGTGCGGGGCCACCCGAGCCGGCAATGCCTCAATGGCCGTGGCGATATCCGCCAATGTGGCTTGCGGCTGGCCGGGCACGCGGCGGTACTCCAGGGTCAGCACCGACCAACCGGCCAAGGCCAAGGCGGCACTCATGACGCCGGCATGTGCGCGGTCGTATAGGGGTTTCCAAAAACCACCGTGGATGACGAGCACCAGCGGTCGCTGTGCGCCAGATTGTCCGCGCCGAAAATCGGCGACTTGGTCCGGGTGCTCGCCATAGGCCAGCGTCAGATCGGCTGGGGGCGCTTCACGGCTAAGGATGGACAAGTCTTCTGCTTCTGCCATAGGACTCCTGGATTGCTTGAGGGGCTGGCTAAGCCGCCGAGTGCACTCTTCACAGCGTGGCTCAATTTACGTGAGTTGGATTGTGACGGCTCACGCTTCGGTGCGCGGAACCGACCATTCACCGGTGGCTGCGCTGCTTCAATCGCCCAGATCTAGCGGGTCGTCCGTTGCTGCTCCCAAAGGTTGCCAAAGCAGCCTTTGTAGAAAGCTGCCGATGTTCATGCGACCTCCCGCAGCGTCGTAGCGCGGTGCTTGATGCGGGCCGGTATCCCGACGGCCAGCGCCCCGGCCGGCACATCGCAAAGCACCACCGCATTGGCGCCGATGACGGCGCCGCTGCCGATTCGCACCGGACCGAGGATCTTGGCGCCGGCCCCGATGTCGACACCATCGCCAATCACCGGCGCACCGGACACCCCGGTACGCCGCAGGCCCAGCGTAACGCCGTGTCTGAGCGTCACGTCGTCGCCGATGACGCTGTCGCCGCTGATGATGATGCCGCCGAAATGTTCGATCACCAGGCGCCGGCCGACCGTCGCTTCGCAGGGCAGATCGATGCCGCTGAAGACTTGCACAGCGATCTTCATGAATTTGTAGAGCAGGGACAGCGGCTTGCGCAGCAAGGCCGGCCGAACGCGGTAGCGCCAGCGACCGAAGCGGTAGACCGCCAACACCCAAACGCCTTGGCGCCAGGGGTCGCGCTGGTGGGCCTGGAAGTCTTCTCGCAGCAGATCGAACATGGTGTGGCCCTCCTCAGTGCTTTGGGTGCGGGGCTACCAGGGCCGTGGCGGCGCGACACGGCCGCCCAGCGTGTCGCGCCAGGCTTGTGCCAAGAGGCCGAGTTGCAGCCTTGACTCCTCGGCCCTGGCCAGCTGACCGCGGCGTTTGGCGCGCCAGGCTCGCAAAGCATGCCAGCCGCGTTCCAGCCGGTTGACGCACCAGGCGCTCAGCAGGCCATGGTTCTTACGGTAATAGAGCAGGCCGCTGCGGGCCCGCCAGAGCGTCAGCTGAGAGCCGGCGCGCGCCACCGCGGCGCCCGCGACGGTGCGGGCCGAAACCCCGCCAATGTGCTGCACCTTGAGTTGCGGCCAGTACTGCACGCGGTAGCCGGCGGCCTGAATGCGGCGGCACAAATCCACCTCCTCGTAATAGAGGAAGAAGCGCTCATCGAAGCCACCGATGCTGTCAAAAAGACGGTGTCGCAGCAGGGCGAAGGCGCCAGGCACCCAGTCCACCGTCGCCGGCTGCGCCGGGTCGGCCCAGCTGCGGTCCAGCCAGCCCAACCAGCGCGAGCGCGGGAAGCGCGCCGCCAGGCCGCTCAGCACGATGGCCTCCTGGGGCAGGCTGGGAAACATGCGGCCCGAAGGTTGCTGCCGCCCCTGTTCATCGCGCAGGCAGGCACCGGCCAGGCCGACCTCCGGGTGCTGCCGCATCAGGGCCAGACCCTGTGCGATGGCGCCGCGCTCGGGCAGGGCGTCGGGGTTCAGCAGCAGCAGGATACGGCCGCGTGCGGCGCGAGCGGCCAGGTTGTTGGCCGCCGCGAAGCCCAGGTTTTGCCGGCTGCGCAGCAGCCGCACCGCCGGGAATTGCTCGGCCACCAGATCGGCGCTGCCGTCATGCGAGGCGTTGTCCACCAGCAGCAGCTCGGCGTCGAGTGGTGCCAGCTCCTGCATCAACAGGTTCAGTAGCGCCGGCAGCTGCGGCCGAGAGTTGTAGCTGACGATAAGAACCGAAAGTTCAAGCGCATACATGATGGGGCTCCGATCAGGGTTGACGTCGGGCACTGCGCACCCAGGCCGCGCGCCGTTGGGCGCTGCGCCAGACCCGCCCGGCCAGGCCAAGCTTCCAGCACAGATAAAGCGGCACATCCAGCAGGGCCAGCAGATGGGCACGCCCGGCCCCGATCAGGTGCAGCGCCAAGCCCACATGCAGCGCGAGCACGAGCAGGCCGAGCGAGGCCGCGAGCTGGGCCAGCGGCCCGCCCAGCCAGAGGGCTAGCAGCAATAGCGCGCAATGCCAGGCCAGCGGCAGCAGGCACAGGTCGAGCAGCGGGTCGAGCAAGCGCCAGCGGCCGCTCATAACGGCGCCGAGCAGCGGGACGGCCCGGTCCAGCAGCAGCCTCAACCGGCCGCCTTCCCAGCGCGCGCGCTGCTGAGCCGCGGCGTCGCTGGCGGCTGGCATATCGCCGCGCACCTGGGTGTCGTCTACCCAATGCACCCCCAGACCGGCTTGCAGCAGCATCTGGTGGTACTCAACGTCTTCGACAATCGAGCCGGCGCCATAGGGCAGGCGCTGCAGCGTGCGCCGCGACAAGGCGAAGCCATTGCCGAGGATGCCGGCCGACAGGCCCAGGGCCGCGCGGCCCCGCGGGCGCAAGACATTCCAGGCGCCCAGCGCCACATCGGCCAGCGTGGCACGTGGGTGACTGAGCGGGTCGCGCACGCGGTAGCGGCATTGCAGCGCATCGGCGTCGCTGGCCATGGCGCGGCGCATGCGCGGCAGAAAGTCGCGTTCAACATCGGTGTCGGCATCTATGACGATGAACCAGTCCGCCACGCCAATGTGTTCGAAGGCATAGCGCAGCGCATGGCCCTTGCCGCGCAGCAAGGGGTCGTGGCGCTCCAGCACCTCCACGCCCTCGGCCCGCGCCAGCGCGGCGGTGTCGTCCTCGCAGTTGTCGGCCACCACGACGATGCGGGCATGGCTGTCACCGAGCAAGGCGGCCTTCAGGCTGCGCAGCGTGCGCAAGATGCCTTCGGACTCGTTGTGGGCCGGCACCAGCAGCACGATTTCGAGCGCGGCCGAGGCGGCATTCAACTTCTTGCTGGCTCGCTGGGCCGGGGCGCACAGGGCGGCCAGCGTCAGCAGCGCGAGGTAGAGGCTGCCCGGCAGGCTGATCAGGCAGGCGAGCGCGCCAAGGGCTTGCAGCCAACCGGGCAAGCCGGCCCATATGTCGTTGAACAGGCCACTGAAGAGCTGATTCAGCGAAGTGTCCATCACCGTGCTCCCTGCAGTCCGACCGCCGGCAGGCTGCCGAAGATCTCGGCCAGCGCGGCGACGTTTTTGCGCAGGTGAAAGCCGCGCTCGACTTGCAGCCGCCCTTCGGCGGCGAGCCGCCCGCGCAGGCCGGCGTCTTCGATCAGGCGCTGCAGCTGTGCCGTCAAGGCCTGCACATCGCCCGGCGCGGCCAGCAGGCCGCTGCGCTCATGTACCAACAGTTCCGGAATGCCCATCACCGGGCTGCTGATGCAAGGCAGGCCACTGGCCATGGCCTCCATCAGGACGACCGGAATCCCCTCGGCCAAGCTGGGCAGGACAAAAACATCGGCATGACTGAGCTCGTCGCGCACCTGAAACTGATTCAGCGGGCCGGTGAAATGCACCTGCTCATGCAGACCGTAGCGGCGCACCGCGTCCTTCAGTCGTGCCAGATCGGGGCCATCGCCGACCAGGGTGAGCTGAAAGTCTAGGTCGCGGCGGCGCAGTTCGGCGCAGGCTTGCAGCAGCAAGAGCTGACCCTTGGCGGGCGTCAGACGACCGACACAGAGCAGGCGCATGGGCCCGCTGGCGCCGGCCTGCGCTTGCCGCGCGAACTGGCTCAGGTCGACGCCGAGCCGGCACAGCTGCAATTTGTGCCATTGCGAGGGCGGCGTCAGCCGCATCAGCTGGCTGCGCGCGAACTGGCTGATGCAGACGATGCGGTCGGCGCTGGCCACCTTCTGGCGCAGCAACTGGCCCGGCACATCGTCGAACTCATCGGGGCCGTGGATCGTCATCGACAGCCCGGCGCCACCGAGTGTCTTGACGAGCATGCCGACCGTGGCCGCGGCATTGCCGAAATGCACATGCAGATGCTGCAACTCGCGCCGCCGCATCCAACGCACCACCATGGCCGCCTCGACCGCATAGGCCAGCGCATACACACGCCTGAAGCCGCGCCCGAAGCCCATTGCCGTGAGCAGCGTACGCAGCAAGGCCAGCGGCCGGGTGCCGAGTGCCCACAACAAGGCCAGCAGCGCGCCCAGCAGTCCATGCTGCTTGATGCCGTAGCTGCGCAGCGCCTCGCTGCGTTCCTCCGCTGTCATCTGTTCATGCAAGCGGTCGGGCGGATTGATCGAGGCGACCTCGACCCGCAGACCCAACTCGCGCAGGCCCAGCACCTCGCGCAGGATGAAGGTGTGCGACACCGCCGGGTAGCGGCTGACCAGATAAGCGATGGCGCCGCTTTCCTCCGGGTCGGGGTGCGGAACCATGGGTGGACGAGTGAGTGGCATGGCAGCATCCTTGTTCGAGGCGCCAAGAGCGTTCTTGGCTGGGTCTGATTACAGGCCCGAGCGAGCGCCGAGTTGTGACAGGACTGCAAACCCTGAACTTGCGCAGCGCATTTAGCCGCCTAGGAAACATCTGCTTGCAATTGACACGGAGCGATTACCGCTCGGTGCGCGGCGCGCGGCCGGCGGCCGCGATAGTTCGGGCCAGGCCGAATAACAGGTCGAGCCCGAGCCAAGAGGAGGCGCAATGCTCAGCGAACCCCCCGCACCCATCACCCCACGTTCCCTGTACCGCAGCGAAGCCTTTGCTGAGGATCTGTTCGAGCCCGGCGAGGCGCTATCGCGCTCGCGCAAGGGCCAGTCACTGCTGCGCCGCAGCCTGTTCGGTGTGTGCGGCCTGGCCGTGCTCATCGCCATGGCGGCCTTGCTGCTCTACTGGTTGTCGGTATGAGGACTACTCTGCCAAACGATGGGCGCGCCAGTTTGCGACGCCGCGGCCATGGCCGCTAACGTCTTGCTTTGGCTGCTCTTGAGTCGTTGGCGGCGAGTCCGGCGACGCTCGGGGCTGCGCACCGGTCGGCGTCCTTGAGCGCGGGCTGGGCCGGCTGAGGCTGGGCCAGCAGCTGCGCATAAAGCGTCTCGGCGGCATCCAGCCGGGCCTGCCAGGTGTGTTGAGCCAGCACCCGTTCACGCGCACGGGCACCGCGTGCGGCGGCTTCTTCGGGATGGGCCTGCGCCTCCTCGAGCGCCGCACACAGGCCGGTAACGGCCTCGGCCTCGCTGCCCATCTCAATGCGCCAACCCACTTCGGCATCAACGATCTCGGCCGGCCCGCCGAAGTTCATGCCTATCACCGGCCGGCCGCAGGCCATCGCCTCCAGCAGCACGGCGCCGCCGGATTCGCGCACCGAGGGCAGACAAAAAACCTGACAGCGCTGCATCGCTTCGACCACCGCTTCGGCGCCCAAGGCCCCTCGCCAGCGCACCCACCGGCTCAGTCCGTGGGACTCTGCCTGGGCTTGCCAAGTGGCGCGCATCGGCCCGTCGCCGACCACCTCGAGCGAAATCGGGATGTTTTGCTGCAGCAACCTGGCCTGCGCCTGCAAGAGCAGACCGAGCGCCTTGACGGCGACCAGGCGACCGACAAAACAGACCCGCAAGATCGGCGCCGAATGGGGGTCTGCCGGGTTTATCCGCTGTGAGGCTTCGGCCGGCCGCGCCGCTTCAAAGCGATGCGGATCGATAGCGTTTTCCAGTATGGGCAGGCTGCGTTCGCGTACGCTCGAGGGCAGGGCGGCGCGGGTCGCGGCCGTGGCCACCAGCACCGCGCGGCTGTGCCGCAGCGAACCCAGGCATGCCTCCAAAAAACGCGGCAGCAAGCGCAGGCGCGCCAGGCCCAACGCGTCTTCCTGCAGCACTTGTTCAAAGCCGGGCGGTGTCTGCAGCCCGCAGTTCAAGGGGCCGCGCAGCACCGGCAGGCCGAGCCGGTGCAGGCGGGTCGGCGCCGACACGGTGACCGGCGTGACCAGGTGCAAGAGCCGCCAGCGGGCCCCGTCGCGGCGCAGTTGCCTGAGCCGGCGCAGCGCCAGTGCGTCAAACAAAAACCAGTCCAACTGCGAGAGCATGAAGACCGCGTGTTCGCTGCGCGGAAAGCAGCGCTTCGCCAACCGGTAGAGCGGGCCGGCGAACCATTCGGTGTCGATGTAGAGGACCTCGCTGCCGCTCGGCGGCGGGCCCTCGGCCTCGATGGCGGCGCGATTGCGCACATGGGTCAGCAGCGTGGTCGGGCGGCGTGCGGCCATGCCGCTGAACCATTGCCAGCCGATCTGCGAGACCGAACCGAGTCCCGGCCCACATTGGTAAGCCAGCAGCAAGAGCGGCGCGGGGCTGTCGGTGGGCGGGGTCTTCATGCCGCCACCTTTTGCGTGCCCAGGCTTGAACCCGCCGGCAGCGGACGCGCTGGCACGCCGCCGACCACCGCGCCGGCCGGCACATCATGGGTCACCACCGCATTCGCGCCGACCACCGCGCCGTCACCGATGCGGACCCCGGCCAGCACCACGGCGCCACGGCCGATCCAGACATTGCGGCCGATGCTGATGGGCGCGGCGCTGTGGCCGCTGTCGCGCAGCGCCAGGCTGTGCCAGCAGCCGCTGGGGCGACGGTGGTTGGCGTCGCGCAGGCTGGCGTATTCGCCAATCATGCTGCCGGCGCCAATGCTGAGGCCGGCATAGGCGACCAGATGAACGCCGCGCGACAGCACCACGCCATCGCCGATACGGATGCAGCCCTCGGCGCGGGTTTCCCAATACTGCTCGGGGTAGAGGTAGAGGCCTTGGCCGAGGGTGATGCGCCGCGTGCCATGCAGCTCAACCGGCCCCTCGATGACCACCGAGGGATCGATGGCTCGGCCCAGGCCGGAGCCTAAGCTGGCGTGGGACCACAAACGCAGGCAAGCTGGGCCCAGCCTTTGCCAAGCGCCGGCCAGCGGCTGCAAGAGGCGCGACAGCAGGGCCTTGATGGCGGGCCTCATCGCGTTGCCCTCCGGTACTCGATCAGGCTCGGCGCCTGCCGCCGACGCTGCAGCCGCCACCAACGCCACTGGCCGATCAGGATGGGAATTTGCTGCAGATGGGAATGCAGCGCATAAGACCAGGCCAGCACGGGGCTGTCGGGACATTTCCAGCGACAGCGCTGGGCCGAACGGTGCAAGACGCCGAGGCCGAACAGCAGGCCGGCGAGCAGCAAGACCGGTGCCAGCGCGGGCAGCAGCCAGGCCAGCAGGGCGATCAAGGCGGGTCCGCCCAAGAGGGCCGCAGCATGGCGGCGGTTGCGGCGCAGCTCCGCGCTCCAAAGCGGGTCGGCGCTGCCGGCATAACGCGCCGCCACCTGGGCATAGGCCAGGCCGGCACGCTCGGCGCGCAGCCACCAGCCGGCCAAGCTGTTGATGGCCAGGTCGTGGCGCGTCATCGGGGCGTCGATATGCTCGATCTGCCAGCCGAGGGCGCGCAGACGCCGGCACAGCTCGGGTTCCTCGCCGGCCACCAACTGGTCATCGAAACCGTCGGCGGCCTGCAGTGCGGCCCGCCGCACCAGCGCGTCACCGCCGAAATAGTCAACCCGGCCGGGGGCGAAGACCCAATCCAGATCGAGCACGCGGGTGTAGATCGATTGGCTCGGCCGACTTTCGCGCCGGTGGCCCCAGACCGCCGCCACCTGTGGGTCGGCCAGCGAGGGCAGGGCCTGGGCCAGGAAGTGCGGGTCGAGCAGGGTGTCGCCGTCCAGAAACAGCAGCAGCGGGCCGCGGGCGGCGCGCCAGCCGATATTGCGGCCGGCGGCGGCGCAGGGGCGCTGGGTCCCCAGGCCCAGCACGCGCGCGCCCAAGCTCAGCGCCAGCGCCGGGCTGCCGTCCAGCGAGTTCGAGTCCACATAGATCAGCTCATGGCGCAGGCCCAACCAGTCGGCGGCGTGCACCGATTGCAAGCAGTCTCGCAGGCGTTCGCCCTCGTTGCGACCGATCACGACCACGCTGATGTCGACGCTCTTGAATTCCATGGATGAAGCCGTATTCATGTGGCACCTCGCAGCAACTCGGTCAAACGTGGCAGCAGCCGCTCGGCCGCATAGTCCTTGGCCAGCGAGGCGCGCCCGCCAGCGCTGACGCGCCACAGCTGCGCCGGTGGCAGCTGCATCAACTGGCGCAGGCGCTGGCCGAGGGCGATGCCGTCATTGGCGCTGAACTGCCAGCCATTGATGCCGTCTCGCACAATGTCGGCCGTGCCGCCGCTGTTCGGCACCAGCACTGGCACGCCGGCGGCAAAGGCTTCCAGCAAGACCAGGCCAAAGGGCTCCTCGGGGCAGGTGTGCAGCAGTAGGTCGGCGCGGCCCAGCTCGGCGGCGGCCTCGGCGACAAAGCCGTGCAGCTTGACGTTCGGGTGGCGGCGGGCGCGCTGTTGCAAGAGCTCGGCCTCCTCGCCCGAGCCATAGATGTCGAATTGCAGATCGCGCAACTCCGGCGTGTGGTCCAGCGCATCGAAGAGCAGGCCGACCCGTTTGATGCGGTCGAGCCGGCTCAGCAAGATCACTCGTTGAAGGCGTTCTCGCACGGGCGGCCAGGCCGGGCTGGATGCAGCGCCTGCAGGCCGAGGCAGGAAGTTCGGCAATACGGTGATGGCGGCGTCCGCCACGCCATGAGCGAGCAGGCGCTGGCGGACGAAGTCGGAGACCGCCACCAGCCGGATATTGAGGCCGACGAGCAGGCGCTTGCGGCCATAACTCAAGCGTTCGTCGGTGCCGCCGTGCACCATATGCAGATGCGCGCCGCGCCCGCCCAGCAGGGCTTGCAGACCGGCGGTGGCCAGGGCCTGCCAGACCCCGGTGCTGAGCACCGCGCTGTGCGGTTGGCGTCGCAGTTGCTGGGTCAATGCCCGAAGCATGGCCCAGCGGCCGCCGCAGGCCAGGCTGCGCAGGCCCGCCGCTAGTGCCGCGGCATGCACCGGGCCGGGCGGCGCAATGATCAGGCCCTCAAACTGCGGGCGCAGGGCCTGCAAGGTGGCCAGGGCCATGCGTTCGGTGCCGAATAACTGTCCGCTGTGCAGGACATAGGCCAGGGTGGGCATCATGAGCGAGCTCCTTGCGCGAGTGCAGGGCTCTATTGCAGCGCCGACCAGGCCTTAGGGTGTCACAGCATTGCAAACTCGGCGGGACAGGCTGAGCAGCAAGGCCTCAGGCGCGGCCGGCTGGCAAGCGCTTGCTCATCCGTATTGTGTTGACGCCCTCGTGGTGCAAATAGCGCACGCTGTCGCTGGCGCCGTGGATGATCTCCAGGCCAAAGCCGCCTTCCGGGAACTCGCCGAAATTGGTTTCCGGCAGTTGCTCGGGCGGCTCGAAGGGCTGGCCCAGGTGGATCAGCTCGAGCAATAAGTTCTGGCCCTCGCGGCGGATTAACAGCTCGGCCGGCGCGCCGGCCAACAGGCCCTTGCCGTGGCGCACGATATTGGTGAAAGCCTCCACGCCGGCCACCTCCAGCAGGCCGCTGGCCAACTCGTCCAGCCCGGCCTTCAAACAATGCTGGCCGATGAAGCCGCGCAGCGCCCGCAGCGACGCCAGTTGCAGCGGTAGCTCGATGCGGGCGGCTGTACGGCGGTGGCCCTGGGCCAGCACCAGGGTGACATCGTCCTTCAGCTCAACTTTGCCGCCTAGCAGGTCGCGCCGCAGGCTGTGCAGCACCGCGGCCGGGCTGTCGTGCTCCAGCACGCGCTCGATCACGGCCGCAGCGACCCGCTCGCGCCCGATTCGCTCGCCGTCGTCGCGCAAGGCGTCGGTGACGCCGTCGGAGCACAGGAACAGCGCGTCGTCGCTGGCCATGTCCAACTCATCCTCGCGGTAGTCGGCCTGGTCCAAGACGCCCAGCGGCGGGTGCTGGTTGGGCAGCGAGCGGCTGCTGCCGTCGGCATGGATCAGCAGCGTTTCCTCATGACCGCAGCCGACCCAGGTCAGCCGCCCGGCGGCGGTGTCGATGCGCAAATAGCACAGCGTCACAAAGGCGTCCAAGCCCTGCAGGGCTGGCGTCATGGCTTGGTGCACGGCGGCCACCACGGCGGCCGGCCGCGGCAGGGCTTGGCCGGCGATCGTATGCGTCAGCAGCTCGGCAATGGAGCGGCTGAACTGCAGCTTGGTGGCGGCGCCCATCATGGCGGCCGCCAGGCCTTTGCCCATCACATCGCCGGTGATGATGTCGACGCAATGCTCGCCCATCCGTACCACCTCGACGAAGTCGCCGTCTATGCCTTGCGAGGCCTGGCCATAACTGCTGATCTGCAAGCCATCGATCTGCGGCGGGGTTGGCGTCACCAGCAGCGACTGCTGGATGCGGGCGCCGACCTGCAACTCGCGTTGGCGCGCCGCCTGCAGCTCGGCTTCGACACGGCGGCGCGCGGTGATGTCTTGAATCGCCCCCGACAGGCGCACCGGTTTGCCGTCCACCATATCGGCGCGGCTGACCGCACGGACCCACAGACGGCGGCCTTTGGCGGTGATCAGCGGCAGCTCCAGGTCAAAGCCCTCGCCGCGCGCGATGCTCAGTTGCATGGCCTCGCGCAGCGGTGCTTGCGCCTCCGGGGCGAAGTACTCGATGGCCTGCTGCAGCGTTGGCTGTTGGTCGGGCTCGAGGTCGTGGATGCGCAGTGTCTCCTCGGTCCAGCGCAGCTCATGCGTTTCAACATCGAACTCCCAGCCGCCGATGGCGCCAATGCGGCCGGTCTTGTCGAGCAGTTCACGGCTGGCGCGCAAGGCTTTCTCGGTGCGCAGCCGGGCGCTGATGTCGCGCAGCGTGGCGGTGAAGAGTTCGCCCGCCTCGGTCATTACCGACACGATGGTCAACTCGACCGGCAAGGTCTTGCCATTGGCACATTGGGCCTCGAGTTCCAGGCGCTGATTCAGCACATGCGGCACGCCGCTGCTGCGGTAGCGCGCCATGCCGGCCAGATGGGCCTGGTGTTGCTGCGGCGGCACCAGCAGCTCGTGCATCGGCCGGCCAATCGCCTCGGCGGCGGCGTAGCCGAACATCCGTTCGGCCGAGGTGTTGAAGTCGATCACCCGGCCCTGGGCGTCGATGGTGACGATGCCGTCCGGCGAGCTTTGCAGAATGGCCAGCTTGCGCTGCTCGCTGCGGCGCGTGGCCGCCTGGGCAGCGTCGACGTCCAGCCGCATGCGCTGATCGCGGCGCAGCGCACGTTGGATGGCCCAGTGCGCCCCGACCAGGCATGTCCAACCCAGCCACAAAAAGCCCAGTGCCCAGGCCAACACCGGCGTCAGCTCATGGCGCAGCTGGGCGTAGGGTTGCTCCACCAGCAGCAGCAAGGGCCAGGCGCGCGTCAGGCGAAAGGCGCTCAGCACCCTGCTGCCGTCCGAGCCGGGGCCGTCGTCGCTGGCGAATTCGCGCTCGTTCTGCTGGCGTTGTACCGCCGTCAAATCACGCAGCGAGGTACCGGCCGGGATGTGGACCGCGGCGCTGCCGACGAGCATGTGGCCGCTCTGCGTCAGCAGCAGGGCGCGGCTTGGGCTGCCGTCGAGGTAACGCTCAAACTGGGTGGCGAAATGCTCCGGGTTGATCAAGGCCAGCAGATAGCTGGGCTGCTCCGGCGTGCCCAGCATCATCAGCATCGGCAAGGCCAGCCTTTGTTTCGGGTCTGGGTTAGCAGCACCGGGCCGGGCGCTTGCCGTTGCGAGCGCGTTCAGTTCGTGCAGCTCACGGCCCTGGGCCAGTGGCGCCAGATGGGCCAAGCCGAGCTCGAAGCGAGGTCTCGGCAGGCCTAGCGTCTGGGCCGAAATCTGTTGGCCCCGATTGGCGGGCTCGCTGCTGGCGCGTACCCGGCCCGCTGCGTCCAGCCAAGACAGGCTGCGCAAGAACGGCCGGCCGGCCAAGCTGTCTTGTAGCAGGGTGTTGAGCTGTTCGTCGGCCGGGCCGGCGGAGGGCTCCAACCGGGCGACCCAAGGCTGCAGGGCACGTAGCAAGGCCTCGGCCTCGGCCAGGGCGCTGGAGGTCTGGGCCTCCAGCACGCGGGCCTCGAGCCGGATTCTTTCGGACTGCTGCTTGTGCACCTCGCGCGCCGCATAGAGCACGAAACCCAGCGCCATCGCACCCAGCAGCAGGGCACTGAGCCAGGCCGCGACCGTCAAGCGGCGGCTGCCGGGAGCGGGCTTGGGCGGCTGACTGGGCAAAGAGCTGGGCATCTTGGCAGGCGCTGCGAATGGGGTTGAGCCGAGGCAGTCTGGGCGAGGTCTTGACTGTAGAGGAGAAGTGCGGAGCAGCTCTTGCTTGCCTGCTTGCCTATTTGCCTATTTGCCAACCGCCAGACCAAGCGTCATGAAAGACAGCCCGGCCGCCAGCTGACGACTGAAGTAGCCGAACTCGGCCATGCCGCTCTTGGGCACGAAGATCACATCGCCTTCTTCCAGCGCATAGTTGACGCGTCGGCTGCCGTCCATCAGTGTCTGCAGGTCGACCAGCTCCAGCTCTTTGCGCGCCGGGCGGTACAAACCAATCTTCTTCGGCTGCGCGTCCTCGTTGGGGCCGCCGGCGGTGGCCAGGGCATCCATGATGGACATGTCCGGGGTCAGCCGGTAGGCGCCCGGCCGCAACACCGCACCCAGCACATAGACCATGGTGTCGGCCGAGTCGGGGATGTAGATCAGGTCGCCCGGTTTCATGCGCAGGTTCAGGCGCACATCGCCGCCATTCAGCAGCGTCTTCAGGTCGACCCAGATCAGCTTGTCTCGGCCGCGGATGATGGCGCAGCGGGTCAGCGTGGCCTGCTTGTCGATCACCGGCAGCGAGCCGGCCTTGGCCAGCGCCTCCAACAAGGTGGGCATTTTGTCGAAGCTCAGTAGGCCCGGATTGGCAACCCGGCCCAAGACTGTCAGGCGGTTCGAGGTGTATTGCTCGACGCTGAACTGCACCTGTGGGTCGATGTAGAAGCGATTCAGTTGTTGGCGCACCTGGGCGGCCGCTTCCTCGCGTGTCAGCGTGCCGATCTTGGCCGGGCCGGCCATCGGCACGGTCAGCACGCCGTCGGGGCCCAGCACATGGCGGCCGCTCAGCTCGGGTCGCCCCCAGACCTGCAGCGACAGCACATCGCCGGCTCCGAGGCGGTAGACCGGGTCGTTCGATTCCTCCATTTCGGCCAGCGACTCGGTGGGCGGGAAGTCCACCGACTTGTCCACCGCCTTGAAGGGCGGCAGCCGCTGCAGCTCGCTCGACAGCGGCCGGCTCGCGCAGGCCGCCAAGGCGCCAAGCAGGGCGATGGCCATCAGCAATAGGCAGGATCGGAGCAGCGGTAACTTGTTCATACGAACCTCCAACGCAAGCGGGTTGGCAGACGATTGCGCAGGGCTTGGCGCAGCTGCTGCCGCTCGGCCGGGCGCAGCAGCAGCGCCTGCAGCAACAGGCCAGCCAAGATCAGCCAAATTGCCAACGCCAGACCCAGGCCCAGCAGCAGCGCTGCGCGAGACGGCAGGCTTTGCAGCAGCGGCATCAGGCTCCAGGCGAGCAGGGCGCCCAGCAGGTAGGCCCACAGCGTCGGCAGCAGTGTCTGCAGGGTCAGGTCTTGCCAGCGGCCTTGCAGCCGCCGGTGCGACCAGAGTAGAAAGCTGGCCGCGGCGGCGCTTTGGCCCAGGCACAGGGCTTGGGCCAGTGCCGGTAGTTGAAGACTGGCGGCGCCGGCCCGCAGGCTCCAGGCCAGCGCCAAGCCCAGGCCAAGCAGGCGCAGGCCGTGATAGACAAAGTCGCCGCTGAGCCGGCCCTGGCCGCGCGCCACCGCCGTCCCCGGCCCGGTCAGCATATGGGCGTGCAGGCCCAGGCTCAGCCACAGCATCAGCGGCGCGACCAGGGCGGTGTTCGGCAGGGTGCCCAGCCAGGCGCGGCTCAGCGGCTCGGCGAACAGGGCAAAGAAGGGCAGCACCAGGCCAAGGCTGGCCGCGCTGATGCGGCTGGCATCGAGGTAGACGGCGCGCAGCGCGGCTTGGGCGCCCTGTGCATCGTGGCGGGCCGCCGCGGAAACCGCCACGCCGTTGGCGCTGGACGTGGCGGCCGAGGCGGTCACCGGCAGCTTGGCGGCCAGATCAAACAGCGCCGCTGCCTGCGGGCCGATCAGGCTGCCCGCCAGCAAACGGTCCGCCGACTGCAGGGCGGTGGAGAGCAGGCCAGACAACTGCATGCCGGCGCCGTAGGCAAAGAACTGCTTCAGCCGCGCCGGTTCAAACAGCCGTGGTGACAAGCGCAGCCCCGGCAAGGCCCCGTGCGCCAGCCAGGCATTGGCACTGCCCGAGAACAGATAGCGCGCGCCAAAGGCCAGCAGCAGGGCGCGCACCCCCAGGCCCACCTGCAGCAGCCCCACGATCAGCAGCGCCTCCAGCACAAAGGCGGCCACCCAGACGCGCTGCTCCTGGCGCAGCCGGCCCACCGCGTGCAGCACATTGGCAAAGGCGCCCAAGCTCATATCGGCCAGGAAGATGGCGGCCGCGCCGAGCCAGAGTTGCGCCGCCAGCGCCTGCTGCGCCGGTGCAATCTTGAACAGGCTGAGCAGCGCGGGCAGGGCCAGCCAAACGCCCAACAAAAGCAGCAGGGTCAGGCCGCCCATCGCCAATATGCCGGTCGACAAGAGGCGCGAGATCGCGGCCACATCACCGCGCTGGTGCAGCAGCGCGGTCTGGCGCAGATAGATCAAAGAGAAGCCGGACGCGCACATGCCGATATAGCTGACCAGCACAAAGCAGGTCGACCACAGTCCGTAATCGCCCAGCCCCATATGCGTCAGGGCCAGCGGCGGCAGTGCCACGCGGGTGGCCGCGTAGAGCAGCTTGGCGCCCATGCCGAAGCACATATCGCCAACGCTGCTGGGGGTGGGGCAGGTCTGGGCTTGCATGTTTGGCATTGGGCTCGCTCGCGCCCGGCCAAGAGTGGCAAGACTGTGAACTTGCTGGCCGCGGGTCTAGTCAATCGCCCAGAGGCGCCGGACACTGCCGGCATGAGCCTGATCATCTACCTCGCGCTGATTGCCGCTGCCGTGGTGGCCCTGCGGCATGGGCCGGCGCAGGCCTTGCTGCGGGTTTATCTACCGGTCTTGCTGCTCTTGCCAGACTCATTCAAGGTGATGGTACCTGGCCTGCCCGGCCACCCGAACTTCAACCAGGCCGCCATCGTGCCCATCGTGCTGTTGGCCCTCAGCCGGCACCGGGCGGGCTGGAAGTTCGCGCCGATGGATGGTTTGATGTGCGTGTTTGTGCTCTGGGTCAGCGTCTCCGACTATGTCGGCCGTGGCTATGCCGACGCCCAGAACTCGGTCATCGCGATGCTGACCTCGGTGATGGCGCCCTATATCGTGGCGCGGCTGCTGATCGTGCCGCAGGGTCTGCAGGTCGCTTTTGCCCGGCGCCTGGTGGTCTTGGTGTTTGGGGTGGCGCTGATCGGGCTGTGGGAGTTTCGCTTTGGCTTCAACCCCTTTTTGGCCCTGCTTCAGCCGCTCTTTCCAGGCCAGGCCGGCGGCTGGGTGACCACCTTCCGGCACGGCATGGCGCGCGTGGCCGGTCCCTATTTGCACGCCATCTTGGCTGGCATCGTGATGGCCTTGGCCTTTCAGGTGCAGCGCTGGTTGCAATGGGGCGAGCATTGGGAGCCGCGCTTTCGCCATCTGCCCTGGCTGACGCTGCCGAAGGCCAAGGTGATCACCGCGGTGCTGTTTGCCGGCATGCTGATGACGGTGGCGCGTGGTCCCTGGGTGGGCGCGCTGATCGGTGCCGGTCTGGCCCTGGTGGGCGAGGCCCTGGATCGGCGCCGGGCCCTGCGCATCAGCGCGGCGCTGGTGTTGGTGGGTGCGCTGTTAGGGGCTTGGCTGCTGAGCAGCTATTTGGACATCAAGCCCGGCACGGAGTTGACCGCCAGCCAGGAGTCGGCGCTTTACCGCAAGGTCTTGTTTGAGAAGTATCTGGACATCGCCATTGACCATGCCTGGTTGGGCTGGGGCGTCACCACCTGGCCCAAGGTGCGCGGCATGGAGTCGATCGACAACTACTACCTGTTGCTGGCGCTGATGCATGGGCTGCCGGCCACGCTGATGTTGCTGCTGATGCTGCTCGGCGCCAGCGTTCAATGCATGCGCCGCGGCCTGGCCGAGCCGGCCGATCAGCGCAGCCCGGCCTTCACCCTCGCCGGGGTGTTTCTGACCATATTCGTGTCCTTGGGCACCGTCTATTTGGGCGGTCAGGTGTTGCCGCTGCTGTTTTTGATGCTGGGCTGGTCACAGGGCATGCTGCAGCACAAGACGGTTGCGACGGATGCCTTGGTCGCAGGCCAGCGTCCTCTTGCCCCGCCGCCTCGGCCGGAGTTTCGCGGCATCATTGCCTAGCAGCCTGGCCTCGCGGTGAGGGGGCTGCCGAGCCGGCAGGGCCACTGGGGCATTGCGAGCTAGCACTCTTAAGCTTGGACTTCTCGGTCAGTGCGAAGGCCGTTTGCCTGTGGCGCGTTTACCCAGGACCCAGATGCTGAGCAGGAGCATCGCGCCGCCAAACCACTGCATGGCGCTGAGGTGCTGGCCCAGCAGGACGGTAGACAAAACGACGGCGGTCAGCGGTTCGAGCAGGGTCGCGATGGTCAATGCCGTTGGCTTTAAGCGTGCAGCCCCCCAGCTGAAGGCCAGCAATGCAAGCGCGGCGGTCACAACACCAAGGTAAAGAAACCAAGCCTGCGGCGGCACCTCGCTGGGCCACGTCAGCGGGCGGTACAAGCCAAACAGCCCCATTGCCGCAGCAGCCACAAGGGTCAGGCAAGCCGTGGCAGGCCCCGCACCGAGCGCAATAGAGATGCGTCCGCTGATCGAGGAGAAGCCCGCGTAGAGCAGTGCTGAACCTACAGAAAAGACGACACCGAGTAGAGCCCCATTTGCCGAGCCGCTGCTGTTGGCTTGAGGGCCATGCTGGACAACGATGAGTGCCGTTCCAATGATCGCGCCTGAAAGCACCGACAAGAGTTGCAGGTCCGCGCGTTCTTGTCCGCGAGCGACGGCGACGGCGGTAACGATCACCGGCGGCAGGCAAAGCGCAATCAATGTCGGCACGGCTGCGCCCATTTGCTCAATGCCCAGAAACCACAACAGCACGTAGCCCGCCATGCCTACGCCTGCCAACAGGACGGTCCCAAGCAGCGGGCGTAGTCGGTTCCAAGAGATGTGCCTTCCGAAAACAGCCAGCAGTACGACGGCCCCTACAAGGAAGCGCCAGAAGGAAATGTTCGCTGGCGAGAACCCATGCTTCTCGACCAGCAGGTTCACGATCAGAGCGCCAGTGCCCCAAAGCACGCCCGCCCCGCAGGCGGCCACAAACGCCAAGCCTGTGCTTGAAGGTTGGGGTGTTGAAACGGCCGAGGGAGTGGTCATGGCCTAGGGTGTTTGATATTTGAGATGAGATTAGGCCTAGCGTCTGGATTGCCAGGAAAAGCTCTCTGGGCTGAAGACTTGAGCTTCACTTGAGCACGCTGACCATGGTTGCCTGCATGAGCGCGACAACCTTGTAGGAACTGTTGTCCGCTCCCGAAAAGGCTCTGACTTCTCCCGTGCAAACCGTCAGGAGCTTACCCGCGCTGCGCACTGTTCCGATGGCCAGAAACCGTTCGCCCAGTGCTGGGCGCATGAGATTGATCTTGAACTCCGCTGAGACAACCTCGTATCCAGGAGGCGCTTTGGTCAGCGCTGCATAGCCACACGCAGTATCTACAAGGCTTGCTGTTACGCCAGCATGCAGATAGCCATGCTGCTGAGACAAGCCTGCAGAGTAGGGCATGGAGATATGGACTTCGCCTTCTTCCACCAGCACAAGCTTTGCGCCGAGGGTTGCCATCAGACCCTGAGCGCTAAAGCTCTCGAAAATTCGCTTGTGAATGTCGCTCATGGAAGCCTTTCGCGTGGACTCAGTAAAACTGTGATGCCCAGCCTTGCCTTAGAGCGCATGTTTGGCTCCACAACTGGCGCGCCCTTTGAATCGCCGAACTTTGGAAATTCGGAAGCGTCCAAGAGTCAAATTCGATTTGAAGTGCCTAGCCGTTGCAAAAAGCCTTGAGCCATTGCCTAAACAGCATTTGCGGAGGCAATCGAGACAAAGAAGCACACCCACATGCCAACCAGCAAAGCAAAGCTCGCCAAGAAGACCGCCAGTCGGTGGTAGACCTTGTTGTACGAGCAGTGGATGAAGCTGTGCAATGCTCGCAGCGCAACGTACACCCATGCGCAGGCCACCAGCCACGTCGGAACTTGATGAATCGCCACGGCGACGGCGGCCAAGGCGTAGAAAAGAACCGGAACCTCAAACAGGTTCCTGAAGTTGTCCGCAGGCTGAATGTTTTCGAGCTTGGCGGCCATCAGCGCCGAATTAGACGCTGACTGCGGATGAATGCGCTTCCGACGCATTTCACTGACGCGGGTGAAGAGCATCACCCCGCCGACGGTTGCGGTGAGCAGAACCAGGGCCAGGCAAGCAGCAATGAGAAGAAGGGAGTTCGAGGTCATTTAGATGGAGTACTGTCTAACGTTGAAATTTGTGGGGTCGAAATCGGCTGGTTGCATGTCTCGATGATCAACTGCTGAGCGCAGCGCGGCCCGTCGTTTGAGGTTTGCTAGAGAGAAGGGTTTGGCAGCGAAGCTAGAAAACAGACGATGTTATTCAATGAGTATGCAGACAGGCCAGAAGTGCAAACCCTGCTGCTCCGGCGAACGCTGTACACATGAGCACACCATAGGCCGCGGCAAAAAATAGGCTCAGCGCGATCAGCGTCCGCTCAGATCTAAGCTGGCCTTTTATGATTGGCCTAACGATGAAGGCAAGCGGCCAAAGTCGTGGAAGCGGGGGGGGGCGAACAGGGCGAGCACTGCTGCACTTTTCGATCATTCCTTGCTGGTTATTTGAGCTGCGCTGGGTCATAGAAGAACCGCTCCTCGGCCATGAGTTCGCCTTCCCACCGTTGATGGGCGAGTTCTTCAAAGCGTACGGTCCGGCCCTTCAAATCTTGGATCTCGAAGACCCAGCGGATGACGACAAAGTCTCCGGAGCGGAAAACGGGGCGAATGCATGATGCCTTCAAACTGGCGATAGAAGCCAGCGCATCCGTCTCGTGTTTGATCAAGACACTCTTGCCGACTCGCGGCGCAACTGCGTTCTCCTGCATCGAGGCATGGTCGGCGTAGAAGCGGAGCATGGCTTCCACAGTTTGCCCGCCTTCGACCAGGCTGATGAACGACTCAAGGGTTTCTTGGGATGGCATGGGCGCAGTGAATCTAGTTTTGTGTGGCTTGCGTTGTGAATATACGGGGAGCCTTAGGCGTGCTCATTGAATGAATGGTTAGCCATCACTTCCTCACTGAAATCAGAGCGTACGTATTCAATTTTGTACTCGTCGCGTTCAAGTTCGTCCGACGGTTCCCACATATTGCTGGCCATTTCAAAAACATGGTCCGGGACGACCATGGAAAACGTAGGGCCTTGATTTGAATTGCGGTGCTGAACGCGTGCTCGGCGTACTTCTCTAGGCGCATCAAGCTCGTACATCACAAGGCCAAAGCCTTCGCCAATGACCTGGCGGCAAAAGTCAATTCGCGGCTGCTGCTGTATGAGACCAAGTTCGAGGATGACATCTGATCCAGATGCTAGAACGGCCTTGCTGTGGGTCCAGATGAGCCTCAGCAGACGCTCTTTCCGAGCGAGGTACCAAGAGATGAGGTCACCCGCGGGTCGATCTGGACTGAAAAGCTTTGCGAACCATTCGTCCAGGGCAATATGGACGCCACCAGTGCGGGTCGCGAGCGAGCCGGAAAACGTCGACTTCCCCGCTCCCACGGGACCTTCAATTATTCTGACGATGGGCATGTTTGAGGCTTCCGGTGATGGTTGATGCCACTCGATGGAAGGGATAGATGTTTGGCGCAAGGGCTTCGGAGCCTTGAGTTGGCTGAATGTCAAAAATCTTTCCGAAGGTGCCGCCCGCCCACATAAACCCCATGAATGCAATAAGTTCGACGAGTTCTGGCTCGGAAAAGTGCTCGCGCATGATATTGATTTGAGCTTCGTTGATCTCGCGGTGATCGGCTGCGAAAAGCTGCGCCAGCCCTACCGCGAGAGAAGTACGCATGGCTTCGTGCCTTGACTCAGGCGGACCGCCTTTTTGCTATGCAGTGCTCGCAGCCGTGAGCAAGCGCTAGGGCTGGCCGAACCTGCTCTAAGAGTTTCGCAGGCAGGATGGAGCGCGAGAAGAATACTTCTTCAAGCTTTGACCAAGGCCCCGAGACATGTGGCGCATGGCCCATGACTGCCTCATAGGGCGTTGCGCCGACTGGAGAATGGGAGATTCCAGTGAGCTTGCGCAAGAGCGCTGATCGGGCCCTAGGGGCTGGGCGCACGTAGCCCGTCAGTCTTTTTGTCCATCGCGATTGCCGCCAATGCTGCGCTTCACAAACAACCAGGCCTTGCGCCATAGCGCGGCTTCCATGGCCATGAATCGCGCCAGCCAGGGGGGCATACCTTCGGATTGGAAACGCGCGCGCGCGGCTTCTTGGGACTGCCCGGAAAAGACCACGGCCTTGTAGACCTCGACGCCAAGCTTGATCTCGAGCAGGAGAAGCCCTGCCAGGCCTACGTAGCGAAGCCAGGTCAGCGAGGGAAGCAATTGCTGATGCTGCTCGGGAATAGCTTTGCCCGTCGCCCAGATGGCGAAACAGGCCAGCGCAATGGCTTGAATGACCGCGGCCTTGCCCTTGTGGCGATAGCACCAAACGTAGAGCAAGGGGACGACGAGTACAAAGTCCAGCAATAGCGCCGCTTCGACGGGCCGATAGTTCGACCAGCCGCCAAAGTGCAAGGCGCTCAGATCGCCCATCACCAGCAAGGCCGCAAGAGGCCAGAACCAGTTCCTGAAAAGCCAAGGCTTCGCCAAAAGGGGGGCTGCAGTCATCAGTCAGGTCTCCTGGTGGATCGGTCAAGCCCGGCACACGGATGCAGGTGGTGCGGTGGGGCTGCTCAGTGAAATGGGTGATGCGGCTTGATCTTAGCGAGTCAGTCCGTGAGCCAGGCTTGCGCGCATGTGCATGCTCGGAACCAGACCCAGGCGGGGACTTGCTCGCTTGTTCACGATCTGTCCACACATGCCAGCCGGCTTGGCGTTTCAATCGCTTCAACCCCTTGAAAGGATGAGCGCCATGAAACACGGACTTGCCTTCAAACTCTGCGCCGCGCTGCTGGCCGCCGGCTTGCTGACGGCCTACACCCGCGTCAGCAATGTGATCACCTGGAGCTATTTCGGCACGCCCACGGGCAGCTTGCACTACAACACCAGCACCGGCGGTCCAACCATCAGCGAGTTCTCCCGCCGCCTGCCCACTGGTCTACCGGCGATGCCGGCCGATCTATTGAGCAAGGTGCGCTACACGCTGCCCGAGGGCCGCGACATCCGCCTCAATTCTCAGGGCCTGATCCCTGACAGCGACGACAAAACCAATGTGCGCTTTAGCCAAGACGCCGAGGTCTGGGTCACATTTGTGACCGAAGGCGCCGGCTACCGCAATAGCGTCGGCTATTTTGTCTACGACCCGCTCAACCCACCGACCACGCCGGCCCAGGTGCAGGAGAAGATCATCTTCGCCAATGCCTCGACCAGTTCGCCGCTGGACACCGTGGGTACCTACCAGAACACCGTCTACCTGGGCAACTTCAGGGCCGGGCAGGCGCTTGGCTTCATGATTGTTTCGGATGGCTTCTCCTCCACCGGTCGCTTGCTGAATGGCCAACGCATCGCAGGCGTCAAGGACAGTGCCAGCCCGGCCTGGATCTTTTACACCTTGCGGCAACTCAACCCAGAAGCCTCCAGTGTGCAGAACCTCAATGTGCACACCATCATGCTGAAGGACGCGTCAGACTCGAGCGATGGCTACCAGCGCCTGGTGATCGGTTTTGAGGACATCAACCGGGAGTCCGGCGGCGACCACGATTTCAATGATGTGGTGCTGGCTGTGCATGTGACGCCGAGGCGGGCGATCCAGAACATCAGCACGCTGCAAACGCTGGTCTCGGCCGCCGATCTGGACAGCGACGGCGACGGCGTCAAGGACGCGCTGGACGAATTCCCCAACGACGCCACTCGCGCCTTCAGTCGCTACTACCCCGGCGCCGACACCTGGGGCACGCTGGCCTATGAGGACCAGTGGCCTCAGCATGGCGACTACGACATGAACGACGTGGTGCTGCGCTACCGCACCCGCGAGATCATGAATGCGGCGCGCCAGGTGGTGGCGCTCAGCGTTGACTATGAGTTGGCGGCCCGTGGCGGTATCAATGCCAGCGGCTTCGGGGTTCATCTGCCCGGCATCAGCCGCAATAGCGTGGCCTCGGCCAGCCTGCGTGTCGGCGCGGCGGCGGCCCAGCCTTTGACGGTGGAGACCGGCCAGACCGAGGCCAGCTTCATCATCTTTGCCAACAACCAGACGCATATGCCGCTGCCCTCCAATCCCGCCAATGGCTGCGGCTTTGTCAACACCAACAAAGGCTGCGCGGCGACGCCGCCGGTAGCCTTCCATCTGGATGTCAACTTCACGCAGCCCTTGGCTTCCAGCCTGTTCGCCTCGCCCTACAACCCCTTTATCTTCAGCACCTCGGCGCGCGGCAAGGAGATTCACCTCGCCGGCAAGGCACCGACCGCGCTGGCCGATCGCAGCTGGTTTGGAGAGGGCATGGACCGCAGCGTATTCGGCAGCAGCTACACCTATATGGACGCGCAGCGCCGCCCCTGGGCGCTGGACCTGCCGCTGGGCTGGGTCTGGCCGGCCGAGCGGGCCGAGCTCTTGAGCTGCTATCCGCGCTTTGCCGACTGGGCCATCAGCAACGGTGTCAATGCCCGCGACTGGTATGCCACCGGCCAGGTGCCGGCCTGTTTGTACACGGCTGGTTCCTGAACCCGGCTGCTTCGACGCTATTTCCGCAATGCCGCTGCGGCGGTTTGGAGAACACACCATGCAAACACGACGCATCGAGACGGCCTGGCTTGTTTTGATCGGACTGGGCCTGTCTGCCTGTGGCGGCGGTGGGGGTGGCAGTACTAGCGCGCCCAGCGCGGCAGCAGCGCCGGTGACCGCGCCGAACCCTGCGCCCGCGCCGGCTCCGGCGGCTTCGGCCGCCACCGTGGTCGAACTGTTGCCCGGCAGCAGCATGGCTTGGAGCACCGACGGTCAACTCAATGTGCAACTGGCCCTCAGCCGCGCCAATGGCCAGCCGGCTGCCGGCGCGGCATTGCGGGTCTTCACGCTGTCGCGACTGAGCCCGCAGGATGGCTCCACGCTGGAGCAGCCGGTGCCGGTCTCGCTGTTGGAGAGTGCTGCCACCGATGCCGCGGGTCGTATCGCCTGGACGCTGCGCATGCCGGGCGAACAGACCGAGTTGTTGTTGGTGGCCACGCTGGACGATGAGCAGGGCCAGTGGGTGCTGAGCAGCGCGGCGGCCAGCCCGCAAACGCTGCAGTTGAGCAAGTAGCCCGCGCGGCCGTAAGGCCTCGCTGGGCTGGGCTGGGCGCGCGATACTGCGCGTCTACAACAGCCAGCGAGACAAGCCATGGCCCGCCATTTGAATTCACGCTCGCGTCTGCGCCGCGCCGCTGCTTTGAGTGCCCTGACCTTGGCACTCGGCGGCCTGGCCGCTTGTGCCTTGCTGCCCTTTGCCCCCGACCGCAGCGCCACCGCCCCTAGGCTGGACGGCTTTGGTAAGGTGGCCTTGGCGCCCAGTCAAGCCAATGAGGCCGCGCGCCGCTTGTTCGCCCAGGGCCTGACCCAGGCCTATGGTTTCAATGAGCATGAGGCGGTGCGCTCTTTCAAGGCCGCCCTGGCGCAAGACCCCGAATGCGCGCTGTGCGCCTGGGGTGTGGCCTATCAGCTCGGCCCCAATATCAACAATACCGAGCGCGGTGATTTGCAAGAGGCTCTGCGGCATGTTGATTACGCCTTGGCCCACAGCGCCAGGGCGACGCCGCTGGAGCGCGCGCTGATCGAGTCGCTGGCGCTGCGCTATGGCCATGGCAGCGAGTCGCGCAATCTGGCGCCGCTGCAGGCGGCCGTTTGTGGCGCCGGCCAGCAAGACGGGCGCGACGTGGCCGACCCGCTGGATATCGCCTATGCCGAGCGGATGCGCAACCTGGCCGATCGCTTTGCCGATGACGCCGATGTGTTGGCGATCTATGCCGAGGCGGAGTTGGTGGCCACCCGCGGCGATTGGTGGGACCCCGCCAGCGGCCTGCCGGCCGGGCGGATTGGTGAGCTGGCCAATCGCTTGGAAGCCGGCTTGCGCAAGTATCCGGATCACACCGGCTTGAATCACTACCTGATTCACACCGTTGACGCGCCGCAGGTGGCCGCGCGCGCCGAGGCTGCGGCCGACCGGCTGGGGGCGCTGGCGCCGAAGTCGCCGCACCTGCTGCACATGCCCTCGCACACCTACGGTCAGATTGGCCGTTATGCCGATGCGACGCGGGTCAACCAATTGGCCAATGCAGCGGACGAGGCCATGCGAGCCGAGCTGAAGGCGCAGAACTTCAGCATCAGCAAGGACTGGCGGCGCCATAACACCCACTTCCAATGGTTCGGCGCCTTGATGGAAGGGCGCGGCGAGCTGGCCCTGGAGGCGGCGCGCGCCTCGGTGCCTTTGAGCGAAGGTAGTTTTGTCTTCGCCGAGTATCAGCGCAGCCTGCCGATGCTGACCCTGCTGCGTCTGCAGCGCTGGGAAGCCTTGCTGAAGGAGCCGCTGCCCAGCGGTGACTTGGGCATGAGCACGGTCTTGGGTCAGCTGGCGCAGGGTAGCGCCAAGGCGCGCCTGGGCCAGGTGGCCGAGGCACGGCAGGCGCTGACCCAGCTGGATGCAGCGAGCGCGCCCTTGCTGAAGAAATTTGACGGCAAGAGCGTCTTTCACGACACCGTGCGCAGCCTGGTGCTGAGCTCGCAAGCCCAGCTGCGCGCCGAACTGGCGTTGGCCGAGCAGCGCCCGGAGGAGGCCCTGGCCCAACAGGCCGAGGCCGCCAAGATCGCCGCCGCGGCCGACCGCATGGAGCCGCCGATGTTGGCCGGTGGCACCCGCCTGCGCCAGGGCGAGATGCAGCTGCAGCTGAAACGTTATGCCGAGGCCGAGGCCAGCTACCGCGCCAGCCTGCAGAGCTTCCCGCGCAGCGGCTGGGCCTTGCAGGGTCTCAGTCAAGCCTTGCTGGCCCAGGGCAAGCGCGAGCAGGCGGCCGAGCTGGCGCCGCTGCTGGAGCAGAGCTGGCAAATGGCCGATGCCAGTTTGCGCGGCGGCGTGGCCCAGTCGCCCCGCTGAGGCAGGGCGAGGGCCTCAGCGCCCGCTTTGAGTTTCAAACGGTGGCGAGCCCAGCTGGGCTCGCAGCAGCGGCAGCCAGTCGGCCGTGCTGGGCGGCTGGCTTGGATAGAGCGTGCCGCTTTCTTCGCTGGGTTTCAGCATCTCGATTTGCACCGGCGTCACGGTGACCGAATCGGGCCGCCAGATCAGGCGCAGGTCCACCACATAGTCGGGCGTGCTGAGCTGGCCGGTGCGGCCGCTGGCGGCCAGCGTGAAGATGGCCGGCGCGGGCCGGGTGATCGCCGCAGTCTTGGCGCCGCGCAGTGCTTCGGGCGGAACCGCAATGTCCAGATAGCGGACCAGGCGCGGCAGGATGTCGCGGTGGCCAATCAGCTCATCGGAACGGGCGGCGGCCTGGCCGGGCAGGCGCAGCATCAGCGGCACACGCTTGCTGCTGTCGCCCACCGCCGCGTGGCCCTGCAGGCCCACGCTCATGCCTTCGCCATGGTCGGAGGTCAGCACCACCACGGTGTCTTCATAGATGCCGGCTTCTTGCAGCGCGGCGATCACGCGGGCCAGCTGTTTGTCGACATAGTGGGCCGCGTTGCGGTAGCGGTTGTGCAGCAGCGTGGCCTCCAGCTCCGAGTTCAAGGCCTTGGGCAGGGCGAGGTTTTCCGAATAGGGCTTGAAGAGGGCCTGGTCCTCCGGGAAGGGGTAGGTGTAGTGGGTGCTGTCGAGTTGCAGCAGCATGAACTGGGGCCGCGAACCCTGCCATTGGTGGCCGCGGATGAAACCGGCCAGATGCTCGGCGGCCTGGCGGTCGTAGAGGTTTTTGTCGGCCGGGTTGCCGCCCGCCTCAGGAGCGGCTTGGAAGTAGTTGAGCGGCTGGCGGCCGTCGCCCAGCAGCCGCTCGCGCGTGCGGGCATAGGCCAGATTGGTGGACACCGACACCTGCTTGTCATAGCCGGCCTTGCCCATCAAGGCCAACAGCCAGCTGCCCAGCGGTTCGCTGCGGCGCGGGTGGCGGCCGTAGAGATTGTCGTGCGCGGCCTCATCGAACAAGAGCACCGACCAGCTCAGCGGCGTGTAAGTGGCCTCGGCCATCGCGTTGTCGAAGCTGAGGCTTTGCTGCGAGAGCTGCCAGATCGTCGGGCAGGTGTCGGGCCGGACCAGGTCGGCGCGAAAGCTCTCCAGCAGCACGTAGAGCACATGGCGTGGATTCTTGGCCGGCCCGACCGCCTGCAGCCACTGCGCTCTTTGCCCATGCGCTACCGGCGCTGGCAGGCTCAGTTGCACCGAGCGGCTGCTGCCTTCGAACAGCTGCCAATAGCCGGGCATGCGCAGGGCGCGGTAGAGATAGTCCTCGCTGTCGCGCGCCAGCGTTTGCTCGCTGGCCGAGAGCAGCGGCAGCGCCAGCAAGGCGCCCAGCAGCCAGGCCGGCCGCAGGCCTTGTCGTGCAAGGGGGCGTAGGTTGCAAAACTTGCCTTGGCCCAGCCATTGCCGCAGGCCCGCGCCAGCCAGCAGGGTGAGGAACAATGCGCCGCCCAGCAGCAGCAGGCGCGGCGGGGTCAGGCCGATCTCTCGCAGCCCCTCCAGCACTTGTTCGCTGGCCAAGAGCATGGGCAAGATCTCGCGCAGCGGCATCGAGGTCATGCGCATCAAGAAGCCGTCCAGCAAGAGCGTGCAGCAGTAGAGCGTGGCCAGGGCCGCCCAAGCCATGCGCAGGCTGCGCCTTTGCAGACCTTGATCAATCAGCAGATAGAAGCTCCACCACACCAGTTGCTGGACTTCATGCGAAAGCAGGGCCACGGCGGGCAGCTGCAGATCGCGCAGCATCAGCAGCCAGAGGTGGCCGATCAACCAGAGCAGGGCGGCGAACAGCAGGCCGGCGCCGCTGGCCTCGCTCGCGCTTGCTTCGCGCTGCGTTTGCGCTTGGCTGGTGGCATGCATCGGTGATTGGGGGCGGCGTGCGGCTTCGGATGCAGACATGGTGTGTTCCTCTCAAGGCTGCAGGGTGGCCCAGCTGCGTGCGGGCAGATTCAGCGTCAGGCGGCCCTGGCGGCAGGCCAGCGGCTGGCTGTTGGTCTCGGTCTCGCCTGGCCGTTCAACATTGCTGCGCCAGCGCAGGGCCTGAGCGCAGGCCAGCTCGATGCGCTGCGCCTGTGCGCCGGCGTTGACCAGCGCCCAGCGCTTTCCTTGTGCGTGCCCTGGCTGCTCGGTGAAGGTGATGCCCGTGAGCGTGGCGCAGGCCGGCCCTTGGCAGCGCACTGCATGAGCCGTGCCGCCGGCCACCTCGTTGAGGGCCTGCAGCGCCGCGCCGGTGGGGCGCCAGTGGCCGACGCCGGCCAGGTCGCGGGTGATGCCGAACAATTGCGTCAATTCGCGGCGCTCGCCGAGCATGAAGAAACTGTCGTAACCGCTGAGTGCATAGACCGCCTGGCGGCGCACGCCGGCCAGCGCCGCTTGCAAGAGCCGGCGCGCCAAGGCGGTGCCGGCGGCGGCATCGGCCAAGACCGCGTCGCGCTGGGCGCCGCTGGCATTGCCGCCGGTGGTGTGAAAGTTGACTTCGTAAACGTCAAGCTGATGCCGCTGCGCAGCGGCCAAGCGCAGCGCCTCCAGCAGCGGCTGCACATCGTCTTGCAAGACCCGCTCGAAGACCTGCGCGCTGGAGTCCGCGGCGTCCTGCTTGTAATGGAAGTAGGGCGCCACGGCGATGCCCTGGCTCTGCCGCGACAGCGCGGCCATGCGGCCGGCCGCGGCCGGGTTGACGTATTGGGTGCCAATCACGCGGTGCAGCGGCAGCGCTGGGCCCGCGCCCTCGCGCAAAGCGGCAAAGGCGCGGTCCGCCACCTCCGCCAGGGCCTCGGCGCGGGCAATGCCAGCCGGCCGGAAGACGCTGTTCCAGTGTTCATTGCCATGCTCGACGACGATCTCGCCAAAGCGGTGCTGCTGCTCGGCCTGGGCCAGCAGGGTGCCCAGCGCTTTGGCCTCGGCCGGCGTCAAGGTGGCCGGTAGCACCAGCCAAGGGCGCGCGCCGACGCGGGCGCACAGCTCGAGAAACTCCGGCAGCGAGTAGGCGAACAAGCGCTCGTTGGGCCCGGGGCGGTAGCGGCTCGGTCGGCGCGCCAGCGGCGGCGCCAGGCGATTGCTGAGGCTGTCGCCGAGCTGGCCCTGCCAGTCACGCAGATAGCCGGGGCGCAGCTGCAGCAGGGTCTGGATCAGTTCGTCTCGGAAGGGGCTGGTGCGCTCGCCTGCTAAGCTGCCCAGCTCGATATCATCGAGCAAGACCTGACCCTGCTCGAGCAACAAGCTCAGTTGCAGCGGGCCGACGGGACCCTTGTCTTCGGCCTGGAAGTCGAATTCGAAGCGCTGCCACTCTGCGCCTAGGCTCGGGCGCTGGTCCAGCCAGGCCGCCTGGCCATGGCGAGCAAAGCTCAGTCGAAAGCGCGCTGAGGCGGCGGAACTTTTGGCTTGGCGGGCCCAGAAGCTGAGCCGCCAGCGTCCTTGCACCGGCAGCAGCTTGCCGGCCCGCGCGCCGATCGAGTCGAGGTGATGAAACAGCGCGGCCGGCTGGCCCGGCACGGCGCTGAGCAGGGCGGCATGTCGGCCGGGGCTGCCGGGCCGAGGCTCGGCCACCGTCCGCACCAAGCCCTGCGTCCACCATTGCGGCACCGCCAGCATGTCTTGCTGACCCTGCAGGGCGAGCACATCGCCGGGCGCTAAGCCGGGCGGCGGCGGCTCCAGCTGCAGCAGATCGCCACCTTGGCGGTCAGCGCGGCGGTTGTCCAGCACCCGGCCGACGCGGCCGGCCGCGGCGCCGCTGAGCACCTCGAAGTGGGCCCCAGCCCAGAAGCCGGGCTCGCGGGCGGTCCAGCGGCTGTCATCTTCCACGCCCTCGGGCAGGACGCGGCCGACGATCAGCAAGGCGCCATCATGGGTCAATTCCAGACCGGGGTTTTGCAGCACATTGCGCATCAGCTGATCGGCGCCCCAGACATTGCGGCCGCCCAGATTGAGGCCGAAGCGCGGCAGCTCGCCGAGCGTGGCACCCAGGCTGAGGACGCTGCCGTCGCCCGGCATGGCCCGGCTAGGCAGGGCCAGCAAAGCCGCCCAGAACAGCAGCCTAGCCCAGCGATGGAAGCCGAAGCGGACTTTCATCACAGATGCGCCTTGATCAAGTCGCTGCGGTGTTTGAATACCGCCTCGTCGGAGAATTCCTGTCCGCAGGCCCAGGCATCCCGGGCCATGGTCTGGCGCAGGGCGGGGCGTTCCAGTTGCTGGCTCAGCAGATGGCTCAGGGCTACGCTGTCGCCAATGTCGACAAAGCGCCCTGCGCCTTTTCGCGCAGCCACCAAGTCTTGCGCATAGGGGCTGGCGTAGCCCAGCAGCGGCAGGCCCGACATCAAGGCTTCGATCAGGCAGCGCGGCGACTCCGGCGTCAGATGGCAAAACACAAACAGATCAAGGCTGCGCAGGAACTCCAAGACCTTGGCGCGGTCGTTCACCGCGCCGGGAAAACGGATCTGCCCCTCCAGCCCATGAGCGCGCACCCATTGCCGCGCTTCTTCCAACATCGGTCCATCGCCGATCCAGCAGGCTTGGATGCGCTGCCCCGGCTTGGCCCGCCCTATCGCGCCGGCCACCGCTGACAACCATTGCAGCGGCCCCTTCATCGCATGCAGGCGCCCGGCATAGCCGATGCGCAGAATGCCATCGTCACGCGCCAGCCTTTGTTGCAAGGCCGGCTCGCCGATGATGTCATGACGCTTGAGGTGAATGTTATGGACCAACTGTGGATTCAGGCAAAACGGGGCGTAGGCCTGTTGCACGGAACGGCCGTGGAACAGGCCCAGCGTGGCGTGGCGCACCGCGCGCAGGCTGTTGCGTTTCAGCATGGCCAGCTTCAACCGCCCAAAGGCCCGGCGCATCAAGCCGCCCGGCTCGGCCGGAGGCATCTCGTGCAAGACCCAGTCCAGCCAGACGGCATAGTCGCGGCCTTTGGCGCGGGCCAGGTCGGCAGCGATATTGCCCCAGCTGCCGAGCCAACCCAGATTGGCGAAGCACAGATAGCGGTGCTGCGGAATCAGGCGCTCAAACAGGGCGGCGACGCTGGCGCGCTGTTGGTAATGCGTCAGCGGGTGGTAGCCCCAGGGCAGAGTGTGCAGGCTCAGCCGCCCGTCTTGCAGCAGGTCGGCCACCGGCAGCCAGCTGGTCGAGGTCTCGAGCAAGGCGTCGCCGGCCTCAGGCAGCAGCGGCGCACACAGGCTCAAGCGATCGAAATTGTCGAGCCAGCGGGCAATGCCGTTGTGCGCCTGCGCCTCGACATGCAAGACGCCGGCTATGCGCTTGAAGGGCACCGGCAGTTCCAGCAGCAGGCTGTTGTCGGCGGCCGCGGTGGTGCTGATGGTGATGCGAGGGGTGTGGGCCAGGCTGTTCATTTCAGACCTTTCTGGGCGATCAAGACTTGGGCCTTCGCGGGCGATTGGGGTGTGGCCTGAAGGCGCTGGATCAGGCGAGCGCCGAGGGCGATGCCAGGCCGCTCGATGCAGCGGCCCAGCAGGCGCGCGGCGGCGTAGGACATGGCACTGACAAGTAGCAGGGCGAGCAGATAGGCCCCGTCGCCGGAGAGGGGCCACAAGGCTTGCAGGGCATGCAGCCCATGCCAGGCGAACAGGATGTGAATGATGTAGATGGCGTAAGAGGCGCGGCCGATGCGGCAAAGCCAGTCGGGCAGCCGGGGTGCGTGGCTGAGGCCCTGAGCCAGCAAGACAAAGCCCAGGCCGGCAAGGCTTGGGATCAGCGCAAAGGCCAGCGGCCAGGTGCTGCGCCACAGCAGCGCGCACGACGCCAAGGGCAAGAGCGACAGCAATAAGGCCGCGTGCCAGCCGGCCAGCGGCCCGGTCCTTGGCAGTTGACGGCGCCAGTCGAACCAAGCCATGCCGAGCAAAAACACCGGCAGTTGATTGAGCGGATGAAAGTAGTCGGCGCTGTTGTTGGCGAGCGGAACTGTTCGCGTCAGCGACTGCCAGAGCAGGTGCAGGCCCAGCAAAAACAGCGCCGCCAGCGCCGCGCCCAGGCCGGGTGGCCAGCTCGGGCGGCGCTGCTGCAAGCCTTGCAGGCCCTGCAGCAGCGCCGGGAACAAGGCATAGAACACCATCTCCACGCCGATCGACCAGCCGCCGGGCACGACGGCGTTCTGCGCCGAGGGCAACAGGCCGTGGATGAACAAGGCATTGGCGAGTTGATGGGCCAGCGTGTAGGCCGACTCGGGCTCGTTCGACGATTCAGCAAAGGCCAGATGCCAGCAGCTGAAAAAGACGATGGCGAACCAATAGAGCGGCGCGATGCGGAAGAAGCGACGCAGCAAAAAGGCCAGCAGCAGATGATGCGATGTTTCGGCACCGCCGGCTTCTCTGCGGCAGGCTTCGACCGCAGCGCGCTGCTGCCAGGACAAACACAGGGTATAGGCCGAGGCCACGAAGAACAGCTGCACGCCCATCTGGCCAAAGCTGGCCAGCGCCCGCAGCGGCGCCGACAGCCCCGGAACTTGCAGGGCCACATGGTTGGCCAACACCATCAAAATGGCCAGGCCGCGCAGGGCGTCGATCCAGGGCAGCATGAGCGTCTCTCCCTTGGCTTGCAGGTGCGGCGCCGGCTCAGGCCCCGAGCCGCGTGCCGCGCAGCAGATGCTGGTGCACGAACAGCGGCGCCAACAGACCGCCGGTGAGGAGGTTTCGCCAGAAGTCGCGGTCGCCGCGGCGGGTGCCAGTGGCGGCCTCGGCGGTCAGCTTCAGGCCGGCTTGGGCCAGCAAATCCAGCGCCCCCTGGCGGCTGAAAAAGCGCAGGTGGGTGCGGTCCATGATGCCGGCCTCCTTGTATTCAAAGCGACCCGACAGCAGCAGCGGCAGCACGACGCGGTGGTTTCTGACGTTAGGCAGGCTGACGATGACGACGCCACCCGGGCGCACCAGCGTGCGCAATTGCTGCATCACCTGCCAGGGGTCGACCAAATGCTCGAGCACGTCCAGGCACAGCACCAGGTCATAACCGGCTGGGTCGAGCGCGGCCATCTGGCTTTCGACCGGCCCCTCCAGCACCCGGTCGACGCGTCCGCGTGCCACCGCCGCGGCCTCGGCCATCAGCTCGATGCCGGTGGTGTGGCCGACGCGGCCACTGTCGCGCAACCAGGCCAGCGTGGCGCCGGCGGCGCAGCCGATTTCGAGTGTGCGCTCGGCTCTTTGCGGCAACAGCGCCTCGATGTCGCGCCGCACGAAGTTGAAATACCAAGGCTGCTTGTCTTCATACATGGCGGTCTCCCAACAGGTCTCAGAAGCCGGCGGCCAGGCGCCGCCAGCTATTGCGCAAGGCCCGCAGCAGCGGGGCGAGATTGGGGATGGGCACTTCGTCCAGCCAGGACGGGCCGATGATGTCGCTGCGCGAGCTGCGTTGGCTGGCCAATGAACGGCTGGCGATCAGCGTGCGCAGCTCCGGGTGCTGGCGGCGCAGCAGGGTCAGGGCGCCGTCGTAGTGCATGGGGCTGCCGAGCGGGTGGCCGCTGGGCCGCGACAGGCAAGCCTGCAGATGCGCAATCGCCAGCTCGAGGGCATTGGCGTGAATGGCGTAGCAGTGGGCGCAGACCAAGGGCGCTTGCGTCAGCACCCAACGAAGCGGGCCGGGCTCGATCGGCTGCGCATGGCCCGGGTAGGCCAGGTGCCAGGCATCACCGCGCAGCGTTGGCAGCAGCGCGCTGCTGTCGCCCTTGTGCGGCATGAACATCACATCGTCCTCCAGCACCAGCAGGCGCTGCACGCCGTCGGCCTGGGCCTGCAGCAGGATATTCAGATGGCTCAAGAAGCAGCCATGGGCGCCGACATTCGGAAAGCCGGCGGCGTGGCTGGGACGCACCGCGCGCACAAAGCGCACCCGTTGGCCATCCACCTCGACGCCCAGCCGCGCCAGTTCGGCAATCACCGCGTCACGCCGGTCGGTGCGCTCGGGCAGGTTGATGATGCAAATGCGGTCAAAGACGCGCAGCAGTTCGGCATTCATGGTCTGCCCCTTCCGTTGGAATGAAGTGTTTGCAAGAAAAGGCCCAGGCGCAGGCGCAGCGTGGCCAAGCTGAGCCGCCAGCCGGGCGTGCTGAAAAAGGTGTCGGCGCGCCGGCCGGTGACCGACTCGATCATCAAATCGCGCAGATAGCCGCCGCCATCGAAGGCCGCCACACGGTTGACCACCAGGCCCACGGCCTCCGGGTCCAGCGTTTGCAGCAAGCGCTTGGCGCGTTGCACTTCGCCCTGCGCCACCGCCCCGGCCTCCACCACCAGCAGCACCTGGCCGAGCGTTCGCACCAGTAACTCGGCATCGGCACTGACCAAGAGCGGTGGCATATCGACCAGCACAAAGTCGTAGTGCTCGGCCCATTGGCGCAGCTGTCCCCCGAGCTTGTCGAGCCGCTCCAGGCTGACCCGGCCGCGGCCGCCCACGGCCACCCGTTCCGGCAAGTCGCCGCTGGCCGGCACGATCAGCTCGGCCGCCGTGGCCTGCTCGCGCAGCAGCTCCAGCAAGCCGGGGCGCGGCTGCGCGGCAGCGGTGTCGGTGAAGCGCGGATCGCGTGAGAAACCATTGGCTTCGACGGCCAGCACTTTGAAACCGAGCGTGCCCAGGGTGGCGGCCAACTCCAGCACCAGACTGCTGCTGCCGGCGCCGGGCTTGCAGCCGCTCAGGCCGAAGACGCGCTGTTGTGGCTGGCCCGGGCCCAGGCGTTCGCGGCTGCGGATCAAGGCGGCGGCCATGCGGCGCAATTGCTCATCGGCAAAGACCTGGCTGGCCAGACCGTCGCGCTGCACCTGCCAGCCGGCCGGCGCCATGCCCATCAGGCGCTGGGCGTCATTGACGGTGCGCACGCGGCGATCCAGCAGGTCGCGCAGGATGGGCGCCAGCAGGGCGGCGCCGCCGGCCGCCAGCAAGGCCATCAGCATCAGCTTCTTGCGGCCGGGGCCGAGCGGGTGCTCGGGCAGCAGCGCCGGCGCGACCAGGCGCACAAAACCGAAAGAGCTGCTCTCGATGCCGAGGAAGTTGATACGGTCGCGCACCTTGTTGAGCTCGCTGCGCAGCTGCGCCACATCGGCGGTCAGCGTCTGCGCATCCTGAAACAGCTTGGCGAAACGGGTGGCCTGGGCCTCCAAGGCGCTCAGTTCCTCTTGCAAGGACTGCTCGACCGAACGGGCCTGGTCGACGGTGCCCTGCAGCCGGGCCTGGATATTGCGCCGCAGGCCGCCCTCCAGGCGATCGCCTTGGCCGCGCAACTCGGTCTCGATCTCGGCCAGCTCGCGGTCGGCCGCCAGCGCACCGGGGTGGTCGGCGCGCAGGCCGGACTTCAGCACCAGCAGCGCGGCGCGCCGGGTGCTGAGCGCGGCCTTCAGGCCGTTCAGACCGGGGTCGCTTTGCACCGCCTCTTGCACCGAGCGGGCCGCCAGCGTGGTGTCGCCTCGGGCCAGAAAGGCGGCCAGTGCGGCATCCACCTCCATGCGGGCCTGACGTGCGCCGGCGACCTTGTTGCGAAGGCCGTTGATCAGCTGGTCATAGGGGTTGGGGGTGCCTTCGGCGAAGGTGGTCAGGCTGAGTTCGCGGGCGATCTCGCTGCGCTGATCCACCTTGGCGCCGATCTGTTGCAGCAACTCAGCCTCGCGCAGGCGCAGGTTCTTGCTGCGCTCATCAGAGCCGTAGATCTCCTCGCTCTTCATTTTTTCAACGAAGCTGGCCGCCACCGCATTGACCATCTCGGCCAAACCATCGGGCTTGGCGCCCTTCAGGCCGAGACGCACCATATAGGTGTCGGAGACGGTGCTGACCTGCAGCCGCTCGCGCAGCTTGTCGACCGCTTGACGATCGCTGTCTGTCTTGCTCTGCCATTGGCTGCGCTGCTCGCCGAGGCGTTCCAGCGCGCCCAGCAGCACATCGTGCCGGCTCATGCTCTGGCGCTGCTGCTCAACGAACTGGCGGTATTGGCTGTTGGATTGGAAGTCGAGTTCCTGGTCCTCGCGCAGATTGCGCATATAGCGCGGCGAGATTTGCAAGGTGGCCTCTGACATGAAATGTGCTCGCCCCTTGACCCAGGCGCTCGGCAAGCCCAGCGCCAAGGTCAGCGCGAAGGCCAGCCCGGCCAGTCGGCGATGCGCCAGCAGGCTGCTGAGCGGCTTGATGCCGCGTCCGGGCAGGCTGACGGGCTCGCTCATCATGCGGCTCCTGCGGCCCCTGTGGCAGCGAGGCTCGCTCGGCCGTGAGCTTCAGCTTTGGAGGCGCGTTGCCGCTGCTGTTCTTGTCGTGCCCGCTGGATCGCTGCGGCCGAGGCCCAGGCCGGCCACTGCGCCAGCGCCGCGTTCGGCCCGCACAGGCGGCTGGCCTGCCAGGCCAGCAAGCCCAACCAGTGCTCGGCGCGCAGGCCGGTGTCGCTGCCCAGGCCCAGGTCTTGCGCCAGCAGGCGCCGCAGCAGCGGCAGGCCCAGGCCGAGGGCGCGTACGCCGGCCGGCGGGGTGTCGCAGTGCAACCAGCTGGGGCGCGGCTGGTGCGGTGCCCGACCCGGCCAGCACGCCGCTTCGTCATGGGCCAGATAGAGCAGTTCCCAGCTCGAGTTCTCGAGCCGCTCGATCAGGGCGTCATCGGCATGGCCGAAGGCGGCCTCGGCGCAAACATCGGCGCAGAGCAGAAGCAGACCGGGGGTGGCATCCCGCTCGGCCCGGTCGGCGGCGTGGGCCAGCAGGTGGCGGGCTTGGCCATCGTTGTGGGCGTCGATCCAGGCGGCGCCGGGGTCCAGGCTCAGGCCCAACTGCTGCAGGCCGCGGCTGGCCGGGCAGACGCTGGCGGGGCCGGTGCCGATCACCAAGGCTGCGTTGAGGTAGTCGCTCATCTTCATGGCCGTTGATCCGGGCAATGCCGCGGCCGGACCCGGCGCCTGGTGGTGCCGGCATCGGTCGGGCGAGGGGGCTTGCGAAACTTGCGAAACTTGCGAAGCGGGGAGGCGCTTCAGCCGAAGCTGCTGACGGCGTCGCCGCGGGTGTCGTGAATATTGAAGACCCGGTGCATGCGCATCAACTCGAACAGGGCACGCACCGTGCGTGACATTTCGCACAGGCGGAAATCACCGCGTCGGCCGTTCAGCTGGCGCAGACAGGAGATCAAGGCGCCGAGGCCGGAGCTGTCGACGAATTTGACCCCGGCCATGTCCAGCACCACTTGCTTGTGCTCCAGCATCAGCGACTGTGCGGCGTCGCGGAAGTCCCGCACATTGCTGGCGTCCAGATTGTCCTCGCGCAGTTCGATGACGAGAACATTGCTGCCTTCGATTCTTCCGGTCAGTTCCATGGCGCGCTCCTTGGGAATGGGCTTGGCGATGGATGGATTGAAACTCGAGCGGCGTTTGCGAGTGTCACCGGACTGTGTCGTCCGGCCCGCGGAATGAGACTCAGGTCTCGGTCATGGCCGCCTCGATCAAGGCGCGCAGTTCCTGCAGGGCCGTCGCCAGCGCTTCCGGCTGCGCTTGCTGCAGCGCCAACTCGGCGCGCCGGGCGGCTGCCCCGAGCGGCTCCCAGCCATAACTGCCTGCCGCGCCGGCGAGCTGGTGCAGGGCCGTGATTTGCTGCTCGGCATTGCTGGCCTCGCTGATGTCGGCCCAGCGCTGCTGCAGGCCTGCGGCGAAACGCAGCCTGAGCTTTTCGAAGGCGGCCGCCGACGCTGCGGACAGCCCGGCGGTGGGCGAGTCAGCCATGGCCATGTTCCCAGAAGGGCAAGATGTCGGCCGGCAAGCGCATCGGGTCAAAGGGCTTGACGATCAGGCCGGTGGCGCCGTGCAAGAGCAGTTGCTCCAGTTCCTCGGGCATGGCTTTGGCGGTTAAAAAGACCACCGGCACGCCGGACATCTCCGGCATCTCGCGCAGCGCGGCCAAGGTTTGCGGGCCGGTCAAGCCGGGCATCATCACGTCGAGCAACACCAGCTGTGGCCTGAACAAGGGCACGGCCTGCAAGGCCGCTTGGCCGCCGGCACAGCATTGCACCTGGTAGCCGCCCACCTCGCGCAGGCTGAAATCGAGAATCATGCGGATGTCGGCATCGTCGTCGACGCACATCACGCGCTGCAGTGGTGTCATCGCGGCTCCTCTGTTGAGCTTGGCCGGCCGGTACAAGCCTGCCGCACCGCGCTCAGCAGTTCTTGCGGGCCGCTGCGCGCCGGACTCAGCCAGGGCAACCCCATGCGTTGGGCAAACGCGGCATCGACCGAGTCGCCGTACAGCAGCAGCGGGGCGCCGCGTGCCAGCCGACGCAGGCCCAGACAGAAATCGTCGGCCGAACCCTGGCCCTGCGGATTGCCGATCAGCAGGGCCGGCGCAAGGTGATTGGTGGCGCTCAACATGATCTCGGCCTGCGCCAGGCTGGCAGCGCCCTCGACTTCAGCCATGCCGAGCAGGTAACGCGTCAGCCGCTGGCGATTGGCAAGTTCCTTGTCGATATGCAGCAGGCGCGGCAAGGTCAGGGATTGACGGCCCTGGGCGGCGATCTCGGCCAAGGGGAATTCGATGCTGAAGACGGCGCCGCCCGCGGCACTCGCCTCGCCGGGGGCGCCCGCTTCATCGGCGCTGATCTGGCCGCCCATGCGCTCGACCAGCAGGCGGGCGATGTAGAGGCCCAAGCCGGTGCCGCCCTGGACGCGCTGGTCGGTGCCATCGGCCTGCGAGAACTTTTCAAACATGCGGGCACGGAAGCCAGCGGCAATGCCGGGGCCGCGGTCGCGCACGCTGATGCGGGCGCGGCCGCCGCGGCAGTGCAGACTCAGGCGCACCGTCTCGCCGGCGGGCGAATGCTTGATGGCGTTGGAGAGCAGATTGGCCAGTACCTGCAGAAAGCGTTCGGCGTCGAGCCGCAATTCGGGGCCGGCGTCTTGCTCCGGCGTCTCGAACACCAGGCGCACGCCGGCGCGCTCGGCATAGCCCTGGTTGGCGGCGATGGCCTCTTGCAGCAGCGGCAGCAGCGGTTGGGTGCGCAGATTCAGCTGCAGGCGGTCGCCTTCGAGCTTGGTCAGGTCGAGGATGTCGTCGATCAAACTGCTCAGACGTGCCCCATTTCGGCGGGCTACTTCGGCGAGCGACAAGGCCGGCGCAGGCAAGGCCCCGGCCGCGCCGCCGGCGAGCAGGCCCAGCGCGCCCAGCACCGAGGTCAAGGGCGTGCGCAATTCGTGGCTGACGGTGGCCAGGAACTCATCCTTCATGCGCTCGATCTGGCGCTGTTCGCTGAGGTCATGCAGCACCACGGTGACATGACGGAATTCGCTCTCGCGCCATTCGCTCAAGCCCAGCTTGCAGGGAAAGTACTCGCCGTTGGCGCGGCGCAGCTGGCATTCGCGTTGGTTCAGCAGTTGCTGCAGATCGATACCGAACAAGGCTTCGCAGCTGGCACCGGGGGTCAGGGCTTGCCCGTCTTGCAGTGCCAGGTCGAGGGCGCTGCGGTTGCACTCCTCGACGCGGCCGGCGGCTTCCAGCGTGACGACCGGGTCAAGGATGTTGTCGAGGATGTCGCGCTCGCGCTGGGCGCGCATATGCAGACGCGTTTGCATCGCCAGCACATCGCCGTAATGGCGCAGCTTGGCGTCCAGCAGGGCCGGGTTGACCGGGCGCGACAGGTAGTCGTCGGCACCGCTTTGCAAGGCGTGGATCACATGCTCCTCGCCCTGCAGGGCCGAGGTGGCGATGACCGGCAGCCAATGCCGACCGGCCAGCTCACGCAGCCTGCGGGTGACCTCGAAGCCGTCGAGATCTGGCATCAGCAGATCCAGCAAGACCAGGTCCGGCAGACGCAGCCGCAGCTGGGCCAGCGCGGCCAGGCCGCTGTCAACCTCGGTCACTTGGTGGCCAAGGGCGCGCACCAGGGCGCTCAGGTGTTGCCTGGATTCGAGGATGTCGTCAACGACGAGGATGTCGAGGGGCATAGGGTGGGCGGTGGCTGCGATTGATTCTACGCAGCGCTCGGGCGGCTTCCGCATGGGTTTCTAGGCCGCGGGCTTGCGATGGCTTGATTTGACAAAGCTGCCACAACTTGCGCCCCCCCGAGTCCTGTAATGGCTCCCATTGTTTGCTGGAGAACGCCATGGCTGCTATTCCAAATCTGTCGAGTCCCTTCATCAGTCGTGGGCGCGCGCTGCGGGCGCGCTGGGCTTGGCGGCTGCGTTCGAGAGGGCGTGCGCTGGGTAAGCGTGCGCTTGATCTGGCGCTGGTGTTGCCGGCCTTGTTGCTGCTGGCGCCGCTCTTGCTGCTGGTGGCCTTGGCGATTCGCTGCTATGACGGTGGACCGGCCTTGTTCTGGCAGCGCCGGGTGGGGCGTCATGGGGTGGTGTTTGCGTTCCCGAAGTTTCGTTCGATGCGGGTGGATGCCGAGGCGGTGAGAGTGGCCTTGCTGGCCGCCAACCAGCATGGGGCGGAGGGCGTCACCTTCAAGATGCGCAATGACCCGCGCATCACGCCGATCGGCCGACTGATTCGACGCAGCAGCATCGACGAGCTGCCGCAGCTGTGGTGCGTCTTGACCGGCAGCATGAGCCTGGTCGGGCCGCGCCCGCCCTTGGTCAGCGAGGTGGCGCGCTACACCTTGCGGGAGCGCCAGCGCCTGACGGTGACCCCGGGCCTGACCTGCATCTGGCAGGTCAATGGCCGCGCCGAGGTGCCGTTTCCGCAGCAGATGCAGATGGACCTGGACTACATCCAGCGGCCCTCGCTGTGGGTCGATATCAAGCTCATTCTGCAGACGCTGCCGGCGGTGCTGCGCGGTCGCGGTGCCTATTGACCTTGACGCCAAGGAGTTTATTCATGAACAACTGGATGTCTGCTGACACCGACCCGCTGCAGGCCTTGCGGCGGGCCGCGGCCCGCTCGGCGCGTGATTCGATGGCGCTGCGGGCCTTTGATCTGCTGCTGGCCCTGGGCTTGCTGCTGATGCTGGCGCCGCTCTTGGCGCTGGCGATGCTGCTGGGTGAGTGGCGGCGCGAAGCCGTGCATGGCCGTTACGGCCAAGCTTTTGTGCGACAGAGTCTGCAAATGCCGGCGCATCTATTGGGCCGTTTTCTGGCAGCGGCAGGAGCCAGCCATTGGCCGTTGTTGATCCATATCGTGCGTGGCGAGATGGCCTGGGTCGGGCCGCGGCTGCGCACGCTGGCCGAGGATTTTCCCGGCGCCGCCGCGGAACTGCGGCCGGGTCTGATCAACCCCTGGTTCATTCGCCGTCACACGGCGGTGGACTTTGGCTCCGAGCTGCAGGCCGATCTGGAGCACTTGGCCCAGCATGGCCTGCGCCATGATCTCGGGCTCTTTTTGCGCGGCCTGGTGGTGGCGTTTTTGCCGGCGCGCCAGGGGGATCAGCCGGCGCGCGTGCGGGTGGCCGATGTGGTGTTCGATAACCTCAGCATGAACGAGGCGCTGTCACGCGTGCGGGACATGCTGGACGGCCCATCGACCCAGACAGCGCAGCAGGTCAGCTTCGTCAATCCGGCCTGCGTCAATATCGCCGCCGGCCACCGCGGCTATCGCCGTACCTTGGCACGCGCGGCCTTGGTCTTGCCCGACGGCATTGGCATCAAGATCGGCAGCGATCTGCTCGGCACGCCGCTGAAGCAAAACGTCAATGGCACTGACCTGTTCCCGCGCCTGTGCGCGATGCTGGAGGCGCGCCAGTCCTCGGTGTTCCTGCTCGGCGGCCAGGCCGGGGTGGCCGAGGCGGTGGCCGCTGAAATTGGCCGTCACTGGCCGGGCCTGCGCGTGGCCGGTCTGCGCGATGGTTTTTTTGAAGTGGCCGAGGAGGGCGCCGTGGCCGCGCAGGTGCGGGCCAGCGGCGCGGAGCTGCTGTTGGTGGCGCGCGGCGTGCCGGCGCAGGACTTGTTCATCGATCGCTATTTGCCCCTGCTCGGCGTCAAAGTGGCGATGGGGGTGGGCGGCCTGTTTGACTTCGCCTCCGGCCGCATTGCCCGGGCGCCGCAGTGGATGCGCGAGACCGGGCTGGAATGGGTCTACCGCCTGATGCAGGAGCCCGGTCGCATGTGGCGCCGTTACCTGGTCGGCAATCTGACCTTTCTGGTGCGGGTGCTGCTGCAACGCCTGCGCCTGCGCCGCCCGGCGGGCGACACCGGGCCGCTGGCTTCATCCAGCGGCCTGCCGGATTTGGCTGCGCAGGCGGCTGCGGCGCCAGGTTTGCGCGCGGTGATCTTTGCCACCCAGCGGGTGCCCGATGATTTGCCCTTGCCAGCCGACTTCCCAACGGCGGCGCTGCCGCTCGGCTGCCAGACCGCCATCGAGCATCTTTTGGAGCAGTTGTCGCAGGCGGCCATCACCGAGATTGACTTGGTCGTGAGTGAGCGGCCCGAGTTGCTGCGGGCGCTGGTTGGCGACGGCGAGCGCTGGGGCTTGCGCCTGCATTGGCATGGGGTCAAGGACCCGAACCGGCCCTATGGCCTGTTGGCCGGCATGGCGAGCAAGGGCGCGCGCCGTGTGTTGATCGGGCATGCCGATGTGTGCCTGGGCGCGCGCGAGATGATGCAGCTGTCTTGCTTGGATGCGCTGCTCTTGCAGCTGGACGAGCAGCAGGGCAGCCATTGGTCGGGCTGGGCCTGCGCCACGCCGATTCAGTTGGACGGCCTGCCGGAGGACTTGGAACGCGCCGATCTGCCACAAGCCTTGCGTGCCTGCGGGGTGGCGGAGTTGCTTTGCGCCGAGGATGTGATGGCGGAGTTGAGCTCGGCGCCGGCGGTCTTGCAGGCGCAGTTTGGCGCCGGCTGGCACCCGACGCATTCGGTGCCGGCGGCCTGGCTGCGCAAGCGTTGGGGCGCGATGAGCCCGTTGGCGCAGGTCGATCCCGGCGCGACCCTGATCGGGCCGGTGCTGATCGGGCCCGGTTGCGTGGTGGAGGCCGGCGCCACTGTGGGTCCGCATGTGGTGCTGAGCCGCGATGTGCTGGTCTCGCGCGGCACCCGCATTGAGCGCAGCCTGCTGCTGCCGCAGACCTATGTGGGCGCCGATCTGGACTTGGCCGACGTGATTGCCAATGGCGCTCGGCTGCGCCATGTGCGTCTCGATGTCGAGTCAACCTTGGCGCCGCAAGACGCCTTGTTGCTGCCGCTGGTGGGGCGTCGCTGGCCCGCCGCGGCCTGGCTCGGGCGGGCGCTGGCGGCGCTGTTGCTATTGCCGGCGGCTCCCTTGCTGGCCGGGCATTGGCTCACCCGGCGCTTGTTCGGGCGCGAGCCGGATTGGCTGCCGCGACCGGTGGTGTGCGGCCGCGATGCGCCGGGCCTGCAACCGAGTTTGGTTTCATTGCGCTGCGCGCCAGCGCATGGCTCGGCCGGAGGGGCGAGCATCTGGGCCCACTTGGCCGCTCTGATCGATGTGCTGCAAGGGCGTCGCCAGTGGATTGGCATGCGCCCGCGCAGCCGCAGCCAGTGGTACGCCTTGCGGCCCGAGTGGCAGCAAATCCTGGCCGTCAGCCCGGTCGGGCTGCTGCATGCGCCTGCCTGGTGTGAGCAGGAGGACGAGCATGACGAGGCCTGCGCCGCGGCCGATGTGCTGTGTGCGGTGTTGTCGCCGCTGCAACAAGTGCGACTGCTGTTGCGCGGCGCGCTGCGAGTGGCGGCGAGCGGCTTGGGTCAGCGTTTGAAAGGGCGAGGGCAACAAGCCGCTTCGGCCGCCGCCAGCGCTGCAGGGCGCTTCAGTTGGAACTGACGTAGGGATTGCTGCGGCGCTCGCGGCCAAAGCTGCTCTCGGGGCCGTGGCCGGGGATGAAGACGGTCTCGTCGCCCATCGGCCAGAGCCGCTGCTGGATCGAGGCGATCAAGTCGGCATGGTTGCCGCCGGGGAAATCAGTGCGGCCGATGCTGCCGGCGAACAGCACATCGCCGACAAAGGCGCGCTGAATCGCTGCGGAATGAAACACCACATGGCCGGGCGTGTGGCCGGGGCAGTGGCGCACGTTCAGCGTTTGGCGGCCGATGCTGACCGTGTCGCCATCGGCCAGCCAGCGTGTCGGCGTGAAGGGCTCGGCCGGCGGGAAGCCGAACATCTGGCTCTGCTGGGCCAGGCCGTCAATCCAGAACTGGTCGCCCGGATGCGGGCCGATGATGGGCAGCTGCAGCTCCCTGGCCAGTTGGCCGGTGCCGCCGGCGTGGTCGATATGGGCATGCGTCAACCAGATGGCCTTCAAGTTCAGACCGAGTTCCTGGGCCGCCTGCTTGAGCCGCGGCAGGTCGCCGCCCGGGTCGATGACGGCGGCCTCCATGGTCTCGTCGCACCAGACGAGCGAGCAGTTCTGCGCAAAGGCGGTGACGGGGATGGTCTGGTAACGCAGGGTCATGACGAATCGGGCTTGGGCAGTTGCCGCTGAAGGGCTGGGGCGCTCAATGTAGCGGTTTCTCAGCCATTTTCGACGGCAGGCGTGTCAAGGCGAAGGCTGAGACGCTGGGTGAGGCAAGCGAGACGGCAAGCGAGCCCGAACGGGGCTCGAATTTTTACAGTGATGGACATGCCGCAGCGTTTTGCGGTGCTTTGAAAAGAAAGCGATTCATCATGTCCCTCAGCCACGCTTCCACCGTTGCGCCCCGCCCATCCAGCCACCTTGCCGGCCTGGAAAGTCTCGACGCCGCCTCGTTTGCCGACTTCATCCAGCAGCAGTCCGAGCCGGTGCTGATCGACTTCTGGGCTCCTTGGTGCGGCCCTTGCCGAGCCTTGGCTCCGCACCTGGAACAAGTGGCGCGTCGTTTCGACGGGCAGCTGCAGCTGCGCAAAGTCAATGTCGACGAGGCACAGGCCCTGGCCAGCCAGCATGGCGTGCGCGGCATTCCGACCTTGGTCTTGTTCAAGAACGGCCAAGCGCAGTCTCAGTTGGTCGGCCTGCACACGGCGGAGCAGGTCTCCTCCTGGCTTCAGCAGTCGATGTAAGTCCCCTCTATTTTTTTCTCCGCTTGGTTCACACAGTGCTTGGGATGTGAACCGAGTTTTCTTTGACTCGTCCCAAGAATCCCTTCGAAAGAAAGACATTGAAATGAACTCCACCACCTTGCGCAACCGTCTCTTGCCCATTTCCTTTGCCCTCTCGCTGGCCATCGGCCTGGGCGCTTCCTTGGCCCCCAGCAGCAGCTTTGCTTATGACGAAAACTCGACCGCCGCCGTCAATGTCGACGCCAAGGGCCTGGGCTTGAAGGGCTATGACCCGGTCGCCTACTTCAGCGTGGGCGCCCCGACCGAGGGCAAAAGCGAATTCAAGGCGGCACACAACGGCGTCACATATCACTTCGCCAGCGCGGCCAACCGTGACGCCTTCAAGGCCAATCCGGCCAAGTACGCACCGCAGTTCGGGGGCTTCTGCGCCATGGGCGTGGCGCTGGAGAAGAAGCTCGACGGCGACCCGCAAGCCTGGACCGTGGCCGACGGCAAGCTCTACCTGAACGTCAACAAGGACGTTGAGAAGAAGTACCGCGAAGACGTGTCCGGCAACAACAAGAAGGCCGAACAGAACTGGCCCGAGCTGCGCAACAAAACGCCCAAGTCTTTGAACTGATCGTTGCGCTTTGGACGGGCGCCGCTCGGTGCCTGTCCGCCCCTTGTTGTGGCGTTTGCTGTGACGCCAGCCCAGGAGATGAATGATGAATCACCGTCGAAACGTATTGAGCCTGATCGCGCTGAGCGCCTTGGTCCAGGGGGTGGCTTTTGCCGCCGACAAGGCGAGTGAACGGCCGGCCGCCAAACCCGCCATGGAGAAGTGTTATGGCATTTCCAAGGCCGGCCAGAACGACTGCGCCGCCGGCCCCGGCACCAGTTGCGCCGGCACCGCCAAGGTGGATTACCAGGGCGATGCTTGGAAAAAGGTGGCCGCGGGCAGCTGCGAGACCATCGTGACGCCCAAGGGCCACGGTTCGCTGCGGCCCATCAAGACCTGATCGCCTGAACTGTCGGAGCCTCATCATGACCCCCTTGTCGGCCGGACTCGGCTTCAAACCCGCTCACTTCGAGGCGGCACTCGCCGCGCATCGGCCGGGGCTGTGGTTTGAGGTCCACCCGGAAAACTATCTGGCCGCCGGCGGTCCGCGCAAGCGCATGCTGGAGCAGTTGGCGGCGGCCCATCCCGTGTCGCTGCACGGGGTCTCCATGTCATTGGCGGGCGCCGAGCCGCCGGATGCTCAGCATCTGCGCGACTTTGCGGCCCTGGTCAAAGGGCTGCAGCCGGCCTTGGTTTCCGAGCATCTGGCCTGGTCGCGCATGGGCTCGCGCTATGAGCCTGATCTGCTGCCTTTTGTGCGGGACCAGGCCGCGCTGCTGCGCATCAGCGCCCATGTGCAGCAGGTGCAAGAGGCCATTGCGCGCCCCTTGGCCTTGGAGAATCCGGCGCACTATTTGGCGCTGGCGGGGCACAGCTGGGACGAGCTCGACTTCTTGCATGAGCTGGTGCGCCGCACCGGCTGCCGCTTACTGGTCGATGTCAGCAATGTGCATTTGAGCGCACACAACCTGGGCTATTCGGCGCAGGACTGGCTGGACCGGGTCCAAGGCGATGCCGTGGCCGAGCTGCATCTGGCGGGCTACAGCACCGACCCGGTCTTGGGTGAGGCCTTGTGGATCGACTCGCATGACGCGCCGGTGCAGGCAGCGACCTGGGCCTTGTACGAGCGTTTGCTGGGGCGCATCGGGCCGCGGCCGACGCTGATCGAATGGGACGGTCGGTTGCCGCCGTTTGAGCGTCTATGGGCCGAGGCCCAGCGTGCCGAGGCCTTGCTGCGGCACTTGGAGAGGGTAACGGCATGAAGCCCGAAGCGAGTTTTCATGCGGCCTTCTTGAGCGATATCGACGCCTGCCGCCGAGCCGCGCCGGAGGGTGAAGTCTGCAGCCCTCAGTCAGAGCGCCCGGCCGCGTTTGCGATCTATGTGAATACCGGTTTGAAGGCCGCCATCGACGCCTTGGCGGCCAACTACCCCAGCCTGCTGCACGGCCTGGGCGAGGCCTGCTTTTACCCGCTGGCGCGCCACTATGCGCTGGAGCATCCGCCCCGCGACGGCCGACTGTTTTTGTATGGCGAGGACATGGCGGATTTCTTGCAAGGGCAGCCTTCAGGCTCGCTCGACCCATCAATGATCGAGCTGGCGCGACTCGACCGCCTCTGGACCTTGGCCCATGTGGCTGCCGATGCGCCGCCGCTGGATGTTCGACGCTGGGCCGGGCAAGAAGCCGCGGCTTTGGCGCAGTCCACCTTGTCACTGGCCCCAGCGACGGCCTGGTACAGCCATCCAGATTTGCCCTTGGCGCAGCAGTGGCCCGCCGCGCGTGAGCCCCATGGCGCGCGCCTGAGTGGGCTGATGCCAGCGGCCGGGCTGGCAGACGCAGATGGGTCGAATCTCCAAGCGCTATTGATCACCCGCCCCGGCGACAGCGTGCGAGTGCAGCCAATCTCTCGGGCCGCTTGTGTATTTCTGGACGGCTGCGCCCAAGGCCTGTCTGTCATCGACGCGATGCAGCAGGTGCTGGATCGCTACCCCGACAGCGAGCTTCAGGCGCTGCTCGCGACCTTGCTGGCCCAGGGTGCTTTTGCTGAGTCCACCGAAGCCACTGCCCCCAATTTCTTATGAGGCGGATACGCTCAATGAATACACAGTCTATTTTTTCGGCGCTGCGGCGCCATGCGCTGCGACTGCGCGACGGCGCCGGCCGCTGGGTCGGCCATGACTTGCTCGCCGGCGGCGCGCGCTTGTCGATCGCCGCGGTGTTCTGGATGTCCGGCCGAACCAAGGTGGAGGGCTGGCTCAGCGTGACCGACAGCGCTGTTGCGCTGTTTGAGGACGAATACCGGCTGCCACTGCTGTCGCCCGACTTGGCCGCGCATTGGGCGGCCTACGCGGAGCATTTGTTTCCGCTGCTGCTGGTCTTGGGTCTGGCGACCCGCTTGTCGGCGCTGGCGCTGCTGCTCATGACGGCGGTGATACAGATTTTCGTCTACCCGACGGCCTGGCCGACGCATCTGAGTTGGGCCACGCTTTTGCTGTATCTGTTGGGACGCGGCGGCGGCCGCCTGAGTCTCGACCATGTCATCGGCTTTGGCCGTCAGCCTTGATTCGGGCCTCGATGCTCAGCCAGCGATTGTTCCGCTGGCCAGAACTCAGTCATCCGCGCCGCAGCCTGGGCAAAGCAGCCCCTTGAAAAATATCATGCAGGCACTCCAAACAGCCCTGGTGCCTCGATGTCAGACCCTCTTGCCTTTTTGTTGCAGCGCTTTGAACTGAAGGCGCGTGTGTTCCATGCCGGCAACTTGTGCACGCTGGTCAATTTCGATGCCGTTGAGGGGGTCGGGCATCTGCATCTGCTAAAGGCCGGCACGCTGGATCTGATCCGCTCGGATGGCAGCGTTCGGCACTTGAATGAACCCAGCCTGTTGTTCTTTCCGCGTTCGGCCAATCACCGCATCCGAGCCGATGAGCAGGCGGGCGCTGACTTGATCTGCGCTTCGGTGCAATTCGGGGCGCAACTCGGCAACCCCTTGATCAACGGTCTGCCCGAGCTGATGGTGATTCCCTTGCGCGAACTGCCGCAGATGGCGGCCGTGCTGGACGCCTTGTTCAGCGAGGCCTTCAGTCCCGCGACCGGGCGCGACGCGGCGCTGGACCGGCTCAGCGAAGTGGTGCTGATTTATCTGCTGCGGCATGCGCTGGCACAGGGGGCTTTGCAGTCGGGCGTGCTGGCCGGTTTGGCCGACCCTCGGTTGGCCAAGGCCCTGAGCTTGATGCATGCCGAGCCGGCCACGGACTGGTCGCTGGAGCAACTTGCCGAGGCTGCCGGCATGTCGCGCGCGCGTTTTGCCGCCCACTTTGCCGAGATTGTGGGCACACCGCCGGGAGACTATTTGGCCGGCTGGCGCATCAAGTTGGCGATGGGCTTGTTGCTGCGCGGGCGTCAGGTCAAGACCATTGCCGACGAAGTAGGCTACGGCAGCGCCAATGCGCTGACCCGCGCCTTTGGTCAGCGCACGGGCATGACGCCCACCGAATGGCTGCAGCAGCAAACCGGCCGGAGCGCTGAACCGCAAGCTGCGGCGGGCTGAATCGAAGGGCTCGGTCTGGCTCAGACCAAACGGTCGAAGTCGCTGGCGGCGTGGCGTTCGGGCAGTTGGCTGTCCGGCTCGCCCCAATTGCGATTGACCTTGCGGCCGCGTTGTACGGCCGGGCGAGCGGCAATTTTGGCGGCCCAACGCTGCACATGGGCATAACTCTGTACCTGCAGGAACTCACCCGCTTCATAGAGCTGCCCTTGCGCCAGCACGCCGTACCAAGGCCAGACGGCCATGTCGGCAACCGTGTACTGCTCACCGGCCAGATAGGGCTTGTCGGCCAAATGCCGGTCCAGCACGTCGAGCTGCCGCTTGACCTCCATCGCGTAGCGGTCGATCGCGTATTCGATCTTGTGCGGTGCATAGGCATAGAAGTGGCCAAAGCCGCCGCCCAGAAACGGCGCGCTGCCGACCTGCCAGAACAGCCAAGACAGGCATTCGGCGCGTTGCGCCGCTTCGGTGGGCAAGAAGGTGCCGAATTTTTCGGCCAAATAGACCAGGATGGCGCCGGATTCGAAGATGCGGATCGGGGCGCTGCCACTGCGGTCCAGCAGCGCTGGGATCTTGGAGTTAGGGTTGACCGACACAAAGCCGCTGCCGAATTGCTCGCCCTTGCCGATGCTGATCAGCCAGGCATCGTATTCGGCTCCGCTGTGGCCGAGTGCCAGCAACTCTTCCAGCATCACGGTGACTTTGACGCCGTTCGGTGTGCCCATTGAATAGAGCTGCAGCGGGTGCTGGCCCACGGGCAGTTCCTGCTCATGCGTGGCGCCGGAAATGGGTCGGTTGGTGCCGGCGAACTTGCCGCCGTTTTCTTTGTCCCAGGTCCAGATCTTGGGGGGCGTGTAGTCGCTGTTGTCTGCCATCGGAGAAGTCCTCAAAGAAGGGTTTGGGGCGCTGCGCTCAAAGGGGGCGCATCGTCCTGGGTTTTTGTGTGGGTGGGCGAATTCAGCCCGATTGGCGCCAAGTGTGGCAGCTTTGGCGGGCCCTTGTTGGCGGCGGCAAATTGGCCCTGTGTTGCGGGCAAGAAATTTCAACGCGGGTGCTGCGCAGCCGTTTATCCGACAAGCTGAGGGGGCGCTTGAGACTTTGGGTGTGCTGAAAAAGACGGCAGGGACGTTTTGCTTTCCTCTGGCTGCCATCATCGCTATCTTGTTGAGTGCGACCCGGCTTGTCGGATCGATGGGGGCGCCGGCGCGGTTGTCCGTTTTTGAATCGTTTGTGTGAAGCCCAGAAGGAAACTCATGTCCAGCTACGACTATCAACTGTTTGTCATCGGCGGTGGCTCGGGTGGGGTGCGCGCGGCGCGCGTGGCCGCCGGGCTCGGCGCCAAGGTGGCGATTGCCGAGAGCTTCCGCTATGGCGGCACCTGCGTCATTCGCGGCTGTGTGCCCAAGAAGCTGCTGGTCTACGCGGCCCACTTTGCCGAAGACTTTGCCGATGCCGAGGGCTTTGGTTGGAGCGTGCCGCCGGCGCAGTTCTCATGGGCCAAGCTGATCGCGGCCAAGGACAAGGAAATCACACGGCTCAGCGGCATCTATGAAAAAAATCTCTTGGGTTCCGCGGTGACGGTGATGCATGGCGCGGCGCGCGTGCTGGGCCCGCACAGCGTGGAGCTCAATGGGCAGCGATTCAGTGCCGAGCATATTTTGATCGCGACCGGCGGCACGCCCTTTGTGCCCACGCTTCCGGGGATTGAGTGCGCCATCACCTCCAACGAAATCTTCAACCTGCCGGACTTGCCGCGGCGGGTCTTGGTGGTCGGCGGGGGCTATATCGCGGTGGAGTTTGCCGGCATCTTGAACGGCATGGGGTCGACGGTCTCGCTGAGCTACCGGGGCGAGCAGGTCTTGCGTGGCTTCGACGATGAGGTGCGCGCCCATTTGCACGATGAGATGAGCAAAAAGGGCGTAGCCATCCGTTTACACAGCGAGGTTGAGCGCATCGACAAATTGGCCGATGGCAGCCTGAGCGTGAGTTTCAAGGAGTCGCCGGGGGCGTCCCTCACAGTGGATGCTGTGCTCTACGCCACCGGCCGGGTGCCGAATACTCTGGGTCTGGGCCTGAGTGAAGTGGGCGTGCAACTGGATGCGGCCGGCGGCGTCAAGGTCGACGCCTATGGCGCGAGCAATATTCCCAGCATTCATGCCGTTGGCGATGTGACCAACCGAATTGCGCTAACGCCGGTGGCCATACGTGAGGGCTCGGCGCTGGCCAACAGCCTGTTTGGCCCGCGGCGTTTCGGTGCCGACCTGACGACCGTGCCGTCTGCGGTGTTCAGTCAGCCGCCGATCGGCAGCGTTGGCCTGAGCGAGGCGCAGGCCTTGGCACAGTACGGTGAGATTGATGTGTATGTCTCACGCTTCAGAAGTCTGCGCCACACGCTGTCCGGCCGGGACGAGCGCACCCTCGTCAAACTGATTGTGGACACGGCCAGCCAACGAGTGCTGGGCGCGCACATGGTCGGGGCCGACGCGGCGGAGATCATTCAAGGCCTGGCGATTGCCGTGCGCATGGGCGCCAGCAAGGCCGACTTCGACGCCACGGTGGCCTTGCACCCGTCCAGCGCCGAGGAGTTCGTGACCCTGCGCGACAAGGTGACACGCAGGCGCGATTGAGGGGCGCAACGACGGTAAAGGGCCTGTCGGGCATTACCCCAGGCTTGTTGGCGTTTTTGCCGTGGAAACGAAAACAGCCCCGTGCAGGGGCTGCTTCTTTCTTTAGACTTACCTTGAACTGCGCGTGCTCGGCGCGGTCAGGGGGACTCTGGCGGAAGCTGTGAGATTCGAACTCACGGAGGGGATAAACCCTCGCCGGTTTTCAAGACCGGTGCCTTAAACCGCTCGGCCAAGCTTCCTGTAACTATCGATTTCAACTGTGCCAGCGACGCATCGCCGGTTTTGCCTGCACTCACATCGCTGGCGCAATATGAGTTTCGGCGCAATCGCCGCCGAGGCGTCGATTGAGCAAGACCGGTGCCTTAAACCGCTCGGCCAAGCTTCCTGTAACTTTCGATTCCAACTGTGCCAGCGACGCATCGCCGGTTTTGCTTGCGCTCGGATAGCGCTCGCGCGGCAGCAGGATCGAGATTCTAACCGGGCTTTTGAGCCTGCTCACATTTCACCGAAATCAGCTCCAATGCCTGGCCGTTTTCGACCCGTGCGGCGCTGAGTCGGCCGCCCCAGACGCAGCCGGTGTCCAGGGCCAGCAGGTCGGTGCGTTGCAACAGGCCCAGGGTGGACCAGTGGCCAAAGGCGATGGGCGTGCCGGTTGTGCGGCGATCGGGCACCTCGAACCAGGGCAGGTGGCCGGGCGGAGCAGCGTCGGCGCCGTCCTTGGTCTTCAGGTCCATCTGGCCGGCCGCGTCAACAAATCGCAGGCGGGTCAGGGCGTTGACGATGCAGCGCAGGCGCGGCAGTCCGCTCAGTTCATCCAGCCAGAGGGCGGGGTCGTTGCCATACATCTGCTGCAAGAAATCATCCAGATCGGGGCCGCGCAGCAGGGCTTCGACCTCCGCGGCCAGCGATAGCGTCTGCGCCAAGGTCCACTGTGGCAGCACACCGGCGTGCACCATCAGCCAGCCTTGCTCGAAGCAGGCCATGCGTTGCTGGCGCAGCCAATGCAAGAGGGCCGGGCTGTCGGGTGCGTCGAGGATCTCCTTGATGGTGTCGCTGCGGTGCGGCTTTTTGGCGCCTTGCGCGATGGCCAGCAGATGCAGGTCATGGTTGCCCAGCAAGCAAGTGGCTGAGCCCTCCAGCCCGATCAGGCGGCGCAGCGTGGCGAGCGACGCCGGCCCGCGGTTGACCAGATCGCCGAGCAGGTAGAGGTGGTCACGGGAGGGAGAGAAATCAATTTTGCGCAGCAGCCGCTCCAATGCGTCGCAACAGCCTTGCAGGTCACCGATCAGATAGTTCATGCCGGGATTGTGCTGCTTTCATCGTCACGACCTTCTGATACCCTTGCGCCTTTCGTCAATCTGCCTGCGCAGCCCCTGGGGAAGACCCTAGGCATCGGGATGCGCTCTCCATGGATACCGCCTTACTTATTTTTCTGTTGTTGCTGAATGCCTTCTTCGCCATGTCGGAGATGGCACTATCGGCCAGTCGCAAGGCGCGTTTGCAAGTGCTGGTGGAGGCGGGTGAATCGGGCGCGCAGGCGGCCATGACGCTGCACGACAACCCAACCAAATTTTTGTCGACCGTGCAGGTCGGCATCACCTCGATTGGCTTGCTCAACGGCATCGTCGGTGACGCAGCCTTCTCTGGCCCCTTGGCCGAATGGCTGGGTCGAGAGTTCGGCTGGGAAGGGCGCTGGCTGAATGTGGCGTCCACCGGCATCGTGGTGATGGTGATCACCATCTTGTCCATTATTTTTGGCGAGTTGGTGCCCAAGCGCGTGGGTCAGATTTTCCCGGAGATGGTGGCCCGGCGCGTGGCGCCGGTGATGAATGTGCTGTCGGCCGCCACCGGGCCCTTGGTGAAGTTTTTGAGCTTCAGCACCGAAGCGGTTTTGGGCTTGTTTGGCCTGGGTGGGCGCCGCGCACGTGGCGTGACCGAAGAAGAAATCGCCGCCAGCTTGGAAGAGGGCTTGGATGCCGGCGTGATCGAAGAGCACGAGCATCAGATGGTGCGCAATGTGTTCCGCCTGGATGAGCGCGAGATCGGCTCGATGATGATTCCGCGCGCCGAAATTGCGTGGCTGGATGTGAATGACAGCGCCGAGCAGGTGCTCGAGGTTGTGAAAGCCCATGGCTACAGCCGCTATCCGGTGTGCCGGGGCAGCTTGGGCGAAGTGATGGGCGTGGTCGCCGCGCAGGCTTTGCTGCAGCGCGCGCTGAGTGGCCAGCCGCTGTCCTTGGCTGAGGATTTGGAGGCCGCAGTCTTCGTGCCCGAGACCCTGTCCGGCATGGAGTTGCTGGAGCAGTTCCGGGTGTCGGACGCGCCGCTGGTCTTTGTGGTCGATGAATACGGCGAGGTGCAGGGGGTGATCTCTGTGCGCGACGTACTGGAAGCAATCGCGGGCGAGTTCAATGCGCCCGGTGATGGAGATGCCTGGGCGGTGCAACGCGAGGACGGAAGCTGGCTGCTTGATGGCCTGATTCCGGTGCCCGAGTTGAAGGACCGCCTGGAGCTGAAGGAACTGCCCGAAGAGGATCGTGGGCGCTACAACACCCTGGCCGGCATGGTGATGCTGTTGCTGGGGCGCTTGCCGCGCACGGCCGATGTGGTGGAGTGGAATGCTTGGAGATTCGAGGTCGTGGACCTCGATGGCAAGCGTGTGGACAAAGTGCTGGTCAGTCGACTGGCTGTTGATGGAGATAAAGAATGAGTACGACCCCCCCGCTGTATGGCAATCTGGTGCCGCTGGACCGTGAGGCCCACAAGCATCTGCGCCTGAAGACCGATCTGCCGACGATTGAGCGTGTGCAAGGCATGAACTCGCTGTTCTTGGCCGTGGTCGAATTTGCCGAAGCCTGCAAGGAATACCCAATCGTGTTCGTGCGCGTTGGCGAGCCGCCGGCCGAAGGCGTCAAGCCGACCGTAGCTCCGCTGGTGGTGCTGGGTCTGAAGACCGGCAGCAATCTGTTCGTCAAGGATGGCGTGTGGACCGGCAATTATGTGCCCGCCTATCTGCGCCGTTACCCCTTCGCCATGGCCCGTATCGATCAAAACTCGGACACCGTGGCGGTGTGCTATGACAGCGAATGGCCCGGTTTCTCGGTCACCGAGGGAACCTCCTTGTTCGCCGAAGACGGCCAGCCGACTGAGTTCCTGGTCAATGCCAAGGGCTTCCTGGAGAGTTTCGAGCAGGAATCCGAGCGCACCCGCGCAGCCTGCACCCAGTTGGTGGAGTTGGACCTGTTGCGCGATATGCGCTTCGAGGCCACGCTGAGCAATGGCGAGAAGATCGACGTCGAAGGCTTCCTGGCCGTTGACGAGCAGAAGCTGGCCGAGTTGCCCGATGACAAGGTGGTGCAACTGCATCGCAACGGCTTGCTGTCGCTGCTCGAGATGCACCGTGTGTCAATGGGCAATATGAATCGCCTGGCGACGCAGCACGCGTCCGCGACCTGAACGACGGCTTAGCCGTTCGATCCGGCCGTTATGTCGATCCGGCCCTAGGCCGGATCGCTTGTGCCATCCATGCAAACCCGCAGCGGGTTTGCAGGTGCTGACAAGCAAGGCCACATCGCTACGATGCCCGGCAGAGAATCCTCCTGGGTAGTTAGATGTTGGTGTTAGAAGGATTTTTGTCCACGCCCGAAATGCATCGGCTGTTCGAGGCGAATTCGGTCGTGCAGGCGATGATGGACTTCGAGGCGGCCTTGGCGCGCGCGCAGGGCCGTGTTGGATTGATCCCAACCGCCGCCGCGCAGGCGATTGCCAGTCTGTGCCGGGTCGAGCTTTACGATGTGCCAGCCTTGGTTGCGGGCGGTAGCGTCTCGGGCAATCCGGCCGGTTCATTGGTTCGCAAGCTGGCCGAGACGGTCGCTTTGTTTGATCCCAACGCCGCGGCTTGCGTGCACTTAGGGGCGAGCAGCCAGGACCTGGTCGACTCTTCGATGGTTTTGCTGACGCGTCGGGCCCTGGTCCTGATCGAGGATGACCTGCTGAGCCTGATCGCTAGCCTGCTCGACCAGGCGGACGCCTATCCGCAGACGCCGCTGTTGGCGCGAACCTTGATGCAAGCGACTCAGGTCAGCAGCCTGCGCTTTCGCTTGCTGGCTTGGAGCATGCCCTTGCTGCGCAGCGCCCAGGCCCTGAGGAAAACGGCCGACCAGGCCTTGCTTTTGCAGTTTGGTGGCACGGTGGGCACTTTGTCGGCTCTTGAGGGCTGCGCCGATGCCGTGACCGAGGCCTTGGCGCGGGAACTCAACCTGCCCGCGCCCTCCATGTGTTGGCATACGCAGCGCGATGGCGTGGTGCGTTTGGGTTCTGAGTTAGGGATATTGTGTGGCTCGCTGGGGAAGTTGGCGCGGGACCTGGCTCTGTTGAGCCAGTCTGAGTTGGGGGAATTGCAGCCATCCGGCTGCGAGGCCGCTGTTGGCAAATCGAGCCAACGCAGCGCCTCGGCCGGCATGCAGGCGATGGCGGCGTCTTTGCGTGCGCCGCAACGTGTGGCGGCCATGTTGGCGTGCATGAGCCAAGAGCATGAGCGAGGTTTGGGGAATTGGCAGGCCGAACTGGCCGAATTGGAGGGCTTGTTGCTGCATACGCATGGGGCGGTGCGCGGTGTGCGAGATGCCCTGGCCGTGCTGGGGTTTTGTCCGGCTCGCATGCTTGCCAATATCGAGGCTCAACGGGGCATGGTGTTCGCTGATGCGCTGGCGCAGTTGTTGGCCGGGGTCATCGGTCGCCAAGAGGCTTACCAGCAGGTCGACTTGCTTGGTGGGCGAGTGAGGCGAGGGGAAGGACTGTTGTCGGTTTTGGCGCGGCAGCTGATCCAACAAGATGCGCGACTCGCCTCTGCCATTGATGAATCGACCTTGAGGCGCGTGTTTGATCAGGGGCTGGCGGCGCAGCAGGCCGATGCCCGGGTCGCCAAGGCCTGCCTGGAAAGCCGAGAGGCTTTGAACGGCTTGTTGGCCCGACCGCACTGGTGAAATCCCCTTGGGGTTCACCCTTGCCTCAAGAGTAACGGTCTGTTTCAACGTGAAATTTGCACTATTTTGCCGCTAGACTTCGAACCTGTTTGTGCAACCCCTGGTTTGGGTGCTTGACACCTGATGGAAGGGTTATGGATCACTTTGGATTGAAAGACGTTTTGCCAATTCCGGCTCGATTGCCGGTCAGCACCGCTTCGGCCTCGCAATGGGCGAGCGCGCAGGGCTTGGTGACCAGGCGTTATGCCGAGCGTGGCTATGTCTGCAAAGACCTGAGTACCCATGCCGAAGAAGGCGCCGTGGTGGTCTGCTCGGCGTTTGATGGCCACTCAACAGTGGGCACCATCGCGGTTCGGTTTGATTCAGAACAGGGTTTCAATGCCGATCTGGTTTTCGGCCCTGAGATCAATGAATTGCGCGCCAGTGGCCTGAATCTGTGTGAATTCGGCCGCTTGGCCCTAGACCATCATGTGGCCGACAACAAGGCGCTGTTGGCGCATTTGTTTCATCTGGCCTATCTGCATGCGCATCGATTGGCGGCTTGCGAAATGTTGGTGATTGAGGTCAATCCTCGTCATGTGGCTTTCTATCGACGCATGTTGGGGTTCAAGGTCCTGGCCGAGGAGCGCCTCAATCCGCGCGTCAACGCCCCTGCGGTGCTGATGTGCCTGGATCTGCAATACGCCCGTGAGCAAATCGCCTGCTTTGGCGGCAACGCTGCTAGCGCCGTGACGGTGCGCTCGCTTTACCCCTATTTCTACGGCGCCGTCGAAGAGGCCGCCATGCTGGCCAAGTTGCGCCAGTAAAGCGCGATCCAGATTTGGCAGGGCCGGGTGGACTGCCCTGTCTACGCCGTCTTTGCGACTACACCGCCTCGGGGCGCCAACCCAATTGCCGGGACAAATCGGTGCCCGCCAAGCGCAGGGCTCGGGCGATGGGGCCGTTCAAATCAGGGTCGAAACTGCCGCTGGGTCCGATGGCCGTCAGGCTCAACACCATGCGGCCACGGTCATCGAACACCGGCGCGGCGAGTGCGCTGACGCCTTGCACCACGCCGTCGAGCGAGCTGGCCAACCCGTCCGAGTGAACGCGGTCCAGCAAAGCCAGCGTCGCTGCGTCGAGGGCGACTGGCGCGGCCATACCCTCGCGCTGCAAGGCTGCCAGCACGGTCGCTCGCGGCAAGTGGGCTGCAAACAGTCGGCCCGAGGCGGTGCCGCTCAGGCTCATCACCGTGCCATGTCGCATGCTGACATGGACCGGATTGGGTGACTCGGCCACTCGCACAATGGTTGGCCCGCGGTCGCCCCACACGGCAATCGCCACCGTATGGCCCAAGGCCGAGGCCAAGTCTTCGATGCGGGGCGTGGCCAGGCGCACCGGCTCATATTGCTGCAGACTGATCAAACCCAGCTGTAAAGCCAGCGGGCCCAGGCCGTAGCGGCCGCTGCCGCCGTCTTGCTCCACAAGTCCGAGCTTGATGAAGCTGACCAGATATGGGTGGGCCTTGGCCGGCGCCATGCCAGCTTCGCGCGCCAGATCCTTCAGGGCCAGCGGGCGCCCTTGGTGAGCCAAGGCAATCAGCAATTGCCCGCCAACTTCGATACTCTGGATGCCTCGAGGGCTGCGTTCGGTGGATTCGCCTGGGGATGGTGCCGGTGTCTGCATGGTGCGTGATTAGACCCGAAAGCGCTCGATATTTCCCCTGTTTGGCCAAGGTGAAAAATTCGATATGGACAAATGAATTTGACTTTGGTTAAATTCGCATCCGGCGGCCTGTGGCATGCACAATCAGGCCGCAGCCCTTTTGAGAGGTCACCCTCATGAGCCAAAACAGCAAGACCTTCGCTTCCCAGGCTGACCTTGAGGTCAAGCGCGTCAGCTTCGATAAATTGTCCGAGCACGCCTATGCCTATACGGCCGAGGGGGATCCGAATACCGGCATCGTCATTGGCGATGACGCGGTGATGGTGATCGACACACAGGCCACGCCGGCGATGGCCGAGGACGTGATCCGGCGCATTCGCGAGGTCACCGACAAGCCGATCAAGTATGTGCTGCTGAGTCACTACCATGCCGTCCGTGTGCTGGGTGCCTCGGCCTACAAGCCCGAGCACATCATTGCCAGCCAAGACACCTATGACCTGATCGTCGAGCGTGGCGAGCAAGACAAGGCCAGCGAGATTGGCCGTTTCCCGCGCCTGTTCAGCAATGTCGAGACGGTGCCCCCGGGCCTGACCTGGCCGACGCTGACCTTCAGCGGCAAGATGACGCTGTGGCTGGGCAAGCTGGAAGTACAGATCCTGCAACTGGGCCGAGGCCACACCAAGGGCGACACAGTGGTCTGGCTGCCTCAGGACCGCGTCTTGTTCTCCGGCGATTTGGTCGAGTTCGATGCCACGCCGTATGCCGGCGATGCCTATTTTCAGGATTGGCCGCAGACGCTGGATCGTTTGGCCGCCTTGCAGCCGGCCAAGTTGGTACCGGGGCGTGGTGCGGCCTTGCAAACGCCCGAGCAGGTGTTGGCTGGCCTGTCGGGCACGCGCGCCTTCGTCAGCGAGTTGTATGAGAGCGTCAAGGTCGGTGCCAGCGCCGGCCGCGATCTGAAGACCGTCTACCGTGAGACCTATGACCGTTTGGCGCAGCAATATGGCCACTGGGTGATCTTTGCCCATTGCATGCCGTTTGACGTCACGCGCGCCTATGACGAGGCCTCCGGCCATGTCGATCCGCGCATCTGGACGGCCGAGCGCGATATCGAGATGTGGCGCGCGCTGGAAGGCAGCTGAGTTCGTAGGCCGGCCTGGGAGCATGGGCATGCAATCGACCAATCCATCGAGCTATCAATCGACCTATACCTATCCCGAATTTGCCTATCGGCAGAGCGAGGAGCAGCGGCTCGGCGAGTTGCGGCGCCATCCGGTCGTGATCGTCGGCGCCGGCCCGGTGGGCCTGACGATGGCGCTCGACTGTGCGGCGCGCGGCCTTCGGGTCCTGCTGCTTGACGATAACAACAGCGTCAGCGTCGGTTCACGCGCGGTCTGCTACGCCAAGCGCAGCCTGGAAATTTGGGATCGCCTGGGTCTCGCCCAGAGTCTGCTGAAAGAAGGCGTCAGCTGGCAGGTCGGCCGGGTCTTTCACCGCGAGCAACTGGCCTATCGCTTTGACCTCTTGCCGCAGCCGGCCCATGCCATGCCGGCCATGATCAATCTGCAGCAGTACTACCTGGAAGAGGCCTTGGTGGCGGCCTGCGCCGACCATCCCCTGATTGATCTGCGCTGGAAGCACAAGGTGCTGGCCTTGCAGCAGGATGCGGCCCATTCGGCCTCGGAAGCAAGGGCGCCAGCGCTGCTGACGGTCGAAACCCCTGATGGACGCTTTGGGTTGGAAGCCGACTGGGTACTTGCCTGCGACGGCGCCAATAGCGATCTGCGCGGCATGGTTGGGGCCGATTTCAGCGGGCAGTTTTTCCAGGACCGTTTCTTGATTGCCGATGTGGTGATGAAGGCCGACTTCCCGACCGAGCGTTGGTTCTGGTTCGATCCGCCTTTTCATCCGGGCCAGTCGGTGCTCTTGCACAAGCAAAGCCATGATGTTTGGCGCATCGACTTCCAGCTTGGCTGGGAGGCCGATCCGGTCGAGGCCAAGAAGCCCGAGAACGTCATCCCGCGCATCCGGGCCATGCTGGGGCCGGAGGCACAGTTTGAGTTGGAATGGGTGTCGGTGTATCAGTTTGCCTGCCGGCGCATCGACCAATTCCGCCATGGCCGTGTGCTGTTTGCCGGTGATTCCGCCCACCAGGTTTCGCCCTTTGGTGCGCGGGGTGCCAACACCGGCGTGCAAGACTGCGACAACCTGGCTTGGAAACTGGCCGCCGTTTTGTCCGGCTTGGCACCTGAGGCTTTGATCGATTCGTATCACGCCGAGCGTGCCTTTGCGGCCGATGACAATCTGCGCCAGTCAACCCGCTCCACCGACTTCATCACGCCGAAGAGCCGCGCCTCGCTGCGCCTGCGCAATGCAGTGCTGGAGTTGGCTCGCAGCGAAGCCTTTGCTCGCCCCTTGGTGAACAGCGGCCGGCTCTCCACGCCAACGCCGTATCAGCAGTCGCCGCTGAATACGCCCGACGAGGAGGCCTTTGACGGCGGCTTGCCGCCCGGTAGCCCATGCCTGGATGCCCCGGTGCTGCGCGCCGGCGCGCCGGCTTGGTTGCTCAACAGCCTGGGCGCCGGCTTTGTGCTGCTCAGCTTCGGGCCTGCACCTGAACTGGCCGATTTGGCCAATGTGCCTGGCCTCAGCGTGTTGGTAGTTGGCCGTGATCTTGAGGATGCTGAGGGCCTGCTCGCGCAGCGCTATGACGGCCGCCCCGGCACCGTCTATCTGATACGGCCGGACCAATATGTGGCGGCACGCTGGCGCCGTCCTGACGCGGCTGCGTGCCAAGCGGCTCTGCGGCGCTGCTTGGCCCAGCCCACGCTAGGAGGCAAGACATGACCCTGATTCGCAGCGCCCATATCGCCGATCCGGACGGCTTCTACGAGCGTTTGATCGATGCCCAGCGCGATTTGTCCGACGAGCAGGCCGACCTTTTCCAAGCCAAGCTGCTCTTGATTCTGGCCAACCAGGTCGGCGACGCGGCCGTGTTGGCCGAGGCCATCGCGCTGGCGCGCAGCAATACTGCAATGGTTGAAGCGGCCCCCAATTCGTCTTTTCCATCCTCTTCTTCAATGGCCTGAACTCGATATGAGCGACTTGAATTACCTAGCCGGTTTCGGCAACCAGCACCAGAGTGAGGCAGTTGCCGGCAGCCTGCCGATCGGCCGCAACAGCCCGCAGCAGGTGGCCCATGGCCTGTATGCCGAACTGCTGTCCGGCGCCGCCTTCACCGCACCCCGCAGCGAGAACTTGCGCACCTGGTTGTACCGGCGTCAGCCCTCGGTGGTGGTGGGGGGCTATCGGCCGCTGGCCCATGCCTTTTTGCGCAGCGGCGCCAAGGAGGGTCAGGTCTCGCCTCCGGACCCGATGCGTTGGGCCCCAATCGCTATTCCGGCCGAGCCGACCGACTTCATCGAGGGTCTGCGCACGATGGCCGTCAATGGCGATCCGGACGCACAGTCAGGCATTGCCACCCATCTGTATGTGGCCAACCGCAGCATGCAGCGCCGCGCCTTTGTCAATGCCGATGGCGAGATGCTGATCGTGCCGCAAGAGGGCGTGTTGACCATCACCACCGAGCTGGGCCTGCTGCAGGTCTCGCCGGGTGAGATCGCTTTGCTGCCCCGCGGCATGCTCTTCAAGGTGGCCGTCGACGGCCCGGCGCGTGGCTATGTCTGCGAGAACTACGGTGCCGCCTTCCGCCTGCCCGAACTCGGCCCAATCGGCTCCAATGGCCTGGCCAATGCGCGTGACTTCCAGGCGCCGGTGGCGGCCTTCGAGAGCGAGCCGGGCGCCTACGAGATCGTCAAGAAGTACGGCGGCAGCCTGTGGTGCGCCGAGCAAGGCCACACGCCCTTCAATGTGGTGGCTTGGCACGGCAATTTGACGCCCTACAAGTACAACACCGAGCATTTCATGACCATCGGGTCGATCAGCTTCGATCATCCGGACCCCAGCATCTTCACCGTGCTGACCTCGCCGTCCGACACGGCCGGCTGGGCCAACTGCGACTTCGTCATCTTCCCGCCGCGCTGGATGGTGGCCGAAGACACCTTCCGCCCGCCCTGGTACCACCGCAATGTGATGAGCGAGTACATGGGCCTTGTGCTCGGCCAGTACGACGCCAAGCCCGAGGGCTTCAAGCCGGGCGGCTCCAGCCTACACAACGCGATGGTGCCGCATGGCCCGGACACCGAGGCCTTCGCCAAGGCTTCCACGGCCGATTTGAGCCCCCATAAACTCGACAACACCCTGGCCTTTATGTTCGAGACCCGCTGGCGCCTATTGCCCACCGACTTTGCCTTGAACGGTGGTGCACTGGAAAACAATTACGCGGCCTGCTGGGCCGGCCTCGACGACCAATTTACGCAGCAGAAAGCCTGATAAATCCATGAGCTTGATTGACCACACCCATCGCCCGGACGCGCAGAGCTGGGTGACCAGCGCGAATGCGGCCGAGACCGACTTCCCGATTCAGAACCTGCCGTATGGCCTGTTCCGCCGCGCCGGTTCGAACGAGAGCGCCCGCGTTGGCATCGCCATTGGCGACCAGATCCTCGACCTGAAGCTGGCCGCTGCGGCGGGCAAGTGGAGCTCGGCCGTGCAGGTCTTGCTGCAGTCGCTGGCCGACGGTGATTTGAACGCCTTCATGGCCCAGCCATCGGCCCAGCGCCGCTTGCTGCGCCATGCGATTTTTGAAGCCTTGTTAGAGGGCTCCAAGCAGCAGTCGGCTCTGAGTGCTTGCCTGCTGCCACAGACGGCGGCCCAGATGGCGGTGCCTTGCCGCATCGGCGACTACACCGACTTCTACACCGGCATCCATCACGCCACCACGGTGGGCAAGCTCTTCCGTCCGGACAATCCATTGCTGCCCAACTACAAATGGGTGCCGATTGGCTACCACGGTCGCAGTTCCTCGATCGGCGTCAGCGGTGGCACGGTGCGCCGCCCCCTTGGTCAGCTGATGCCGCCGGGTGCCGAGGCCCCGGTCCGCGCTGCTTGCAAGCGCATGGATCATGAGTTGGAACTGGGCCTGTTCGTGGCGGGTGGCAATGCGCTGGGCGAGCCGATCGCGATGGAAGAGGCCGATGAGCATATGTTCGGCGTGACCCTGCTGAACGACTGGTCGGCGCGCGATATGCAGGGTTGGGAATACCAGCCGTTGGGCCCCTTCTTGGCCAAGAACTTCGCCACCACCATCTCGCCCTGGATTGTTTCGATGGACGCGCTGGAGCCCTTCCGCACGGCCTTCTCGCATCCCGAAAGCGACCCGCAACCGCTGCCCTATATCGACTCGGCCAAGAACCGCGCCGAGGGCGGCTATGAGATCGAGTTGGAAGTGTGGCTGCAGACCGAGACGATGCGCGCCAAGGGCGAGCCGGCCACGCGTTTGATGCGCTCCAACTTCAAGCATGCCTATTGGACGCTGGCGCAGATGCTGACCCACCACGCCAGCAATGGTTGCAATCTGCAGCCCGGCGATCTCTTGGGCACCGGCACGCAGTCGGGCCCCGAGGCCAACGAGGGCGGATCGATGTTGGAGTTGTCCAATGGCGGCAAGCAAGCACTGACCCTGCCTAACGGCGAGACGCGCAGCTTCTTGCTTGACGGTGATGCCGTCGGTCTGCGCGCTTATGCGGTTCGCGACGGCGCACGCCGCATCGGCTTTGGCGAATGTGTCGCCACCATCGTGCCCGCGCCCACACGCTGAGCGGCAACGGCCTCAAGCGCCGATAGGGGTAGATGCTGATCGGGAGATCAGGGTCTACCCCAGGATTTCAGCTCTGAAATCTTGCGTGACGCGGCTTCTATGTAACTTGGATGCAATGAAGTCCGTCAAAACGCAACGTGGCGATTCAAGCCGCAGCGGTGGCGGTAAATTGCCGCTGTCGAGAAGGCTTGCCGCGCTGTTGGGTCAGCGTGACAAACGAGTTAAGACTTGCATGGCCGCTTGTGGCCATGTGGCCCCAAGGGCATGAAGCGCCTAACTCTTTGCATCCGAGCAAGTCCTCCCAACGTCTCTTTCCCAATAATTCCTACGGAGATATGCCATGAGTCAGCCGAGCTTCCAGAAGAAAGTCTTGCCCCACCTGATCACCCTGATGCTGGGTTCACTTGCTATGCAAGCCGCTCATGCTCAAGAAGCCGACTCGAAAGCAGGCAAGAAGTCTGAGCAACTCGAGACGGTGGAAATTCGCGGCATTCGGGCCACGCTGAACAAGAACCTCGTTGAGAAGCGCGAGAACTCCAGCATCGTCGATTCGATCTCGGCCGAAGACGTGGGCAAGTTCCCAGACAAGAACGTGGCCGACTCGCTGCAGCGCGTGCCCGGCATCTCGGTGGACCGGACTTGGGGTGAAGGCCGCGACATCTTTGTGCGCGGCACCGACAAGAACCTCAACATGACCCAGTTGAATGGGCAGTCGGTGGCCTCGGCGTACTGGTGGAAGAACGACTCGCAAAGCCGCGGCTTCAACTATGACATCCTGCCCTCGGAAATCGTCGGCAGCCTGGATGTGTACAAGAGCCCCTCGGCCGATTTGGACGAAGGCAGCATCGGCGGCTTGGTCAACGTCAAGACGCGCAAGCCGCTGGACTTCAAGGATCGGCTGACTGTGCAGGGTTCAGCCGAAGCGACCTACAGCAAATTGCCCGGCAAGACGGACCCGCAATTGGCTGGCCTGTTGAACTGGAAGAGCGAGGACAAGACCTTTGGTGTTTTGCTCGCCGTGAGCCAGCAAAAGCGCACCATGCGCCGTGACGGTCTGGAGAACTTCACCGAAGCGGCCAAGTACGACATCGTCGACCAGAAGGGTGCGTCGACACCGGCCTATGCTTCTTGGGGCGGTGGCTCGGCCATCTTCCGCCAAGACCGTGAGCGCACCACCGGCAATCTGGCTCTGCAGTTCCGCCCCAATCAGGCCACGGACATTGTTCTGAATTACATGAATTCAGACATGAGCATGAACAACAACAACCAGAACTACTTGTGGCAAGCGGGTGGTGTGGCCAAGGCCGGCAAGATCGCCGTGACCGACCCGAAGTTCGTCACCACCAGCGATGGCACCAAGGCTCTGGTCGGCGGCACCCTGGATGGCGGCGTGTCCTTCGAACCGATTTATCGTGAGGCTTACATCAAGTCCAAGGTGCTGGACCTGGAAGGCACGTACAACGCTGACAACTGGCACCTCCATGGCCAGGTGGGCACCACCTCCGGCTCCGGCGGCAGCAAGCACGATCGCAACTTCTGGTTCGAGGGCAAGGGCCAGACGCAAATCGACTTGGCCAAGGACCAGTACAACGTCAAGTACATCGGCATGAACCCGCTCGACCCCAAGGCATTGACGCTGATGGGCACGCGCGACTGGATTCGCAAGATGGAGAGCACCGAGAACTATGCGCAGGCTGACCTGACCATCGACATCAATGGCTCGTTCATCTCTGCCGTCAAGGCCGGCTTGAAGCTGCGTGACAACACGGTGCAGAACCATCGCACCATCCTGACCAACGGCCCTGGCGGCACGGGCTGGGAAGTCCTGACCCTGGCCGATTTGTCGACCGGCGCCTCGCCCATGCTCAACCAGGCAGCGGCCACCTCGGGCTCTTTGACACAGTACGCCTGGGTGGATGACGGCCTGGCCGTCAGCAAGGGCTTCGCCATGTTTGACAAGGGCATGAAGGGTGGCGAGGCCAAGGCCGAGTACTACAAGATCAAGGAACAGATCACCGCAGCCTATGTGAAGGCCGATTTCGCCGCCAACCAGTGGCGCGGTGATTTCGGTGTGCGCCTGGTCAAGACCAAGCAGACCTCGGAAGCCAACCAGGGCAATGACGCCGCCGGTTGGACCTTGGCCAGCACCACGCGCACCTACAACGACGTGTTGCCCAACGTCAATGCGGTGTATGAGCTGAACAAGGAGTGGCTGATCCGTGGTGCGGTGTCCCGAGTGATGGCTCGCAACACATTCAGCAATCTGACCGCCAGCACCGAGTTGAGCGGCACCACCGCCGCCGCTACGGCCGGTAATCCGAACCTGAAGCCGTACCACGCCAACCAGGCTGAAATCGGTGCGGAGTGGTATTTCGCCGAAGCCTCGATGCTGTCGGCCACCTTGTTCACCAAGCGCCTGGACACCTTCATCTATAACACCACCTTGCCCGAGACCATCGGCGGTGTGGTGCGCTCGGTGACCCGCCCGAACAATGCCGATAATGGCGCCACGATCAACGGCCTTGAAGTGCAATGGCAGCAGCCGTTCGCCAAGACGGGCTTCGGTACCGTGGTGAACTACACCTACTCCGACGCCAAAGCCGGTGCAGTGGCCGGCCAGCCGCGTCTGGGTGTGGTGGGCAACTCCAAGCATCAGTTCAATGCCAGCGTCTTTTATGAAAAGCACGGCCTGAACGCTCGCTTGTCCTACAACTACCGCTCTGCTTTCTTCGGCGGTTTGGACATGGGCGGTCAAGACCAGACCAGCGCTTACGGTCAACTGGACGCCACCCTCGGCTACGACCTGACCGACAAGATCACGGTGTACGGCTCTGGCGTGAACCTGACCAACTCGGTCAACCGCATGAACACGACCGACGGCATCCCGGTGGGTGTGTATGAGAACGGCCCTCGCTACACCATCGGCTTGCGCGCCAAGTTCTAAGGCCTAGCTGCTGACTTGACCCGACCCGGAAGCCTCCGGGTCAGCACCTTGTGTCACAAGCCTCCCCCCAGTGCTGGGAGGGAGGCTTGTCTTTTTTTAAAGTTTCAAGGTGAGTGCAAGTCAGCGCAACCTCACTCTCTATGGAAGCTGTCATGGGCAATAAAGTTCAATCGGCAGGATCGGCACCCAGTGTGGTCCTGGCCATGTTTTTCATCGGGATGATGTTCTTCATCCTTGGTTTCGTCACCTGGCTCAACGGGGCCTTGATCCCTTTCCTGAAGATCGTCTGCGACCTGAATAACTTCCAGGCTTTGTGGGTGACTTTTGCCTTCTATATCGCCTACACCATCATGGCCTTGCCGTCGGCCGCGGTCTTGAGCCGCACCGGCTACAAGAAGGGCATGGCCTTGGGTCTGGGCGTGATGGCGGTTGGCGCCTTGCTCTTCATTCCTGCTGCCAAGAGCAGTCAGTACGGCATGTTCCTGTTGGCCCTGTTCACGCTGGCCACCGGCATGACCTTGATGCAGACGGCGATCAACCCCTATATCGTTTGCATCGGTTCGCGCGAGAGCGCGGCCATGCGCATCAGCATCATGGGCCTGTTCAACAAGGGGGCCGGCATTGTGGTCCCCTTGGTGTTCTCAGCCCTGATGTTGTCGGGCATTGACCAGTTCTCGGATAGCGCCCTAGCAGCCATGGATGCGGCAGGGCGAGCTGCCGCTCGCTCGGAGTTGTCCTCACGCTTGATCACCCCCTATCTGGCGATGGCGGGCGGCCTGCTGGTATTCATGCTGATCATCTTGTTTTCATCGCTGCCTGAATTGCAGCAAGAGCAAGATGAGCAGAACGATGGTGCCGCACCGGCTGGCGGTTTGGGTGTTCTGCAGTTCCCGCAGTTGGTCCTGGGCGCGTTGGCGCTGTTTGCCTACGTGGGGGTGGAGGTGATCGCTGGCGACACCATCGGCCTGTATGGGCGCAACCTCGGTGTGCAAAACTTCGCCGTGCTAACGTCCTACACCATGGGGTTCATGGTGCTGGGCTATTGCCTGGGAGTGGTGGCCATTCCGAAGTTCATGTCGCAAAAGGGCGCCTTGTTGATGTCGGCCTGCAGCGGCATCGTTTTCTCGCTCGGCGTCATCCTTGGCTCGACCAGCAGCAGCGCTATCTCGGTCGCCTTGTTGGGCTGGGCCGGTGTGCCGCCCGTGCCGAACACGGTGATGTTCCTGGCCTTGCTCGGCTTTGCCAATGCCTTGGTGTGGCCGGCAATTTGGCCCTTGGCGCTTGAAGGCCTGGGCAAGTTCACGGCCGCAGGCTCGGCCCTGTTGATCATGGCCATCGCCGGTGGCGCTTTGTTGCCGATGCTGTATGGCAGCTTGTCCGACGCCAGCAACTCGCAGCACGCTTACTGGGTCATGCTGCCTTGCTATGCCCTGATCCTGTACTACGCCTTGCACGGCCACAAACTGCGTCACTGGGCGGCATCGGCCCCAGCGCTGAAGCAGGTCTGACGCAAGCTCGATAGTGCTTTGTTCTAAATAAGGGGCGCCACGAGCCGTGGCGCCCTTTTTCATGCAGTGTCTCTTTTTTTTGAGGGGCTGAAGTCGGCACTTGGCGAAGATCCGACTTGGACCGACTGCTTGCCGGCCTTAGCGAACGAGCATAGGCTTTGGTTGAGCAGGCCGACTGGGCACTCTGCCCCGCTCCTGTCCCCCGCCCCGGGCTTGCGCCCGTGTCTCCTCCTTTACCTCGCGGTTCAGAGCGCCCAGCCGTCCTGCTCCCGCAGGATTGGTCGTTGCGCAAGAACAGTCGCCGAGGGCGTCGGGGGTGCGGTGAAGCGAA
>NZ_JBBHJX010000011.1:0-150418 GCF_037482915.1 Paucibacter hankyongi
GGGAGGGTCTGGCGCAGCCAGAGCCGGAGGACATGAGCGGCAGCGTGCACCCGATGTCCTTGCCAGGCGCAAATCAAAAGATCGTCAAGCGATCCCAATCACCTTGTGCATCTGCACCGACAAACGCCATTGCGGATGGTCCATGCAGTAGGCCACGGCCTCACGGGTGTGCTGAGTCTTCAACACACTGTCCATGGGCTGCAGGAAGAAGTGTTGGAAGTCCATGGCAGCAAAGCGCTCCGGGCGTGCCAGCGGCTGAGGAAACACCAGCTTCAACTCATGGCCACGCGTCAACACTATCTCGGCATCGGCCTTGGGGCTGACGCAAATCCAATCCAGGCCTTCGGGCGCGGGTTGCGTGCCATTGGTCTCGACCGCAATTTCAAAGCCACGCGCATGCAAGGCGTCAATCAAGGCCTTGTCCAACTGCAAGAGCGGCTCGCCGCCGGTGCACACCACATAGGGCTTGCCGGGCTGGCCTTGCGGCCATTTGCTGGCAATCGCTGAGGCCAGTGCTTCAGCGTCGGCAAATTTTCCGCCGCCTTCGCCATCGGTGCCGATGAAATCGGTGTCGCAGAAATTACAGACTGCGCTGGCCCGGTCTTCCTCGCGGCCATTCCACAGATTGCAACCGGCAAAGCGGCAGAACACCGAGGCCCGGCCGGCCTGTGCGCCCTCTCCCTGCAAGGTGTAGAACATTTCCTTGACGGCGTAGCTCATACGGGAATCACCGGCCCTTCCACATCGGCGCAAACAATCGAGCCGCAACCACGTGTCTCGTACATATCGACCCGGTCCAATTGCGGCAGCACCGCGCGCCCCTTGGCCAAGACCCAGGCCGACAAGCTGGCCGTGTCGCCATCGGGCAGATCGGCAATTTCGAACAGCGGCCGGTGGTCAATCGCCTTGAAGATCGGATCGAACTGGGTTTTGACATCGCCAAAATCAACTGTCCAGCCCATCAGCTGATCCAACTCCGCACTCAGGTGCAGGCGCAAGGTGTAGGTGTGGCCATGAATGCCGCGCAGCGGATGATCCTGCGGCGCACGCTTCAGCTGGATCGCACTGTCCAGCGTCAGCTCCTTCCAGATGCGGTAATGCTGACCATCAAAATTGGCGCCGCAGGAACCGGTCTCATAGACGGTCAACCAAGACAGTTCGGGCAATTGCGGTTTCATGCGCGCCCACAGCCAGGCCGAGATCACCTCGCTGGTTGGGTTGCTCAGTCCCTCGATCTCGTTCAGGCAGTGATAGTTCAACAGCGCATGGAAGGGTGCCCAGACCTCGTCCAGATGGTCGTAGTCAACGCTCAGATCGCGTTCACCCAGGTCTTGGTTGGCGTGGACGATGACCTCGAAACCATGGCCGTGCATGCGGCCGCATTTGTGCCCCATCGGTACATGGGGCAGCTTGTGGGCGGCTTGAAAACGGTATCGACGCCAAACATGGGCCATGCCATCGGCGTCCAAGTCAACGCCGCTGTGCGCCGTGCTCTGAATACCCACTTGCTGAATGCCGGGCACGCCGAACTCGGTCTCGAGACGCTGGCGAATCCAGCGGGCGATGTTTTCGTCTGTCGGCTCTTCGATGGATTCGTTCAGTAGCGCGTGATCCAGCGGCGCAGCGCAGGCTTCCAGGCGACGTCGCAATTCCTCCACCTCGGCGCCAGGGAAAGGCGCCCAGCCTTCGGGCAGATGGGCGCGAACGGTGGCGAAGTAGCTATGGCCATGCAGGCCGCGGCTGCGGTGACCTTCGGGCAGAGCCGAGATCCGACAAGCGGACTCAAAGCTGCAAGAAGCGGAATAGATCGTCTGGGAAGCGGGTGTGGTGTTCATCAAAGCGGTCGTCAACGGCGTGATGACTGGGGGCGCGGGGCGTCAGTGTGACATGAAGCCGACGGCTCCGCCATGCTGCTTGAGCGGTTCTGAAAACGCGCCCGCATTCCCTTGTCTTTGATAACTGTATTCAGGTTTTTAAATTTAGTCGTATTAGTAGGGCCCAGCATCGCTTGTGGACAAAGGTAATTTCCCGTGTTGATTCAAACACTTGGGCCTCATCAAAGCATGTGGGCGACAGACCTTGAACTGGCGGCCGAAGTGATAACAACTTTGGTGGGCGGAGCGCGGCTGTGGATAAGCTTGTACTTATCCAAATTCCATCCACAGCTTCATCCACAGGCTTGGGGGCCACTATTTTTTTGAAAACTGTCGCTCAGCAGCGATGCACCTGAGCGGCATGGCTGCGTTGGTAATGCAGCAGGCGGCCGTTGTAGCTGGGTGCCCATTCCGTTGCGGCTGATTTGAGCGCCACATCTTTCAGCAAATAACCGAGCGCGGCCATCCGTTTACTGAAGGCCGCGCGATTGCCGCGATTTGGGTCCACGATCAGCACCTCGCTGGCCGGCATCGCGTGGCGGGCGATGAAGCTGCACAGCAGCCCTTGCTCATCGCGCTCGTACAGCACATCGCTGCCAATGATCAGATCAAAGCGACCTTGCACTCGCGGGACCCGCCGCATGGCTTGGTCCGGCTGCTCCAGCTGCTCTTGGATTGGCAACCCAGCAAAGTGGGGGCTGGCTTCCAGCGTGGCCCAGTTGCCATGGCAATAGCGCAGCGGTGGCAATTTGTTGAGGCGCAGGTTTTCCAGCATGAAGGCGCCGGCCAAGGGGTGGCAATCGCTGGCCGTGACCAGGCTGCCGCGGCGGTGGCCGACCAGGCTGGCCAAGCCGAGGCCGCAGCCAATTTCAAGAATGCTTTCATCTGGCACCAAGGCGCGCTTGGCCATCCATTCGGCCAGATGCAGGCTGGAGGGCCAGAGCAAGCCGAACAAGGGCCAGGACGCCGATGAAATGCCCAGGGCCGCGGCTTCCCCATCGGGGTCGGCGTATTGCTGTTTGTCCAGCAATGACCGAATCGTCAAAGCGGCGGCGCCCACGATCGGGATGCTCTCTTGTTTGAAGAGAAAACCAGGCATGACCATTCCCTTGCGGGTTTCCGCGCCGGGCTGAGCCCAGGGCGCGTTCCTTCAATCGGCGCAATGCGGCACGGGGATGGTCGGGTGCGGCGCAGCGTGGGCGCCGGCACGGGAGGCATGCTCGGAGGCAAGACGGGCTGGCAAGCCCGGCCGCTGTGGCCAAGGTTTGCTCAAGCCCAGTGTAGGGCCAAGCCTGAACGATTTGGTCGAGGGCTCAGCGCCGTCCGCCGCGGGTCTGCCACAAGGGTTTTTTGCCCTTCAGATGCCGCTCAATGCCGTCATTGAGGCGGCTGCGCAAGTCCACCACCGCCTCGACCTGGCCGTAGACGCCGGGAAAGCGCAGGTCCAGCCATAGCCACAAGGTACAGGAGCGCAGCGCCTGCTCCATGCGGTCGAGCCGGCTGTGCTCGTCCACGTCTTGCAAGAACCAGGGCGAGCCGGCGCTGCCGGTCAGCGCATGCCGATGTGTCCAGTCGAGGAACTGCTGCACCTGGGCGTCGGTGCGGGTGTCGACCGGCGCTTGGGCGTAGATGAAGCGTTGCTTCAGGCCCAGGCCCTTGGCGCTGCGGTCCAGCTCATCGGCCAATTCCAGCATCTGCTCCAGCTCGGCCACGGCAAAGTGGGCATCGTCCAGGCGCAGCTGGTCCATGAAAACGCCGAGGACGGCGCGCAGCTGCGTCAGGCCGAGCCGGTTCGCAATGGTGCTGACATGCCACCAGTTCGGCGCCACGGCGGCCTTGAAGTCGCGCGGCGCGCGAGGTGACTTGGGCAACAGGTCTTTCAGCACCCGCGCCGCCTTCGGCTCGGCCTCGCGCAGCACGCCGACAAACCCTTCGTCATGCATGCCATAACGGCCGGCTCGACCGGCAATCTGGTGCACCTCGGAGACCGTTAAGTCGCGGTCGCCTTGGCCATCGAACTTGCTCATGGTGCTGAACAGCACACGCCGGATCGGCAGGTTCAGGCCCATGCCAATCGCGTCGGTAGCGACCAGGATGTGGCTGGCGCCGTTGGCAAACCGTTCGGCTTCACGGCGCCGCACCTCGGGCGGCAGCGCCCCATAAATCACCGAGACCGGATGACCGGCGGCGGCAATCTGGTCGCGCAACATCAACACCTCGCGGCGGCTGAAGGCCACCACCGCATCGCCCTTCTTCAGGCTGGCAATCGGCACCGGCGCGGGCAGCAACTGCACCTCTTGCTTGCGCTCGAAATGCCGTACCGTGCAGCGCTCGCCGCACAAGCCTAAGAGGTTCTCAATCGCCGGCACCGCGTAGGCCGAGCAAATGATGATCAGCTCATTGGCCGGCACCGCCACGATGGCCTGGGTCCAGGCCCATCCGCGGTACAGATCAAACAGCATCTGCGCTTCGTCGATCACCGCCACGTCGATCGGCCGGGTCGTGTTGACCATCTCGATGGTGCTGGAGACCACGCGGGCATCATCGGCCGGTACGTTCTCTTCGCCGGTCAACAGCGAGCAGGGCACGCCGCGGCCGACCAGGCGGTCACGCCCTTCCAGCGCCAACAGGCGCAGCGGCGCGAGGTAGGCGCCGTCATGGGCCTGCGCCAGCCGTTCAAAAGCGGCGTGGGTCTTGCCGCTGTTCGGCGGGCCGACATATAGCGTCACCGAGCGTTGCAAATTGCGCGCTGCGTCGAAGGTGTCCGGGTAACCCTGAAAAGCCAACTCGCTGTTCAAACCGGCCAGTGCATTGAGCTCGGCCACGCGGCGTTCCCAGCGGTCCTGCGCGCGGGTGCAGGCGGCCTTCAGTTCCGGCAGGGCTTGCGGCGTGGCGCATTCGGCCTGCAAGCGCGGCAGCAAGGAATCCAGATGTTCGCTGTGACCCGAGGCGCTGCGCGCCAGCAGGCTCTCCAAGTGACTCAATAATTCAGCGGCATGGGCATAGGGCGGCTGCGGGCCGACGGCGGCCTGCAGTGCGGCCATGTCGCCATCGCGGAAATAGTCCCAGACCGGCCCGTCGTCCAGTTCGACGCGAAAGGCCACCGGCACCTTCCAGCCAGGCTGAGAAAGCGCCAAGACTTGAGAACACTGACGATCCCAACGTAGCTTGAGGCGGCTGATGCCGGCCGCTTCCAACTGGCCCAGGCGCTGTTGCATCAGCGCCCGCACCGTCGGCGCGATGCCGACGACGTCCAGATGGCGCAGCGCCACCTCGATCAAATCCGGAGCAATCCATCGGCTTGGTCTGGCACCGGGCACCCCTTTTTGCAGCAGGATCAGGCCGAGCTGATCCATCTGAGTTTCCAGGCGTTTCGGATCGTCCTCGTCGCCAAAGTCTTCGGGGGTACTGACCTGCGGCAGCTGGTAGGCGGCTTGCCGCACGCGCAGCAGCATGTCGGCATCGATATGAGCCGGCACGCGTTGTTGATGGCGGGGGTTGGGGAGGGCTGGCGCGGCCTTTTTTGGGGGGGCCGGGCTCGAAGGGGATGCAGTATAGATGTCGCTCACGCACAGAGTGGACCACAGCTTGCCGAATGCCCGCCCCAAGTGCAGTTTGGCGGCGCTGTCCTAGGGATGTTGGCCGCCCCACCTTGTCCGCACACTTGCGCGAGACCTGGGCCACACCGGTTCAGGCGCCACGCGAGGATGCTGCCATGCTGTTTCCCGGACACACGATCAAGGCCGGCGAGCCCGATGCCGTCATCGTCAAGGCACTCAAGGCCCAGTTGAACCAGGTCTTGACTCTGACCAATGAACCGAGCTTGCGGCTCGATGAAGGCGAAGGAACTTTTGGCGCCAAGATGCGGCAGGTGGTCAAGCTCTTCCAGGCCCGCCATGTCGACCCCGAAGGCCGGCCCTTGAAGCAGGACGGCGAAGTTGGTGCCATCACTTGGGCGGTCTTGTTCGGGGAACACAGCGTGCCCAATGCGGGCAAGGCGATTGACCCGCTATTGGCCGAAGTGATTCGGGTGGCGCAAGTTGAATTGGCCAAACCGGTGCGCGAGCAGCCTACCAATTCCAACCGTGGACCTGACGTGGAGATGTACCTGGCCAGCGTTGGTTTGGGCGGTGGCTTTTCCTGGTGCTGTGCCTTCACCTACTGGTGCTTCCAACAGGCGGCGACCCAAATGAGGCGCAGCAATCCGATGGTGAAAACCGCGGGCTGTATCAAGCATTGGCAAGATGCGCCGGGCAAGGGAGCCAAGCTGATCAGCGCCGCCGCGGCTCAGGCCGATCCGGGGCTGCTGCGGCCCGGCATGTTGTTCATCATGGACCATGGCAAGGGCCTGGGCCACACCGGTCTGATTGAGTCGGTGGCCGGCGGTCTGTTGACCACCATCGAAGGCAATACCGATGCAAGCCGCACCCGCGAGGGCGGTGGCGTCTACCGCCTGGTGCGCAAGGTCAGCGAGATCAACAAGGGCTATATCGACTACGCCGGCGTGCGCTGAGCTCGCTGATGAGCGAAGGCGTTCTTGGCGTCTTCGCTCAATTTCGCAGTGGCCTCAATCAAGCGGTGCCGCGCTATTTGCTCTCGCCTTGCTTCAGTTGTTGGCGGCGCTTCTCGTAGTCCTCATAGCTGTCGCGATTGCGCTTCATGCAGGCATTGCGGTCGGACATCGACTGCAGCTTCTCGCATTGATTTTTCGCGCTGTCCTGGCCGATGTCATACAGCACCGAGCAGCCGCCCAACTGCGCGACGAGGCCAGCGCCGAGACAAACTCGAAGGGCAATCAACAAGCACCGAGATGTGGATTTCATAACGCTGTCCTAGGCTGAATCCATGATGGCAGCGAGTATGGCATTCGGGCCACCCGACTCAAACACCGTCATCCAGACGCTTTTCCATCCTCGCATTGCTCATTTCCACGCCGCGGAACAGAAAGATTTGTTGCTCTTTGATGGTGAAGCCGAAGCGCTGGTAGAAGCCTTGAGCGCTCAGGCTGACATCGGAATACAACAGCTTGATGCCCCGTTCGGCGGCGCTGGCGTGGATGCGCTGCATCAGTGCCGTGGCCACGCCAATGCGCTGGGCCCGTGCCGAGACAAAAAAGTGGTCGATATAGCCGTTGTCTTGCACATCGGCATAGCCCACCACCTCGCCGTCGCGCAGCGCAATAAAGGGCTTGATGCCTTGGATGCGCAGGGCCCAGCGTTCCGGGTCGGTGTCGCGCGGCGCCCAGGCCTCGACCACTTCGGGGCTGTAGTGAGCCGAGGCCACCTCGTGAATGGCCGAAAAAAACACCGGGAAGGTGGCGGCCTCGTCGCCGGGTCTGAAATCGCGGACGGTGATCATGCGGCGCTCGATGGGCAGTCAGGGGAGGCCCGCATTGTGCGTTTCGGCCATGCCGAGCACCAAAAGTCACCCGCGGCCAAGCCGCAAACCCCGCTTATTTGTCCGCCGCGCGCTCGCTCACCAGGCGCTGCATCAAGGCGAAGAAGCGGTCATAAAACGCGCCGGCAGGAATGGTTTCCGAGGCCACCTTGACGAGGGAATCATCCGAAGACGACAAGGGCAAGGAGATCGAGCCAATGGCGCTGACACCGATGCTGGTGGAGTTGGGGCTTTTCTTCAGCGAATAACGGTCTTGCAAGGCCGACACGAAGGCGGTGGTCAGCCGGTCGCCCTGCCCGTCGGGCACGCACACCACATTGAAATTGATCTCCACATGCACATCGCCCTCGGGCTGGAAGCGCTTGCGACCGTTGACCAGGCTTTTGTTCGGCAACTCGGTGATCAGATAGCCTTGGCTCAGCAGCGCACGGCGTGCCGCTTCGCAGGTCTCTTCAACGCCGCCGTCGAACAGACGCGAAAAGGTTTCATCCGCCTGGAAGTTTTCGTTCAGATAGACCTGAGATTTGGGCGGGGCCTTTTCTGTCGCCGAAAACGGCGTGCTGAGGCTGCTGCAGCCCACCAGCATCAGGGCGGCTGCCATGCCACTGCTCAGCTTCAGGAGAGGGAGGATTCGGGCTGTTCCGGTCATCATGGTCGGAGGGGGCGTCTGCCAGTTGGGCTTCGGTCGGTACAGGGCGCCCTGGGTCGCAATCAAATAGCTGTAGGAACGGCATTATCGAGGCAAGCGTTGACGCCGCGCGGCGCTAATATTGCGGCAATCATTCATCGCTTGCAGACGGGCTCATTTTTGAGGGTAGACCCAGCATGAAGCACCTGCCATCCAAGTCCCTGACGCTTGTCCTGCTGCTGAGCAGCTTTTGCAATATGCCTTGGGCGAATGAGCGCAAGAGTACGGCGGATGAGGCAATCGCCTTGATGAAGAAGGCGCAGGACTATTTGAAGACCCACGGCCTCGAGAAGTCGGTGGCGGAGTTCAACAACCCCGCCAGCCCCTTCAACAGCAAGAGCGAGATCAATCGGAACGGCGATCTCTATCTCTTCTCGGTCGACCCGAAGGGCTTTCAGATCATTCACGGCATCAACCCGCGCATACGCGGCACCAATAAATACGATATGCGTGATGTCGATGGCTTCTATCTGATCCGCGAACTCGTCAAGGTCTGCTTTGCCACGCCCGAGGGCAAGGGCTGGGTCAATTACCGTTGGCCGAACCCGGTCAGCAAGCAGATGGAAGACAAGGCCGGCTATGTGGAGCGTGTGCCGGGCACCGATCTGTGCCTGGGCACCGGCATCTACAAATAGCGCGGCCTCAGGCCGACGGGCCGCTCAGGCTTGGTGCCTGCAAGGGCAGTGTCAGGCGCAAGCGGGTGCCGCTGCCGACGGTGCTGGACAAGGAGATGCTGCCGCCCAGCACGCCGGTGACCAGGTTGTAGACGATGCTCATGCCCAGGCCCGATCCACCCTGGCCTAGCTTGGTGGTGAAAAAGGGCTCAAACACATGGTCAAGGTCTTCCGGTGGGATGCCGCGGCCGTTGTCGCTGAAGACGATCTCGACCTGACCCTCGGCCATCAAGCGGCTGCTGATGCGCATCTCGCCCTGCTCGTTGTCATCAAAAGCATGGGCCACCGCATTGCTGATGAAATTGGTCAAGACCTGGGTCAATGCGCCGGGGTAACTGTCCATCTGCAGGCCCGGACTCAGGTCCAGTTCAACGCGGTGTTTGTTGCGGTACATCGACGCCAGCATCAAGACCAATTCGTCGATGGTGTCCTTCAGATCAAAGCAGCGGCGCTGGTCGCTGGACTGATCAACCGCCACATGCTTGAAGCTTGAGATCAGCGCGGCGGCGCGGTTCAGGCTGCGCACCAAGATGTCGGCGCCCTGCTGGATCGCGCTCAAGACCGGCTCGATGCGAGACCGGCGTGGCCGCTCGGAACCGAACTCTTCCATCAGGGCCCGACTTTGGGCCTCGATGGTGCTGGCCATGGTGACGCCGTTGCCGATCGGCGTGTTCAGCTCATGCGCAATGCCGGCGACCAAGGAACCCAGGGCCGCCATCTTCTCGGAGCGCACCAATTCGCCCTGCATGTTTTTGACTGTGGCCAAGGCCTCTTCCAAGTGCTGGGTGCGCTGCAACACCCGCTGCTCCAGTTGGGCATTCAGTTCGCGAATATCTTGTTCCACCTGGCGCTGCTGGCTGATGTCGATGACCGACACGATGCCGACCTGGCGTCCGCCGGAGTCGATCAAGCGCGTTGCCAACTGGCAGGTGAACAGGCTGCCATCGCGGCGCCGTAGTTTGGCCTCGAAGCCGTCAAGCCCGTGCTGCTGACTCAGTTGGCTCAAATAGACCTCGCGGGCCTGGGGATCTTGCCAATACAAGGCATCGAGTGGTGATCGTGTGGCCAGGTCGGCGCGGGTCAGCCCGAACTGCTTCAGCAAGGCGTCATTGGCCTCCAGCGTTTGCTGACTATCGAGCCGGATCAGTGCCAAGGGAATCGGCGAGTGTTGAAACAGGTCGACAAACTTGGACTCGCTCTCGCGCAGCATGGCCTCGGACTGCTGCAAGCGCCGCATATGCAGCAGCAGCACATAGGTCAGCAGCAGGTGCAGGGCGACGAAAACGCCGGAGAACAGCACCCGGTCCCAGGCGCGGCCGCGCCAAGTGGCCAAGACGTCATCAAAGTCGCGCCCAAAGCCGACCACCAGCGGAAAGCCGCTGATCTTGCGGTAGCTCAGCAGGCGTGCAACGCCGTCCACCAGCAGGCCCTTGTCCTGCACCGTGCCCTCTTGCGGGCCGTCCAACAAGGCCTTCATGGCCGGGGTCTTGCTCAAGTCGGCCTGGGTGCTGCGGCCATCGGCCGGCGCGCGCGCCACCACAAAGCCGGCCTCGGCGAACAACTGCACCACCGCATGGTTGTTCTTGGCAACGTTGGCATAGATGCCGCTGAAGTAATCGACGCCGACCTCGGTGCTGATCAGCCCGATATGGCGGCCGTCGCGCTCATACAGATTGCGTGCCACCGGCAGCACCAATTCACCGTCGATGAAGCGCTTGAAGGGGCGCCCGAAAACCAGCCCACGGTGTTCAGGGTTTTTCAGCAGAAAGGGGATGAACTCACGTTCCTCCAGCGCGAACACAAAGGCCGGAAAGTCCGTCATGCTGGCCCAGCGCAGGCCATCCCGATTGACGTATTGCAGCGCATTGGCGGTTCGGCTCGAACGCAGCTGCTCCTCAATGATGGCGCGGACGACCTGATCGGTCTCGGCTTCCTTCATCGGGCTCATCAACGCAATCGACGCGATGACCTCCAGCCGCCCCGCTGCTGCTTTCAACTGTTGGGCGGCGTGTTCTTCGAGCAGGCGGGTGGTGACGAGGCCGCTTTGGCGCTCGGCCTCCAGTGTCAATTCGCGGTCCTGGCGAATCGCCCAGCCGGTCTGGGCGATGATGGCAACAGAAGTCAGGCCGACAAAAATGCCCAGGATGGAACCCGCATGGCCCCACGCCAAAGCACGTTGAAGAAGTGACTTGCCAATCAAGTGAAGCCTTGCGGTGAGCGCCGAATATGGTGGTGTGTTGCGATTCTGACGATAGCAGAACCCTGCCCGACGGTGCAGCTACAGCCCCATGAAAGCCGCAACCCGAGCGGCGACCGAGGCAAGGGCGTCAGGCTCAAATTAGCGCCATTGCACCAGGGACACGCCCAGGCCTATCCCGGCGTTTCGGAAGTTGTAGTTCAGCATCGATTCACCCCAGCCGTAATGGGCTTGCACATAGCCATGCAGGTCGCCATAGAGCGGAAAGGCCCATTCGCCCCGTATCAGGCTGCGGTTGGGCGTGCTGGCATTGAAGCGGAGGTTGTTGCTCAGCTTGGCCGAAAAAACATGTTGCCCCCAGGGATAGATGGCCTGCAACTCCATGCGGCCCATGTAGTCGCTGATGTCGGGGTTGTTGTCATCGGCCGGGCTTTCTTTCAGCCGGATCCAGGGCTTGATCAGCAGGCTCAGGTCCCCCGCCTGCAGGCCGAAGGTGGCGTAAATCCGGTTCCATGAGCGCGACAGCGGGTTGCTCTCGCCATTGGATTGGTGCACCACGCCGAGGTTGAACATCCGCCAGCGCAAACCCTGGCTGCCCCAGTTCATCGGCAGGGTCAGCCAAGCCTCGGGCTGGTAATTGGTGTCGCGGAAGGGGCGCGAATCGGTCGCGTCGTAGACCTGCCAATGGCTCTGCTGCGTGTAGCCCAGCCACAGATCGAGCGGGCTGTTGAAGAGGTTCTCTGCGGCCTTGACCTTGCCGCTGATCTGGAACTTGGCCTCGGTGTTCATATACCCCTTGCCATAGCCCGGCGCGCAGTTGTCCGGATTCGGCGAGCAAGGGTTGATGTTGACGTGCTGGCGCCAACTCAGCGGCAGCACATAAATGGGCTCATGAAGTTTGATCCGGAACACGCCTTCCTTGGTCTCGGGGCTCAACTCCCATTTTTCTGCCAGGGACCGGGGTGGCGCGTAGGCGGACCAAAGCTCGGCGGTATGCGGGGCCTTGGGGGCGGGCATTGAGCTTGTGGTGGTGGCCATGTTCGCACTCGCACTAGAACCTACTTCTGCGGCCGGTGCGACAAGCGCCGGCTTGCGCCTGTGGGCCTGGTCGTAGCAAGCCAAACGCTCGGCGTCAGCCTTGATGGCGACGCAGTCTTCGGCACCGGCGGCCTGGCATGGTGCGGCGGCCACGAGGGCAGTCAAAGTGAGTGCCAGTGGGGCGCTCAAGGCGTGGACCTGAGACGGGGCGGTTTTTCGCATGGCGTGGAGAATCCGTAGGACGAGCCGTTTGTCGCGAGCGGCAGTCTAAGGCAAGGCTGACCAGTCCCCGAGCAGCTCTCGCGAACCCGCTAGCATCCGGCCTGAAGCTTTGGGTACTCCTATGAAAAACAACCGTCTCCTCCTGTCCTTGAGGGCTCAGCGCCTGGGCGCTGCGTCTTTGCTGAGCCTGGCAACCTTGCTGAGCCAGGCCATGCCGGTCGCGGCCGCCAAGCCGCCTGTGGCCGCGCAGGTTCAAGCGCCTGCAAGGGCAATATTCGACGCCGAAGTGGAGGCCTTTTTGGCCGACTATTGGCGCCTTGTCCCGGATGCCGCCGTGGCCGCTGGCCGCTACGAGGCTGCGGCACAACTGCCCGCGCCGACCGAGGCGCGGCGACAAGCGCTCTTGGCCTTCAGCGCCACTTGGCTGCAGCGGTGGGCCGATCTGCCCGGGCGCCTGCAAGCGGCCGGTGAACCCGCCGCAACGCCGGCGCAATTGGGCGATATCGCATTGCTCGACAACCATTTGCGCGCCCTGCGCTGGAGCCAGACCGAGCTGCGCAGCGACCAATGGGACGCCAGCGAGTACAACGTGGCCGACCCCTTTGCCCAGCTCTTGAACAAGCCAGACTATGCCCCTGCCGCCCAGCGTCTGGCTTGGATCGATCAACGCTTGCGCCAGGTGCCGGCCTATTACCAAGCGGCGCTGAAGCAGCTGAAGAACCCCAGCCCGCTGCATCTGAAGCTGGCCATCGACCAGTTGGAGGGCGGCCTGCCCTTGTTCCGTGAAGACATTCCCGCGGCGGTGGCGAGCGCCGGCTTGAGCCCCCAAGCGGCGGCGTCCTTGAAGCGCCATAACGCTGCAGCGCTGCGGGCCGTGCAGGCGCATATTGCCGCCTTGAAGCGCATCGAGCGGGCGCAAACCCAGTCCGGCACGGGCCGCAGCTTCCGCATTGGCAAGGCCTTGTTCGAGACCAAGTTTGACTACGAGATTCAAGCCAGCGTTGATGCCGCCGGGCTCTATCAGCGCGCGCTGGCCGACAAGGCACAGCTGCTGCAGCGCATGGGCGAGATCGCCGATCAGCTCTGGCCCAGCCTGTTTGCCGAGCAAGCGCTGCCGGCCGACCGTTTTGAAAAAATTGGCCGGGTGATCGACAAGTTGTCGGAGCGCCATGTCGCGCCGGATCGTTTCGTCGATGAAATCAAGGCCCAGATTCCGGCCCTGGCAGCCTGGGTCAGCCAGCATGATCTGCTGACGCTGGACCCGAGCCGGCCCTTGGTCGTGCGCGAGACGCCGGCCTATATGCGCGGCGTGGCCGGGGCCTCGATCAGCGCACCGGGGCCCTTGGACCCCAAGGGTGAAACCTATTACAACGTCGATCCGTTGGACAAATACTCGCCCGCCGAGGCCGAGTCTTTTCTGCGCGAGTACAACCACTGGATGTTGCAGGTGCTGAACATCCACGAGGCCATCCCCGGCCACTATGTGCAGCTGCTGCATGCCAACAAATCGCCCTCCAAGATCAAAACCTTGTTCGGCAATGGGGCGATGGTGGAAGGCTGGGCCGTCTATGCCGAGCGCATGATGATGGAAAGCGGCTGGGGCGCCGTGGACGGCAAGCCCAGCCTGGAGATGGGCCTGATGTACGCGAAGTGGAACCTGCGCGTGGTCAGCAATGCCATCCTCGACTACAGCGTGCATGTGCTGGGCATGGAGGAGGCCGAGGCGATGCGCTTGCTGGAGCGCGAGGCCTTCCAGTCGCACACCGAGGCGAGCGAGAAATGGCATCGCGCCCAGGTCAGCTCCACGCAGCTGAGCAGTTACTACGCCGGCTTTTCCGAGATCCTGGCGCTGCGCGAACAGCTCAAGGCCAAGCAGGGCGCCGACTTCAAACTGAAGGCCTTTCATGAGAGCTTTCTCAGCCATGGCAGCGCGCCGGTGCGCATGGTGCGGCGCTTGATGCTGGAGGCGCCGTCGCATTGAGGCAGCAGCTTTGACCGGGGCCGTATCGGCCTCAAGTACCATCGCGCCGATGAATAAACCATTGAACTTCCGTGTCGCCGTGTCGGCCGACATTCCCGCCATGTCGGCCATCCGGATTGCCGTGCGTGAAAACCGCTTGAACAATCCGGCCCGCGTCACGGTGCAGATGTACGAGGACTATCTGGACCGCCTGGGCCGCGGCTGGGTTTGCGAGCATGAAGGGGAGATCATCGGCTTCTCCTACGCGGCCAAGGACGATGCGTCGATCTGGGCGCTGTTTGTTCATCCCGACAAGGAGGGCCTGGGCGCTGGCGGGCCGCTGCTGAATTTGGCCACCGACTGGCTGTTCAGTCTCGGCCATGCGGCCGTCAACTTGGGCACCGAAGCGAATACCCGTGCCGACCGGTTTTATCAAGCCAAGGGCTGGATTCGCGGCGAAATGAAAGACTCGGTTGAGGTGAACTACACCTTGCCACGCCCGCTCGGCGTTTGAGCAAGGAGGTGCGCGAGCCATGGCCTGGTTGATCGTCAAATACCTGCTCAGCGCCGGCGTGGTGGTGCTGGTGTCGGAGTTCGCCAAGCGCAGCGACAAGCTCGGCGGTCTGATCGCTGCTCTGCCCCTGGTGACCTTGCTGGCGCTGATCTGGCTGCATCTTGAGAAGCAGCCGGTCGAGAAGATCGCCAACCATGCGCGCTACACCTTTTGGTATGTGATCCCGACTCTGCCGATGTTTTTGATCTTCCCCTGGCTGCTGGCTCGCTTTGGCTTTTGGCCGAGCCTGGCGCTCAGCGTTGTGATCACTGTTGTTTGCTTCGCCGCCTTTGCCTTGCTGATGCGCCGCTTTGGTATCCATCTGCTGTGAACCGGGCCGCCGATGATGCCGAGTGAGGATGATGTGACGCGGCTTGCTGAAGCGAAATTGCGCCGACCGGTCGTCAGGGCTGGTCTTGCGACCTTGCTGGGCGTCGCGCTGCTGCTGTTGTATCTGACGCCCTATCTGACCCTGCATCGCATGCAGGTGGCGGCTGCCGCCCAAGAGGGCGAGCGGCTGGCGCAATGGGTCGACTTCCCGGCGCTGCGCGAGAGTTTGAAGGTCGGTGTGCAGCAGCGCCTGGCCCATGCCCGCCATAACGAACAAGGTCAGCCGACGCCGGCGTCTCTTATGGGCGCGGCGGTGGCTGGCGCACTGTTGGGCCCGCTGGTGGACACATTGATCACCCCGGCCAGCCTGATGCGCGTGTTGCAAGGCCAGCGGCCGGCCGAGTCTTTGTTGCCGCGGGGTGCGTCGGGGCCCGACGCAGCCCCAAGGCGGCTTGAAACCCATGGCCACTACGAGAGCCTGAACCGCTTTGTGTTCAGCCTGCGGCCGCAGGGAGATCAAGAGGATCCGATCGAACTGGTGCTGCACCGCAGCGGCCCGCTGGCTTGGCGGCTGGCCGAACTGCGGCTGCCTTAAGCCGCGGGTTAGCGGGGCCTCAGGCCTGCATGCGTGCCGGGGACAGGTATTGCCTCAGGTACTCGTCGAAAGGCAGGCGGTCGGCGGCTTCGATGCGGGCTTGTTCGCGCCACGAGGCTTCGGCCTGTTCAGCAAACTTGCGCGCGGCGGCCTCACCGTAGGGCAGCGCCATCAGTTTTTGGCGGGTCAGCTCCGACTGTTGGCGCAGGAAGTCGATGTGGCTGTTGCCGAAATCCTTGGCCATCATTGCCAGCACCCGCGCCGAGGGCGTGCTGTCCGGATCGGCCAGGGTCTGGCGTGCGGCGGCGAGTGCCTCGGCATGGGCCGTGCCCCCCTGGGCCTGGTCCAGCATGGCGGCCATTGGCGCACATTCGGCCAGCAGTTCGGCTGCCCAATCGCTCAGGAGCACGCTGCTGCCATCGCCGCGACCGAGGCGCAGCCCGGGTTCGCGGCCGCGCGCCGCCACTAGGTGCTGGTTTTCGCCCAGCGTGGCAATCTCGGCCGGCGTGTCCGGCGGGCTGTCGGTCTGCAAGCAGTGCAGCAGGAAGATGTCCAGAAAGCGCACGGTTTGGGCGGTGATACCGACCGGCACAAAGGGGTCGAGGTCCATGCAGCGCACCTCGACGTATTCGACCCCGCGCTCGCGCAGCGCATGCAGCGGGCGCTCGCCCGACTGGATCACGCGCTTCGGCCGGATGGTGCCGTAGAACTCGTTCTCGATCTGCAGCAGGCTGGTGCTGAGTTGGTTGTAGTCACCGCCGGGGTTACGCACGCCGATCGCCTCATAGGCGGGATAGGGGCGCACCAAGGCCTCATGCAGCGACTCGGCATAACTCTCCAGGCAGTTGTAGCTGACCGCCAGCGAGGCTTGCGCATCGCTTTGGTAGCCCAGCCGACCCATGCGCAGCGAGGTGCCGTAAGGCATGTAAAGGGTATGTTCATTGAGCGCCTGCAACTCGTGCCGGCGCCCCTCGACAAAGCTCGAACACAGGGCCGGCGAGGCCCCGAAGAGATAGAGCAGCAGGAAGGAGTGGCGGCGGAAGTTGCGGATCAGCGCGAAGTACTCCGCGCTGCTGACGCCCGGCAATGACCAGTTGTAGTGGATGCCCGAGATGGTCTGCATGCGCCGGCCATAGCGCTGGCCCAGGCCCATGCGGTAGACGCTTTTGGAGCGCCCGACATTTGATTTGCCGTAGCGGCCAAGCGGAATGGTTTCATCGGTCGGCAGGCCACAGGGCATCGAGCCGACCCACAGGCGCTCGTCGCCCAAATTGGCCATGGCGCGGTAGACGCCTTGGTGAACCTCGGTCAACTCCTGCAGGCAGGCTTCGACGTCGGCATGGACGCCGGTGATCAATTCAACCTGCGATTCGCTGTAGTCGGTGGTGATGTTTGGGTGCGTCAGCGCCGAGCCCAGGGCGGACGGATGGGGGGTCAGTGCCAACATGCCATCCGGCTTGGCACGCAGACTTTCTTTTTCTATGCCACGGCGGATGCCGAGCAGATCGGCAGAGGCGACCGCGCTCGGGCGCTTATTTTGTTCGCTCATGCGTATTGTTCCAATTCACCAACTTTGTGCAATGGCGAACGGTAACAGACAGCGGTTAAACCTGTCTTGGCTGGGGCCGAAACATGCCGCCTCGGTGACAGTTGCCGGGCCGGCTTTGGGTCACACTGAACGCTCCGCAGCCGGATAGATTGAGACGTTGATATGAACTTCGACTACAGCCCCAAGGTCCAGAACATGCAAGCGCGGCTGCTGGACTTTTTTGACGCGTATATCTATCCAAATGAGCGGCGTTTCTTTGAGGAGGTGGAGGCGAACCGACGCGCTGGCAATGCCTGGCAGCCGACCCGGCTGATCGAGGAGCTGAAACCCTTGGCGCGCACCGCCGGGCTCTGGAATCTGTTCCTGCCCAGATCGAGCCGGGCGCCGGAGGGCTTGTCGAACCTGGAGTACGCGCCGCTGTGCGAGATCATGGGGCGGGTCAGCTGGGCGGCCGAGGTCTTCAACTGCTCGGCGCCCGACACCGGCAATATGGAAACGCTGGAGCGCTACGCCAGCGAGGCACTGAAGGACCGCTGGCTGGAGCCGCTCCTGCGCGGCGAGATCCGCTCGGCCTTTTTGATGACCGAGCCCGAGGTGGCTTCTAGCGACGCCACCAATATCGAGTGCCGGATCGAGCGTGATGGCGATGACTATGTGATCAACGGCCTCAAGTGGTGGTCCAGCGGCGCCGGTGATCCGCGCTGTGAGGTCTACATCGTGATGGGCAAAACCAACCCCGAGGCCGGGCGGCATGAGCAACAGTCGATGATCGTTGTGCCGGCCGATGCGCCGGGCGTGACGGTCAAGCGGCACCTCAGCGTGTTCGGCTACGACGATGCGCCTCATGGCCATATGGAGATTGAGCTGAAGAATGTGCGGGTGCCGGCCAGCCACATCCTGCTTGGCGAGGGGCGCGGCTTTGAGATCGCCCAGGGGCGCTTAGGCCCCGGCCGCATCCACCACTGCATGCGCAGCATTGGCGCGGCCGAGCGCGCGCTTGAGCTGATGTGCGAGCGCGCTGCAGCGCGGGTCGCCTTCGGCAAGCCGCTGGCGCAGCAGACCGTCACCCAGGAGCGCATTGCCGAGGCCCGCTGCAGCATCGAGCAGGCCCGGCTCTTGACCCTGAAGGCCGCCTACATGATGGACACGGTGGGCAACAAGGTCGCCAAGGCCGAGATTGCGATGATCAAGATCGTGGCACCGAATATGGCGCTGAAGGTGATCGATTGGGCCATTCAGGTCTATGGCGGCATGGGCGTCAGTGACGATACCCCGCTGGCGATGATGTGGGCGCACCAGCGTACGCTGCGCCTGGCCGATGGCCCGGACGAGGTGCACCGCAATTCTCTGGCAAAGCTCGAATTGGCCAAGCATTTGACCCTGCCGAGTGAAGACCTGCAGATGCCAGTGACACGGGGCAGTTGAATCAAAGAGTGTTCAGCGAGAGCCGGCACGGCGGTCATTCAGGCCGTGTAGAGATTAACGCTTGCAAAATTCGGCGCTGTTTGAATAATTCCCAAGTCGGCTGACTTCTGGAGAGTGCTATGCGGCGGTCCAGGCCTCGTGGGTGGCAAGTTAGTCTTGCCGCGTCGCTGCTCACGGCATGTGGCGGTGGAGGTGGCGGCGGAGACGCTTCGCCTGCACCAAGCCCAGCACCAGCACCTTCACCTTCACCTTCGCCTTCGCCTTCGCCTGCGCCTGCGCCTGCGCCCGGCCCCACGGGCAGCCGCGAGAAGATCGAAGGCGTCACATCCCTTGCGGGTGGGGTCGTCATTGGTGGCGATGTGGTGGCCAAATGCGCCAACGGCGCCACGGCCGCTGGCCGCACGGATTCGATAGGTCGATTCAGCATTGACCTGGGTTTGCAGACCAGCACGCCCTTCCCTTGCATGTTGAAGTTGGGCGTTAGTTCACCGGCAGCCACGCTGTACAGCTACGTGGCCGAGGCGGGCAAGATCATCAATGTCAATCCGATCACTGACCTGACGGTCGCCAAGGCTTTGAAAGCGCAGCCGGAGACGGCCTTCGCTGCCTTTGGCGCGGGTGTCAAGACCATCAGTTCGGCACAGCTTTCCGACGCAGCGCAATACGTGGAGTCGATTCTGCAAAACATGAGCGGCTACAAAATAACGCCGTTCACTGACTTCAAAACGCCGGACCCCTTCACCTTCAGCTTTGACGCCCAGAGTGAGCGTGGCTTGGTGTTGAGTGGGCTGCATGCCACGATGAAGATTGCCAACGTCAGCTATGACCTCTTGCGCAGCACGACGGTCGAGTTTGCAGACTATCGAGAGTCCTTTACCAATTTGATGTTTGTTCGACTCATCATCGATCGGGTGATCCCAGAGCCGGGTCAACCCGTCTGCAACCTTCCTGTCATGAACAAGGATTCACTGGTGTGCACCATCAAGGGCAAGAACTTGTCTCGCCCTCGGTTTGAGCCTTTGTTTGTCGCTGAAATCTATTCGGACGTTGGCATTTCGGTGTCGCGCAGCTCGCTGCGCAAGCCGAAATTGGATGTGACCAAGCCCTACCAGCCCGCCTGGTGTGGCATTGACCCCATGGCGATCGGTGGCGCCACGTTTCGTTCCACCGATACCAATGGCCCTGGCAGCCCCGATCCTCAGGGGCTGTTTGCAGAGGAGATGACCTTTACTTGCCCGGTTGTGACCTTTGGAGACTCTTTGTTGGTTGAAGTGGTGAAGCGCAATGGCAGCAAGGCTGGACCTGCGGGTTGGGATTTGTTTAATGTGGGTGCGACAAACGTCATGCCGCAGGTGCGCGCCAATCTGTCGTTCAACGCTGGAAGCCCAAGTTGCGTCTCGGTGCGTTGGACCTCTTCGGGCCTCGTGACCAATGGCCCGGGGCTCTTCATCACCGGCAATGCTGATCTGCCGACGGCGTCGGCATTGCACTTTTTGGTTTCGACGCGTGATGTCACGGACCAGGAGTTGATGAATGTGCTTCTGGGCGACCCGGCCAACATGAACACCGTCGACAAAATTTTGTCTTTGGGTCCAGCGGCTTGTGCAGGCGGCTTCATGTCCTGCATTGGCTTCCCTTCGGTGAACGAGTCTTTTGTCCTCAACCCGAATAAGGATCCCGACCAATGGACGGTTCTGTACAGCGGCTGGCAGGAATTAGGCCTGAACAAGGGCAAGAATGTGAGCCTGCAAGTGCATGGTGTGATCCATGACCTGAATACGGTGCTCAAGCGCAGTACCACCACCGTCACCTGCCCGCCCGTGTTTTGATCTTTGGCTACCCCCAGAAGGGGGAAGGGTGATGCCGGATACGCAGCCTCGACCGGCTCAGTAGCATTCGGGAAAACCATAGGTGCCGACCCGAATGATGTCTTCCTTTTCACCTCCCGCCTGGGCGCGATTGGCTGCTGCCATGCTACTGATGGCGCAGGCCGCTGCCCTGGCTTTGACATTGCGGGCTGGCACAGCAGGCGCTTGGGTGCTGGCCCTGCAACTGAGCAACTTGGCGCTGACGGGTCTGCTGATTGCCAGGGTTTCCCGGGCGCTCAAGCGGGCTGCCACCGAGGTGGGGCGCGCCCGTAGTACGCTGGATGAGGCCATCGCGGCGCTGCCGGCCAGCGTCGAGATTTTTGATGCCGATGACCGCTTGGTGGCCTTCAACCAACAGTTGGTGCAGCTCTACCCGCATATGCAGGCCGACTTGCAGATGGGCGTGCGTTTCGAGGACTTGGTGCGCAAGTCGATCAGCCAGGGCTGTGTGCCGAGTGCGCAGGGGCGCGAGGAAGAATGGCTGATGGAGCGTTTGGTCGCGCGCCGGACGCGCAGCCACGCCGCGAGTGAGCCGCTGCTGCAGCATCTGCAGATGCAAAGCGACCGCTGGGTTCGGGTCTACGAGCGGAGGCTGCAGTCGGGCGGCATCATCGGTGTGCGCATGGATGTCAGCGACCTGGTGCTTGAGCAGCAGCGCTTGGCCGCCAGCAAGGCCCATCTGACCGCCTTTGTCCGCGCAACCCCGAACGGCGTTTTGACCTTGGACACCTCCGGCCATGTGCTGGAGCTGAACCCGGCCGCCGAAGCGCTGTTTGGTTTCAGTGCCCATGAGTTGCAGGGCAGCCACATCGACCTGCTGTTTGGCACCTGGATGGGCGAGCGCTTGAGCCCCGCCGCCCTGCTGGGGCGTCCGCAGGAGTTGACGGTTCGTCGCCGCGATGGGCAGGCGCTGACCCTGCAGCTCAGCGTGGCCGAGGTCAAGACTGAGACCACCCACCGTTTCGTCTGCATCATCACCGACCTGAGCGAGCGCAAGCGCCAAGAGCTTGAGTTGCAGGAGGCCAATGCTCTGTTGGCGCGTCAGTCGATCACCGATGGCCTGACCGGCGTCGGCAACCGTCGCTTCTTCGACCAGCTTCTGCAACAAGAGTGGCAGCGCAGCGCCCGGCATGGCCATGCCCTGGCCTGCATCATGGTCGACATTGACCACTTCAAGCTCTTCAATGATCGCTATGGGCATGTCGCCGGCGATGACTGCCTTCGCCGAGTGGCCGAGCTGTTGCGCACCTGCGCCGGCCGTAGCTCCGATGCGGTGTGCCGTTACGGCGGCGAGGAGTTTGTCATTCTCCTGGCCGAGTGCGATCTGGCCGAGGCGCAGGTGGTGGCGCAGCGCTGCCTGGACAGTATTCGTTTGGCGGCCATTCCCCATGACGCCGCGCCGATGCGCCGGCGCGTCAGCTTGAGCATTGGCGTGGCCGCTTGTGTGGCGGGCGATGGCGAGGCGTCTTGGCAGGATGGCGCGCGGCCTTCTTCGGCCGGCATGCTGCTGGTCGAGCGGGCCGATGCGGCCCTTTATGCCGCCAAGCAGGGTGGGCGCTCCCGGATGGTTTGCTGCGAACGCGAGGCGGCTTGAGCCCGCAGGTTTCGGTATCGGTGTGCGGCTAATATCGCTGGCATTGCCAATCCTGCAATGGCGCTGGCCGTGGCCATGAGGTCGCGCAGCAGCGCCTGAGCGAACGAGTCCCCCCATGTCCACCATCAGCCCAGCCGACTACATCCGCAGCCATATTCGCACCGTGCCCGACTGGCCGGCGCCGGGCGTGCAGTTCCGCGACATCACCCCGCTGCTGTCGAACCCGCGCGTCTTTCGGGTGCTGATCGATCAGTTTGTGCACCGCTACTTCGACGCCCGACCGACGGCCATTGCAGGGCTCGACGCGCGCGGCTTCATCATCGGCTCGGTGCTGGCCTATGAGCTGGGGATGGGCTTTGTGCCGATCCGCAAGAAAGGCAAGCTGCCCTTCACCACGGTGGAAGAGAGCTACGAGCTGGAGTACGGCAGCGCCACGGTGGAGATGCACACCGATGCCGTCAAGCCGGGCGACCGCGTTGTGCTGATCGATGATCTGATCGCCACCGGCGGCACCATGATGGCCGGCGCCAAGCTCCTGCAAAGACTCGGCGCCGAAGTGATCGAAGGCGCCTGCATCGTCGACCTGCCCGAACTCGGCGGTTCGGCCAAGCTGCGCGCCTTTGGCCTGCCCTTGTTTACCTTGCTTGAGTTTGATGGCCACTGAGGGATTGATTGACGGACAATCCGCCCATGGCCAAAACAATCCCCCGCCTCAGCCCCGAACAAATCCAAGCCATCATCAAGACGGCTTGGGAAGACACTCCGCCCTTCAAGAAAGTGTTTCTGCAACACGCCTTGGGCGAGGGCGAGTTGGTGCAGCTGATGAAGCGTGAACTGACCCCGGCCGCCTACAAGATGTGGGTGGCCCAGGGCAAGGGTGTGAAGAAGCCGACCTCTAGATCGACCTTTCCGCACGGGCGTTGATCGCTCGGCGCAATGTCGAGCTTCACTTGCCGATGCAGAACATAGATAACGGCCGCTAGGCCGCATGGATACTGGGTTCTCGTTCTGAGTCCAAGCTACTTGGACTCAAACTTGGACTCACTCAAAGCAAGTGACCCTGTGAGCAAGTCGGAGAGGATACCGACGTTGATGGGCCAGCATCGCCTGAAGTTGCAAAACTTTTCCCCCTGCCTCGAAATCGGCGAGAACACCGGGAACACGGGAACAGTGCGATGCAAGTCCGCGTGAATGCTCGCCTTTCTTGTTCCCGTTGAACAGTTGAGCCTGTTCCCGGCACTGCTTGAAAGGGAACAAGCGTTGGGGCCTAGGCCTGGGAAAAGCACCAAGCATTCCGCTTGGCGAGGCGTACCCGATCAGCCTTCAAGGCAAAGCTGGAATGATCGAGCCTCAGCTGCCAGACCTGCGCCTTCGGCGCAGCTTCTGAAACCCACTCTGCAACTTGCAACCGGTTTGCATCGGAGATTTCCGCCCCGAGAATCACGCCCTTCAGGACTTCTGACGGATACGTACGCACGCCCTGGTCATAGGTAGACAAGTCAGGGGGGAAGCGGATGTCTCGCCATTCACCCTCGTACTTCCAAACATCGTGTTTCGTGAGGAGCGTTCGCTGTATACGTTCTTGCTCTTCCGCTTCCTCTGCAGGCTGATGAAAGGTGCGGATTATGGGGCGAGCGGTTGAATAGCTGACTTGGTGAGTGTGACCGAAAAAATCATGCTTGCCATTGAAGCAAAGGCAGATGCCTTGATGCTTCGACGCATAGTGAGCCCACATCAAGGCGTGTTTGCCGTGCGTAGAAAGACAAAGCACGCCGAGCTGTTCACTGAGGGTCTTTCGAAGGAGCGAGTTCCGCTCGGGGCCACTCTTGGGGCCAAGGACTCGGTGTTTCAGAGTGGGAAGACTTGACAGGGAAAGTTCAAGCGCGTCTAGGAGGCTCGCGCCCCCCCGTATCAACCCACTTGCACTTGCCGCGACAAGTTGTTCCTCGGTGGTGTCGCTCACATCATGAGCCGGGGCGCAGTCAAACGGATCATTGAATTTGATCGGCGATTGATAGAAAAGCCGCCGTGAAACCAAAGCTTGGCGCGTGTACTCAAAACTAGCCGCGTCGAGGCTCAGGTATTTGTACAAGTGGCGCGGCCGCATTCTTTGTTGATCCGCCAAATAGCCCTCGCAGTTTGCGAACTGATGTGGGCTTGATGATAGGTCAGCGTGAAATACGCATTACAGCTCATCCGCGAACGTGCTGTTATTTTCCGATGCAGAATTTGCTGAAGATTTCGCCGAGCAAATCGTCGACCGAAAAGGCGCCGGTGATCTCGCCCAGCGCGTCGTGAGACAGGCGCAGTTCTTCCGCTAACAAGTCCAGCGCCGGTGGTTGCAAATGAGCCACCGCCATCGCTTGCGACAGATGCTCGCGGGTGCGCTTGAGCGCTTGGACATGACGCTCACGCGCGATGAACACGCCTTCCGGCGTGGCATGCCAACCCACCTGTAGCAGCAAGCGCTGGCGCAACTCAGTCAGGCCCACGCCTGATTTGGCCGACATCCGCAAGGCGCCTTCGGGCAGCGCCTCGGTGTGGGCTGCATCGGCCTTGTTGAAGACCTGCACGATGCGCTCGGGCGGCACTTGCGCCAAGCGGGCCGAGATCAGCTTGTCCTCGGCCTCGTAGTCGGCTTGCCCCAGGCGCGTCAGATCGTGCATGAACAGCAGCACGTCGGCATCGGCGATGGCCTCCCAGCTGCGCGCCACGCCGATGCGCTCCACCTCGTCGTTGGTGTCGCGCAGGCCGGCGGTGTCGCTGATGTGCAGCGGCACGCCTTCGATCTGAATCGTCTGGCTGACCTTGTCGCGGGTGGTGCCGGCGATGGGCGTGACGATGGCCAGCTCGGCCCCAGCCAAGGCATTCAACAGCGAGCTCTTGCCCACATTCGGCTGCCCGGCCAAGACCACCTTGATGCCTTCGCGCAAAAGCGCGCCTTGCTGAGTGCGGTCCAGCACGGCTTCGAGTCGCTCTTGCAAACGGGCCAGCCGGCCGAGGGCATCGGCCTGCTGCAAGAAGTCGATCTCTTCCTCGGGGAAGTCCAGCGTGGCCTCCACCAACATGCGCAGCTTGATCAGCGCATCGCGCAGCTCTCCCACCTCGTGCGAGAGCGCGCCGGCCAGCGCACGCCCGGCGCTGCGTGCTGCAGCCTCGGTGCTGGCGTCGATCAGATCGCTGACGGCTTCGGCCTGAGCCAGATCCAACTTGCCATTCAGAAACGCACGCTGGGTGAATTCGCCGGGTTCGGCCAGGCGAATCTTCAGCTCGGCGCCAGCCTCCAAGCAGCGCGCCAGCAGCAGTTGCAGCACCACCGGCCCCCCATGCGCTTGCAACTCCAGCACATGCTCGCCGGTATAGGAATGCGGCGCCGGGAATAGCAGCGCCAGGCCTTGGTCAATGGCCACGCCGGCCGCATCGCGAAAGGGCAGATAGGTCGCTTCACGGGCGCGCAGCGCACGTCCGCAAATCGCTTCGACCAAGGGGGTCAGGTCTTGCGGGGAGGAGACCCGCACGATGCCAACGGCTCCGCGTCCAGGGGCGGTGGCGATGGCGGCGATGGGGTCTTGGTGGCGAGCAAGCATGGGCGGGATTGTCGGTCAAGACTCGCCGCCAGCTGCTGTGCCCTCGAGAGACCACGGCCTTGTTGCCATCGCCCATGAGCCCATGAGCCTCTGGCCATCGGCAGCTGGCGTCGCCGAGCTTCAGACCTGCCAGTCGAGCGAGACCCTCAGTACCGGCGGGCGATCGGCCATAAAGCGGCTGCGCCGTCCATTGCCCGCTTCGTCCGTCCAGACCAACTCGCTGCCTGCACTGTGTGGGCCGATATCGGTCACGCCGATACGCAGGCGCAGCGGGGTTTGCGCCTGAGTGGCAGTGGATCCGGACGCCGTGTTCCAAAACGCAGGCAGCTCGGTCTGAGCGCCCAGGTCCAGCCGCAATTCGGCATCGCGCCGTAGTGTCTGCACCGCCGTCGTGCGCGCCGCATAGCCAGGCTGCCAGCGAAGCGCCGCGTTCAGCTGCCAAGCGGCGGCCCTGCCCTGCAGTGACAGTGTGGTGCGCGCCGGCGGCTGGCCGACGAGACGGTTGTCTGGCGCGGGCAGTGCCTCGACCGTGGATTGGTAGAAGGCCTGGTTGAAGGACAGCTGCCATCCCGACCCCAGCCGGCCCTCGGCTGACAGCTCCAGCCCGGTGCTGCGCACATGCCCGACATTGCGTGTCTGCTGCTGCCAGCGGCCGTCCGCCGTGGGTGAAAGGACTGGCTGCATCGCATCGTTGATGTGCCGCCCGAACACGCCCACGCGGCCGGTCCACGCCTCAGCCAGCGAACCGGCCAGTGCCAGCTCAGCGCCATTCACACGCTCGGGGCGCAGCTCCGGGTTGCCGAGCAAGTCCGGATTCCCGGGCGTGCCGGCACGCTCACGCACGCCGTCATGCAACTCACGCAAGCGCGGCAGCCGCATCGTGCGCGCGAGGGCCGCCTCCAGCCGAAGGGTGCCGGCCGCGTTCAAGGTCTGCTGCCAGCTCAGATTTGGAAGGATGAACACGTCATCGCGCGGGCTGGCGATGCCGTCGAGTCGACTGCCCTCGCGCCGCAGTCCCAGCACGAGCTGGTGCTTGGGGTTCGGCTTCCATTGCAGCTCGCCCCAGAGGGCCGGCTGGCGTCGGCGCTGGCAGGGCTGGGGGCTTTCGTCGCCCTCGCTGGACGTGCACGCCACGGAAGCGCCGAGTTGCGTGCCTGCCGACAGCGCCCAGTTGGGCGTCAGCTCGCGCTCCAAAGTGGCGGCCAAGCGCCATTCGCGTTCATTCTGCTGGTCGGCCCAGCGATCAGCGCTGTCTGGCGCGGTGCCGACGGCGAGCTGCTGCCCGGCGCTGTCATTGCGGTCGCGCCGCAGCCAAGTGTCGACCGACAGGGTCGTCGTGCCATGGTGGCGCCAGCGCGCGCTCGCCAGTTCGGTGACGCGACGTTCGGTCCACTGCAAATCGTTGCCTTCGTCGTCGGGCGGGAACGGTGCTTGGTGCAGCGCATGGCGGGTGGCGGTGCGCTGTGCCGAATCGTCTGCGGAGCGCATCAGCTTGAGCTGCCAGTCTTGGTTGTCGCTCACCGCCTGCAGCGTGGCGTCCAGCGCGAGCGTGCGGTCCGAACCCTGGCGCGAAAGCGTGTTCTCCATCCGTGCGGGTGGCGGGACGCTGGTCCCGGCGAAATCAATGTGTTGCGCGAGCCGGTCCGTCCACGCCGACGGTGCATCACGTCCGATGGCACCCAGCTGCGCCTGCCAACCCTGCCCCACCCAGCCTTGCCGCCAGCCGACTTCGGCGCCCGTCCGGGCGCCGCGCGGCAGCAGGGCGGCCGACAGCCTTGCCCCGGGGGGCGCCGATTCACGCAATACGACGTCGATGATGCCCGCCACGGCCTCGCCACCATCGGCGGCGCGCTGCGCCGTGCGCACCTCCACCCGCTCGACGCGATCCAGCGTAAGCCCGTCGAGCGCGATGCCTGGGCCCAGCGTTTTCATGGGCAGGCCATTCACCCGCACCAGCGTGTAGCCCCCGGTCATGCCGCGCAAGGACAGCCGTGGCGGGTCACCCTCGGCTTCGCCTGAGCGGTCCAGCACGACGCCCGGCAACTGCGCCAGCGCCGCAGCCAGATCGCGCGCACCGCTGCGCTCCAGCGTCTCGCGGTTGATCACGAGGGCCAGCAGTCCCGGCGCTTCGCGCTTGGAGAGCACCGTTTGCGGTTCCAGCACCGTCTGTGCTTGAGCACTCAGCCCTACGGCGCCAAGTAGGGCGCTCAGGGCGCGCAAGCGGAGCGATCTTGCTGTGCTGCGGCGCACCGTGAAATCGCCTTTGGGCACGGGCAGAAGGAGCGACAGCTGGCGGATATCCAAATTCATGGCAAATGCAGATCGGGGACTCGGTAAGGGGGAGTTGCTTGGGGGCGATGGACTGCTGTCTAGATGAGACGACGCAGCCGAGCTGCGCTGGGCGGGTCTGGGCGCGAGACCGCTCAGCGCGCGCCACTGGCGATGAAGTGCTCCACCGCCGCTTTGACGAGCTGCAGATTGTCTGCAAGGCCCAGCTTGGTGCGCAGACGCTGGCGATAGGTTTCGACGGTGCTCTCGCTCAGACCCAGCCGTGCGGCCATCTCCGGCTTGTCGCAGCCTTCCGCCAGCAGCGTGAAGACCTGCCACTCGCGCGGTGCCAGCGCCGGTAGGCCGCCTTGGCTCAGCTCAGCGCCCACCATTTCGTCCAACACCGCGCTCGACCAGTAGCGCCCGCCTCCGAGCAAGCTGCGCACGGCTTTGGCAAGCTCGTCAGCGGCTGAGAGCTTGGACACATAGCCCCGCGCGCCAGCCTTGAGCGCGGCGTTGAGGAGGGCTGGGCTCTCGTGCATCGACATCACCAGCACAGGCGGCACGTCCGTCCGCTCACGCAGCGCCTGCAGCAGATCCAGGCCTGTCTCATGGCGCAGTTTCAGGTCCAGCACCACCAGCGCATAGCGCTTTGCGTCCAGCGCGGCCAGCGCAGCCGTCACGCTGTCAGCCTCATCGCAGGCGCGCTGCGGCCAGGCTTGACGCAGCAGTTGCGCCACACCGGCACGCACCACCGGGTGATCGTCGACCAGCAGAAAGGAACTCGCCTCGAAGGCGTCATCAGAGGGATAGAGGGCAGGCATGGAAGCGGCGTGAGGTCGTGTCCGGCAAGCAGCTGAGGTCGGCGCGGGGTTCAGGCGGTCTTGACGCTGATGCGCGTCCAGCCACTGGAGCAGTCCACAGCGAGACGGGCCCCCAGTGTCGCCGCGCGCGCGCGCATCGAAGTGAGGCCCAGGCCCCCTTCGATGTGGGCGGCATCAAAGCCCACACCGTCATCTTCGATGCGCAGCAGTTCGTCGGGCGCGGGACTCAGCAACAGTCGTATGGCGCTGGCATGGGCATGGCGCAGCGCATTGCTGACCGCCTCCTGAGCGATGCGAAGCAGTGAGTGGCAAGCTTCAGCATCCCAGCTGGGCAATTCATGCGGCAGCACCAACTCGACCGGCAGAGGCCGGCTGCGCTCGGCCAGCCGGCTCAGCTCGGCGAGCAGGTCTGGTGTGTCCGCATGGTGGGTCGGTGCCAGGTGCCAGTCATGGGACAGTTCGCGCACCGCCCGTGCGGCGTCGCGCAAGGTGTCGGCCAAGGTTTCGCAAGCGGATTGCTGCGCCGGGTCGACCACCAATGCCAAATGTCGGGCCTGCAACTGGGCGGCCGTCAGTAGCTGGCCGGTGTTGTCGTGCAACTCGGCGCCAAGCCGCTGGCGCACCACGGCGCCAGCCTGCCGCGCCGCCCCCACCAGCGCCCGGTTCACCTCGCGGCTGTCGGCGAGCGCGCGCTGCCGGTGCTGGGCCCTGGCCGTGCGCCGCGCCAGCACCTCGGCCAAGCGCGCCCGGCTGGCCAGCAGACGCCAGCTCAGCCACCACAGCGTGCCAAACAGCAGGCCCAGCACAAGAGCCGTGCCCACCATCACCGTCGCGACCGGCTCGAGTGCTTGGCTCGCATAAATCCGCATCGGCAGTGGCGTACCGGCGAGATCCAAGAATCCCGTAACGAGAGAGTCCGTGTAGGCCCGCACCGGCAGCGTGCCCTCCGACCACAGCACACGGGTCGGCGTTTCCACCGAGCCGAGCGCCAGCGCCCGGTACTGCACTCGGGCGGAGTGCTCCCAGCGCGAAGTGGCGCGCGCCATCATCGCGGCGAGGGGCATCTCCAGCTGCACGTAGCCGACCACGCGCCCTGGGATGGCGCCAGCATCTGCTGCAGCCCAGGGCGGTGCGCCGTCCCACACCGGCATCAGCCAGGCCGGAGCGGTGTCGCTGGGCTCAAGCCGAATGCGCGTCGTGTCCTCAGGCGTCTGAAAGCTCAGCCGGGCCATGCGCTCGAGGGCGGCGCGTTCATGGGCATCAGGCGCACTGGCCACCGGCGGACCGCTGTCCGCAGGGTCGCAGATCCACCGGCGGTCTTGCCACACCAGGGTTGAGCGCGCGCCCTTGTCGCGCAAGCGCTGGCAGACGGCCCGCAACCCGGGCGCCCCCAGGTCAAGGGTGAGCTGACCGTCGGCGCCGCGGACGATGTGGTCGTACCAAAAGCCGCTGGCGCTGAAGAATTGCTGCCGTTCCGCGGCGGCAAGTAGGCTGATCCGATGCAGCTCATCCTGCACTTCGCGGTCAACGCGCTCTCGATCAAGCATCCAGGCTGCGGCGATGCCCGAGACCCACAACAAGGCCAGAAGCAGTCCGAGCAACGCGAGGGCAGCTCTTGCGCGGGTTGGCAGGTGGCGGTTCAGGTCAACACTCCTCGTCATGCGGCCTTGTCGTCTTGCGGTTGACATCGATGTCAACTCCGAAGCGATTACGGAGGGGCGAGTGTATCCATAGCATCCGGTGCAATTCCGTTGCCTCTGGCACCAAGCATGCCGAGGCGCGGCGTTCGCTGATCGCTGACCAACTTTAGGACCCTCTCCGATGCTGCCCTCCACATCTTCTCGCCGCCCCCGCATTCGACGCCCTCGCTCGGCGGCAACCGTGCTGATGGCCGCCGCGCTTGCGACATCAAGCGCCTCCATGTTGACCGCGTGTGGAGGCGGCGGCAGCTCAGATACGCCTGCACCGGCACCAGCACCAGCACCCGCACCCGCACCCGCACCCGCACCCGCACCCGCTCCAGCTCCAGCCCCGGCGCCAAGCCCCATCAACAGCAGCGGCCTGAATGCCTTGTTCCTGGGCCAGCAGTTCGATGTGTATACCCCCGGGTCTGCGAACGAAACGCTCGATGCCGGCGCGATCGACCGCAGCAACACCCAGGGCCTGGGCTGGAAGCTGAGCAGCACGGCCAGCACCGTGCTCACCGTCTTGGGCAATGACTTTGGCGTCAGCGCCACGGGCTACACCGTAGTGAACCGCGCCAATGGCAGCGTGATCATGTTGTGCAATGGCACGCCACTCAAATCCGCTTTCGTGGGTGTGGTCACTCAATCCGCCGCAGGCGGCGCGCGGGCGCTCAAGCTCAGCCGTGCCAGCGAGTTGGCCGGTCAGAGCTTTTATCGCATGGAAGATTGCAGCTACACCAACAGCAATGGCGAGAGCAGCAATCAAAACAGTGCGCCCACGGCCAGCAGCTTGAAGTACAGCGTGGATGCCAGCGGCAATCTGAGTGGCAATGACGGCACCAGCGCCACGGCCGCCGATCTCAACAATCTGCTGGCCGGAGGCACTCTCTCCATCGAGGGCGGAAAAGGCAAGCTCTACCTGACGGCCTACAGCTTCCAGGTCAATGGCGTGACGCGGTATGTCGTGGTGAGCCGCGGTGTTCCAACCAACGGCAGCAGCGCAGGCTATGTCGATATGTGGCTGCAGAACTGAGGCCGGCCATCGGCGATAAAAACTTGATGCGTTGAAAGACGATGCAGCCGGGCATGCCCCGGCTGCGCCGCTTGAGCGCGGCGCTGACCTCCGGGCCCGATCCCTTGCACGACCACTGCTTCAGATTCCATGAGAAAACGATTGAACACCCGTCACTGTCGGCGCGGCATGGCGGTGGCACCCGCGGTGGCCTTGGCGGTGAGCCTGAGTCTGCTCTCGGCTTGCGGAGGAGGCGGTGGAAGCACCGGCGGAGGGGCTAGCCCGGCGGGTGATCCAGCTTCCCCTAAGCCCAGCGATCCCGCGAGCCCCAGCGCCCTGATCCGCCCTACACCCCCGGCCGCCAGCGGCGATACCACGGTGCAAGCGGCGTACCAAAGCACGGTGCGTGAACTCAGCACGGCCGCTGGCGCGCCGCAGCTTTTGCAAAGCGAGGCCGATGGAACCCTGGTCTTCAGCGCCGCGCCCGGCGTGCAGCAGGGTCAGGTCTTGATCGTGGCGGGCCGCGCCTATGCGGTCACGTCGGTGGACGCCAGCGGCACCCGGCTGGGCACTCGCGCGCCGGAGTTGGGCGAGGTGTTTGCCAGTCTGCGGCTGAAGGCGCGGCTGCAAGAGGCCCAGCTCACGCCGGCGGCCAGCCGCCCTGTGCATGCGCTGGCCGTCACGGGGCCAGCGGCCAGCCCCGCAGCCGGCACGGTATCGGGCAACTTTGCCTACGACCTGAGTGCCTTCGGCCCGGTGGGCCTGAGCTACAAAGGCCAGCTGATCATGACGCTGGATCTGGACCTGGACTTCGAAGCTGCCAGCGGCTTCAAGACCTTCAATCTGACCGGCGATCTCGCCCTCAACCAAACCCTGCTCTTGCAGCTGCAAAGCACGAACAGCGAAGGTGGCAGCCAAAACGGCATCGAGCTCAAGCGCTTCAGCTATGCCTTCCCGCAGGCCCTGGGCCTGGTGAAGCTGGAAGTGCCCATCATGTTGCAGGGTGAGGCCAAGGGCGATGCCAAGGTCGAGATGCGGGTGATCGATGGCGAAACCCGCAGCCATGTCGAGCTGCGCTATGACCCGGTCAGCCGGCAATTGCAAAGCAGCCACCGCATCACCGGCAGTGCCGCCAGCCAGGCGCCCACAGCCAAGCCGCTGCCGGGTAAGTCGACCACCAGCTTGGGGCTGCAGCTGAAAGTCGGGCCGGACATGCAACTGCGCGTGTTGGAATCGGTCTTGCCCGTGAGTGCCAGCCTGCGGGCCAATTTGGCGGTGACGGCGCAGGTGCGCGCCGATGGCACGCGCAACTGCCTGGGCTGGAAGTCTGAACTCTTTGGCGAGGTCAGTGCCAAGCTCAAGCTGGGCGGTGGTTTCGACGTACAAGGCTCCTTGCTCAGCGACCCTTGGCCGCTGGGCGGTGGTGGCAATCTGGCCAGTTGTGATCTGCCCCCAAACCCGTCACCTACGCCCACGCCCACGCCCACGCCCACGCCCGACCCCACGCCGGCGCCGACGCCGACGGACGGCCTGGCCTTGCTGCCCTTGCCCGTTGGCGCGCAGGCGCTGGAAGGCTATCGGCTGGCCTTGGTGCCTGACACCGGCCTGCCCGTGAGACCGGTGGACTTGCGGCAGTTATTCGGCGGGGAGGAGGCGTGCTTCAACAACGCGGTCTACGATGTGCTCGACCCAAGCTTCACCTCGGGCTCCCCACCTGTGGAAATACCGCGTTACTGCGTGCACACGCTGGAACCCCAGCTGCTGGGGCCTGACGGACGCCGCATCGATGCGACAACGGCTTCCGGACAAGACTGGATCGTCCGCTTCGATACCCAGTCCAGCGTGAGCCGATGCGTCGGTGAGCTGTACGACCCGCTGCTGGGCCTGGTCGGCGATGGCGGCGTGCGCTATACCCGGCGGCGGGGCGAAGTCGGCGCTGCACCTTTGCTCTCGCGCACGCCCCCGAACTATGGTCTGTCGGGTTTGAGCTATGCCTGGGCGCCGGCCAATCACAGCAATCAGTTCAGCCTGGTCTGCCAGATGGAGATGACTGAGCGTAGCAGCGGAAAGCGCTATTACCTGCGCAGCCCGCTGTGGGTCTCGCCGACAGGGCGAACGCTGTTTGGCATCGGCAATGTGGGTTGGAGCAACTGGTTGGGCCAATGAAGGGTGGCGCGGGGGAGGCCGGATCCAACATTCGCATGAAGCTGGTTCGCGCGCCTAAGGTCTGAAGGCTGACCCACTGCTGCCCCGCATGCGTTGATTTAAATCGCTTCGGCGCCAACAAAAAAGCCCCCAAGCGCGGGGGGGCTTGGGGGCTTTGTGATTTTCTGCGCGACTGGCGCAGTTTCAGTTTAGTTCTGCACGCCGAGCTGCTTGTTGATGAACCACTGCTGGGCGATCGACAAGATGTTGTTGACCAGCCAGTAGAGCACCAGGCCCGAGGGGAAGACGAAGAACATGAAGCTGAAGGCCAGCGGCATGATCCACATCATCTTGGCTTGCATTGGGTCCGGCGGGGTCGGGTTCAGCCAGACCTGGAACAGGCTGGAGGCCGTCATCAGCAGCGGCAAGATGAAGTAAGGGTCTTTGGCCGAGAGATCAACAATCCAGCCCAGCCAAGGTGCGCCGCGCATCTCAACGGTGGACAGCAGCACCCAGTACAGGCCCATGAAGAATGGCATTTGCAGGAAGATGGGCAGGCAGCCGCCGATCGGGTTGACCTTCTCTTCGCGATAGATGCGCATCATTTCTTGCTGCATCTCTTGCGGCTTGTCCTTCAGGCGCTCGCGCATCGCTTGCACCTTGGGGCCCACGGCCTTCATCTTGGCCATGCTCTTGTAAGCGCTGGCGTTCAGCCAATAGAAAGCGATCTTCAGCAGCACGACCAGGGCGATGATGGCCCAGCCCCAATTGCCCAACATGGCGTGCAGCTTTTCCAGCAGCCAGAACAGCGGCTTGGCCAGGATGGCGAAGATGCCGTAGTCCTTCACCAATTCCAGGCCGGGGGCCAGTTCGGCGAGCTTCTTTTCTTCTTGCGGGCCAACGAAGAGTTGGTCTTCCTTGGTCGCGGTGGCGCCAGGGGCGACGGCCGGCAGCGTGAAGACCATGCCAACAGCGTATTGCTCGGGCGCAGCGCCCTTCACCTTGTTGACGAAGAACTCACGTGCAGACTTGTCGTTATGCAACCAGGCGCTGGCAAAGTAATGCTGCACCATGGCGACCCAGCCGTTGTCGGCGGTCTTGTCGATCTCGACCTTGTCTTTGTCGATGTCCTTGAACTCGACCTTCTGGAAGTGCGCCTTGTCGGTGTACAGCGCTGGTCCTGTGAAGGTGGAAGTGAAGGGTGCGCCGCCAGGGCCTACCATGGCGCTACGCACCAGCTGCACGTAGACCTGGGGCGTTACGGCAGCGGTGCCGACGTTGATGATCTCGTGCTTGACGCCGACCACATAGTCGCCGCGCTTGAAGCTGAAAGTCTTGACGTACTTGACGCCGCCTTGCTCGGGCGACTCCATGCGCACCAGCAACTCATTGGCGCCGTCCTTCAGTTCGCGCTCGGCGCTGGTGACGGTCATCAAGGTGTTGTGGTTCGGCAAAGTGCCGGCTTGGCCGCCCAACAGGCCGGTCTGTGCCTTGTAGCTCTGGCCTGCGCTATCCAGCAGCACCACCGGGGTCTGCGGGATGGCCTTCTTTTCCTTGATGCCGACGGCCTGCAGGATGGGGTCAAACAAGCCTGGCTCGGGGCCGGTCAGGTAATGAGGCAACTCCACACGGGTGACGTCGCCACCCAAGGTGTTCAGGGTCACGTCCAGCACATCGGTCTTGATGTGGATGGCCTCGCCAGTCGTCGCGGCGGCGGCAGCGGGTGCTGCGGTGCCGGCCACGCCGGTCGAGCCCGGCAGGGCACTGGCCGTCGGCAGGCCGGTGCCAGGCGCAGAGCCGGCCACGGCGGCGGGCTTGGGCGCCGGAGGGCTGAACATGGACGGGTGTCCGTTGTGCTTTTGCCAGCCGTCCCACAGCAGGACGAGGGACATGGTGAACACCACCCACAGCACGGTGCGGCGTATATCAGTCATGAGGAGGCTTCTGGATTGGAGGGTCGAGGAGATGTTGCATCCGGCACGCACCCAAGACGGGTGAACAAGCCGGGCGCATTGTCGGGCACGCCGTCATGGCCGCCTTCGCAAAACGGGTTGCAACGCAGAATTCGGTGCACGGTCAGATAGCTGCCCGCCAGGGCACCATGGCGCTGCAAGGCCTCGATCGAATAAACCGAACAGGTCGGCTCAAAACGGCATGAGGCCCCGAGCCAAGGGCTCAGCAGCAAACGGTAGCCACGCACCAAGCCAATCAGCACGCGTTGGGCGATCGACGGGGGGCGGTTCATGGCGAGATCAAGCGCAGCTCAGGGCTTGGCGCGAGGCGCCACCAGCCGGCCGACCAATTGCGCCAATTCGGCGTGCGCAGCAGCGCGCAGCGCATCCGAAGCAGCGCTGGGAAATAGCTTGCGATCAAAAGGCGAGCGCAAACGCACCACCCACAAGCCGGGAGGCAAGTCGGGTTGTGTCGCAAATGCAGCACGGATCTGGCGCTTCAGCAGCGAGCGAGTCACCGAGCGCTTGGCGTGGCGTTTGGGCACGATGGCACCCAGCCAGCAAGCGTCGGGCAGCGTGTCATCCACAGGCTTGTGGGTGACTTGTGCATCGCCTGTTGATAACTCGCCTGCTTCGGTGGATAAGACCTTGGCGGGCTTGCTGGCCACACTGGGTGTGGCGGCGAGGTGATGCACCGCAAAATGACTGCTGCGCACGCGGCTGGAGCGAGCCAGCACGCGTTCAAAGTCGGCCGATCGCACGATGCGGCCGATCATGATTCTGTGGTGTCTAAGCTTAGACAGCCAGGCGCTTGCGGCCCTTGGCGCGGCGCGCGGCGATGACTGCGCGGCCACCGCGAGTCTTCATGCGAACCAGGAAACCGTGGGTACGGGCGCGACGGGTCTTGGAGGCTTGATAAGTGCGTTTCATGATGAGGCCCTCTTGGGAAATGCTAGCGAAGGTCTAAGGACGTCGGAAGTGACGCTTTAGCGGTTGTTGGCGATCAGTCGCCGGGTGCAAAACGATTTGCGCTGTTGGGCGCGTTTGCGGTTCGCACCTGGGGCGTCGGGCCTGCAAAGGGTTGGAGACAAAGCTCGCAGCCGATTCAGACGTCGACGGCCACTGATGTGTGCCGCGCCGGGGTGCCGTCTATGTGTTCTATGCGTTCACAAACACCTGCGGGCCATTTGCACGCTCGCCTGTGAACAAGTCACAGATCGAAGCCCGTGCGGCTGACTCACCAGTGTTGCGTGGACAGGTGCCTGTCAAACCCTGCGAGGTGGTATTTCACCCGCTGGCCTTGGCCAAACATCCATACTCCGCTATATCCAGCGTCCGGAAAACCCGCGATTACACCAAAGATTTTGCGATCGGTCAATGCTCAGCGATCGGCCATTGGTGTTTTCAGGGGCTTGACCCTAGTAAAAAATCTGTGGATAACTCAGGGTTTGGTGGCCGGATGTCCGTACAATCCAGCCGCTCTAGAACAAGTTTTCCACAATGAGCGCAGACATGCTTGGCGCAGACGGACTGAACACCAACGTACTCGATCACAGCGCTGCTTCGGCGGCCATGGACTTGGGTGCGGACCTTTGGCAGCGTGGCTGCGAGAGGTTGGCGGCCGAACTGCCCGAACAACAATTCAACACCTGGATTCGTCCTTTGCCGCCGGCCACCGTGTCCGATGCAGGCGGGGCCGAAGGCTTGGTCATTGCCCTGCGGGTGCCCAATCGCTTCAAGCTGGATTGGATCCGCAACCAGTACGCCGGCCGCATCGAGGCCATCTTGACCGAGTTGTCCGGTAAACCGGCTCGCTTGGAGCTGGCGCTGGCCGCCCGCGAGCCCTTGAGCCGCACATCGCCGAACCTGCCGCCCGCCAACCAGCCGATGCCAGTGGGCCAGGTGTTGCACAACGGCCTGCGGCCAGTTGCGGCGGCCCCGGCCGCTGCGCCGGTTGCTTCTGGCGCGACCCCTGCTGCCAATTCGGCGGCGGCTATCCAAGTCCAGGGCGTGGCGAGCGCTGCCCCCAGCTCCCTGCCGCCGAGCGCCAGTCGCCACCGCATCAACAGTGCGCTGACCTTTGACAACCTCGTCCCCGGCCGCGCCAACCAGATGGCGCGCACCGCCGCCCTGCATGTGGCCGGCGCACCGGGTGCGATGTACAACCCGCTGTTCATCTACGGCGGCGTGGGCCTCGGCAAGACCCATTTGATCCACGCCGTGGGCAACGCCCTGCTGAAGGACAAGCCCGATGCGCGCGTGCTTTATCTGCACGCCGAGCAGTTCATCTCCGATGTGGTGAAGAACTACCAGCGCAAAACCTTTGATGAGCTGAAGGCCAAGTACCACTCGCTCGATCTGCTGCTGATCGACGATGTGCAGTTCTTCGCCGGCAAAGAGCGCACGCAGGAGGAGTTCTTCAACGCCTTCGAAGCCCTGCTGGCCAAGCGCGCGCACATCATCATGACCAGCGACACCTACCCCAAGGGTCTGGCCGATATCGATGAGCGCCTGACCAGCCGCTTTGACGCCGGCCTGACGGTCGCCATCGAGCCGCCCGAGCTGGAAATGCGGGTGGCGATTCTGATCAAGAAGGCCGAGGCCGAGCAAACGCCGATGCCCGAAGATGTGGCCTTCTTCATCGCCAAAAACGTGCGCGCCAATGTGCGCGAGCTCGAAGGCGCGCTTCGCAAGGTCTTGGCTTACAGCCGCTTCAGCCACAAGGAAATCAACATCCAGCTGGCCCGCGAGGCGCTGAAAGATCTGCTCTCGATCCAGAACCGCCAGATCTCGGTGGAAAACATCCAGAAGACGGTGGCCGACTTCTACAAGATCAAGATCGCCGACATGTACAGCAAGAAGCGCCCGGCCAGCATTGCCCGACCGCGCCAGATTGCCATGTACATCGCCAAGGAGCTGACCCAGAAGAGCCTGCCCGAGATTGGCGAGCTGTTTGGCGGCCGCGACCACACCACCGTCTTGCATGCCGTGCGCAAGATTGGCGGCGAGCGCCAGAAAAACACCGAGTTGAACCAGCAATTGCATGTGCTGGAACAGACTTTGAAGGGTTGATCGCGCACTCTGGTTACACCGGGGCCAGAAACACCCCATTCCTGGGTCAAAATGCGAGTTGTTACCGCGCGCGCGTTTTTCGGAGGGCGCACGGTGAATGAGACTACCCTCAGAACAAGCGGAAAGAGGTTGACATGATTGTGTTGAAAGCCACCCAGGACAAGGTGCTCGGTGCCCTTCAGGCGGTTGCCGGCATTGTGGAGCGGCGCCACACGCTGCCCATCCTTGCCAATGTGCTGATTCGCAAGCATGGCCCCCACCTCGAGCTGACCACCAGCGACCTGGAAATCCAGGTCCGCACCACGGCCGAGCTGGGCGGCGACGCTGGCGACTTCAGCACCACCGTGGGTGCCCGCAAGCTGATCGACATCTTGCGCTCCATGCCGGCGGACCAAACCGTCTCGCTGACGGCCAATGCATCCAAACTGACCCTGCAGGGCGGCAAGAGCCGCTTCACGCTGCAGACCCTGCCTTCGGATGACTTCCCGCTGGTGCAAGAAGCGGCCGACTTCGGCCCCGCCTTCTCCGTGCCGCAAAAGACGTTGAAGCACCTGATCAACCAGGTGCACTTCTCGATGGCCGTGCACGACATCCGTTACTACCTGAACGGCATCTTGTTCGTGGCCGAAGGCAAGAACCTGACCCTGGTCGCCACCGACGGCCACCGCCTCGCCCTGGCCCAGGCCGAGTTGGAAACCGAAATCCCCAAGCAAGAAGTCATCCTGCCGCGCAAGACCGTGCTGGAGCTGATGCGCTTGCTGAAGGATGGTGGCAAGGGTGAAAGCGAAGACGCCCCCATCGAAATGCGCTTCGCCGGCAACCAGGCCAAGTTCAGCTTCTCGGGCATGGAGTTCGTGACCAAGCTGGTCGAGGGCAAGTTCCCCGACTACAACCGCGTCATCCCCAAGAACCACAAGTTCAACGTCACGCTGGGTCGCCTGACCCTGCTGTCCAGCCTGCAGCGCGCCGCCATCTTGACCAGCGAGAAGTTCAAGGCGGTGCGCCTGTCCTTCGAGCCCGGCCTCTTGAGCATTGCTTCCAGCAACGCCGAGCAAGAAGAAGCCAAAGAAGAAATCGAAATCGATTACAGCGGCGACCTGATCGAAACCGGCTTCAACGTGACCTACCTGATGGACGCGCTGCAAAACATGAGCCAAGACATGGTCAGCATTGACCTGAACGACAGCTCCGCCAGCGCCCTGATCACCATCCCCGAGCAGACCGGCTTCAAATACGTCGTGATGCCGATGCGGATCTAGGCCATAGCGAGAAATTAAACAGCGGGCGTGGGCTTCAAAGCTCAGCCCGCTTCAGTGCTTTTAAGGGGCAGAAATTTTGGCCCCGTGAGTGAGAGAGAGAGTCCCCGATGAGTGATGTGCCGAGCAACGAAATGAATCCCGACGGTCTGACCGACAAGCAGCAGGCGGCCGCCGATGCGGACGTGACGGCAGGCGCGGTCTACGGCGCCGATTCCATCCAGATCCTCGAAGGCCTGGAGGCCGTGCGCAAGCGCCCCGGCATGTACATCGGTGACACCTCCGACGGCACCGGTCTGCACCACCTCGTGTTCGAAGTGGTGGACAACTCCATCGACGAATCGCTGGCCGGCCATTGCGACGACATCATCGTCACCATCCACACCGACAACTCCATCAGCGTCAGCGACAACGGCCGGGGCATCCCCACCGACGTCAAGATGGACGACAAGCACGAGCCCAAGCGCAGTGCCGCCGAAATTGCACTGACCGAGCTGCACGCCGGCGGCAAGTTCAACCAAAACTCCTACAAGGTGTCGGGCGGCTTGCACGGCGTGGGCGTGAGCTGCGTGAACGCGCTGTCCAAGCACCTGCGCCTGACCGTGCGCCGCGAAGGCAAGATCCACCAGGTCGAGTTCAAGAAGGGCGTGCCGCAAGACCGCCTGCTCGAAATGCGCGAAGGCTTTGAAGTCAGCCCCATGCGCATCGTCGGTGACACCGACAAGCGCGGCACCGAAGTGCACTTCTTGCCCGACGACGAGATCTTCACCAACGTCGATTTCCACTACGAAATCCTGGCCAAGCGTCTGCGCGAGCTGAGCTTCTTGAACAACGGCGTGAAGATCCGCCTGGTCGATGAGCGCAACAACAAGGAAGACAACTTCGCCTACGCCGGCGGCGTGAAGGGCTTTGTTGAGTTCATCAACAAGGGCAAGAACGTCCTGCACCCGACCATCTTCCACGCCCAGGGCGACAAGATCAGCGAGCAAGGCACCAACGTCGGCGTGGAAGTCTCCATGCAGTGGAACGAGAGCTACAACGAGAACGTGCTCTGCTTCACCAACAACATTCCGCAGCGCGACGGCGGCACCCACCTGACCGGCCTGCGCGCCGCCATGACCCGGGTGCTCAACAAATACATCGCCGACAACGACCTGGCCAAGAAGGCCAAGGTCGAAGTGGCCGGCGACGATATGCGCGAAGGCCTGGCCTGCGTGGTCTCCGTCAAGGTGCCCGAGCCCAAGTTCAGCTCGCAGACCAAAGACAAGCTGGTCTCCAGCGAAGTGCGCGCCCCGGTGGAAGACATCGTCAGCCGCCTGCTGACCGACTTCTTGCTCGAGAACCCCATCGACGCCAAGATGATCTGCGGCAAGATCCTCGACGCCGCCCGAGCCCGCGAAGCCGCCCGCAAGGCCCGCGAAATGACCCGCCGCAAAGGCGTGCTCGACGGCCTGGGCCTGCCCGGCAAGCTGGCCGACTGCCAAGAAAAAGACCCCTCGCTCTGCGAAATCTACATCGTGGAGGGTGACTCCGCCGGTGGCTCCGCCAAACAAGGGCGCGACCGTAAGTTCCAGGCCATCCTGCCGCTGCGCGGCAAGATCCTGAACGTCGAGAAAGCGCGTTATGAAAAGCTGCTCACCAGCAATGAAATTCTGACGCTGATCACCGCTCTGGGCACCGGCATCGGCCGCGGCGCTGGCAGTGACGACTTCAACCCCGACAAGCTCCGTTACCACCGCATCATCATCATGACCGACGCGGACGTTGACGGCGCCCACATCCGCACCCTGCTGCTGACCTTCTTCTACCGCCAGATGCCAGAGCTGTGCGAGCGTGGCCACATCTACATCGCCCAGCCGCCGCTCTACAAGGTCAAGGTCGGCAAGCATGAGCAATACCTGAAGGACGGCAGCGAGCTCGACAGCTTCCTGCTCAAGATCGCCATGCAGGACGCCCACCTGCACACCGGCCACGGTGACACCGTGCTCAGCGGCGAAGCGCTGGAAACGCTGGCGCGCCAATACGTGTCGGCCGAAAGCGTCATCACCCGCCTGTCCAACTGGATGGACTTTGAAGCGCTGCGCGTGCTCTCCGGCGGCCTGGCCATCAACCTCGACGGTAAGGACGCCTCCGAGGCTGCCGCCGTCGCCATGCAAGCCGCCCTGCACCAGGCCGAAGTGCGCAGCGAGTACGACGAGCGCACCGACAAATACCTGCTGCGCATCAGCCGCAAGCAACACGGCAACACCCGCTCCAGCGTCATCAACGCCGACTTCGTGCACAGCGCCGACTACGCCGTGCTGAGCACCGCCGGCGTCACCTTCAAAGACCTGATCGGCGAGAACGCCATCGTCCGTAAGGGCGAGGGCGAAAAAGCCAAGGAAAGCAAGATCAGCGACTTCCGCAGCGCCATGGCCTGGCTGATGGCTCAAGCCGAAAACTCGGTCGGCCGCCAGCGCTATAAAGGTCTGGGCGAAATGAACCCCGAGCAGCTCTGGGAAACCACGATGGACCCCAACGTCCGCCGCCTGCTGCGCGTGCAGATCGACGACGCCATCGAAGCCGACCGCGTGTTCACCATGCTCATGGGCGACGAAGTGGAACCACGTCGTGATTTCATCGAGACCAACGCACTGCGTGCGGGCAACATCGACGTTTAAGCCAATGTTGTAGGCCAGTTGCAGTAACAGTGTCGCGGAGCACGCAGACGCTATGGCGTCGCCTCCTCCAAGTCCTTGATCCGCCTTGCGCGCCAGAGTAACTACTCTGGCGGCTTACGTCGGCGAAGACATAAGCTGAGAATCAGTGGCCCATAAGTTGAGAAATTTATGGGCCTTTTTCTATTGATTGCCCTTTGCTTTTGTCTACACCCCAATAGGCCGCCCAATTCGTTGCAACTCGTGCCACTCGTTTGCTCAGCCAACTGATTCTCAGCTTATGCCTACGCCTACACTTGTGTGGGCTAACTGCGACAGTAGACAGGCTAGTAAACATTTGTTGACTAAGATGCTCCGGCCCTTCTCAATAGCTGCCACCGACTCGTCATGTCCTCCGCACCTCGCCCATCGGCAGCGCAGCAAGCCCCTCAGCCCTCCCAGCAGCAGGCCACGCGTGAGCAGGTGCGCACCCAGGCGTCCAACGGCTGCCCGGCTTGCCATGAACCGCTGCTGCCTGGCGCCCTGTTCTGCACCGAATGCGGCCACGCGCTGGACTGTCCTTGCCCGCAATGCGGCGCTAATGTCGGCGGTGGCGATTTCTGCGAGGCCTGCGGCTTTTGGCTCAAGGCCGGCCAATGCCGCTACTGCTATGCCAGCCTGGTGCAGGGTGCGGCCTTCTGCACCGAATGCGGCAACCACCAGCAGCAAGGCCTGAGCTGCGCGCGCTGTCACACCCAGGGTTTTTTCGACTTCTGTGGTACCTGCGGCGATCCGCTTTCTGAGCTGGCCCTGGGCCTGGTGCAGGCCCCGCCAGATGATCCCGCGCTGGCCCAGGCGCTGCAGCAGCTGCGCCAGCTTGGCGCCGAGGCGCAGCAGGCCTTACAAGCCCAGCATGCGCAACCGTCTCAACCCGCCCGCTCCGCGCCGCGTCCGGCTGCCCCGCCGCCCAGCTTGAACCTGAGCGGTGCGCTGCAAAGCCTGCGCGCAGCTTCGGCACTGGATGCCGCCGCCGCCCAGCGGGCCCGCGAGTCCGCCGCGCAGGCACGCCAGGAAGCACAGGCCCAGGAGGCGGCGGCCCGCGCGCAGGCGCTGCAAGCCGAGCAGGAGCAGGCCCAGCAGGCCGCCCGCCAGGGCGAGCTGGCGCAGAGCACTGCCTCAGCCTTCGGGCTGTCGATGCAGCTGCAGCAGGCGCGCGAACGCATTCAGGCGCTGCTGGCCGCGTCCGAACAACGCAGTTTCCCGGATGCTCAAACCGCGCGTCGCTATTTCATGCAGTTGCGCAGCCAGCTGGTGCGCGAAGGCCAGGTGCCCGGCAAGTGGCTGTGCAACTGGGCCAACTGCCTGCACGACAACCCTAACGACTGCGGCAACCCGTCGCTGGGCGGGCGCTGGATGTTTGATTAAGGGAGGGAGAGGGACGTGAACGCTTGTGCTTCCTGCGCAGGGGCCAACCGCCCCAGCGCCAAGTTCTGCAAACGCTGCGGAACCGCTTTTGCGACGCCGGACACTGCATCGCTGCTGGACTCGCTAGTGGGGTTGGACGAGGTGCGTGCCGCGCTGGACGCCCTTCGTGTGGAGAGCGAAGGCCGGCGCCGTGCCGGCCGCGACCCGCGCCGGCCGCTTGCCCTGCTCATCATTGGCGATTCCGGCACCGCCAAGTCGCGACTGGGCCCACTGATCACGCAGGCGCTCTACAACCTGCAGCTGCTGGAACGGGCGCAGCCCGTCACCGTCAACGGCCTGCAGCAGGATGACTTGGAGAGCAAGAACTTGGCCGCAGCCTTCACCAAGGCCAAGGGCAGCGTACTGTTTGTGGACAACGCCCAGCTCCTGATGACGCCGCAGGGTGAGCCGCTGGCGCCATTCAACCAGCTGATGCACCTGATGGAAGCCTCGCCGCTGGACCCGGTGGTCATCATGGCCGGCCTGCCCACCGGGCTGGAGGAGTTCTGCCAACGCACATCCTCGCGCAACCTGCTGGGCCGATTCAATGAGGTCTTTCGTATTGCCGACTACCTGCCCGCCCAGTTGACCAATATCTGCGCCAACGCGCTCAAGGCCAATGGCTTCACTCTGCCGGAGGCCACGGAGAAGCAAATGCTGATGCGCATGCGCTGGGTCTACCGCAAGGTCAAGGCCGGTGACACGGGCATCCGCGCCGTCAACGGGCGGCTGGCGCTGGAGGAGGCCGCGGAGATTGAGGGGCGCTACTACGCCCGCGGTGCCAGCGACAACACGTTGCTACCTGAGGACATTCCTGGCCCGGCCGACCGCATTAAGCCCATCGAGTCCATCATGGCTGAGCTGGACAGCTTTATCGGTATGGACAGCATCAAAGCCGAGATTCGTTCGCTATACCAGGACATTCAGAACGCGCGGCTGCGCCAGTCCATGGGTCTGGGCGACGTGAAGGACGGCAATTTCGCCTACCACTTCATCCTCACCGGCAACCCCGGTACCGGCAAGACCACGGTGGCGCGCGCGCTGGGCGAGGTGTTCGAGGCCATGGGCGTGCTGCCTACCGGCCATGTAGTGGAAGTGGACCGCAGCAAGTTGGTGGGCGAGTACCAGGGCCACACCGCAGCCAAGGTGGTGGCTGCTTGCAAGCAAGCCGAGGGCGGCGTGCTGTTCGTGGACGAGGCCTATGCGCTGGTCAACGGCGGGCAGGGCTCCGACAACTTTGGCAAGGAAGCGGTGGACACATTGCTCAAGCGAATGGAAGACGACCGCGGCAAGTACGTCGTCATCGCCGCCGGCTACGACAAGGAGATGCAGGAGTTCCTGCGCAGCAACACCGGCCTGCGCAGCCGCTTCACTGCCATCTACCACCTGGAGGACTACACGGCCGATGAGTTGGCTGCCATCTTCGCCTCCATGGCCACTGCCCAAGGCTATGCGCTGGGCGAAGGCACGCTGGACAAGCTCACTGCCTTCTTCGCCGCCCGCTGCGCGCGCAAGACCAGTGACTTTGCCAACGGCCGCGAGGCCCGTAACCTTCTGGTGCAGGTGCTGCGCGAGCAGTCCGCGCGCCTCAGCCGCCTGGGCGCCGCGCCTGACGCGCTGCAAATGTGCACCCTGATGCCCGAGGACGTGCCCACCGCTGCAGCCGGCTCGCAGGAGACCCTGCAGGCCGCCATGGAAGAGCTGCAGTCCATGATCGGCCTGCATGGCGTGAAGGACTCGGTGCGGCGTTTAGAAGCCACGCTGGCGCGCGAGCGAGTGCTGGGTCGCACCAAACCGCTGGAACGCCATTTCATCTTCACCGGCAACCCCGGCACCGGCAAGACCACGGTGGCACGGCTGATGGCCAAAGTCTTCCACGGCCTGGGACTGCTGCCCACCGACCGCGTGATCGAGGTTACCCGAAACGAGCTGGTCAGCGCCTTCCGCGCCGACACGCCCAAGCTCACGAACAAGGCCATAGACAACGCCATGGGCGGCGTACTGTTCATCGACGAGGCCTACTCGCTGCTGCCGCCCGGCACCACCGGCGACCCCGGCATTGAGGCCATCAACACCCTGCTCAAGCGAATGGAGGACGAGCGCGGCAAGTTTGTCGTCATCGCGGCCGGCTACCACCGCGAGATGCAGGTCTTCCTGGACAGCAACTCGGGCCTGCGCTCGCGTTTCAGCGACCTGATCGACTTCGCCGACTACAACGCCGCCGAGATGCAGCGTATCTTCGAGCTGCTGTGCCAGCAGGACCAGTTGCAGCGGGCACCCGGCTTCGACGCTCAGCTGGCCGAGCACCTGCAGGCCGTGTTCGCCCACCGGGACGCCAGCTTCGCCAATGGCCGCACCGTACGCCAGCTCTTCAACGCCATCTGTGCCGCTTGCGGCGAGCGCGTCAGCCGCTTGGGCCTACCCCCTTCTGAGCAACCCGCCGCCATGCGCCTGCTCACCACTGCGGACCTTCCACAGGTCCACCCCGGAGTTCCCGCATGAGCTTGCAATGCCCCGGCTGCACTGCCGACATTGACGACGATTCCTACTATTGCGACCAATGTGGCGCTGAGCTGATGAAGTGCGGCCTGTGCGGCTACACCGGCAAGGGCAAGATGTGCCCGCATGACCGCACACCGCTCCTACCAGCCAAAGCGCTAGCTGGCACGGCCGGCAGCACCTCGTCGCTGGGAAAGAGTCCAGCCACGCCGGGTGCAGCAGTACCTTCAGCGCTAGCCAGTGCATCTGCAACGGTTCCTGCTACCGGACCTGCCGTGGTGGCGGCCTCGCCGGCCCCGGTCCCGCGCGCCCTTGTCCTGCGCGTCCTCGCCCACGGCGTGGAACTGCGCCCGACCCCCGGGGACGTGCTGGGCCGGCGCTTCGGTCCACATGCTGGCGTACTTGCGCGTTTCTCGCAGATTTCCAGCAATCACCTGGAATTGCAGCGTGACGCCTCCGGCCAGTGGACCGGCAGCGACTTGAATTCCTTCAACCACAGCTTCTACAACGGCCGCCAGTTGGCTCCGGGCCAAGCCCAGGTGCTGGAAGCCGGCGCCACTCTTTCCCTGGGCGACGTGGCCTTCACGGTGAGCCTGGAATGAGGATAGACGTCGACGCCCGCTGCGATATCGGCTGCGTTCGCACCAACAACGAAGATTTGATTCTGGCCGGCGGCCGTCTGCTTCGCGATGCCGGAATGAGCGAGCGCCTGGATGCCGCCCAACACCAAGGCCACCTGCTGCTGGCCGTGGCTGACGGCATGGGCGGCGCCGCCGCTGGCGAGTTGGCCAGCGAGATCGCGCTCACGCAACTGCGTGACCTGATGCAGGCCGCGCCTGAGGACCTGGATGGCGAACAGCTGGCCGGCGTGCTGCCCATGTGGGCCCACCGCACCCATGCCGCGCTGCTGGCGCGAGGCCAGGCCGAGCTGGCGCTGGCAGGCATGGGCACCACCGTAGTGGGGCTACTCCTACGCGACGGCCGCGCCTGGCGTTTCCATGCCGGCGACAGCCGCCTCTACCGCCGCCGCGCCGGCCAAGTTGAGCGGCTGACGCAGGACCACTCGCTGCGCCAGCAGGCCGGAAACCAGGCTTTGCCTGCCAACTTGTTGGTCAATGCGTTGGGCGGCGGAGCCGACAGTCACTTGGAACTGGCCGAGATCGAAGGCGGCGTGCAGCCCTTTGACCGCTTCTTGCTGTGCAGCGACGGCCTGACCGAGATGGTGGACGACGCCGCCATCGCCCAGGCCCTGGACGGCGACCGCGAGACCGCCGTCCAGACCTTGGTCCAGCTGGCCCGCCAGGCCGGCGGCCTGGACAACATTTCCGTGCTGGTGGCCGACATCCCGCGCCCGGCACCATCAGAACTCCAGCCTTTCGCACGCCCATGAGCACTGCACCCGAACATAACGCCGGCAACCCTTCACCGGCCGGCCCAGCCGGCACGGCCCGGATCGACGCTGCCCCAGCAGGCGCTGCGGGTCCCGCCGGCACTGCCCGGATCGACGCCACTGTCGCGCTCGCCGGTCCCGAGGGAACCGCTCGCATTGACGCCGCGCCCCATGCCGGCCAGGCCGGCACGGCCCGCATCGATGCTGCCTCGGCAGTTGCTGCGGGTCCCGCCGGCACTGCCCGGATCGACGCCACTGTCACGCCCGCCGGTCCCGCGGGAACCGCCCGCATTGACGCCGCGCCCCATGCCGGCCCGGCCGGCACTGCCCGCGTCGGCGCCGCCTCCGCGCCTGTGCCGACCCACTCCACCGCTCAAGTGGAGGCTAGCGCAAGCGCCGCCGGCCAGCATCTGGCGAATGGCCAGAGCATCAGGCTGCATGGCGCCAGTTACCAAGTGGAATCGGCGCTCAGCACCACCACCAGCGAGGCCCGCACCTATGTGGTGACCGATGGTGCCCAGCGTTTCGTGCTCAAGCATTACCGCCCGGGCCTGCGCGCGCCGCTAGCCGCGCTGGGCGCCATCCAGGCCCAGCCGCAAGCCAACGTGGTCACCATCCACGACTTTGGCAGCGAAGGCGGTCAGGACTTCGAGCTGCTCGAATACTTTCCCGCCGGCACTTTGGATCAGTTGCTGCGCCGCGACGGCCCGCTGCAAGACCTGGACCGGCTGCGCCGCCTAGCGCAGCATCTGGCGGACGGCCTGCAGCACTTGCATGAACGCGTGGGCCTGATCTACCAGGACCTCAAGCCTGAGAACATCCTCATCTCCGGCCCTGGGCTGGAGCGGGTGGTGGTGGCGGACTTCGGCATCTCCTCGCTACGGGGCCCGGGCACCGCTGGCGTGCAGGTTACCGCCAACGGTACGCGCGAATACGCCGCGCCGGAGCTGGCCCGCTTCGGCAACGAGACCCAGACCTTGGTCACCGAGAAGGTGGACTACTTCGCCCTGGGCATCACCCTGCTGGAGTGCTGGCAGGGCAAGCGCCCCTTCCAGGGCGTGACCGATGGTGTGCGCATGCTGCAGGTGCAGGACCGCGAAGTGCCGTTCCCGCCCGGGATAGATCCCTCGCTGGAAACCTTGATCAAGGGCCTGCTCAGCCCGAGCGCCAAGCAGCGCTTCGGGTTGGAGCAGCTTCGGCGCTGGGTGGCCAATCAGGCACTGGAGGTGGACTACACCCGTACTCAGCGTGTCTACGAGCGCCTAGCCTTCCGGGGCGACGAGTACTACCAAACTCCTGCGGAACTGGCCGCGCTTTTGGAAAAGCACCCTGCCCTGGGCCTGGACTACCTTTACCTCGGCACCGTCGGCAAGTGGCTGGAGGGCGCGCGGGACATGGAAATGGCCACGCAGATCGAGAAGATCGTGCGCCAGTTCGATCAGGACGACGCCCACCGTCGAGCCGGCTTGACGCGTGCTATCTATACGCTGGATGCCACCCGACCCTTCGTCTCTCACGGCGGGCGTGCCTGTTTGACCACTGACGAACTGGGCGACGCCCTGTTGGCCGAGCAGGACCACTACCTGCGCGCGCTCACCCAGTCCTTCGACCCCTTCTATCTTTACCTGCAGGCCCGTGGCGAAAGCGAGTTCGCCACCGAGACCCGCAGCCAGTTCCTGGGCAAGGCTGGAGCGCCGCGCGCCTTCTCTCAGCTGGTCTATGCGCTGCACAGTGCCAACCGCAACCGGCTGCAACTGGCAAGCCAATACGTCTTCCTACCCGAGGATCTGGCGGACGCGTCCGAGGACATGCGCCAAGCGCTGCGTGCCGGCCTGCTGCAGGATGACTCCCGAGTGCTGCTGTGGCTGCAGCGTTTGGGTATCGTGCAGGACTTGGTGGCGCTGCCCAAGGCCCAGGCGGCGGACCAGCTTAGTGCGTTGCGCGCCTTCCCCTGGCTGCGCCTGTCCGAGTTCGTTGCGGACCTGGATAAGCGCCAGGGCGCCATTGCCCATGCGCTGCTCAAGGCCAAGCGGCTGGACCTGCTGGATGAATTCGTCGCCCAGGGCCTGGACTTCGACGCCCCGGGCGAGGACTGGAAGCCACTGGTCACCGCCGCCGCAAACGGCAACCAGGCTGCTGTCGCCTTCATGCTTGACCACGGTGCCGACCTGGAGGCGATGGATGCCGACGGCGACACCGCCCTGACCGCCACCGTGCGCTTCCGCCGGTTGGAACTGGCGGCGCTGCTGCTGGCGCGTGGCGCCAAGGTCGGGCATGTTCGTCCCGACGGCCACACCCTGCTGGGCCTGGCCTTGATGGCCACCCAAACGCAGAACTACCGTTATCCGGTGGACACCTCGCTGGTGCAATCACTGCTGGACGCCGGCGCTGACGCAAACCAAGCCAGCGGCACCGAAGGCCGGCTGCCGCTGCACCTTGCCTTGATCACCGAACAGCTCGATCAGGCCTTGCCCTTGCTAGATTTGCTGCTGGCAAAAGGGGCGGACATCCACCGCAATGGCCCCAATCTGGCCGTCAACGGCCAGCCGCCCTGCAACGCACTGTTTACCGCCCTCTACGCGCTGCATTTCCAGCACAAGGACGCGGACGCCTACCTGAACGTGATTGAACGCCTGCTCAAGGCTGGCGCGCGCGTGGACGTGCTGGACCAGGGCAAGGCCCCGCTGCACTGGGCCGCTTTCTGGAGCCATGAGGGTCTCGCTAGGCTGTTGCTGGCCCATGGTGCGCGCCGCGACCAGGCAGGCGATGACGCCATGCTGCCCGGCACCTATGCCCGTATGCGCAAGGCTGTGGCGCTGGAGCCGCTGCTGAAGCCCGGCGCTGGCCTGCTGTGGCGCAGTCGCTTCAAGCAGTTAGGCGCCACCGCGCTCAAGGCGTTGGTGCTGGTGCTGCTGATCCCGCCGCTGCTGGGCCTGGGCAACTGGCTGTTGCAGACCCGGGCGTTGGCGCACGGCGACCTCACCTCGCTGAGCCCAGCCTGGGGAACGCTGCTTGCCATGCTGCTGCTGCTGCGTGCCACGTTGGACGGTTCCTGGAAGTTAATGGGCGCGCGGCTCAAGGCGGCTGTGCGCTCCTTGGGTGGCTGGGTGCGCTGGCTGGTGGCAGGTCCGGTGCTGCTGGGCGGCTTGGGCCTGCTGGGCGCAGCCACGCTGCAGCAGCTCAACCTGCGCCTGTCCAACTGGCTCTGGGCAGTGAACGGCTGGGCCCTGGTGTTTCTGGCTGCGGCGTTGGTGATGACGGCCGTCTCGGTGGCCGTCAGCCATCGCGCGCTGGCCTTTGCCCTGCCCTATGAAAAGTACCTGGCCGCCGGCGGCAGCGGTGGCGGCAGCAGTAGCAAGCTGAGCGCCTTACTGGCCACCCTAGTGCTGGCGGGCATGTTCTTAGTGCCGGTGGGGCTGCTGCTGCATTGGCGCAACGAGCCGTCCATCCCGAGCGAAGGTCCCACAGCTGTGATCAATCTGGGTAATGGCACGTTGTTGGCCAACTTCAACGTGCGCGGCGACCGTGGTGTGATCTGCACCTTGCCGCCCGGCACCACGCTCAGCAACCTACGACCAGCGCCCAATAACTGGCCGGAACCGCGCTGGCATGCCAACGTTCCTAAGCCTCCGGCGCGCTGTGGCACTCAACTGGCTGGCATTGCGTTAGCCATCCCGCAGACCCAGATCCGGCTCGGCAATGCAGGTGCAGTGGCCGATGCGTCAACCGCCCGCAAGGCCGACAATGGTGCGGATCGCGGCACGCCTCATGCCACGACCAGCCCGACCCCTGGGCCCACCAAGGCTCAGTCTGTGTCGGGCGCTGTGCGCGGCTTGTCGTCCGACGGCTGGCCGATGATCGACGGTCGTCCCGTGCCACTGAACGGCATTGCCGGCATCGCCGCGGCCCAGCGTCCGCGCTTTGAAAGCTGGCTGGCGAGCCACGACAACCAACTGAACTGCGAACCCGTGGCCGATGGCGGCTACCGTTGCCTGACGACACGCCAGATCGACACCGCAGAGGCCCTGCTGCTCAACGGCGTGGCCAGTACCAGCGCCGACGCTCCGGCAAACTACAAGGACGCCATGGCACAGGCCATGGCCGCCAAACGAGGTCAATGGAAATGATGCAACGCCTTTCCTCCCGACTGGCCGCACTGGCGGCCCTGGCCCTGGCCGGCTGCGCCGCGCCCAATGCCGTGCCGCCGGGCGGCGAAGCCCAGCTGCTAGCTGACATCAAAGCTGGCACCGTGGCACTGGACTGCAACTTGGCCTGCTCGCCCATCTACATCTTTAACCAGACCCGCTTGCAACAGCTCTACCGCGCCCAGAACTGGCCGGAGCTGGCGCTAGCCACCGCCAAGACCAGCTACCGGCGCGATATCGCTTACTTTTACCTCGGTGCGGCCGCCCAAGGCATGCAGGCCTGGGCCGCGGCGGACCGCTACTACCGTATGGCCGGTGCACTGGCCACCGGTAACGACCCCACGGCCCAGTGCCGCACCATTCAAAACCTCTGTGCCGGCTTCAATTTTCCGCAGGACATCGTGAGCCGGCTTCGCGTGGTTTCGGCCCAGTTGGGACGCGCCCCGGTGGATGCTCAGCAGTTGAAGAACGGCGATACCGGCCTGAACCGGCTCGGCGAGGCTGACTATCTGCCCGAAGCCCCGCAGGCCCTGCTCAACCAGTACGCCGCCCGCCGTCTGTTCGGCCCAGCAAGCGGCAATCCCAAGCGGGACCAGGAATTCAATAACCAGTTGCTGGAACAGCTGGACCCGCAGGCGGCCCAGTCCACTCGCGGGAATGAGATCGCCCGGCCACGCGCTATCGCCGCCCTCGGTCAGCGCCTGGGCAACCAGGTGGCCGAGCAGCGCTTGGTGCTGGGACTGTGGGTGCAGCTCAAGGACTACGACCTGGCCAGCCAGAGCTTCGAATTGCGTTACCCGCTGTTCTCTCGCAACCACGCACCGCAACTCAACCAAGGCGTGTATGGAGGCGAATCGCCTCGTGGCGGCCCGTTCTACGGCTACACCAGCCGGGGCAGCACCTGCGTCTGGGAGAACCAGTCCACGGCGGACTATGCCCGTCCGGACGAGCAGGAGCCCTATTTCCTCTTGCTCACCCTATGCCAGCAGCGCCCCAACCCGCAATGGCGCGCCAACACTCCGGCACCCAACAACGCCGAGCTGCCGCCGTTGACCCAATTGGCCCTGCCCGCGTTGCCTAATGGCGGCCTGTGGCCGCGCCTCAGCGTGCCAGAAGCGCGTGCCGACGTGCTGCTCCGCAAGATCCAGCGCAATCGCCTAGTCTGGGCCGAGCTGGTGTTCGACGTGCGCGCCATCGGAGCCCTCAATGCCGGTCCCTTCCCGACCCGCGAGACCCTGGAGCTGAAACGCCCCGGCATGGTGGCTGCCATCATGCCGCGCACCTTGTTCGTCTGGGAGAACGTGCCAGATGGAAATCGCCCCGGCCAACTGTTGGCTGTGGCAGGCGATGTGGTGGGTCAGGCCCCCATCCCGCAGGGCCGCCTCCCTCGCCACCTCGTGGCCGACCGCAGTTATGAAGGTCTGCCCGAGCCTGTTTTCCCCGACCAGTCAGCCGCTGGTAGCCCCACCGTCCGAGGCAGTCGCACGGCTGCGCCGGTGAAGGTGACGCCGGCCATGACGCCCGCGCCACTGCCCGGTAGTCGCCCAGCCGCCGTGCAGGCACCAGCCCCGGCCGCCAAACCTGCGCCTACCCCGGCAAAGCCCGCCGCGCGCGTCGAGGAAGAGGAAACTTGGGTTGAGCCACCACCCGCGAAGCGCTAGATGACGGCCGACCTATCACGTGCTTCGCACGTACCACCCAGGGCAAACGCTCGCAGGCCCATCCAAGCCGGCTCCTGGCGCGTTGCTGGGGTGGTGTCTGTGTTGATGGCCTTGTCAGCCGTCGCATCGGCCCAGGCCTTGTCGGAAATCACACTGGTGGCGCAGGCTGCCGCTAGCGGCCAGCCGCAGCGCCAACTGGCGGTGAACCTGCGCGGCGACCTCGTGCTGTTGCTGCAGGACCGGGTGGAGGGGGGTAGCCGCCATCAAGCCATCGTGGCCCTGGTGCAACGCCAACCGGGCATGTTGCTGGATTTGCCGGGCGCGCTCCGGCAAGTGGACGAACTGGCGCTGGACTGCCATGCCGGCACCCGCACGGTTTGGCGCAGCGAGGCCTACCGTGCCGGCGATCCGACCGCCCAACCCAGCCGCAGCCTTCGCCTCGACCCCGAGCAGCGTCGAACCGATGCGCTGGCCGACCTCGCCCTCTCCAACCCCCTGATGGCCGCCGCGCTGCGCACCTTGTGCGCTGGTGGTGGCACGGTAGTGCAGCAGCCCGAGCCGAAGGTGCCGGCCTCGCCTACAGCGCCGGCCACACCCGTGGCGCCCATCGAGCCTGGCAGTATCCAGCCCCCCTCCAACAACGTTCCTCCCGGTACGCAGGGGCCACCGGCCGGGTCTCCATCGCCGCCCGTGGCAAACAACGGCCCCTCTTGGATCAATGCGCCCATCTTCCCCGGCAGCGCCTTCAGCCTGCGTACGCTGGCCCGGCTGGCCCAGGGCACCTACACCAGTCCGGCCGCGCTGCAGGCCGAAACTGAGGTGGCGGCTGTACTGAGCGACGTACTGGCGCAGCTCGAATCTCGCCCCACACCCCACCAATCACTGAAGGTGATGCTGACTCGCCAGAGCCTTGACGTTACCTTGCGCAAGCAGGGCGGGCTTGAACGCAACTTAGCCGACAAGGCCGCGCTGCTGGAAGAGGTGGGTTTGCAGGCGATGGCTTTGCCTCCGATGGTTCGGCGTGCGCCGGCCAGCTTTGTGGCCGAGCTGTACCGTCACAACGCTAGCGGCCAGTACGTGCTTGCCTTCCGTGGTTCTGCCGAGGCGGCGGATTGGGTCAGCAACCTGTGGATGGGCGTGGACCTAGGAGAGGTAACCTCGCCCCACTACGCTGCAGCCGACGAGTTGGTGGCTGAGTTGCGCCGCCGTGGCATCAGCCCACTGGTGCTGGGACATTCGCTGGGCGGCGGTATGGCCCAGTATGTTGCCTACCGGCATTCGCTGCGAATGGTGGGCTTCAACCCCTCGCCATTGCCGGTGCGCTACCTCAGCGGAAAGAACTACGACGTGACCAACGCCCGCTTGTTCACCGCGCTGGAGCTGCCCGCGCCCGGCACGCCGCCCTCGCCCGAGCACGACCAGCGCCTGGGCGATCCGCTCTCGTTGGGCCTGGACTCGCTGCGCAAGCAGTCCGCGCGGGCCGAGCAATGGATTAAGGCCAGCCGTCAGTTGGTCAAGCCTGTCTGCCTGCTGACCCTGCCCGAGCCCTATTTCGATGCTGAGGAAGACGCCGATCTCTCCCGCGCTGTGGGCCAGTACTTCGTCTCCGGCCCCTTGCAGACCTTGCTCACCGCCAGCACCATCGGCACGGTAAAGAAGGTATCCAAGGGCTTGGCCATCAGTAAGGGCCTAGAGGCACTGCTAGATGATCCCGCTTGGATCCAGGCAGGCGCCGGTCATGGCCAGGCGGGCGTGGAGGCACAGAAACGCGCGGTGGTTGCTGGCGTGCAGCAAGCCCAAGCCCTTCAGAGCATGGGTAAGGCCCTGGGCTGGCTCTACAGCGCTTCCACCGGCAAGAACATGGGCAAGACGGCGATGCAGGTGAGCGTAGGGGTGGTGGACATGATGGCCGCCGTCTACGTCAAGCGGATGCTGCAAGTCCACGGCATGGCGCGTTTCCTGCGCGGTCTGGGTGCCTATGGCGATCTCAGCCCTTATGCGTTGGCGCCGGATGGCAGCTCGCCCTGCTCGGCTGTTTCCAGCACTTACTGACTTCCTGGCGCGAAGACGTTCAAGGCTAGCCTCAAGCACTCGAAGCAGCGAACGACACAGGCCAGGATTGAATTGCCCTTTGTGGTGAGCCGGGCTTAGATGCGTTGCAGGTTCTGTCTGCGATTCCGAAGCCTTGCCCAAGGCCTCAAGCGCTAATGGCTGAAGCTAACAACAGTAGAATCTGTCAAAAATCCTTACACAAATTTGAACTCCATAACGTCAAGCATCATGTGTCGAGCAGTGGCTGCCATTTTTTGAGAAAAAGGGTGCCAAGTTTTGAGGCGTGAACGCCGCTAAGTACTTGATGTGGGTCGTAAGTCGTGACAGCTTTTGCCGACGCCTACATTTTTCAAAAATTAGCTCGGCGAAATTGGATAGTGGCCCGCCGGGCCACTTTTCATTTGTGCCTCTGACTGAGCGAGTCTGCGGCCGATTTCCATTGTCTTGGCTCTCGAGCTGGCAACACCTGACCCCATTGCTGGTACGCTTGGCGCGAGGTTTCTGCCAGTCTTTCGTTCTCGGCAGATTCACAGTGGACGCCGTTAAGCCTATTGGAAGATGGATCAGCCAACATCCGCGTTTTATGACCGTTATGCCAAAGACGTAGCTGCGCGGTATGAGGCGGCGGAAAGTGCCGTTTCCAAGTACTTCCCGCTCGCGTTTGCACCGAGTAGCCGGGTGTTGGACGTAGGCGCGGGCTCAGGGCGCGATATGGCGGTGCTGACCCGTCAAGGCTATGAGGCCTATGGCGTTGAGCCCAGTGCGGCCATGCGAGAGAGGGCGTTGCAAGCGCATCCTCACCTGAGCGAACGTTTGCTGGCTGCAGAGTTGCCGGCGATTGGTGAACCCTTCGGCGGCGGCTTTGATGGCCTGCTGTGCAGCGCGGTGCTGATGCATGTGCCGGATGCCGAGTTGTTTGATGCAGCATTTGCATTGCGCAAGTTGCTCAAGCCCTTTGGGCGGCTTTTGATCTCCTTGCCCTTGGCGCGAGATGACCTGGTCAATGGCGACCGGGACAAAGACGGGCGCCTTTTTCAGAACTACACGCCCGAGGCCATGCAACTGCTGCTGGAACGACTGGGCTTTCAACAGATCGGTCGCTGGGACAGCAAGGACAGCCTGGGTCGTGGTGGCGTGACTTGGTACACCTTGCTGTTTGAGTTGCGCGTAGGGGGCGGGGCTCGGGCGGTCGACCAAATCGAAGGCATTCTTAACCGCGACAAAAAGGAGGCGACCTACAAGCTGGCCTTATTTCGGGCCTTGGCCGAGATGGCGGTGAAGGAGCCCCGTTGCGCGCGGTGGTTGGCTGATGGATGGGTGAGCGTGCCGTTACGAAGGATTGCCGAGAAATGGTTGGCTTATTACTGGCCGATCTTCGCCTCCGAGCGCTTCGTGCCGCAGTCACGCAGTGAGGGCGCAGGCTCAGCCAAACAGCTGAAGTTTCGGGCCGCCATGATCGACCTGATGCAACCCTATCGACAGGCCGGTCTTCACGGTGGACTCAGTGCTTGGCAACAGGATTTGGCCTCGCATCGTTTGCGGGCCGAGCAGGCCAAGTCCTTGGAGGCTTGCTTGAAAACAATCGAGGCGGCGATTCGCGAAGGACCGGTGCGTCATTCGGGCCTGTCTTCCGATGCCGGCTCTTTGTTCAGTTATGACGGCAAGCAGCGCTTGGTGCTGATGCGAGCCAGCCTCTGGCAAGAGTTGAGCCTCTTGGGTCATTGGGTGACCGATGCGGTGATCTTGCGCTGGGCCAGTTTGACCGAGAGTTTTTCACTGCGCCAGCAAATCAGCGCGGGTGACGCCTTGCCCTTGTTGCTGGCTTTGCCCGAGCCGAAGCGTGCCACCTTGTTGGCCCGCCAGGTGTTTGAGCAGGGCGGTGCCAGCGAGTGTGTCTGGAGCCGCAAGCCGCTGCGCGACAAGTGGGCTGTCGATCATGTCATCCCGTTTTCCTTGTGGGGCAATAACGATCTGTGGAACCTGATGCCGGTCGATGGCAAGGTCAACGGCAGCAAGTCAGACAAGCTGCCCACTGCCGACCTGCTGCGCAGCCGTGAACCCCTGATCGTTGAGCATTGGCGTTTGTTGCGTGAGGCCTTGCCTGAGCCATTTGACGCTCAGGCAAGCCAACTCTTGGGTCGACCCTTGAAGGGGCCGCTGCACTGGGAGCAGGAACTGTTCAGTCGCATGCGTGAAGCGGTAGAGCTGACGGCCATGCAGAGAGGCGTTGAGCGTTGGGAGCCTGTTGCTTCCGTTTAATGTCACGACTCGCCCAGGTGAGCCCAGCCCCAAGCAGGAAAACACAACTCAGAGTTCAGAAGAGGCCTGACAAGGCCGGCAGTACTGCAGTCCCTTAAAGCGCTTCTCCTGATTCCAACAGAACTTCCCCTCCGGGTAGCTGATCTTGGTTTGGCAGCTTGCGCAAACCAGCTTGCGGTAGAGCGGATGGCCCGTGAGGTCCGGCGGGCTGGGTTCGCTAGGGCTGTTCGCCAGAGAGGTCGTAGCTTGCACCCCAATTGACCTCGCCGTTGGCACAGACGGCGTCACTGGCGCAGCCGTCTGTTGGGAGGCCTTCGGCGCCATGAAGTCCGGCAGTTGCAGCGGGTCCGCTGGCCGATGCTGGCGGGCTAGCTTCTGAGCCCACTCCTTCAGGCTGTCGCCGCTATGGATATTCATTAACTGACCAAGCAAATGGACGGTGCTCAATCGCTCAATGTGCTCTTCATGCCAGCGGGCGATCATGCCAGCGGGCGATCATGTCGGCCTTGATGACGTTGCTGGTGTCAAAGCGTTTTGCATCTGGACGATGGATGAGGGCCTTGGGGTGCACCATCACGATGTGGTGAAAGGTGGGCGTTAAGCCGGCGCGGCCGCTGATGCCCAAGCGCTCCAACAGTTTGCTCAGGATGCGTTCATGGCGCCGGCTCTGCTCCAAGGGAGATGGCACGCCAAACATCCGCTCGCCTGGATATTCGACCGCGAACTCGCCCGCTTCATTGATGTGCACTTGCCCGTTGAAGCACTTTGTTTCGAACAAGTAAAAGCGTTGGGTCCGGTTGATGACCAAATGGTCAATTTGCGCGACTTCGCCATCGACCTCGAAGCGCAAGTCATGCAAGACGGCATGGTTCTCGCTGTCCTTCGACCAACTGTCGATGTAAAAGGCGGCATCACGCTCGCCCTGTCCGCCCCGTTTTTGGCGCTGCACTTCAGATTTGAGCCAGTTCTTCTGGAATGCATCGAGCAGGGGCGATTGTTGCAACTCAGTCAAGAGCTTGAGGCGTGACGATTTGTCGTCTGCAGACTTGATCAACATAGCAGCGGCTGACTGTTTACTTGCGCAGCATTTTGAAGCCACGGCCTGCGGCTCGGCGCTGGAAGCGGCTTAAGAATCGTGCCTAATCCACTCTTGAGCACTGGATCGAGGCAAAAGGGCCATCCGCGTTTTGTGGTCGCTATGCGAAAGATGATGCAGCCCGGCACCGCACCTCAAATGCCATCTCAGGATAATCACCCTATCCATCATCCCACCCCAGCCGCCCCAAGCCACCCATGAGCGAATCCCAAATCTCCGATCGCCAGCAAGCGCTGGTCGACGAGCGCGTGTTCAACTTTGCGCAGGCGGCGCAGCGGCACTTCAAGACCAATGACTTGGTGGTGTTGCTGGATTTCAGAGCCGAGACGCCCGAGCTGGAGGCGGTGCCGCGGCAGGGGCTGGCCGAGGCCGAGGAACTGTCGCTGGAGGTCAAGCTGAAGCTCGCTCGGCCGGCGTCAGCCTTGAGCCCGGTGTTCGGTGCGCCCGAGCAGGCGTTCTGGTTTCTGGTGATCTATGAAGATGAGGACTCCGACTGCAGCGCCATCAGCGCTGCGGTGCAGGGCGCTGCGTTTGCGGACAAGCTGTCGCCCGGCGCTTGAGGCTTTCGCGCGCTTTCCACGTCTGCAGCACTGACGATGAAACCCTCGCCACTTCGCCGCCTGTTGACCCAGCGCGCCGCCGCTAACCCCGAGCAGGCCCAAGCCCGCGCGCTGATCGCGGCGATAGACGCGGGCGGCATTCCGCTGCACCCAGCCAAGGTGAATCAGATCGCGCGAGCGCTGGGGCTGGAGGTTTCGCGGGAGGCGCCGGTGGAGCAGACCATTGCGCGCATCCGTGAGTTGTTGGCGCAGCTTTCTTGATGAAGATACAGAGGCTTGAAACGAGCAACAGGCCGCACTCGGCGGCCTGTTGCTCGCTGAGAAAGATAAGGCAGGGCCTGAGCGCTGCTTTCGCTTACTTGGCCGCCTTGGCCCGCCCGTACTTCGCCGTGAAGCTGGCCTTGCCCAAGGCGTTGGCATTGATCATGTAGCCGGCCAAGGCAGCGGTGGCATCGGCGGGGATTTCGAGCTTGTCGGTCTTCAGCGCGTGGACGGTGAAGATGTAGCGGTGCGGCTTGTCGCCTTGCGGGGGGCACAGGCCGCCCCAGCCGGCCACGCCATAGTCGATGCGCACATGGCTGGCGCCCTTGGGCAGGTTGGCGCCGCCCACAGCGCCGGCGTCGGGCGCGAGAGCGTTCACATCGGCCGGCACATTGATGACAGACCAGTGCCACCAGCCGGAGCCGGTGGGGGCGTCGGGGTCATACACCGTCACGGCGAAGGACTTGGTGCCGGCCGGGGCGCCGCGCCATTGCAGGGCGGGCGATTTGTTCTCGCCGCTGCAGCCGAAGCCGTTGAACTCGAGCTTGGCGTCCATCAGGCTACCCGGCTTGATGTCCGGGCTGCTGAGTTCGAAGCCGGCGGCGTGGACGATGGAGGCGGCGCCGAGCAGGGCGCTGGCGATCAGGGTTTTGTTGAGGCTCATGCGTGACCTTGTTTCAATGAACACAGAGCCGCTATGGTGCGCTGGCCTTGAGAAATCCGCTAGCCCGTAGGCCTCAAATGCTGTGCGCCAGGCGGCGCAGGCTTCATAGCTTCAATCAAGGACGCAAATGTGAAGGCGCAAAGCCAAAGCGCTCGCGGAAGGCGGCCGAGAAGCGGCTGTGCGAGTCATAACCGCAGCGCGAGGCTACTTCTGAGACCTGCAAACCTGAGTCTTGCAGCAGGGCCATGGCGGTCTCCAGCCTGACTTCGCGGATGCACTGACTGACGGAGGCCGACTCTTCGGCCAGGCGGCGCTGCAAGCTGCTGGCGCTGAGGTGAAAAGCGTCGGCCACTTGTTGCAGCGTCCAAGGCGCTTGTGGGCGCTGGCTCACCAGGCGGCGCACCCGGTCGGCCCAGGTCAGTTCGCGGCTGGCGGCAAACACCAGTCCGCGCTCGGCCAGCAGCAGCAAGACCTCCAGCGCTCGGTGCTCGCGCATCGCGTCGGAGGCGTCGGGGCTTTTCAGCGCCGTCAGCGCGTGGCTGAAGCTGGTGCAGAAGTCCTCGTCGGCCTCCGAGCTGGCGCTGCCTTGCAGCGAGGGCTGGGCGGCGAACTGGCCAAAGCGCTGATAGAAGCGCTCGATCATGCCGGGCGCAAAGGCAATCACACGCGCCTCGTAGCGGCCGCCCACTGGCGGTTCGTTGATCATGTCCCACTGCGTCTGCCGAGGGATGAGAAAGACTTGGCCGGTCATGAATTGCACTTCGCCGCCCGGCGTGACCAGGCGTTTGCGGCCCGCCTGCACCCAGCCTACGAGATCGTCGCGCACGGTGGCCGTGCGCACCTGGTGTGCGACGGCGCTGGAGATATTGAAGGCGATGGCGTCGCCAAAGTGGTGCGAGTTGGACATGGTGGGCGGGAGCGGCAATCGCGCTATTGTCCGCCGCCCGTCCTAGCAGCACCGCCCTAACTCACTGACCCTGCGGGGTGGCTGGCCTTTGGCTGGGTTGCGGCAGCCGCCGGCCTTGCGGTGTTAAGGCTGCGCCATCGTCACGGCCGCCAGCAGCAGCCAGGTGCTGTGCGGCAGCCATTGTTCGTTCCAGCGCCATTGGTTGTCGGTCGGGCCGTTGGCGAAGGCAATGCCCTCGCCGGCGTCGCTGTCGGGTGCGCCGGTGATGCCGTTGGAGACGCCGCCGCGCAGCATCAGGCCAGCGCTGCTAGGTGCGGCGGGCGGGTTGAGCGCGCCAAAGCCGTAGAGCATCGAGATGCCGTAGGGGTTGCGGCCCAGGATCCAGTCGAGCTGCGCTTGGGCGCTGCGCGCCAAAGCGGCGTTAACGCCGAAGTTGGCGGCCGTGGACGTGCCCGCCGGCGCCAGCGCACGGCCGCCCAGCAGCGCGGCGGCGCCGAGCGAGGCCAGGCGTGCGCTTTCGCCCTGCCACCAATAGCCGGTCTCGTTGCGGTGCGGGATGAAGAAGCCGGTTTGCACCGGGCCAGGTTCAGCGCCCGGCGCGGCTTGGCGGAAGCGCTGGCGGGCGTAGCCATAGGGGTTGACGACGGCTTGGTCGAGGCGGCGTTGCGCCTCCAGCGCCTTGGCGATGGCCTGGCGCACCGGGGCCTGCTGCGCCGGCTCGGGCTCGATCGAGAGATAGTGGCTCAGGCTGATGACCGGCAGACCGGCCTCGACCGCATGGTAGTAAGGCCGTTGGCCGACGGCATCGCTGTAGAAATGCCCGTCGCCGTCTTGCCGCTTGAGCATCTGCGCGACCCGCTCGCGGGCGGCCTGCAAATACTCGGGCGCGCCGGTGGCTCGACGCAGCTCGACGGCGGCCAGCAGCGCGGTGTAGTCGTCGATCAGGTTTTCTTGCCCATTGACGCAGTAGCTGCGGTTGTGCGTTTGCAGGTGGGCGAACGCGCGGCGGGCGTCCTTGAGATAGGTCTGGGCGGAGAACTCGCCCTGGCGCCCGGAACTTTGGGCCAGCATGGCCGCACGCGCCAGCGAGGCGATGGCCAGGCCGCCGCCTGCCCTGAAGGCGCTGCGGTAGCCGCTGGTGTAAACGCCCTCCTCGCCCTCGTAGCCCACCACCATGCGCTCGGCCCCTTCGGCGCCCCAGCGGTCAAACACGGTGGTGTAGAAATAGCCCTCGGGGTCTAGCACCCGGTGTAGATAGTCGGCGCCCCAGAAGGCTTCGTCCTGGGCCTGGCGCAGCAGGCCGGCGCGAGCGTAGAGACCGGCTGCCTCATGCGCGCTGTGCGCCAACACCCAGGCGGCCATCGGCGCTTGCTGAGGGTTGAAGTGGTTGGCGTAGCCGAGGTGGGACAGGTACTTGCCGGTGTCGCCGCCGGCATCGCGCCAGCCGCCCCAGACATCGACAATGCGCTGGGTTTCGAAGATGCGGCGCTGGCGGTCGCCCTCGTCGAGGTGTCGCGACTGACGGAAGTAATCGAGCAGCGAACCGGCCGCACGCCGGAACAGCGCTTGGTCTTCGACCTGCACCGGGTGGGAGCGAACATGGCGCCCGCCGACCCAGGCCTCCACCTGGTAGCGTCCCGTCTCGGTCAGCTGCGAAAAATCCACTTCAAAGTGTTGGCGCCCCGGCGTCCAGGCCTCGAAGGCGGGCAGCGCGCTGAGCGGGCCCTCGGCCTGCACCCGGCCATCGCGCAGCACCCGGTAGTGGCCGGTGCTGTTCTTGCCCTTGGCGCTGACCACCGCCACCTTGGGCCCCAGGCGCTCCAGCGCCACCTGGTTGAGGTGCACCTGCAGGGCCGCGGTTGGCAGGCTCACCAGACCTTCTACCTTGTCGGTCTTGGCCGGCGCGGCGATGGCGGCCGGGATCAGCAGCGTGGCCAGCGGCACCAGCAGCAGGCTGCGGCGGGTGGGGAGGATGGCGGCGTTGAAAAGCTGGGGCATCAAGGGCTCTCGCAAGGCTGGATTGTGACGGCAGTGTTTGGGTATTTGGCTTGACCATAACCAGCTGTCACCAAACCGTCAATACATACAACCACTAGAAGTATTAAGATTTGAACAAGCCGATCAAGTACCCGCTCCGATGGCCCGCCGCGGGTGCTGGCTTATCATTTCAGCGACAGAACAAGGACTCGAACCCATGCGAACCATTGGCCGCGGCGCCACCCAGCAATCCAGCGCACCCTATAACCGGCGGGTGGTGCTGGATTTCATCCGCCAGCAGGGCGCCGCTTCGCGCAAGGACATCACCGATATGGTGTCCTTGAGCCCGCAGACGGTGGCCAATATCACCAATGATCTGGAGTCGATTGGTTTGATCGTGTCGCGCCGGCAAAAGGTCGACAAATCGCGCGGCCAGCCGCCGATTGCCTTCGAGCTGAACCCCGAGGGGGGGCACGCCATCGGCGTCAGCCTGGAGCCGGGGCGGGTCTCGGCGGCGCGGGTCAATCTGGTCGGCGACGTGCTGGAGCGCACCGAGATCGAGGTCGACACCAGCCAGCGGCAGAGTCTGCTGGCGGCCATGCTGGCCCAGGTGATGCAGCTGCGCAAGGGTTCCAGGGAGCGGCTCTGGGGCATTGGCGTCGCCCTGCCGGGGCCGCTGGGGGCGACCGACATCAGCTTTGTCGGGCCCACGGCCATGGAGGGTTGGGCCGATCTGTCGCTGCTGGACGAGCTGCGCGAGGCGGCCCGTCTGCCCTTGTTCTACAGCGTTGACAGCGTGGCCGGCGCCCTGGGCGAGACGCTGTTCGGCGTGGCCAAGTCCTTGGACAACTTCTTCTACCTCCATCTCGGCCTCGGCCTGGGTGGCGCCCTGGTCACCAATCGAACCGCCTACCGCGGCGCCAATGGCAACGCCACCGAGATCGGCCATGTGCCGGTGGTGCCGGGGGGCTTGTCCTGTTATTGCGGCAACTCGGGCTGCTTGGAGCGCTATGTGTCCATGCATGCGCTGGCCGAGGCGCTGGGCATCAGCGATCCGCAGCTGCATTCGCCGGAGCTGCTGGCGCGGCTGGAAGACCCGCAGGACGAGGCCGTCAACGCCTGGTGCCGGCAGGCAGGGGAACGGCTGCGCGACGCCATCTGCATGATCGAAAACATGCTCGATCCGCGTGCCATTGTGATTGGCGGTGGTGCGCCCAAGGGCCTGGTCCAACGCCTGCTGGCGGCCGCGCAACCACTGCGTCGATCGGTACGCGGAGGCGTGGGTGATCCGGACCTGCGCCTGCTGCTCTCCGAGCACCAGGGTGACAGCTCCATCCTGGGGGCCGCCGTGCTGCCCATCTACGAAATGCTCTCGCCTCGGCTGGAGACGGTGCAACAAGACCGGCGCCCGGATGCCGATGTGGCGGAAATGTTGGGGCACCGCAGCAGCGGCCGCTGGGGTGCTTGAATAATAAACACACCCATTGGATTTAATTATTGACGAGTGGATGGCGGCCGACCTATAGTCGGCGCCATGGACCGCAACACACCTTTTATTTGTGCCCTCGGCGACATCGGCGTCGATCTCGTCATGGGCATGCTTGAGCAATGGCCGCAGATCGGTACCGAGCTGATCCTGCCGCGCAGCGAGCTGCGGGCAGGATGCTCGGCGGGCAACACGGTGCTCGCCCTGCGTCACCTGGGGGTGCCGGCCCATTTGGTCTCTGCCGTCGGCAATGATGATTTCGGCGTCTGGCTGCGCGCTCAGTTCCACGGTGTCGAAGCTCACCTGGCGACTTGCGACTGCGCCTCCACGGTCTCGGTCGGTCTGATGCACAGCTGCAGCGAGCGCAACTTCTTCACCACCGAGGGCCACCTCGCCGCCTTCACGCTGGAGCAGGCCTTGGAAGGGCTGCCCGAAGCGGTGCCGGGCAGCCTGGTGCTGCTGAGCGGTGTTTTTCTCTTGCCGCGCTTGCGTCAGCAATACCCGGCGCTGCTGAGCGAACTGCGCCGACGGGGCTACCAAGTGGCGCTGGACACTGGCTGGCCCAGCGAGGGCTGGACCGAGGCCGTGCGCGCCGAGGTGCGCGGCTGGCTGGCCGGTTGCGACCATCTGCTGCTCAATGAGTTGGAGGTCTGCCAGCTGGCAGCGGTGGACACGGTGGCGCAGGCCATGCCTATTCTGCAAAGCTGGCTGCGCCCCGAGGCCACCTTGGTCGTCAAGGCCGGCGCACGCGGCGCCTTGGCTTGCCGAGGCACGCTGCAGCTGAGCCAGGCCACCGAGGCCGCCGATGTGTTCGACACCATAGGCGCCGGCGACAGTTTCAATGCCGGCTATTTGGCGGCGCTGCTGCGGGGCGCCTCTTTGCAGCAGGCGCTGGCCAGTGCGTGTCGGGTTGCAACGGCGGTGCTGACGCGCTTTCCGCGCCAGGGCATTCGGCCGGGCGAGTTCAGTCAATTGCTGGCGCAGCCGGCTTGAAGGAGGCAGCCATGCCGCAGCGTTTCGGAATCGTGATCTACATCCTGGTCATCTGGTTTGCGATCTCCTTCGTGACCAATCTGATCGGACCGCTGATGCCGGTCCTGATTCAGGACTTCCAGCTCAGCCTGGGCATGGCGGGCTTTCTGCCCTTCTCCTTCTTTCTGGCCTATGGCTTGGTGTCGATCCCGGGCGGCATTCTGGTGGAGAGGCGCGGCGCGCGCTTCACCCTGATGCTGGCCTTTTTGCTGAACCTGGTCGGTGCGCTGGCGATCGCTTTGCAGCCGGTCTTTGCGGTGGTGATTGGCGGCCTGTTCGTGATCGGCCTGGGCATGGCGCTCTTGCAGGTGGTGATCAACCCGCTGATGCGCACGGCCGGCGGTGAGGCCCACTTTGCCTTCTTCTCGGTGATGGGACAGCTGGTCTTTGGCCTGGCCTCTTTTGTCAGCCCCTGGGTCTTTCAGTGGATGATGGCGCGCCCAATGGCGCGGCCGGGCGCACTGGTTTGGGTCGATTTTTACTGGGCTTTTGTGCTTGGCTTTGTGGCCCTGCTGCTGCTCAACCATCGCCTCGCCCTGCCGCAAGTGGACCTGAAAGAAGACGAGCGCATGGGCGGCCTGAAGGCCTACCGCGAGCTCTTGGCGCGCGTCGACGTGTGGTGTTACTTCCTCGCCATCGTCGCCTATGTGGGCACCGAGCAGACCTTGGCCAACTGGATGTCGCAGTTCCTCAGCAGCCAGCATGGACTGTCCGCCACCGCCGAGGGCGCCGACGCGGTCGGCCAGTTCTGGGGCCTGATGTCGCTGGGCTGCCTGCTGGGCTTGCTGCTGCTCAAGTTGATGGATTCGCGCCGCGTGCTGATGCTGTTTGTCTTGGCTGCTATGGCCTGCGTTGGTGCGGCGCTGTACGGCAACGCGAGCCTGGCGCTGTGGGCCTTTCCGGCGGCGGGCTTTTGCCTGTCGGTGATGTTCTCGGTGATCTTCTCGCTGGCGCTGAACTCGGTGCCTATGCACCACGGCGCCTTCTCCGGCATCTTGTGCACCGGCATCCTCGGCGGCGCAGTGCTGCCCATGCTGGTGGGGCAGCTGGCCGAAGTGCTCGGCCTGCGCATGGCCATGAATAGCGTGTTCATCACCCTGGCCTACATCCTCAGCGTGGCCTTCTGGGCCCGCCCGCTGGTGCCCAACGAAACCATGAGCTTGTCTGCGCTGCTCAGCGCCCGGCGCCGCAAGGCTTCATCGCCGGCCTAGCCCTCTCACCGTTTTCCACCGTATGCCGCCACGGCATGACTGCTTTCGCCTGTTCAACACCTTCGATACTTCCAGGAGCCTTGAATGAAGATGAGTCACCCCTCTCGCCTGGCCTTGACGGCCTTGGCCGCCGCGGCCTTGAGCTGCATTGCCCAGCAGGCGAGCGCGCAAGACAGCGCCGCCGCAGCCGCGCCGACACGCGCCGCTGACAAGGACAAGGGCCTGGAGAAAAACGAGCTGCCGACGGTGATGGTCACGGCCACTCGCGTCAGCTCCGGCCTGCTGCAAACGCCGGTGGCGGTGACCGCCGTCACCCAAGACAAGCTGACCCGCGAAGGCGTCACCGATGTGCGCGGCCTGTCGGGTTCGGTGCCGAATATGCAGATCTCCACCGGCGCCGACTCCGGCGTGCAGGTCAGCATCCGCGGCGTCAGCTCGAACAACTTCACCGAGATCGGCGACCCGGCGGTGGGCCTGCATGTGGGTGGCCTGTACTCGCCGCGTCCGCAGGGCGCGATGGCGCTGATGTTTGACCTGGAGCAGGTCGAAGTGCTGCGCGGCCCGCAGGGCACGTTGTTCGGCCGCAACTCCACCGCCGGCAGCATCAACATCATTCCGGCCAAGCCGGAATTTGGCGAAACCTATGGCTCCGCCGAACTCGACCTCGGCAACTACAACAAGCGCCAGTACAACCTGGTGCAAAACATCGGCCTGAGCGACAACTTCGCGCTGCGCGCGACCTTCAGCAAGATCACGCGCGATGGTTGGATCAATCAAAGCCAAGACTTCACCGACGTCTATGACCCTGTGCATGGCCTGCAGCCCGATGGCATCCCGGATGTGGACCAGCGCCGCAACAGCAAGGTCGACAAGAAGAACTTCTACTACAACAAGGACCAATGGGCGGGCCGCCTCAGCGCACGCGCCAAGTTCAGCAACGATATCGAAGCCTCGCTGTCCTACGAGAAGTTCCAGAACTCCGGTGCCGGTGAGTTGATGATGAAGGACTGCGACCAGGCCGCCGGCACCGCCTACGCCTGCCCCGGTGGCAAGTGGGACGCCAAGATCAATGTGCCCGGCAAGATCGATATGTCCATCGACACCGTGCGCGGCGGCTTGATCTGGAACCTCAACAAAACCTCCACGCTGGAATACAACTTCGCCTACGCGGACCAGCGCCGCTCGCAGCAGACCGATGATGATGGCGGTTATCACCCCCTGGCCAGCCAGATCACGGCCGAGGTGCCCAACCATTCCGGCGAAGAGAGCTGGGGCCTCTATCCCTTCAAGGATGACTCGTCGAACACCATTGACTCGAAGTACATCTCGACCGTTCACGAGTTGCAGTTCAAGCAAAAGACCGACACGCTGCAATACGTCTTGGGCGCCTTCTGGATGCACGAGAAGAACCAAATCAACTACGCGCAAGACATGCTGATGAGCGGCCCCTATGGCCTGCCGACCAGCGCCTATTTCGCGCAGCCGAACCGTACCGTTGACTCCAAGGCCTTGTTCGCACAGGCCGACTGGAAGTTCGCGCCGACCTGGACCGCGACCCTGGGTGGCCGCTACAGCTGGGACAGCAAGGGTGATGTGGGCGGCCGCAACTACGGTTCTTATGGCGCATCCGACGGCGCCTATTACAACGGCCATTACGACTCTGGCCTGCCCGGCCATGAGGGCTTCCGCCCCCACACCAGCAAGGACCTGACCGCAGATATGGGCGCCTTCGCGGGCGTCGGTGCCTACGCAGGCTATGGCGAGCCGGCGCACAACGACCACAGTGAGACCTGGAAGAAGTTCACCTACCGCCTGGGTTTGATGAAGCAGATCACGCCCAAGGACATGGTCTACGGCTCCTTGGCGACCGGCTACAAGGCCGGCGGCTTTGGCGACAAGGACACCTTCTGCATGGAGCACGAGTGCATCGGGCCCTATGCCGGCAAGACCACCTTCTTGCCCTACAAGCCCGAAACCGTCACCAATCTTGAGCTGGGCTACAAGGGCTTGATGCTGGAGAACCGCCTGAGCCTGTCGGCAACCGCCTTCTACAGCAAGTACAAGGATATGCAGGTCACCGGCGACGCCTTCATGACCAAGTTCAAGCCAGAGAATGCCTGCCCGGCCAATTCGGTCGGCTGCGATATTCACAACACTTGGCAAACCATCAATGTCGGCGTGGTCGACATTGCCGGCCTGGAATTGGAACTGGATTACAAGCCCTGGTCCGGCGCGCGTCTGGGCGGTTTTTTCTCGTACCTGAGTACGAAGATGAAGGACTACCCCAGCTTCAGCGACAACTGGCAGTGCGACTACCGCGCCGCCATGGGCGCCCCGGCCTGCCCCGACACCTACACGGGCAGCGATCCGACGTTGGCCGGCCGCAATGTCCTTGACATCACCGGCCACCAATTGCCGCTGGCCCCCAAGTACAGCCTGGGCTTCAACTTCGCGCAGGACTTCAATTTCGACGGCGGCTACCGGCTGACGCCCTGGGTCTCGGTGAAGTGGCAAGACAAGATGTACTTCACGCTGCGCAATCTGGACAACGCGCACATCTCGGACGCCCAGAAGGCCTTCACCAAGATCGATGCTTCGATCAAGCTGGTGTCGCCCAAGAACTGGCATGTGGAAGCCTATGTGTTGAACCTGGGCAATGTCATGACCAAGAACTCGTTGTTAGGGGGCGACGGCTGGGTCAAGGCGACCTGGAACGATCCGCGCACCTACGGCATTCGCGCCGGCATCGAGTATTGAGTCAGTTCGCTCGGAAGGGGCCAGAGAGTCCCTTTCTTGCCACCACAGAGCCACCCTCGCGGTGGCTCTTTTGTTGCCGTGAGCGTGGCCGCTAAAGTGGCGCCATGAACCCACCGTTGCACGACGATATCCGCTTCCCCTCGATCGATGGCCTGCGGGCCTTTGAGGCGGTGGCGCGACTGGGCAGCCTGGAGCGTGCCGCCGCGGCCTTGAACATCAGTGCCAGCGCCGTCGGTAAGCGCATCAACACGCTGGAGGACTTGCTGGGGAATGTGCTGCTGGACCGCTCCAGCAAGCCGGTGGCCCTGAGTGCGGCAGGCAAGGAGTATCTTGAGCCGACCCGCGCGGCGCTGGCGTTGCTGGCCACCATGCCCCAGCATCAGCGCCGGGCGCAACGCCAGCAGCGGCTGCGCGTCTGCTCGCCACCGACCTTTGCGCGGCAGATCCTTGTGCCGGCCCTGCCCGAGTTCAATCGGCTGCGGCCGGATCTGGAGTTGGAGCTGTTGCTGAGCATCCCCTTTCTCGACGAAGCCGGGCCCTTGGCCGATGTGGAGATCCGCAATGGTGATGCCACCGAGCTGGGTTCGGCCGTGGAAGCAGGGCCCGTGGCACAGCGGCTGATGCAAGACTGTGTCACCCCAATGATTGCGCCGTCCTTGTTGCAGCGATTGCCGGCCCTGCAGCAGCCTGCCGATTTGGCTTGCACCACCTTGCTGCGCACGCCGCTGCAAGCCTGGTCGCCCTGGCTGCGCGCGGCCGGGTTGAACTGGCCCGAGCCGCAGCAAGGCACGCGCTTTGTTGACCTGGGCCTGACGCTGGAAGCGGCTGCCTGTGGCCAGGGCGTGGTGCTGGGGCGGCCGAGTCTGGCCGAGCCCTTTTTGCGCAGCGGCGCCTTGCTGCGTTTGTTTGAGTTGCAGGTGCCGGCCGCCACGCCCTATTACCTGCTGTCCCACAGCGCGGCCGACGCGGCCCAGGCCTTTGCCGAATGGTTGATGGGGCATTGCAGGGCGCTGGCGGAGCGATCTTCCGCCCTGCGCTGAAGTTTTTTCCGGCCGGGCCGGGGCTGGCTGGTCTAGCATCGCGGCCAAAGTATTCACTTCCCCAAAGTCAGCGGAACCCGACCACCATGCCCGTGATCACCTGCATTGAAGACCTGCGCGTCCTGGCCAAGCAACGTGTGCCGCGGATGTTCTACGACTACGCCGACTCCGGCTCCTATACCGAGTCCACCTACCGCGCCAACACGGCCGATTTCCAGGCCATCAAGCTGCGCCAGCGGGTCGCCGTGAATATGGAAAACCGCAGCACCAAGACCCGCATGATTGGCCAGGAGGTGGCCATGCCGGTGGCGATTGCGCCGACCGGGCTGACCGGCATGCAGCATGCCGACGGCGAGATCCTGGCGGCCCGCGCGGCCCAAGCCTTCGGTGTGCCCTTCACGCTGTCGACGATGAGCATCTGCTCGATCGAAGATGTGGCCGCGGCCACGCAGGCGCCGTTCTGGTTCCAGCTCTATGTGATGCGCGACCGCGACTTCATCGAACGCCTGATCGCCCGCGCCCAGGCCGCCAACTGCTCGGCCCTGATGCTGACGCTGGATCTGCAAATCCTCGGCCAGCGCCACAAGGACATCAAGAACGGTTTGTCGAGCCCGCCGAAGCCGACGCTCGCCAATATCCTCAACCTGATGACCAAGCCGCGTTGGTGCCTGGGCATGGCCGGCACCCGCCGCCGCAGCTTCGGCAATATCGTCGGCCACGCCAAGGGCGTTGGCGATATGTCCTCGCTGTCGGCCTGGACGGCCGAGCAGTTTGACCCGGCGCTCAGCTGGGCCGATGTCGAGTGGATCAAAAAGCGCTGGGGCGGCAAGCTGATCCTGAAGGGCATCATGGACGCCGAGGACGCCCGCCTGGCCGCCAATAGCGGCGCCGATGCGCTGGTCGTTTCCAACCACGGCGGCCGTCAGCTGGACGGCGCGCCCTCGTCGATCCATGCGCTGCCGGCGATTGCCGAGGCGGTGGGCCGCGACATCGAGGTCTGGATGGATGGCGGCATTCGCTCCGGCCAAGACGTGCTGAAGGCCTGGGCGCTGGGCGCCCGCGGCACCCTGATCGGTCGCAGCTTTCTGTACGGCCTGGGCGCCCTGGGCGAAGAAGGGGTCAGGTCTTGCCTGGAGATCATCCGCAAGGAATTGGATGTGACCATGGCCTTCACCGGCCACACCGATATTCAAAACGTTGATCGCGGCATTCTGCTGCCGGGCAGCTTCCAGTCCTGAGGCCAGGATGGTGGCGCCGCTCTTGAAGTCCGATTTCATTGTCGTTGGCAGCGGGCCGGGCGGGGCCACGGTGGCGCGCGAGCTGGCGCGGCAAGGGCAAAGCGTGTTGGTGTTGGAACAGGGTAGCGACGCGCCCTTGCGCGGCAGCCTGGCGCAGATGATGTCGATTGCGGCGCGTCCCGGGCGTGGCTTGTTCCTGAACCGTGATGCCTCGCTATTGCTGCAAGGGGCGACGCTGGGCGGCAGCTCGGCGATCAATTTCGCCACCGCCATGCCACCACCGCTGGCGCTGTTTGCCCGCCACGGTGTTGATGATTTACAGGCATCGCTGGACGAGGTGCGTCGCGAAGTTCCGATGGCCCCGCTGCCCGATGGCTTGATTGGCCCCTTGGCTCAGCGCATCGGCGAGGGCGCGCGTTCGCTCGGTCTGGCCTGGCAAAAGCTCGACAAGATGATCGTGGCGGAGCGTTGCCGCAGCGGCTGCTGGCGTTGCGCCTATGGCTGCCCCTTCGGCGCCAAGTGGACGGCGCGCAACTATCTCGAGGATGCGCAGGCCGCCGGCGCACAGTTGCTGAGCTCGGCACGGGTCACGCGGGTGTTGGCGCGTGACGGTCAGGCCTGCGGGGTCGAGTTCCTGCAGCACGGCGAACTTCGACAAGCGCTGGCGTCGCGAGTGATTCTGGCCGGCGGCGGCATCGCCAGCCCTCGGCTGCTGCAGGCCTCGGGCGTGGTCAGCGCCGAGCCGCGTCATTTCAGCGACCCGGTGGTGGCGGTGATGGGCAGCGTGGCGGATTTGGATGGCGGCGCCGAGGTGCCGATGGCGGCCGGCTTGCATCTGGCCGACGCGGGCATCATGCTCGCCGACATGACCTTGCCGCAGCCGATGTACGCGGCCTTTGCCGCCCAGGTCGGGCGCTTCGACCGCCTGCTGGCCCACCGCCGCACGCTGACGCTGATGGTCAAGGTGCGCGATGAAATCGGTGGCCGCATTGGGCCGCGTTCCGTCAACAAATCGCTGCAGGCCAGCGACCGCGCCAAACTGGCCCAGGGTGTGGACCTGGCCAAAAAAATCCTCACCCAGGCCGGCGCGAAAAACATCTTCAAGACCTGGCACTTTGCTGCCCACCCCGGCGGCAGTGTGCGTATCGGCGAGGGGGTGGATGCCAATTTGCAGAGCCGCTTGAAGCATCTTTATGTCTGCGACGCCTCGGTCATCCCCGAGCCCTGGGGCTTGCCGCCGACGGTCACCTTGCTCTGCCTGGGCAAGCGCTTGGCCCGGCATTTGGGCTCGCTCGGCTGATCCCGCGCCCGGATCTTTGGCTCGCGACCCGCTAGGGCCTCAGCGCGCGGCCTGTTCAAGTTCCCCCATCATGCGCGGGATGCCCGCCACCAAGGCATCGATGGCGACGCGGGTCTTGCTCGGCAAGTAGCGTGACTGCGGCCACACGGCGTGGATCTCGGAAGGCAGCACGTCGGCGCTGTCCAGCAGCGGCTGCAATTCGCCGGCGCGCGCATGTTTGGCCATCAGCCAGCAGGGCAGCCAAGCGAGGCCGGCACCGGCCACCGCGGCGTCGGCCACCGCCTGAATGTCATCGAGGATCAAGCGGATCTGCGGCTGCGGCGTACAGAGCTGGCCGTGTTCATCGCGCACGCGCCAAGGGCTGGCCTGGCCATTGCGGCCGTAGGCGATGCCGGCATGCCTTGTCAGCTCGCTCAATTTGTCCGGCTTGCCATGGGCTTGCAGATAGGCCGGTGCGGCGCAAATCGCCATGTTCTGGGTCGCCAAGCGGCGCGCCACCAGGGTGGCGCTGTCGGCCGGTGGGCCGATGCGCACGGCCAGATCAAAGCCCTCTTCGACCAGATCGACATTGCGGTCGTTGAAGGACATCTCGACATTCAGCTGCGGGAATTGCTGCGTCAGCTGCAGCAGCAGCGGTGCCACGCAATGGCGCCCGAACAGCACCGGCGCGGTGACGCGCAGGCGCCCGACCGGTTCCGACTTGCCGCTGTCCAGCGCGGCATGGCCGGCGTCCAACTCGGCCAGCGCGCGCACGCAGCGTTCGTAATAGGCCTGGCCGTCATCGGTCAGGCTTTGGCTGCGCGTGGTGCGCTGAAACAGGCGCACGCCCAGGCGTTGTTCCAGCCTCGCGATGCTTTTGCCCACCGCGGAGCGGGTCAGCTGCATGCGCTCGGCGGCCAGCGCAAAGCTGCCGGCTTCCACCGCTTCCACAAAGGCGCTGATACCTGTCAGTCGGTCATTCATGGTTTTGGCTTTATTGGTTCCAAATCAGCTACAGAGATGTTAGCAAAATGCGCCACCAGAGACATTTTGGAATTAATAAGATGCCGACCAGGGTGTTGAAGACGGCGCCGCCGCCGCCCGCAAGGAAGTACAGGAGCCCATCAGGGGCTCGATTGAACAAGGAAATGATGATGCAAGCCTATCGAGTGGTCCCGGGTCAAAACTTGGCCGGTCTGGAGCGAGTGAATCTGCCGAGCGCGCCGCTGGGCCCGCAGGAGGTGCGTGTGCGGGTGCATGCGGTGTCGCTGAACTACCGCGATCTGATGGTGGTGAAGGGGCAGTACCGGGCCGTCAAGGCCGCCGGCGTGGTGCCCGGCTCCGACGGCGCCGGTGAGGTGATTGCGGTGGGTTCGGCGGTGCAGCGTTGGGCGGTGGGTGATCGGGTGGTCGGCTCCTTCTTCCCCCAATGGCAGCAAGGCAGCCCGACGCCGCAGAACACCGGCGGAGCGCTCGGTGGCGAGGGCGACGGCATGTTGGCCGAAGAGGTGACCTGGCATGAAGAAGCCTGGGTGGCTATCCCGGCCCACTTGAGCTACGCCGAGGCCGCGACTCTGCCCTGTGCCGCGGTGACGGCCTGGAATGCACTGTTTGTGGAGGGCCGCGTGAAGCCGGGCGACACGGTCTTGCTGCTGGGCACCGGCGGCGTTTCGATCTGGGCCTTGCAACTGGCCAAGGCGGCCGGACTGCGCGTGCTGATCACTTCTTCCAGCGACGAAAAACTGGACCGCGCCCGCGCCCTGGGCGCCGATGAAGTGATCAATTACCGCACGCACCCGGAGTGGCAAGACGAGGTGTTGCGCCTGACCGCAGGCCGGGGCGTCGATCTGGTGCTGGAGGTGGGCGGCAAAGACACCTTGCTACGCTCACTGAACAGCGCGCGCATGGGTGGCACGGTGGCCATCATCGGCGGCGTCAGCGGCTTTGACGGCCAGATCAATCCGGCGATGTTGATCGGCGGTGCCAAGCGCCTGGCCGGTGTGTTCGTGGGCAGCCGCGCGATGCTGGAGGAGGTCTGCCGCTTCACCGCCGTGGCCCAGATCCAGCCGGTGATCGACCGCCGTTTTGCCTTCGCCCAGGCCCGCGAAGCCTTTGAGTTGATGGAGCAGGCCGGGCATTTCGGCAAGATCGTCATCGAGGTGGCCGCGTGAGGCGAGCCTAGCCTCGCTCAGCGACGGGACTTGATCTCGGTCATCCGCTGAGGTTTCCGATGCCTGCTCGGTGGCTGGATGGCGCAGGCGGGGGCGCAGACCCACTACGATAGCGGTCTGTCCCCTGCTGGCGGCGGCAACGGTCTGCGGTTTGGCCGTCTAGCCTGCCCGCTGAACCGGCCCTTCTTGCCTATCTTGCCCGCCGTCCCCCACTTGACCACCGAGTTCCCGATTCTTCGCGGCCCCGCCAGGCCCGATTTGCTGCGCCATGAAGTGCTGGCCGATCTGTTTGAGGCCACCGCGCAGCGCCTGCCCGACCAAATCGCGCTGCGCCAGGGCACGCGTGCGCTCAGCTATGCGGAATTGAACGGCGCCGCAGACCGCGCCGCTTCGCGTTTGATCGAGGCGGGCCTGCGGCCCGGCCACATCGTTGGCCTGTGGCTGCCGCGCGGCATCGAGCTGTTGGTGATGCAACTGGCGATTGCCAAAACCGGCGCCGCATGGCTGCCGAGTGACGCCGACACCCCCCTGGAGCGCGTGCTCACCTGCCTGGAGGATGCGCAAGCGCTGGGCCTGGTGAGCTGCGCCGAATTCGCGCCACGCTTGGCGGTGCATGGTGGGCCGGTCTGGACCGCCGAACAACTGCTGATGCCTCACGAGGCCCCGCTGCATCGCCGCGAGACGGCGCAGCCCGAGCAGCCGGCCTATGTGATCTACACCTCGGGTTCGACCGGCAAGCCCAAGGGCATTGCCATCAGCCAGGCCAGCATCTGCCACTTTCTGCGCAGCGAGAACGCGCTGCTGGGCATACGCGCCGAAGACACGGTCTACCAAGGTTTCTCGGTCGCCTTCGACATGTCGTTTGAGGAGATCTGGATCAGCTTTCTTGTAGGCGCCACGCTGTGGCTGGCGCCGCGCGAGATTGCGGCCGACCCTGATGCGCTGCCGCTGGCGCTGATCGAACAAGGCGTGACGGTGCTGCATGCGGTGCCCACCTTGCTGGCGCTGTTCAATCAAGACGTGCCGGGCCTGCGCCTGATCAATCTGGGCGGCGAGATGTGCCCCGAGACGCTGGTGGCCCGCTGGGCGCGGCCCGGCCGCCAGGTCTTCAACAGCTATGGGCCGAGCGAGACCAGCGTCAGTGCCAGCATGGCTGAGTTGCGCGCTGGCGACGCCGTCACGATTGGCCAGCCCTTGCCCAATTACCAGCTGATGGTGATTGCGCCGGATGTCGAAAACGGCCTGCGCCTGCAGCCCTTCGGCGAAACCGGCGAACTTTGCATCAGCGGCCCCGGCGTTGCCGCCGGCTATTTGGGCCGGCCGGAGCTGACGGCGCAAAAATTTCTGCCCAACCCTTGGTCTAGCGGCGCGGGGGATGCACGCCTGTACCGCAGTGGCGACTTGGCGCGCATCGACGAGCAGGGCCAGATTCACTGCCTGGGCCGGGTTGATGACCAGGTGAAGATTCGCGGTTTCCGTGTGGAGTTGGGTGAGATCGAGGCCTTGCTGGCGCAGCAGCCGGGCGTGGGCACGGTGGCGGTCTTGCTGCGCAGCGATGCCGGCCTGGAGCAATTGGTGGCCTATCTGGTGGCCGATGCAGCCGAAGCTTTGCCGGCCGCGACTCTGCCGGCCGCAACTCTGCGCCAAGCCTTGGCCCAGGTCTTGCCGCCGTACATGGTGCCGGCGCGTTATGTTTGGCTGCCGGCCATGCCACGGCTGACCTCGGGCAAGATTGATCGTCATGCGCTGCGGGCCTTGCCGCTGGTTCAGGAGGCTGAGGACGCCAGCCAGGACGACGCGGCTCGCAGCGAAGCCGAGGCGGCGCTTTTCGCAGCGCTGAAGACCTTGTTCCCCGGCCAGGCGATTCGCCGCGAGGCTGACTTCTTCAACGACCTGGGCGGCCACTCCTTGCTGGCGGCGCGCCTGGCCTCGGCGCTGCGTGCCCAGCCCCGCTTTGCCGGGTTGACGGTGCGAGACATCTACCAAGGCCGGCGCATTGGAGCGATTGCCGAGGTGCTGGAGGCAATGCAAGCCCCGGCGCCGAATGAGGGCTCGGGCGCCGACTCAAGCATGCCGACCTGGCAACCACCCTCGGCCTGGCGACGTTGGCGCTGCGGCTTGGCCCAGGCCTTGATGGTGCCGGTGCTGGTGGCGCTGCGCATGGCGCAGTGGCTGGCGCCCTTCTTCACTTTCCATTACTTCACCGGCGACCCGGCCGATTCCGTTTGGGTGGCGGTGGGCATGTCGGTGGCCGTCTTCCTGGGCGTGACGGTGCTGGAGTTTGCTGTGGCCATTGCCGGCAAATGGTTGATTGCCGGACGTCTCAAACCAGGCCGCTATCCGCTCTGGGGCCTCAGCTACTTCCGCTGGTGGCTGGCCGACCGTTTGTTGGAGGCGGCGCCGGTGTACTTGCTCAGCGGCTCGTCCTTGCATGTCTGGTGGCTGCGCGCATTGGGGGCGCGTATCGGCCGGGACGTCTTGATCGGCTCCATCACCCTGCGCGCGCCGGAGCTCTTGAGCGTCGGCGACGGCGCCAGCATCGGCAATGCGGTCAATCTGGAGAATGCCCGCGTGTTGCATGGCGAGTTGCTGCTGGGCCGCATCGACATTGCGCCGCAAGCCTATGTGGGCTCCTACTGCGTCTTGGAGGGCGATACCCAGGTGGGAGCGTGGGCTCATCTGCAGGGCCAGTCGGCCTTGAGCGCCGGTGAGCGGGTGCCGCCCGCACGGGTGTGGACCGGCTCGCCGGCGCGGGATGTCGGCGCCTTCGACCCGGCCAGCTTGCGGCCGCGTCCGCGGGTGAGCGCTTGGTGGCGGGCGCTGGAAGGGCTGTTTTTCGTCACCGGCGCGCTCTTGATCGCTACGCTGTTCTTCCTGCCGGTCTTCCCCACCTTCATGTTGATCGACAACCTGGACGAGCTGAGCTCCATCGCCTGGCTTCAAGGTGATTGGGTGCCCCTGCAGCTGTTGCGTTACTTCCTGTTGGCGCTGCCCGCTAGCGCGGTCTTGATCGTGGTGACGGCGCTCTTGTCGGCCGCCATTCGCTGGGGCATCTTGCCGCGCCTGCACAGCGGCAGCTGGCCGGTGCACAGCTGGGTCTACTGCAGCAAGTGGCTGGTCAACCAGATTCAAGAGTCCAGCCTGCAGGTGTTGCATGGCGTCTATGCCACGGTGTTCTCGCCCTGGTGGTATCGCTTGTTGGGCGCGCGCGTTGGCCGGGGCGCCGAGATCTCCACCGCCCTGGGCGTGGTGCCCGATATGCTGACGCTGGGCGATGAGACCTTTATCGCCGACGCGGTCTTGCTGGGCGATGAAGAGATCGACGGTGGCTGGATGACGATGCAGCCCACCGTGGTGTCGCGCCGCAGCTTTGTGGGCAACGGCACTTATGTGCCGGACGGCACCACCATCCCCGAGAACGTCTTGATCGGCGTCCTTTCGCGCGCCCCCGATGGCGAGCGCATGCAAAGCGGCGACACCTGGCTGGGCACGCCGCCGATTCATTTGCCGGCGCGCGAGGCGGTGGCGGGTTACCCGGAGTCGCTGACCTTCAAGCCCTCGTGGGTGCGCCGGCTCGGACGCACGCTGGTGGAGAGCTTCCGCATCGTGGCGCCGCATGCCATCGTGATCTCGGCCGGCTACACCATCGTGCTCGATGTGATGCCCGAGGCTAGCGACGGTCAATGGCTGGGCGTGGCCTGGGATCTGACCGCCTCGGGTTTGATGTTCGGCCTGGCCTGCTTTGTCTTTGTGGCGCTGTTCAAGTGGCTGCTGCTGGGGCGCTACCGCCAACGCGCCACGCCGATGTGGACGCCCTTTGTTTGGATCTCCGAGGCAGCCACCAATTTGTTTGAGGGCATTGCGGTGCCCAACTTTCTGCGCTTTCTGCGCGGCACGCCCTGGCTGCCGCTGGCCTTCAAGCTGCTCGGCGCCAAGATCGGCCGCGGCGTTTATCTCGACACCACCGACATCACCGAATTCGATTGCGTGCACATCGGCGACCACAGCGAGTTGAACGCACTGACTTGTCCGCAAACGCATTTGTTCGAAGACCGTGTGATGAAGATCGACCATGTGCACATCGGCGCCCGCGTCAACATCGGCCCGCGCAGCACGGTGCTCTACGGCGCCAGCGTCGGTGATGATGCACGGCTGGGCGCCATGACCCTGGTGATGAAGGGCGAGAGCATCCCGGCCGGCTCGGCCTGGAGCGGTTGCCCGGCGGGGCCGCAGCGCGCTTGAGGGGAGGCGGATGGAGGCCTCGGCGCTGTCGCTTGTGTTTTGGCCCTCTGAGGCGATAGACCTGCGCGCAAGTGTCTTTGTGCTCGCGCTGCGTCTCGACCCGCAGCTGCCGCGTCCGCAGGCCCGGGCACAGCTGCGGGCTGCGCTGCGCGAGGCCTTGGCGGCGCGCTTGGCGCTGCCGCTGGAGAGCATCGACATCAAATCAACGCCGGGCCAGCCGCCCCGCCTGGAGGGACCGGGCCTCAGAGGCCTGATCGACCTGGTCGGTCTTTCCTTTAGCCACGAGGCCGGGCTCTCGCTGGCGGCAGTGAACTTGCAGGGGCCGGTCGGCATCGACCTCGTGCGCGACGAAACGCCGCCCGATTGGCAGGCGGTGGCGCGCGACTACCTAGGCCCGCAAGTCCATGCCCACTTGCTCGCGCAAGACGGCGCCGGCTTCGCGCAGGCCTGGGCCGCCCATGAGGCCTGGCTCAAGCTACGGGGTCAGGGCTTGCGTGAATGGCAGGTTGAGTTCGATCAGGGCTTGCCGCTGGCGACGACCCAAGCGCTGGCCCTGCCGCGACCTTGGGTGGCTTGTGTGGCGCTGCCTCCCGCCTGATATGTCGAAGTAGTTTCTCGCTTGTGTCCAGGCGAAGGATCTCTTTATGCTGCATCCGCTGGGGCGGAGGGGCGTGCGCTTAACAAAGGGTGTGCGTAGAACCCCGTTGATTCAGCGCGGTGGGAGGAAGCGGTTCTCGCCGAGTCCTGTTTGTCCGCTCGGCTTAGAAGTCATGGCGCTTCAGAATGGCCGCCAATGCGCCAGAGCGCTCCAAGCGCGCCTGCGCCTCATCAAAAGCGGTGATGAGTTTTTCGAGCCCTGGTTCGGTCTTTGAAAACGACACATAGCCGTCGAGCGGATTGAGGTAGCCTGCCACCCGGAACTTGCCGCCCAGCGCTTTGAGAACCGGCTCGGTCGCCATATTGAAGGCCATGATGCGCTCCTCAAGAATGGCGTAGTCGGCACGCTTTTTCTTCAGCATCTGCAAAGCGACAACATCGTTCACCGCGTTTTCCAACTTGAGATGGGGCTTGGCGATGTAATAGTCATCCGCATAGGTGTAGCCATTGACCGCGATCACTTTGTGCCCGTAAAGATCGTTGAGTTTGAGACTGCCTTCCCCAAATTCGGCACGCACCACGATGGCCATTTTTTGCTGAACAAAGGGTTTGGAGTGCCAGGCAAAGTCAGCCAAGTTCTCCTTGTTTTTCGCCGTGGTTATGCATCCTGCGCCGTTGCCGCGTTTCGTTTGCGCCATACAGCGCGCGTAAGGCATCAAGCGATATTCGACATTGATCTTGGCTTCCGAAAAAACGGCAGCGACAAGCTCATAGGCAAGCCCGACCGGCTTGCCGTTTTCGCCGCGGGAATAGGGCCCTGCACTGTTTTCGACGTTGATGACAATGGGTGCTTGGGGCTGGGCATCAGCGCTTGGGCATGACGCCAAGGCCAATGCGGTGAGCAAGATTCGAAACCGGCTGACTCTGGGTTTGCTGTTGACCAAAATCTACTCCCAATCAACATCACGATGATCACGTGTCGTATCTTGTCCTCTTGGTCTTGAATCGGCAAGTCACTTTAGCGACCGGGCATGGCGGGTTTTTACGGTTTAGCAGCCCACGCTTGCGGAGGCATCGGGCGATGCGATGAAACGCGTCGTGCCGCTCGGGCCTAAGCCCTCGTAGACAATCGCCGCCATGAGCTTTCACCCTTCCCGCGAGCAGCCGCCACATCGTCATGGTTGGAGCGCTTTGTTCGCGCTGCTCGGCGCTTGCTTGTTCATGCTGATCAGCGCCTGGCTCGCCTACCCGGGGTGGGAGCGGGCTTTTCGTTCCGATGCCTCGCCAGTGTCGTGGTTGTCGAGTGCGCTCTTGCTGACGCTCTCGGTGCTGTCGCTGCGCTTGTTGGCTGACGGCGGGCTGCCGCGTCGGCTCGGCAGCTGGCTGGCGTTGGCCATGTTTGTGTTGGCGCTGGATGAGCAGTTCATGCTGCATGAGCTCTGGAAGTACCGCTGCCATGAACTGAGCGCGTGGTGCGAACTCGGTTGGGTGCGTGAGCTGCCGATGCTGATGGTGGCGCTGCTGGGGGCCATTGCCGTGGCTTTCATGGTGCGCGCGATGCCGTGGCGGCTGACGCGCGGCCTGCTGCTGGCCAGCATCACTTGCGGCCTATGGGCGATCTTGGTGGACCAGTGGGCCATGCCCTATCCGATTGCGGAGCTGGAAGAGGCCTTCGAGGTGTTGGCCGAGTCCTTGCTGCTGGCGGCGTTACTGAGTGTGCCGACGCCAGCCGCCTGAGGGCATCAGGTGCAGTCCTGATCCTCCCATTCGCCGGCCTTGAACCATTGGCCCAGGATGTTGACGTACCAATTGCGGCGCAGCACCAGGTCCAGCGAAATTTCTCCGTATTGCAGCGGCGTTTCGAGCTGCATCAGATCGGCCACACCGTCGCCGTCCAGATCGATTTCACGCAGGATGATGCGGGGCTTGAGGCGATGGAGTCGTTCGAGCCTTGCGGCCTCGTCCAACCCTTCATAGCCGGGCAGCTTGTTCACCGGCTGTGACTGGGTTTTGATCTTCACGCTCTTTTGCGCCAGCTTCTGTGGCAGCGCAAAGCGCGCCAGCACCTCGGTGCCTTCTTTCAGTGCTGGGTAGTCGCGCAGGACCTGGAAATCGATGCTGTCGGGCAGGGCCGAGGACGAATGGAGATAGTCGGCAAGGGCCAGGCTGGTGCCGGTGTAGCGTGCGCCGCAGTAATGGCCTTCGCCGCCGACCTCGAAGGCCAGTTTGCTCACAGCGGCCGCACCCACCAAGCCGTTCGCCGCCACCGAGTAGATGTGCAGCGGCGGCGTCAAAGTCAGCGTGGCGTCGCCCACGTCCCAAAAGCCAGTAATGCCTTCGATCTCGGGGCCGTTGTGGCGGGAGAACCAGGCGGTAGGCAGGCCCTTGGGATGCACGCTGATCTTGCTGGCGCCGACGGCGGCCAAGCCATCGGCATCGGCCTCCGACACCAAGGCCACGCTGGCATGGCTGCGAAAGAACGATGGGCGTATCGGTGCCGGCTTGATGCCCAGCCCGCGCAGTTCAGCCGCCATGTCCACGGCCGCTCCGCGTTCGAGCTCCTGCGCCGGGTTCAGCAGGACGCCCGCCTTCATCAGCTTCTTGGCCGCCTCAAATTCGCTCATGGCCGGATAACGCACAAAGTCACCGGCTTGCAAGGTTTTCTTCAAGACCTCCAGACGCAGCGCCGCCGGCGGCAGCAGTGACTGGCCATAGGCCGCCAGCCGCTTGGGCGAGGGCGCGACCCAAAAGGCGCGGGCGGGCTCCTTGCTGGTTTGCGCCAGGCTCAGCGCTTGGGGTCCCAGCAGATTGCAGGCGGCGAAACCGGTCTTGCCGGCGCCGTAGCTGAGCCGGCACCAAATGCCTTCCCTGGCTACGACGGTGACCGGCGTGTTGGTGACCAATTGGTCGATCGCACGCGCCCTTGCGTCGGCAGCCTCACGCACATTCACCCAGGAGCCGTGGATGAAATGGGGCCCAGTCGCAGCCGTGGGCTGCGCATGGCAGGGCAGGGCCAGCAGTGCCGCACAGGCCAAGCCAACCGCTGCGCCGCCGCGCCGCCATTCGAGGGATCTGTGGGTCATAAGGCCTTTGCCGTCGATACAGGGATGGGGTCGGATTCTGCCCCCGATGGCGAACGGTTTATGGGCTACCCACCGGCAAGGCGGTGCGGCTCACCACCTGCTGCAAGACGAAGCTCGAATGCACGCCGGTAACGCCTTGAATGCGCGTCAACTTGCCCAGCAGCAGGCTTTGAAAATGGTCCATATCGCGCACCACCAGCTTGAGCTGGTAGTCGGCCGCCTGGCCCGTGATGAGCAGGCATTCCAGCACCTCGGGCAGCACCTGCACCGAGGCCTCGAAGTTGGCGAAGCGCTCGGGCGTGTGCTGGTCCATCGAGATGTGCACCAGGGCCATCAGGCTCAGGCCGAGCTTCTTGGCGTCCAGCAGGGCGCGATAGCCGGCAATCAGCCCGGCTTCTTCCAGCGTGCGGACACGCCGTAGGCAGGGCGAGGGCGAGAGGCCGATGCGGTCGGCCAGGTCTTGGTTGTTGATGCGGCCGTCTTGCTGCAATACCTCCAAGATCTGGCGGTCTATGCGGTCAAGTTCCATATGTATGCCTTAGTTTTTACTATTTGAGCAATTTTCTGCCAAACATGGCAAAGTTTCTGCCATCTTCGCAATTTTCTGCTCAGGCCGCCTGCCTACACTGAGTGCATGGGTTCTACACAAACCCGCTGTTTTCAGCAGTCGCCCGGCGGGGTCACCTCCGCGGGGCCAAGGGCAGACGCCCGACCCTCGCGTCTTGTTCCCCTGCCGCCCATGAAGCCCCTGTCGCCACAAGTGACCGGGGCTTCGGCGTTTCAGTGCGCAGATGCCCAGCAAACTCAGACCGGCATCGGGACTGCATTGGCCCGACGCTTGGCTTTCGCCCCAAAAGCGCTTTGGCACAATCCGGCCCGGCCGCCGCTCTTTTGGCTGCGTGCTGAAGCGACAAGCCTGTGCGACGGGGGCTTGGGTTCTCTTTCCTTCTCTCTGTTGTGTTCTTGAAGTCCGCCGCCCTTGTTGTCTATTTCGAATCTTTCAGCGCGCCCTCGGGTTCTGTGGCGCGCCCTGTTGGCTTTAGCCCTGCCTTTTTCTCTGATCCAACCTTTGGCCGTGCAGGCCTGGGGTGGCGATGGTCATCGACTTATCGCCACGGTGGCCGAGCAAAATTTGACTGCGGCCGCGCGTGCCGAAGTTCAGCGTTTGTTGGCTTTGGAGCCCGGCAGCTCGCTGGCCTCTGTTTCTACCTGGGCCGATGAACACCGTTCGCCGCAGACCGGCCCCTGGCATTACGTCAATTTCCCACGCGACGCTGCCTGCACCTATGAGCCGCAGCGCGATTGCGAGGGCGGTGCCTGTGTGGTGGCGGCCTTGGAGCGCCAACAGGCGCTGCTGCGAAGCGCGGCGCCCGATGAAGAGCGCCTGAAGGCCTTGAAGTACGTGGTGCATCTGGTCGGCGATGTGCATCAGCCGCTGCATGCCGGCTTTGCCGATGACCGCGGTGGCAACAGCTATCAGGTGCAGGGTTTCGGGCGCGGCTCGAATCTGCATTCGCTGTGGGATTCGGGTTTGATTCTGAACCGGGCCGGTGGCGCGTCTGCGCTGCAAGGCTTGGTGGCGGCTGACTTGGCGAGAGCGCCGACCCAGCTCAAGGAAGCACCGGCGTTGCAACGTTCGCAGGTCAAGGCGGCGCGTCCCGCGGCTGCGGAGCCGGTGGTGTGGGCCCAGGAGTCCTGCCGCATCGCCAGTGCGCCGGGCTTTTACCCGGACGGTCACAAGGTCGATGAGTCCTATGCCGAAGCGCATGACGCGGATCTGCGCGCTCAGTTGACGGCCGCGGCCCGTCGCTTGGCCGACGTGCTGAACGAGAACCTGCGCTAAGCCCTTTTCCCAACCCGCTGAATGCCCACCATGAAGCTGCACCCGGCCCGCTTGAATCGCCTGCTCTTGTTGGCCGGCGCTGTCTTCCTGGCGAGTGGTGTGCAGGCGGCCCCGCCGCTTCATGCCGCGCCGATGGTTTCGGCGCCCGCGCCTGCGCAGGTGCTGCGCCAGCTCGCCGATGACTACTGGGCCTATTACCTGCGTAGCGACCCCGAGGCGGCTACGCTGTATGGCGACTATCGCCAGCTCGACCGGCTGCGCACGCTGACGCCGGCGGCCTTTGCGCAGGCAGAGCGCGAGGCCCAGGCCTTGCTGCGCCGCGCCCAGGCCTTGCCCGAGGCGGGGCTGGGCGAGATGGACCGGCTGGATCGGGCGCTGCTCTTGCATGTCTTGCGGCTGCGCCTGCAGGACTACCGGGCGCAGCTGCACCTGATGCCTTTCAACCAGTACAACGGGGTGCAGGCCAATCTGCCTGGGCTGGTCAGCACCGCGCCCTTTGAGACCGAAGCGCATTACCGCGCCTACCTGGCGCGGCTGCAGCAAGTGCCGGCCTATCTGGCGCAGGCGCGTGGCCTCGCACAGCTGGGCTTGCGGCGCGGCTTGACGCCACCGCGTGCCTTGCTGGACAAGGTGGTGGTGCAATGCGCCGGTTTTGCCGCCGCCACCGGCATGCAAAGCGTGTTTGCCGCGCCCTTGAAAAAATTCCCGGATGACTTCAGCCCGGCGCTGCGCGAGGAGTTGAGCCAAGCGATTCTGCGGGCGGTGAATGAGCAGGTGCTGCCCGCCTATGCCGAGCTGGGCGCCTGGGTGCAGCGCGACTATGCGCCCAAGGCGCGCACCCACGCCGGCTTCTGGGCCTTGCCGCAGGGGCAGCGCTTGTATGCCGAGGCGGTCGCGGCGCAGACCACCACACGGCTCGGCCCCGACGCCATCCATGCCTTGGGCCTGCGCGAGGTACAGCGTATTGAAGCGGAGATGACGGCGTTGGCGCGCCAGCATGGCTATGCGGATCTGGCTGCCCTGCGGCATGCTATCGAAACCGACCCATGGTTCCGGGCGCGTTCAAGGGAGGAAATCGTTGACGACTACCGCCGCTACAGCGCCCAGATCGAACCCGAACTGCCACGCTTGTTCGGACGCTTGCCCAAGGCCAGGCTGCAGGTTGAAGCCATCCCCGAGGTGCTGGAGAAAGACAGTTCCACCAGCTATCAACAGGGCACGGTGGACGGCAAGCGCGACGGCCTGGTCTGGGTCAACACCTACCAGTTCGATCAGATCAGCAAGGCCAGCAACGAGGCCACGGCCTATCACGAGGGCCTGCCCGGCCACCATTTGCAGATCTCCATCACGCAGGAGTCGCCCGGCGCGCACCCCTTTCATCTGTCACTGAGTGACGAGCTGAACGCTTATGTGGAAGGCTGGGCCTTGTATGCCGAAGGGCTGGCCAAGGAGCTGGGCTTTTACCAAGAGTTGGTCAGCGAGTTCGGCCGCCTGGACAGCGAGTTGTTCCGCGCCATCCGGCTGGTGGTGGACACCGGCATGCACCAGCGGCGCTGGAGCCGCGAGCGTGCCATGGACTACTTTGAAGCCCACACCGGTCAGCGCTGGGAGTCCGAGGTCGATCGCTACCTCGTGACCCCCGGCCAAGCGCTGGGCTACAAGATCGGCCAGCTCAAGTTGTTGGAGCTGCGCCGGCAGGCCGAGCAAACCTTGGGCCCGCGCTTTGATGTGCGTGCCTTCCATGACTTGGTGCTCGGCGCCGGGCCGCTGCCGCTGGACTTGCTGGCGCAGCGGGTGCGCGTCTGGGTGGCGCGGCAGCGCTGAGTTCAGCCCATGGCAGCTTGAGCCATGGACTGCGCTTGGCTTAAACGCTGACCGCCAACTCCGGCTCGGGCAGGGCGACGCGGTTGTCGGTGCTGAACTGGTAGTCCTTGAACACATGCTCGGCCGTCAGCAGCTGGTAGCTGCCGTCGGGGTTGCGGTGCGTGGTGTCTTTCAGGCGCCAGGTCAGCTGGCCGCAGGTCCAGATGTCGAAGTTGCGCATATGGGTGCACAAGCAGGTCTTGTCCTGCACCTTGACGCGGCGCTCGCCGGGATGCGCCGCCACTTCGCGGTTGTAGGAGCTGATGTAGGCGCACTTGCCATTGGCATCGAGCAAATAGCCATAGGCTTCGCAGTTCGGGCGGATGCCGTCACCGATGCCGGGGCTGGCCGTGATCATGCGCATCGGGTAGCCGGTGGGCGAGATCTCGTTGACCTCGATATCGCTCTCGCTGGCCTTGAAGTATTCCTGCTTGATGTCGTCCGGCAGGCCACATTCGCGGGTGACGGTGAAGCGCGTCGCCACTTGCACGCCTGAGGCGCCCAGCTCAAGGAAGCGCACCGCATCGCTGCCGGTGAAGATGCCGCCGGCGGCGATCAGCGGGATTTCTAGCTTCTCGGCCAGCAAGTATTGGTGAATCTCGGTGACGATGGTGGCCAGGTCGTACTCGGCCCAGTCCATGCCAAAACCTAGGTGGCCACCGGCCAAGGGGCCTTCGATCACCACATAGTCGGGCAGACGGTTCAGGCGGCTATTCTTCTTCAGGAACAGCTGCAGCGCGCGCAGCGAGGAGACGATGATGCCCAGCTTGGCTTCGCGAAAGCGAGGGTGATCGGCGATCAAGGCAAACGAGCCCAGATGCAGGCCGGCCGCCAGGGTGATGCCGTCAATGCCGGCGTCCAGCGCCGAGTTCATGCGCACGGCCAGCGTTTCTTTTGGCCCGTTCATCGTCAACTTTTCCATGCAGTTGATGAAGATCAGGCCCTTGCCCTGCTTGCGCGACATGGTGTGTTCCACATGCGCGCGTGTGGCTTCGGCCAGGTGCTCTAGATTGAACTTCACCTCGGATTTGTCTTCCGAGGCGACGTTGTACTGGTACTGCGCCTGTTTGGCTTTGACGTATTTGGTCTTGTAGCGGCGGTCGGTGACGGTATTGACCATCGCGTCCGAGATATGGCCGATACCGCCCAGGCGCGCGGCCTCCAGGGCCAGGTCCGACGAGGAGATGTCGACCCCCATGCCTCCAATCATGATGGGCACCAACTCATGGCGGCCCAGGCGCAGGCGGAAATCATCCAGACGTTTCATCGATATCAACTTTCGAGCGCGAGGCTCAGGGCAAGGTCAAAAACAGCGCGCATTAGGCGTCAAAGGGGCGCGGGCATGCACGAGTTACATCAAAGCTTTGTCAAATAGACGAAAAACTCTAAATTCTTCGTCAGGGGGGGGATTTTGCCTGTTTCCGGCCACCCGGCTGATGGACCCCACGAGGCGCAGGACTATTCGCTGCCCGAGCTGCGCACTCAGGGCTTGGGCGAGGCCATATGGCTGAGCACCTCACGCGCCCAGGCCTGCGAGAGCTTCTTCGCTTCCCAGGCCCAGATGAAGTGTTTGACGACGCGGGCCTTGCTGTATTGCGCCGGGTCGAGCAGCGCTTGGCTGACCGAGTCCGGCAGTTTGAGCTGATTGATGCGTATCGGCCGCGCAAAGCCGCGTGCCAAATTGATCTGGCCCGCGTCGCTGAAGATGTATTCGCGCGTCAGCACGGCCGCATTGGGGTGCGGCGCGTGCTTGTTGATCAGGGTGGTGTAGCCACTGGTCACCGAGCCGTCTGAAGGGATCAGCACCTCATAGTCACGAGGCCGGCTCAAGCGCTCGCGCATCGCCAAGGCCAGAAAGTCCCAGGTAATGAAGACATCGGCCACCCCAGACTCCATCCGGGCCAGCGAGGGGCTGTGCGTCAGCAAGCCGCCCTGCGCCGCCAGCTTGGCGAAGCGCTCCAGGGCTGCTTGCAAATGGCGCTCATCACCGCCCAGGGCAATGGCGGCCGACAGAACACCGGCACTGGCCAGCGCCGACGAGCCGACCTGGCCGATCAGCACCCGGTGGCCGCGCTCGAACAGCTCGGCCCAGCTGCGCGGCACGCCGCGTTCGGCGCTACGCCGGGTGTTGACCAGAAAGGCCACCGTGCCGGTATAGGCCAAGGCCCAATAGCCTTCGCTGTCTTTGGCCCAGTCGGGAATCTGCTCCCAGTGGCTGGGCTTGTGAGGGCGGCTGATGCCGCGGCCGCGTGCCATGGCGCCATATTCAAAGCCGACATCGGCGAGGTCCAGCGTGCCCTTGCTGCCCTCGGCTTCCATGCGATCCAGGCTCTCGGCACTGTTCAGGTCCCAGTCGCGGTGCTGAATGCCGTACAGACGTTTCAACTCGTTCCAACTGCTCTCCCAGTTGGCCCAGGTATTGGGCATGCCGCCACTGTGGAGCCAGCCTTCGGCGCGGGCGGCGGCCTCAATCTGGGCCAAGCCCGGTGCGCTTTGCCCTTGGGCCGACCCGGTGCGCAAGCCCGCCGCCCAGGCCAGGGCACTGGGGGCGATGAGCAGCGACTGACGGCGGTTCAGTGGCATGAGGCAACTCGCGGTGCTGATGGGGCCACGCCGGCGTGTCGGCGCTCGCCTTGAGGCGTCGGCGCAGATTAGCACCACTGGGGCGCTAATTCCCATGTCGCCGGGCTTGGGCGTGGCGCTGCGTCGATAATCACCGCTTCTGCCTCGCGCCCATCCTTGTCTTCATGTCGAATCTGATCGTTCACGGCGGCACGCCCCTGGCGGGCCGCATCATCCCTTCCGCCAACAAGAACGCTGTGCTGCCGATTTTGTGCGCCACCTTGTTGACGGCCGAGCCGGTGCGCTTGCGCGGGGTCCCCGAGATCACCGACGTGAAGAAGATCCTCGAGGTCTTCCGCAATCTGGGCAGCTCGGTCGAGATTGACTATGCGAGCGGCGTGCTGGACGTGCACCACCGCGACACGCATTTCGACGCCGCCACCGACCGCCTGCCCGAGGAGATGCGCTCCAGCATCATGCTGGTGCCGGGCCTGATGGCGCGCTTTGGCAGCGCTCGCATTGAAGACGATGTGACCGGCTGCACCTTGGGCGTGCGCGAGATCGACCCGCATGTGGAGGTGTTCCAGCGTTTCGGTGCCGAGGTCGAGCGTCATAGCGACGGCCTGGTGCTGAAGGTGGCGGGCAAGCTGCAGGCGAATGACCACTGGACCGACTACGCCTCGGTCACCACCACCGAGAACTTCGTGCTCTGCGCCGCCTTGGCCGAGGGCCGCTCGACGCTGATGAACGCCGCCTCCGAGCCGCATGTGCAGGAGTTCTGCCAGTTCATGCAGATGCTGGGCGCGAAGATTGAAGGTCTGGGCACCTCGCGCCTGACCATTCATGGGGTCGAAGCCCTGGGCGGCGGCGATTTCACCTTTGCCGAAGACTTCCACGAGATCGTCACCTTTTTGGCGCTCGGCGCCATCACCGGCGGGCGGGTTGAGGTGCGCAACTCCACGCCCGAGCAGTTCCCGCTGATCGACCGCACCTTTGCCAAGTTCGGCGTGCAGATCATTCATGAGAACGGCTGGTCGCGCTCGGTCACGAACGGTCCCCTGAAGGTCAAGGAGCCGTTCACTCGCAACATCTTGCAAAAGGTCGAAGCGGCGCCCTGGCCCTATCTGCCGGTCGACCTGCTGCCGATCTTTGTCGCCCTGGGCGTCAAGGCCGAAGGCAGCGTGATGTTCTGGAACAAGATCTATGACGGCGCCATGGGCTGGACCTCGGAGCTGTCCAAGTTCGGCGGTCACGCCTTCTTGTCCGACCCGCACCGCATGGTCACCTTCGGCGGCAAGCCCATGCACCCGGCCGAGGTCGAGAGCCCTTACATCATCCGCGTGGCGATCGCCTTGCTGATGGTGGCGGCCAGCATCCCGGGCCGTTCGGTGATTCACAACGCCACGCCGATCCGGCGTGCCCATCCGCGCTTTGTGGAAAACATCAGTTCGCTGGGCACCCGCATCGAATGGGTTGAAGGCGACTGATGAGCCAGACCGGGGCGCGCGGGCGAGCCGGACTGCAGCGGCTGGCCCGAGGGCTGGCGCTGTTGTGCGCGGTGCTGGCCGCGTCATACGGCCAAGCCGGTGAGCCTGCCGAAGTGGAGCCCATGCGGTGGTTGGTGCGCGATGTGCCGCCCTACTTCAGCTATGTGAACGGCAAGCCGCCGCAGCGGGCCAGTGACTTGGTCAACGGCGAGGTCGATGGTTTTCTGCGCCTCTTGATCGAACAACTGCCGCAGTACCGCCATGAGTTCGTGGACGCCGGCTTCCCTCGCTTTGAGGCGATGGTGCGCCAGCAGGGGCAAACCTTGTGTTCGGCCCTGCATGTGCGCACGCCCGAGCGGCTCGAATGGCTGTATTTCACCCACCTTTATCCGCCGCTTTTCTCGCGCCAGATTCATCTGATCGTGAGGCGCGACAGCCTGCCAAAGTTTGAAGCGCTGGGCGCTGCGCCGCAGCTGGCCGAGGTCTTGCAACAAACCAAGCTGGAGGGCTTGTTGCCGCGTGGCCGGGCCTACGGCCCCAAGATCGACGGGCTCTTGCAGGCGCGCGGCGAACTGGCGCCCAAGACGATTGTGGCCGCCAAGGGCATGCATCTGCTGGCCATGCTGCGTGCCGGTCGCATGGACTACACGCTGGAGTACCCCGCCAGCGTCGATGAGTTTCTGCGCAGTGCCGGGCCCGGGCCGGAGCTCTTGAAGATCCCCTTGGCCGAGGCGCGCAGCACCACCGTGGCCACCTTGGCCTGCAGCCGCACGCCCGAGGGCAAACGCCAGATCGAGGTGATTGATCAGGCGGTGCGCAAGCTGGCCCAAGACCCGCAGCGCGAGGCCTGGATTCGCGCCTGGCGTGGCGACTCGCTCGATGATCAAGACCGTTTACGCCTGAAGCGCTATATGGACGAGCGCGCGCGCGGCGGCTCGCAGGTGGAGTGAGGCGGCGATGAGCCGTGCGGCCAAGCTGGCGCTGCCCTTGCGCGACGGCGTGGCGGCCAGCGCCCTGGTCTCGCCGGCCAGCGGTGATTGGCCCTTGTGGCTCGACTTTTTGCAGCACCGCATGCCCCAGGTCGGACGCGCAACCTGGAGCGCCCGCATGGCAGCAGGTGCGGTGCTGGATGCTCAGGGTCAGGTCTTGCCCCCCGACGCGCCCTACCGGGGGAGCCAGCGGCTCTATTACTACCGCGAGCTGAGCGAGGAGCCGCAGATCCCGTTTCAGGAGTGCATCTTGTTCCAAGATGATGTGCTGCTGGTGGCGGACAAGCCGCATTTCCTGCCGGTCACGCCGGCCGGCCGCTATCTGCAGCAAACCCTGCTGACCCGGCTCAAGCGCCGCACCGGCCTGGCCGAGCTGAGCCCGATTCACCGCATTGACCGAGAAACCGCCGGCTTGGTGCTGTTCTGCGTGCAGGCCGCCCACCGCGGCGCCTACCAGGCTTTGTTTCGCGACCGGCAAGTCGACAAGGTCTATGAGGCGATCGCGCCGTTTCGGCCCGAGCTGATCCTGCCCCTGACCCGCAGCAGTCGCCTGCAGGAGTGCCGCGAGGCCTTTATGCAGATGGAGGAGGTGGCGGGTGAGCCGAATGCCGAGACCCAGATCGATTTGATCGAGCGACTGCCTGCCGCGCCGGACTGGGCACGCTATCGCTTGCGCCCCAGCACCGGCCAGAAGCACCAATTGCGCGCGCAGATGAATGCGCTGGGCCTGCCCATCTTGGGCGACCGCATCTATCCGCGCTTGTTACCGGAGGAAGGGCAGCCGGACTACGCCCGGCCGCTGCAATTGCTGGCCCGAGAACTCAGCTTTGTTGATCCGCTCAGCGGCGAGCTGCGCCAGTTCGAGAGTGGACTGCGCCTGAACAGCGCGGAGTTTGACTAGAAGCTGTAAAGCAACTGGGCGCTGAACATATCGGCCGATTGGCCGTAGACCCTGCCCCACAGATAGGCCAGCTGCAGGTTCAAAGAGCGTTGCTCGCCGGCCAGCGGAAGCCCCAGGCGCAGCGTTGGGCCGGCCCGATGCGACTGACGGTTCTGCGGTGCCCAGTCGGACCAATTGCCCAATTCCCCGAAACCCTGCAGGCCAAGGCGCACCCCGGCCTTCAGGCGATGCAAAGCCTGCCATTGGTACTTCAGCTGGGTGCCCTTGTCATTGCCCCAGTCATGCTCGAGGAAGAGATTGAAGTTCAGCTGCGTGTGGCCCCACTCGGTCTGCAGGGCCGGGCCCAGTTCCAGCGCCGTATGGGTGTCGCTGTCGTGGTTGCGGATCAGCTGCGTGTGCAAGGCCAGATCAAAAGCATGTTCGCCCTGGGTGAGCATCAAATCGTTCAGCCAGTTCACCGAACTGAGGGTCTGCCGGCTGCCCATCTCGCCGATATAGCTGAGCAGTAACTCGCTGGTCCAGCGGCTGTTGATGCCGTAGCGCAGGCCCAGCTCGGGCCACAATGTCGCCTCATAGCCCGGCGCCTTGACGGTCCAATAACGCAGATCAAGCCCGGCCTGACCGGGTTGGCTGTAAGGCGTGACGAGGTAATAGCCGGGGTCGGCTGCTGCCGATGTGGGGAGCGAGCAAGCCGTGAGGGCCGTGCAGATCGCAAACAGTGTGCGGAACTGAATTCTCATGGCGGGGTTCCAGCGCGGCAACAAGCAGAGTGCTTGCGTATCAGGAGCGAGCGGGACATGCAGGGATCTTAGCCCTAGCCCCGCCTGGGTCCAATGATTTCAGACAACGTCCAGTGCGGCCGGTCGAGCCGGCCGCACTCCTGCTTGTTCAAGCAATCAGATGCTCAATGCCGCCAGCGCTAGGCGTGCGCCAAGTGTTTGCATGCAGGCCTGCGCCACCTCGCGGCCCTTCTTGACGAAGTGCTCGCTGAAGTAATGCCGATGCTCCTCGTGCTCATGGAAGTGATGCGGCGTCAGCACGGCCGAGAAGACCGGTACGCCGCTGTCGAGTTGCACCCGCATCAAGCCGTCGATGACGGCCGTGGCGACGAAGTCGTGACGGTAAATGCCGCCGTCAACGACCAGGCCGCAGGCGATCACCGCATCGAAGTGGCCACTGGCCGCCAGGGTTTTGGCGTGCAACGGAATCTCGAAGGCGCCCGGCACCTCGAAGCAATCGATCTGATCGGGTGGCAGGCCATGGGCTTGCAACTCGGCCAGACAGGCTTCGCGGGATTGGCCGACGATGTCGGCATGCCAGCCGGCCGAGATGATGGCGATGCGGAGGGAGGACGCCCGGGCCTTGAAGAGGCCGAGAGGCGAGGAGGACTTGCTATCGTTGTTGAATCGCTGATTCATGCTTGACCTTTGAGGTTTGAGACACAAATCAGGGCGCGCGAAAACGCAGCGGCGCCACCCCCGCCCGAACTCTTGCGAGAGCGGGCCGGCGTGGCGCTGCCGAGAACATCGCGTTTCTCTTTCATCCGGACTGTGACCGTCGGCTCTGGCATCGCACCAGATCTGCTGACCCCTGGCCGGATCGGAACCCGGCCAGGGCGCTCGCGGGCTCTCATGCCTAGACATGAATACCGCCGGTGGGGAATTTCACCCCGCCCTGAGAACGCTGCCCAAGCTTGAGCCTGGGCGGGTGGATTCTATCGATGCAGACGAGCAAGGCATTGGGCCTCTTTTCTTGGGCCGCGATTGCTTGGCTGCGCTATGCTGACCCTCAAACGTTTCGCCCCAACACGCTTGGGCGCGGGGACAAGGGAGGTCGCTTTGGCATTCGAGTCTCGGGATCTTGGTGTTCTCGGCCGATCAGACCCGGCTCTTGGGTCACGGCTCATCGCGCAACCTCTGCTCTTGGGGCTGGCGGTTTTGTTATTGCTGCTCAGTTTGTTACCCAGTTCCACACTGGCTTTTTTGAGCGCCCAGTTGTTTCCGGTCTGGTTGCACACATTGCTCGAGATCGCATCGGCCTTGGTCAGTTTTTTGGTCTTTGCGGCGGTCTGGAATGCGGCGCCTCGTGATCGCGCACCGCACTCGGTGCTGTTGGGGCTTGGCTTTCTAGGCGTGGGTCTGCTCGATCTGGGCCATCTGCTGTCTTACCGGGGTATGCCAGATTTCATTACGCCGGCCAGCCCGCAAAAAGCAATTCTTTTTTGGCTCTGCGCCCGCTACTTGGCGGCGTTTGTCCTGCTGATGATCGCCCTGTGGCCACGCCAGCTGGGGCGTAGCCAAACTCGTGATCGGGCTGCGCTGGCATTGGTGATGGGGTACACGGTACTTTGCTATGTGCTGGTGTTGGTATGGCCGCAGCATTGGCCGGTGTTTTTTGTGCCGGGGCAAGGCCTGACCCCCGTCAAGATTTTGGCCGAATATGGTTTGGTGCTGTTGCTGCTGCCCGCGACATGGCTGTTGTTGAATCCGGGGCATCGGCAACGCTTCAACAGTGGTGAATTGGCCTCTGCCGCTCTCATTACGGTCCTTAGTGAGCTGTGTTTCACCCTGTACGCTGAGGTCAGTGATGGCTACATCTTGATCGGCCATGTTTACAAGGTCATCGCCTATTACTTCATCTACCGGGCGGTCTATGTCGTGTCGGTGCAGCGCCCCTACGCCCGTTTGAGCGAAGAGATCGCTGAGCATCGTCGTACCGGTGAGCGGCTTGAATACCTGGCCCATCACGACCCCTTGACCGGTCTGCCCAACCGCATCTTGTTGCAAGATCGCATGACACAAGCCTTGGCCCAGGCGCGCCGAGATGGCAGCAAGCTCGCCCTGGTTTTGATGGATCTTGATCAGTTCAAGAGTATCAACGACTCACTTGGGCATCGATGCGGCGATGCCTTGCTACAAGGTGTGGCGCAGCGATTGCTCGCCGATCTGCGCGAGACTGATTCGGTGTGCCGAATAGGTGGCGACGAATTTCTCGTGCTTTTTCAAGGACTGCAGAACAAGGCAAGCTTGATGCCGATATTGACGGCAGTGCAGGCTCGTTTGAGTACACCCATACCGGCTGGAGAAACCGATATCTGCGTGACCGCCTCGTTCGGTGTGGCCTTCTATCCCGATGACGGCAGTGATATGGAGTCCCTGCAGCGTGAGGCCGATGCAGCCATGTACCGGGCCAAGGAAAGTGGCCGCAACACGATTCGCTTCTTCGACCCCGAGATGCATGTCTTGGGTGCGGCACGCATGCAGATGCAGCATGGTCTGGCGCGGGCGCTTGAACGCGGCGAATTGAGTTTGCACTACCAGCCGCAATTTGATTTGGGGGATGGCCGCATCGTGGGGGTCGAAGCTCTGTTGCGTTGGCAGCGCAGCGATGGGCAATTTGTGCCGCCGGCGGAATTCATCCCTGTGGCCGAACAGAGCGGGCTGATTGTGCCGATCAGCGCCTGGGTCTTGAGCCAAGCCTGCCGCGAGGCCGCGTGCTGGCATGAGGCCGATGCGGGCAGCCCCAGCGTAGCAGTCAATCTGTCGGCCTTGCAGTTTCGCCAAGGGGATGTCGGGGCGGACGTCCGTGCGGCTTTGGCCGACAGTGGCCTGCCGCCGCAGAAGCTGGATTTGGAACTGACCGAGTCAATTTTGCTCAGCAAGCCCGAGGCCGTGTTGGCCACGGTGACTCAGCTGAAGGCGATCGGGGTTCGCCTGTCTATTGATGACTTCGGCACCGGCTACTCCAGCCTCAGCTATCTGAGCCGCTTTCCGGTCGACAAGCTGAAGATTGACCGCAGCTTTCTCTCACAACGCGGCGCATCAGCCAACTCCTTGATCATCATCGAAAGCATCTTGAGTCTTGCCCGCAGCCTGGGCTTGCAGTCGGTGGCCGAGGGCGTGGAGAGCGCTGAGATGGCCGCTGAACTGTGCGGACTCGGTTGCCAGCAGGCGCAGGGTTATTACTTTGCGCGCCCGATGCCGGCGACTGAACTGCGGGCCCTGATGGCATTGGCCCCTCGGTCTGTCCCGACTTAGCCGCGCAGCAGGGCGGCCAGCGCCTGCGCATCCAGCACGGTGGCCTCTTCCTGGCCTTCCAGAATGCCATCGGCCAGGCCGCGCTTTTCGCGGTGCAGGTCGATGATGCGCTCTTCCACCGAGCCGGCCGTCACCAGGCGGTAGACGGTGACCGGGCGCTTTTGGCCCATGCGGTGGGCGCGGCCAGTGGCCTGGTCTTCGGCGGCCGGGTTCCACCAGGGGTCGACGATCAAAACATAGTCGGCCATGGTCAGGTTCAAGCCAAAACCGCCGGCCTTCAGGCTGATCAAGAAGACCTCGCCCTCGCCGCGCTGGAAGGCAGCGACGCGCTTGCTGCGTTCGGCCGCCGGGGTGCTGCCGTCAAGGTACTGGTACTTGACGCCCATGCTGTCCAGGCGCTCGGCCAAGAGCTTCAAATAGTCGGTGAACTGGCTGAAGACCAGGGCCTTGTGCGAGCCATCGACCAGCTCGCGCACGATGCTTTCAAACTCGGCCAGCTTGGAGCCGACCAGGCCCAGCTCCGGCGCCACCAAGCGTGGGTCGCAGGCGGCACGGCGCAGCCGCATCAGCTCGGCCAGCACCTGCATCGGTGCCGGCTGGCCGCTGCTGGCGGCGGCGCTGACGGCCTCTTGCGCCGAGCGTCGCAGCGCCTCCAAAAAGTTGCGCTCCTCGGTGCTGGGCTGCACCAGATGGATGATCTCGGTACGCGGCGGCAGGTCTTGCAGCACCTGCGTCTTGGTGCGGCGCAGCAGGAAGGGCGAGACCAGGCGGCGCAGGCGCTGCCGCACCACCGCATCTTGGTGCTTCTCGATCGGCGTTGCAAAGCGTTCGCCGAACTGAGGCGCGCTGCCCAAGAGGCCGGGGTTGATCAGGGTCATGATGGACCAGAGATCGGCCAGGCGGTTTTCCACCGGTGTGCCCGACAGGGCCAGGCGGAAACCGGCCTTGAACTCGGCCACCGACTTGGCGCGCTTGGTGGCAGCGTTCTTCAAGGCCTGAGCCTCGTCCATCACCAGAGTCGCCCAGTCCTTGCCGGCGAAGACTTCGGCATCGATCTGCGCCAAGGCATAACTGACAACCAGCACGTCACCCGGCCCGGCCTCTTTGACCAGGGCGGCGCGGGCCTCGGCGTCGATGGCTTCGCCATAAATGTTGCAGCGAAGACCGGGTGCGAACTGCTGTGTCTCGGCCAGCCAATTGCCGCACACCGAAGTCGGCGCCAGCACCAGGGCCGGGCCGATTTCGGCTCGGGCGACCAGCAGTGCCAAGGTCTGCACCGTCTTGCCCAGGCCCATATCGTCGGCCAGGCAAGCACCCAGGCCGGCTTGGGCTAGGCGGCTCATCCAGACAAAGCCCTCCAGTTGATAACTGCGTAACTCAGCGCGCAGGCCGGCCGGCAGTGTGGGCTGCAGCGCGCTGGCGCTGGCCAGGGCATCCATGCGGGCCTGCCAGGGCGAGTCGCCTTCCACCGCCATATCGATCAGCGTTTCATCCAGCCAGGAGGCCACCGCGTGGGGCAGTTGCAGCTGGTCTTTCTTGGCCTGGCCCAGCGCGTCCAAGTCGCGCAGTTGTTGGCGCAGCTGTTCACTCAGGGCCAGGTATTCGCCCTCGCCCAGGCGCACAAAGCGGCTGCGCGAGGCGCGCGCCAGGTTCAGCAGCTCTTGCAAGCCGATGACGCGGCCCTCGTCCATCTGCGCCTCGCCATTCAGCGCCAACCAGTCGCGGCCGCTGCTGACCTGCACGCGCATCTGCGTGCTGTCCAGCGGCTTGACGCGCAGCGGCTTGCCCTTGGGCCAGTCGAGCGCGGCAATGCCGGGCAGGCTGGGCAGCACCTCGACCACGCGCAGCGCCTCTTCGGCATCGGCCAATTGCCAGGGCGATTCGGGCCCCAGCTCGGGGTCCAAAAAGGGCAAGGCCTCCAGTACCGCGCTGCGTGTGGCGGCCTCGGCGGCCAGGTCGCGCTCGGTGGCCAGGCTCAGGCCTTCATGCATGCACATCAGGCGCTCGCGCCCCCGCCCCGGCGTGACGGCCGGGCCAAAGCTGCCGAAAGGCTGGGCCACCAGCTGCAGCTGCAAGCCCTCGCCCAGCGGCAGCAGGCGCGCGCGCAAGCGGCTGTCGCCCGGCACTTGCTGGCCGGCTTCGGCGTCGCTGTGCAGCTGGAATAGGCCGCTCAAAACCTGCAAGGCCGCGCCCAATTCCGCGCTGGCGCTGGTCGGCACCGACCAGCCCTGCGCCACCAGTTCCGCCACCCGACGCTGGGCGCTGCTGATGCGGATCAGTCGGGCGCGCTGCGGCCCATCGCGCACGATGCGCAAGGCGTCGCGCTTGGCGCTCTCGACTTCGTGGCTGGCGCCGAAGAAGCCGAACAGCCGCGGCGGCTCCACGCCCACCAACTGCGGGTGGATGGAGAACTCAAACTGCTCTTCGCCGGCCGCGCCTGTTTTGCTCGGGCGGCGCAGCACTTCCAGCTCGGGCTGGGCTTCCACTAACTCCACCCATTGGCCGGGCGCATCGGCAAACATCACCGCCGGATGGCCGATCAGGGCGACCACCGCCTGCGAGGCGTCAATCTGAAAGCTGTTGACGCCGCCATAAGGGCTGCGTTCGATATGGCGCAGCACCGCGTTGTCGCGCGCGCTGGCGGCGCCGTTTTTCTTCAGCCGGCTCAAGGGCACCGGCTTGAACTTGGCCACGCCGCGGGCGCTCATGCTGCGCTCCAGCGGCTCCAGGTCTTGCATGCGGCCTTGCGGGTCCAGCGTGATTTGCCAGGCCAGCTCCGCGCTGCTGGTGGCCGGCTTGGCGGCCTTTTCTTCGCCTAGCGAGGCGATGGCGGCCAGCGCGTCGCGCCAGGGTTCGCGCGGTGCACCGAGGAAGTTTGCGGGAGGCTGGACGCCGTTCAGCGCAAGCGGCGGCAGCTCGATCTCCAGCCGCGCCGCTGCGGCGGCCACCCAAATGGCCAGCCACAGCTGACCGCTGCTGTGCAGGCGCTGCACCACGGTTTGAACAGTCGCGGCGCTCCAGCCCGCGGCCGCTTTGCCGGCCCAGGCGGCCAGCAGCAGGCGATCGGCGGCGGCGCCCAGGCTGTGCTCGCGCAACTCCAGCGCCGGCTGATAGGCCAGGCAGTCGGGGTCCAGGCTGTCTTCGCCCAGCCGGGTGCCGATCACATGGGCCCAGCGGCCCCATTGCTCATGCGGCGAGGGGCTGCGCGAGCCCGACTCGGCGATGCAGAACTTGCGTGCCGTGGTCCAGGCCTTGGGTTCGGCCTGGGCCAGCAGGCACAGCACATAGATGCGTGCAAGGCCGTCATCGAGGGCGCCGCGGCGGGCGCCGCTGAGCTTGCGCAGTTCTTTCATCACCGCTTCGAAGGTGGCTGCGGCTTCGGCCCATTCGCCGCTCGCGGCTTGTTCGCAAGCGGCATACATCGGCAGGCTGGGCCCACTCAGGCCCTCGAGCAGGGCGTGCATGCCTGTGAAGTCCAGCGCGTGCACCCTGGCCTCGGCCAAGCGGCCCCGCAGCTCGGGCGCCACCGACATCGGTGCGGTCTTGAAACTGGACTCCAGCCATTGCGACAGGGCTTGCGCACGCGGGTCGCTGGGTGGCAGCAGGGCCATGGTGTGAGCCAGCAGCTTGCCGCGCAGTTCGGCATCGATCCGGGCGATGGCCTGCGGCAGCCAGGGTTGGGTCACCGCCTGCAGCAGGATCAGCGGCGACAGCAAATCGTGCAACTGCGCCGAGACCTGGCGATCGAACTCGGCCCGCTTGACGCCTGAGTGGATGTACAGACGCAGCAGGCTGACTTTTTCTTGCTCGCTGCGGTAGCTGATCCAGGCCAGCTCGCGTCGCACATCGCCGTAGCCGCCACCGTAAACCCAGGCCAGGCAGCGCCAATACTGCGGCGCCTCGGGGCGCAGCAGCAAGGACTGCAGCCGCTCGGCGTTGGCCTGCAAATCGGCCACATAGCCGCGGCCGGAGACGATCTCGGCCAGGCCTTGCGCCTGCAAGGTTTGCAGGCAATGACTCACCTGCGGCAATTGGAACGGTCGATCACCGCCGCTGCCCTGGTGCTTCACGCCCATGGCTTGCAGCCATTGGCACAGGCCTGCAGCGCCACGGGCGCCATCGGTCAAGAGCAAGGCGTCGAATACCGCCTGCACATCGGCGGGATCGGGCGGTGCCTCCTCGGCGCGGCCCCCGGCCGCGCGCTGCTTCAGGCCTGATTTGACTTCGCGTGCCCGCTCGACCAGCTCCTCTTTGCTCAAGCTGCGCATCCCGTCGGGCGCTCCGAAAGGCATGGCATTGTTGCTGGGCGGAATAGGTTTCGTGGCCATCGTGTCTTTTTGCTGGAAGGCGTCAGTATGCCAAGCACGGCGCGCCGGCTCGGCGCTTGTGCAGCAAGTCACGCCTTCGGGCTGTCTTGCAAGCACAGTTGGCGGCTGGCGCCCAAAGGCGGTAATGCTCCCTTGCGCGGCGGCCCGCTGCAATTACAGTGGAGGCTTCCGCTGCGGCCCCGTGCCACGGCATGCCCCACCGCAGCAAAGTCTTGATTCATGAAAATACGCGTTCTTGGTTGTTCCGGCGCCATCGCGGCCGGTTACAAGACGACCGCCTTCTTGCTCGATGACGATGTCTTGATCGACGCCGGTACCGGCGTGGGTGACTTGCCGCTGGAGGCCTTGGTGCGTATCGACCATATTCTGGTCAGTCATTCGCATTTGGACCATATCTTGTCGATTCCGCTGCTGGCCGACACGGTGTTGCGCGAGCGTGAACTCGCGGGCCGGCCTCCGGTTCAGGTGCACGCCCTGCCGGAGACCTTGGAGGCCTTGCGCAAGCACATCTTCAACGGCGTGATCTGGCCCGACTTCACCCGATTGCCCAGCGCCGAGCATCCGGTGCTCAGCTTGCACCCGTTCGAATTGGGCCAAACCTTGATGCTGGGTACGCGCGAGGTCGAGGTGCTGAGCGCCGCTCATACGGTGCCGGCGGTCGGTTTTGCCGTGCGCGGCGCGCAGGGCAGCTGGGTCTTCACCGGCGACACCGGGCCAAACCCGGCGCTGTGGCAGCGGCTGGCGCAGCTCCAGGTGGCGCATCTGGTGATTGAAACCGCATTTGGCGACGATGAGGCCCAGTTGGCCCGTGTCAGCCGCCACCATTGCCCGGCCAGCCTCGGCCCCGAGTTGGCTCAGCTGTCGGGCAGCGTGGCGGTGCACATCACCCATATCAAGCCGGGCGAGGGCCAGGCGGTGATGAGCGCAGTGGCGGCGCTGGAAACGCAGCACCGCATCCGAGCCTTGCAGGCCGGCGACCTGATGGAGTTTTGAGCCAAGCTTGCTCTGGTTTTGAGCCCCAAGCGCCGCTTTTGCGGCGCTTTCTTTTTGCCCGCTCGAAAAAACGGCCCGCTTGGGATCGCGTTGGTACGGGCCCTGACGTTCCAAATGGCGCCAAAAAACGTCACATTGCCGAGCTGTCGACCGCTTTGTGCACCTGCAGCTGACAAAAAATGTCAGTCGAAGGTGGCGAGGAGCGCTTGGGATGTGACTTTGATCACAAGCTGAAGCCTCGGCGAGGCTGGCACGACCCCTGCATTCAGGGGGGGTGTCTCTACCCCTCAACACCCCTCTCCAGGAGTACTCGTCATGAACATGAAGCGCGTCCAACAAGGTTTCACCCTGATCGAACTGATGATCGTCGTGGCCATCATCGGTATTCTGGCTGCCGTGGCTCTGCCGGCTTACAAAGACTACACAACCAAGGCAAAGCTGGCCGGCGTCACCAGCATTGCAGGCCCTGCTTTGACCGGTATGGGCATCGCTTGCAGCGAAGGCACATTCTCGTCGGCAACTAACGCCACACTGGGTCTGCCTACCGCAACCTCGATCAGCAGCGACTATGTGACTTCGGTGACCGCTGATGGTGCGACCGGCACCGTGACCGCTGTTCTGAAAGCAGTTGGCGATATCACTTCCGGCAAGAAAATCATTTGGACCGGTACTTGCAACGATAAAGGCGTGACTTGGGCAGTTGGCGGCGACGTTGATACCAAGTTCTTGCCTAAGCAATAAAAATTGAATCCTTCGTCTGATTGACGAAGAAAAAAGGCGCCCGCAAGGGCGCTTTTTTCATGCGTCATGGAATATGAGGAACTCCTGGGCGGCAAAGCATTTATCCAGGCGCCCATGAAAACAGGACCTTGCTGAGCCGGCTTCAGGGCAAAAGAACAGACCCCATCTGAGTTGATTCAGATTCAGGCACTGGACTTTGAAGATTCAACAATGCCTTGGACGTAGCGTCCCCACAGCGCTTCCGGCAAGTCATGCCCCATGCCGGGGATGATGTCCAACTGCGCCCCTGCAATGCGCCGCGCCAGATCCTGCGCGGCGGGCACGGGCACCAGCGGGTCGGCTTCGCCGTGGATGATCAGCGTGGGCGCCTTGATGCGGCCGAGTTGGCCGGCGCGGTGGGTATCGGCAGCGATGGCGGCCAGCTGGCGCAGCACGCCGCGTGGCCGGTTGCTGCGCCGCAAAGAGTTCCTGATTCGCTCGCGAAGCTCGGCCTCAGGTGCCGGATAGGCGGGGCTTCCGATCAGGCGGAACAACTGGTAGGTGCGCTCTACGACGGCCGCGAAATCATGCGGATTCGGCGGCCGGCTCAGCAAGGCGCTGCGTACCCGCATCGACGGCCCTGGCACCGAGCGGGAGCCGCTATTGGTCATCATCAAGGTCAGGCTCTTGACCCGCTCCGGCGCCAGCAGGGCCACCTGTTGGGCGATCATGCCGCCCATGGAGGCGCCACAGACATGGGCTTGTTTTAGGCCCAAGGCGTCCAGCACGCCGATCGCATCGCGCGCCATATCGGCCAAGCTGTAGGGGCTGCGTACCGGCAGGTGCAAGAGATGCTGCATCGAGGCCAGGCCGATATTGGGCACGCCCAGCTGATCGAAGGCCTGGCTCAGGCCGGCATCGCGGTTGTCAAAGCGGATGACGCGAAAGCCTTGCGCTAGCAACTGCTGCACCAGCCCCTCGGGCCAGGCGGTCAGCTGCATGCCCAGGCCCATGATCATCAGCAGCGGCTCGGCCGTGGGTGGTCCCTGGTCGTCGACCTCGATGGCAATGCCATTGGCGGAGATTTGCATCAGCGCGGACTCATTCTTCTCATTCGGGCTGGCCGGTGCGGTAGAACCAGCGCCGCGCGCCCTGCGCCTCAAAGGCGCGCCAGTCCTGTGGGTCTTGGGCCAAGCGGTCGGCGATGGCGTAAAGCGCCAGCGGATTCATGCCCAACCCCAGATGGCTGGCGTGCACCTCGATGTTTTCGTGCCGGGGGGCCGGCTCCATCACGCTGCAGCGCCAGGCCACGATGCCGTCGCTGCGCGAATAGATGGACGTGGTGGGCACCGGTGGCGCTTGGCGGATCTGCGCCAGCATGGCCGGGTCGCCCACATGGCGGCCATTCATCAGCTCAAAGAACTTCCAGGCATTGGTCGCACGCGGGTGGCCGGTGAAGGGCGTGCCCAGAGTGATGACGCAGCGCACATGCTCGGGCAACTCCTTGGCCAACTCGCGCGCATAGATGCCGCCCAGGCTCCACCCCACCAGGCTGACCGGCCGCGCATGCCGCTTGAACAAGGCCTGCACATCGCGGTTGCACTGCTCCAGCACGCCCTGGCGCGGCCCGAAGTTGAAGCCCTGGTGCCAGGGATGGGTGTCGTAGCCGAGCGTGTCGAGCAAGCGCCGCAGCGGCTGTGTCGTCACATCATTGGCGCCCAAGCCGGGAAAGACCACCACCGGGTGACCATCGCCGCGCGGCAGCTTGCGCAGCCAGGGTGTGGCCGCGAGCAAGGCCGCAAACTCCCAGGGCGCGCGGCCCTCCAACATCATCAACAAGGCGTTCGGTGGGCGCAGGTCCAGATGCGGCCAGTCGCTGTGTGAGGGCGTCGGCTGTTCTACTTCTTGCGCTGGGGGCTCAGCTGGCGCGCTCGGCGTTTTGCTGCGCGTGCGCACGGCCTTGGGTTTGCGGGGGGAAGCGGGCGAGGCTGGCATGCGTCAACAGGCGGAGTCGTGAGAGATACGGGTGCAGCCTTGATGGTAGCGAAGCCCGATCAAGCCTTGCGGCCAGCTTTAGGGGCGGAAACGCGCGCTTTCTTCGCCGAGGTGCCGGTTCTCTTGGCGCTCGCTCGCGGTGCTTTGGCCACCGGCAGTGCCAAAAATTCCAGAAAGGCCGCCTCCAGATGCGCCGCCAGTTCGTTCGTTTCCGGCAGCGCGTGGGCACAGGCCATCAGGCCGATGTCGAGCGAGTCGGCGTAGCTTTGCACGGTGATATTCAGGCCCAAGCCATGCACGACGATGGAGGCCGGATACATGCTCAGCACCCGTGCGCCGGCCAGGTAGAGCGGCTGTGTCGGCCCCGGCACATTCGAGATCACCAGATTCGCCACCGTCGGCAGTCGCTCGGCCACATGGGCGCGGCCATAGAGCTGCGCGCCAGCCTGCATCAACCAAGGCACGCCCATCGAGGGGTAGTCGCTGGGCATCAGCGATTTGACGCGTTCCAACTCGCTCTTCATCGACTGTGACGCTGCCAGCAGATAGGCCAGGCGCTTGCTTGGGTCCGCCAGATGCGTGCCCAGGCTGACCAAGCTCATCGTGGCCTGGGTATTGGCCTTGCTCATGCGACCGCTGCTGCGCATCGACACCGGAACGGCCGCCACCAGCGACTTGCGTGGCAACGGCCCATGCTTGCTGAAGTAACGTCGCAGCGCACCGGCACAGATGAAGAGCAGCGCGTCATTCAGGCTGGCGCCATGCTTGCGCCGTACATCGTGCAAGACCGGCAGCGGCAGGCTGACGGTGGAGAAGCTGCGCTCGGCCGTGACGCTGTTGTTCAGCCGGGTGCGCGGCGCCAGGCTCAGATTGCTGATCTTGCTTTCTTGACTTTGCTCGGCGCTGTCTCCGCCCAGCCAGCCCTTCAGCTTGGCGCCGGCCACATCGGCAGCCGTTTGGGCCGCCATGCCGCTCAGCGTGCCGGCCGCGCCGGGCAAGGCGCGCGCCAGTTGCCAGGTTTGACCCAGCTGCTGCGCTAGCGCCGAACGCAACATACCGACGGTACCGACCTGCGCTTGCGTGCTGTCGGCGGCGTTGCTGGTGGCCGCGCTGGCTGCAGTTTTTCGCGGCTTGGCCGTGGTGTCCAGAATCACCCCGGCCAGGGCCACCGCGGCTTGCCCATCCACGGCCGCGTGGTGCAGTTGGGTGTACAGGCCATAACGCTGTTCGCCCTCGGGGCCGGGCTCCAGGCCGTAGAAGACATGGAACTTCCACAGCGGCCGGTCACGGTCCAGCAGTTCGGTGTGCAGCAGGCTGATCTGCGCTTCCAACGCGGCCATATCGCTGCCCGCGGGCAGGTCGTAGCCGACGATGTGCTCCTCCAGATCGGGCGCGGCATCCACCCAGCTAGGGTTGGCCAGGTTCAAGGGCATGGTGGCCAGCTTGCGGCGCAAGACCGGCGCCAGCGGCAAACGTGCCGCTATGTGGGCTCGCAGGTGTTCCAGAAAGTCGCCCGCATAGTCGGCCGGCAACTCCAGCAGATGTAGCGCGCCCACATGCATGGGCATCTGGGCCGTTTCCAGATGCAAAAAAGCGGCGTCAATGCCAGCGAGTGGATTCATCGATTCAGGCCCTGCGAGCAGATCCGATGAGCATACCCGCCTCTTGGCCTCATGCAGCCCTTGAGAGGCATGCACCGAGAGCCGCCTCTAAGTCTCATGACAAGAAAAGCTCACTGCATGAGGTGATGCTGGAGGGCGGCGGGTATCGGGCGCGCAGCCTGCACACAGTTGGCGCCCGCGTCGTGGCACACGCGCAAGGCCGCGAAGGAGCGGTCCGGCGGCGCGTTTTGCGCAGGTAAAGAAGGGAGGCCGTGACCCTAGGTCACGCCGGAATGACACGGAGCAAAACGCGGCGCCGGACTGCTCCCGCGCGAACCATCCCAGGACTTAGAGGCCAGGGATGCTCTCAACCCATGTCCACAAAGCGCCAGCGATCCCGGTTGAAAGGGTGTCGCACAAAGCCGCGCACTTCTTTTTGCAACATATCCACCCGCAGCGGGTAGTTGTGCGGGTGATAGGGCATATAGGCCAGCATCAGATGGGTGGCCTTGTGCATCAGGGCCAGGCGCTCGGGGCCGTCAGGCAGTACCCGTTGGCGCTCGTAGATGCGGTCGTACTCGGCCAGCTTCAGGCGCGCATCGTTCGATTGGCCGGCGTTCGGCCCATAGCCCATGCCCAGTAAAAAGTCGCCGTCGGGGGAACCCAGGTCCCAGGTGTAGCCCCAGATCATCAGCTGGCCGACCAAGGCTTTCTTGATCAACTCGCCGAAGGTGGCGGTCTCGAACTGCATGCGCAGGCCCACCGCATCCATTTTCTTTTTCCACAGCTCGTGCAGCTGGCGTTCGCGCGCGGTTTCGCGGCCGGCACGGCGCAGCGTCAGCGGGCTGCCGTCGGGGTTGAGGCGGTAGCCTTCGGCATCGCGCTTGTCATAGCCATACAGGTCCAGCAGGGCCTGGGCGCGGGCCGGGTCGGTCAAGCCGGCCTCGCTGCGCAGCTCGGGCTGGTGGCCGTAGATCAGCGAGGGCAACATGCTCTGGGCCGGCAAGGCCTGACCCTGCAGCACCAGCCGTGTTTCCTCGGCGTTGTCATAAGCCAGCACGATGGCGCGGCGCAGCGCCACTTTCTCGGGCGTGTAGCCGCCGATCTGTGGGTCTTCCAGGTTGAAGTAGCTGAAGGCAATGTCGGCACCGTGCGAATCCAGCGCACGCACCCCGCGCTTTTGCAGATTCGGTGCCAGCCGGCCATTCGGCAGGGCGAGGCGCGCCACATCGACCGGCATCTCGAGCAGGTCCAGCTCGCCGCCTAAAAAGGCCAGCCAGCGTGGCTGGGCCTCATTGATGATGCTGACGCGAATCTCGTCCAGCAGCGGCAGGCGCTTGCCGGCCAAGTCCTTGGCGGCCCGTGCGGCGTCTGCATCGCCAGCGGCAGGTCCGTCGGATTCGAAAAACTGCTCGCGGAAATTCGTGTTGCGCTCCAGCACGATCTCCGAACTGCGCCGCCAACTCTTCAGCCGGAAAGGCCCGGTGCCCACCGGGTGCGCCATGATGTCGTCGCCATAGGCCTCGACCACTTCGCGCGCCACGGCAGCGGTGAAATTGCTGCTGGCAAAGACATTGACGAAGCGCGGGTCGGGCTCGGCCAGGCGCACCTCGAAGCGATAGCGGTCCAGCGCGCGCAGGCCGGCCACCGGCTTGTCGTAGTCGAACGCGGTCTTGTTCTTCAGCGCCTGATTGCGCAGCTCCGTCAGGCCCAGCAGCTTGGCCGTTTCGAACTGGTAGAGGTGCTCGGTCTTGATGCGCGGGTCGTAGTAGCGCTTGATGCTGTAGACATAGTCCTCGGCCACCAGCTCGCGCTTCTTGCCCTTGAAGGCCGGGTCATCGGCGAAGTAAATGCCGGGCTTGATCGTGAAGACAAAGTGTTTGAAGTCGGCCGAGACCTCGGGCAGGCTTGCCGCCGTCAAAGGCTTGAGCACCACCGGCCTGGCCAGATAGTCAAAGGTCAGCGGCGGCTCAAAGATGTGCGAAGCCACGGTCACCGAGGTCTGGTCGGAGACCTGCGGCAAGTCGAAGCCAACCTCTGCCGAGTTGAAGGCGGTGCGCAAAACCTTGCGTCCAGATACCGCCTTAGCCGAGGCCAAGCTCGGCGCGGCCAAGCAAGTGCTGCCGGCGAGCGCCGCACCCTGGCGCAGAAAACGGCGTCTTGAACTCATCGTGCGGGCTTTAGCGAGTTGTCCACATCAATGAACTGCCAGAAGTCATTGCTGAACAGCGGCCGGCGGTAGCCGATCACCCAGGCCTGGCTCATGTCATTGATGATGCGGTGCACATGGGTCTTCTCGGGCACATAGGCGGCCACGATGCGCTTGGCTTGCTGGAACAAGGCCTCGCGCTCGGGGCTGTCGGGCATCACTTGAAGTTGCTCGTAAATCTTGTCGAACTCGGCGGACTTGAAGCGGGCATAGTTGCGCGCGCCAATGGCCGGGCTGTAGAGGCGCAGCATCTGGTCCAGGCCATCGGGCGAGTTGGCGCTGTCGGCCAACATCCACAACATCAGCTTGCCGGCGCGCGCCTGCTTCAGCTGCTCCGGCCACTTGCCATGGAAGAACTTGGTGCGGATGTTCACCGAGCCAAAATTGCGCTGCCAGAGCTCGTCGTACTGGCGCGAGAGCGCGTCTGGCTGGGTGGCCACTTCGATCACCAGCGGCGAGCCATCGGGCATGTCGCGCCAGCCGTCGCCGTCTTTGTCCACATAGCCGTACAGGTCCAGCAAGGCCTTGGCGCGCGGGATGTCGAAGTCGCTGTTCGCGCTCTTGTAGGCCGCGTCATAGCCCGAGGTGTGAGGCGGAATCATCGACTGCGCCGGCACCGCCTGGCCGCGCCGCACACCGTTGATCTCGCGCTCGATGTTCAAGGCCAGCGAGAGGGCGCGGCGCAGCGCCACCTTGTCTTCGCTGTAGCCGCCCAGCGTTTTGTCTTCCAGGTTGAAGAAGGTGAAGGCGCTCTCCGCCCCCATCACGCGAAACAGCTGAAAGCCACGCTTGGCCAGGTTGGGCGCCAGCTTGCCCTTGGGCAGGGCCACGTTGACGAACTCGGGCGGTACCCGGTCGAGCAAATCATGTTCCCCACCGACAAAGCTCAGCCAGCGCGGCTGCGACTCTTCGATGATGGCGATCTCGACCCGGTCAATCATCGGGATACGCCGGTCCTTGAAGCGGGCCAGCAGCGCCTGGCCTTCGGCATCATCGGCCGCCGGCTCGGCTTCGTAATAACGCTCACGGTAAGCGGTATTTTTCTCCAGCACCATGCGCGAGCTGCGTCGCCAATCCTTCAGCACAAAGGGGCCCGTGCCGACGGGATGCTCCATCGTACGGTCGGCGTAGGCCTCCATCACCTCGCGGGCCACGGCGCCAAAGCGATCGCTCTGTGCCAAGCCATAGATGAAGCGCGGCCGGCTTTCTTTCAGCTTGAACTGCAGGGTGTAGCGGTCCAGCGCGCGCAGGCCTTCGATGGGCTGCTCGTAGTTGAAGGGCTTTTTGGTCTTGAGCGCTTGCTCGCGCAACTCATTCAGGCCGATCAGGCCAAAGTCGCCCACCGTGGTCCAGGTGGGGCTTTTGCTGGCCGGGTCGGCAAAGCGTTTGTAGCTGTAGACATAGTCCTCCGCCACCAGTTCGCGCGGCTTGCCTTTGAAGGCCGGGTCATCGGTGAAGAAGATGCCGGGCTTGATGCGAACGGTCCAGGTCTTGAAGTCGGCCGAAACCTCGGGCATGCCCGCCGCCGTCAAGGGCTTGACCTTGATCGGCTCGGCCAGATAGTCGTAGTGGTACAGCGCCTCGAACACATGCGAGGTGATGATGCGTGAGTAGGTGTCGCTGATCTGCGCCGGGTCGAAACCGGTCTCGGCGATTTGGAAGGCGTAGCGCAGCACCTTGGGGCTGGTGCTGGCCGTTTCGGGGGCTGCCGTCGCCGGCAGCGTCAGGCCGATGCTCAGGCTCAGTGTGGCGACAGCGCAGACCAGCTGCTTGGAAATGCGGAACATGCTCATCACACTCACTTCGGCTTCTTGCTCTCATCAATGTCGACGTACTGCCACCAGTCCTGCCAGAACAGCGGACGTCGATAGCCCGCTACCCAGCCTTGCGCCATATCGGTCAGGATGCGGTGGGTGTGCTGCTTGTAAGGCATATAGGTGGTGGCGATGCGCTTGCCTTGCAGCAGCAGGGCTTCGCGCTCGGGGCCATCGGCCATGGCCTGCATGCGGTCGTACAGCGCATCGAACTCTGGCAGCTTGAAGCGTGCCAGGTTTTGCCCGCCGGTGGCGGGCCCGTAGAGGCGCTGCAAGGCACTTTGGCCATCGGGTTGCGAGGCCGAAGACGCCACGCCCCAGATCATGAACTTGCCACCACGCGCGGTCTTCAAGTTCTCGGGCCATTTGGCCGTCTTGAACTGGGTCTTGATGCCGATGGCACTGAGGTTCTTCTGCCACAGCTCATCCAGTTGACGCGAGGCGTTGTCGGGCTGGGTATTGCGGATCAGCAGCAAGGGCTTGCCATCGGGCAAATCGCGCCAGCCGTCGCCGTCTTGGTCCACATAGCCATACAGATCGAGCAGGGCCTTGGCGCGCCCCGGATCGAAGTCGCCGGTCTCTGATTTGTAGTCGGCCGAGTAGCCGGTGGTGTGCGGCACGATGGGCGACTGCGCCTGCACGGCCTGGCCGCGCCGCACCAGACGGATTTCGCGTTGCACATCGATGGCCAGACTGATGGCGCGGCGCAGCGCGATCTTGTCGGGCGTGTAGCCGCCCACGATGGGGTCTTCCATATTGAAGGTGGTCAGACCCACATCGGGGCCGATCACGCGAAAGCCCTGCATGCCCTTCTTGACCAGATTGGGCGCGACCTTGCCATTCGGCATGGCTTGGCTGATGAACTCGGCCGGTACCCGTTCCAGGAAGTCCTTCTCGGCATTCAGGAAGGACAGCCAGCGCGGTTGCACCTCTTCAATGATGGCAATCTCAACCCGGTCCAACATGGGGATGCGGCGGCCCTTGAAGCGGGCTTGCAGGGCGAGGCCTTCGGCATCGTCCGGTGTGGCCTCGGCGTCATAGAGGCGCTCGCGGTAGTCCGGGTTCTTCTCCAGCACGATGCGCGAGCTGCGTCGCCATTCGGCCAGGCGGAAGGGACCGGTGCCAACCGGGTGTTCGCCGATTTTGTCGCCGTAGTGCTCGACCACCTCGCGGGCCAGCGCACCATAAAGGTCGCTGCCGGCCAGTATGGACTCCATCAAGCGCGGCCGAGCTTTGACGGTCTTGAACTGGATCGTGTAGCGATCCAAGGCGCGCAGGCCTTCAATTTCCTTGTCGTAGTCCAAGGGTTTTTTGCTGTCCAGGGCCTTCTTGCGCAGGGCTGCCAGGCCCACCAAATCGGCCTCTTCGAAGCTGCTCCAGCCGGGGCTTTTCAGCGTCGGGTCGGCATAGCGCTTGAAGCTGTAGACGAAGTCATGTGCGGTCAGTTCGCGCTTCTTGCCCTTGAAGGCCTCGTCCTCGGCGAAGTAGATGCCGGGCTGGATCTTGACGGTGAAGGTGCGGAAGTCCTCCGAGGTTTCGGGCATGCCCGCCGCCACCAAGGGCTTGATCTGCACCGGCCGGGCCAAGTGGTCATAGCGGTACAGGGCCTCAAAAATCCCGGCGGTGACGGTGCGCGAGTAGATGTCGCTGAGTTGCGAGGGGTCAAAGCCGGTCTCGGCGATCGGGAAGGCATAGCGCAGCACCTTGGGCGCTGTTGCTGTCGATGTTGTTGATGTGGCCGATGCAGCGGTTGCGGGCTGGGCGTTCGTGTTGGCCTGTGCGGACAGGGCCAACAGGCCGCTCAAAATACAAGGGATCAGTTTCATCTTCATCTGTGTCAGTGAGTCTGTCGGCGGCTGGCGTCGATATCGACATATTCCCAAAAATTCAGCCAGAACTGCGGGCGGCGATAGCCCAGCAATTGTGGGTGCGCCAAGTCGGTGATGATGCGGTGGCCGCGCGGCCGATAAGGCGCATAGGCTGCACCCAGGCGCTTCAGCTCGTTGAACAAAGCCATGCGTTCGGGACCATCGGGCAAGGCGTTGGACTGCTCGTAGAGATCGTCCAGCGCTTGCAGTTTGATGCGCGCGTAGTTCTGCCCGCCAATGCGGTCGCTGTAGTAGAAGCCCAAGGCGTCTTGCCCATCGGGCGAGGCGGCCGAGCTGGCCAGCGACCAGATCTGGAATTTGCCGGCGCGCATGGACTTGAGGTTTTCCGGCCATTTGGCGGTCTTGAACTGCACCTTGATGCCGATGCCGGCCAGGCTCTTTTGCCAGATCTGGTCGATCTGGCGCTGGAACTGCTCGGGCGTGGTCAAGCTTTCCAAGACCAGCGGGCTGCCGTCGGGCTGCTCGCGCCAGCCGTCGCCGTCGCGGTCGAGATAGCCATACAGATCAAGCAGGGCTTTGGCGCGGGCCGGGTCGTAGTCGCCGCTCTCGCTCTTGAACTGCGGGTCGTAGCCGGTGGTGTGCGGCAGCATGATGGACTGCGCGCTGATCGCCTGGCCGCGTCGCACCAGCTGAATCTCACGTTCGGAGTTGGTGCCCAGGGCAATCGCGCGGCGCAGCGCAATGCGCTCCGGCGTATAGCCACCGATCACCGGGTCTTCCAGATTGAAGACGGTGAACAGCACATCGGAGGTCACCACCCGGTAGCTTTGAATGCCGCGCTTGGCCAGGTTGGGCGCCACCTTGCCGCCGGGCATGGCCTGGTTGATGAAGTCCTCCGGCGTGCGGTCCAGCAGGTCGAACTGGCCATCCAGGAAGGACAACCAGCGCGGCTGGTTCTCTTCGATGATGGCGATCTCCACCCTGTCGATCATCGGAATTCGGCGGCCCTTGAAGCGGGCCAGATAGGCTTGGCCCTCGGCGTCGTCGGCATTCGGCTCGGCGTCGTAGTAGCGCTCGCGGTAGCCGGGGTTGCGCTCCAGCACGATCTGCGAGCTGCGCCGCCAGCTGGCCAGCTGGAAGGGGCCGGTGCCCACCGGGGTTTCGCTGCTGTGCTCGGGGTCCAGCTCGATCACCTCGCGGGCCACCGCGCCCAAGAGGCTGCCGTCGGCCAGGGTCTGGTCAAAGCGCGGGCGCGGCTTGGCGAGGCGGATCTGCAGCGTGTAGCGGTCCAGCGCCTTCAAGCCCTCGATCGGCTTGTCGTAGTTGAAGGGCTTTTTGCTCTTTTGGACTTCGGCGCGGTATTCGTTCAAGCCCAGCAAATGGTTTTCTTCCAGCCCGTCCCAGGTGGGCGAGTTGGTCAGCGGGTCGGCAAAGCGTTTGAAGCTGTAGACATAGTCCGCGGCCGTCAGTTCACGCTTCTTGCCTTTGAAGACCGGGTGGTCCGCAAAGTAGATGCCGGGCTGAACGCGGATGGTCCAGGTCTTGTAGTCGGCGCTGACCTCGGGCAGGCTGGCCGCCGTCAGCGGTTTGAGCTTGGCCGGCCGGGCCAGATGGTCGTAGGTGTAGAGGCCTTCGAAGATGTGCTGGGTGACGATGCGTGAATAGATGTCGGTCACCTTGGCCGGGTCAAAGCCGGTCTCGGCTATGCGAAAGGCGTAACGCATCACCTTGGGGGCAGCCGGCGTGCTGGCTGCGGCTGTGCCATCGGGGCTGGGCGCCGTGCCGGTGGCCCATGCGCTGGCGCCGAGCAGGGCCAAGGCCAGGCTGCCGATGGCGGTGCGCAGCAGGCCCTGGTGGCGTGCGAAAGAGAACGAGCTTGCAGTCATGGGAAATGGGCGATCTGGGGTCTTGGACTCAAGGCTTGTGGGTTGGGTTCAGGAGCTGGGTGTCGATGTCGAGGTACTTCCAAAAGTCTCGGACAAAAACATTGCGGTCATAGCCAATCACCCAGGGCTGGGCCAGGTCGGTGTAGACGCGGTGCACATGCAACTTGATCGGCATATAGGCGGCCAGGAGCTTCTGCGCATCGGTCATCACCGCCAAGCGCTCGGGGCCGTTGGGCAGCTTCTTCTGCTGTTCGTACAAGGCGTTATAGGCCGGCAGGTCGAAGCGGGCCTTGTTGGACTGACCCTTGTTGGGCCCATAGCCGAGGGCCAAAAAGGTGTCGCCATCGGGCGAGGCGGCGCTCCAGCCCACGCCCCACATCATCAACTTGCCGGCGGTCGAGGCCTTCAGGTTCTCGGGCCATTTGGCGTGGCGGAACTTGATCCGTACCTGGATGGCGTCCATCGCCTTTTGCCAGAGCTCGGCCAGCGCGCGCTTCTCGCCGTCTTGCTCGGTGCTGTATTCAATCGTCAGCGGGCTGCCGTCGGGCTGATCGCGCCAGCCATCGCCGTCGCGGTCCACATAGCCATACAGGTCGAGCAAGGCCTTGGCGCGTGCCAGGTCATGCTCGCTCATGGTGGTCTTCAGGCCTGGGTCGTAGCCGAAGACGCCGGGGCTGATCGGGCCTTGAGAGGCCAGCGCCTGGCCGCGCCGGGGCAGGCGGATTTCTTTGTCGAGGTCGATGGCCAGCGAGATCGCGCGGCGCAGCGCAATCTTCTCCGGCGTGTAGCCGCCCACCACAGGGTCTTCCATATTGAAGTAGGAGATCGCCACATCGGCCCGCGCATAACGCACCATCTGCAGACCCAACTTGCTCAGGTTCGGCGCCAACTTGTTGTTCGGCAGCGCAATCGGCGCGTATTCGTTCGGCACCTCGTCGACAAAATCGGCCTCGGCGCGCAGGAAGGACAGCCAGCGCGGTTGGTTCTCTTCGATGATGGCGATCTCGACGCGGTCCAGCATCGGCAGCTTGCGGCCCTGCAGTCGGGTGGCCTGCGCGACCAGGCGGGCGTTGTCGGCTGGGGGCTGCTCGTCGTACAGCACCTCGCGGTAATTGGGGTTGGGCGTCAGCACCATGCGCGAGCTGCGCCGCCATTCGCTCAGGGCCCAGGCACCGGTGCCAACCGGGTGCTCCATGATTTTGTCGCCGTACTGCTCGACCACCTCATGGGCGACGGCGCCCAGCGTCGAAGGGTCGGCAAACTGATTGACGAAGCGCGGGTCGCCGGTCTCGGTGCGGACCTGGAAGCTGTAGCGGTCGATCAGCGTCAGGCCGGCGACGGCGCGCTGGTAGTCAAACGGCGCCTTGTTTTTCAGCGCCTCGCGGCGCAGTTCGCTCAGGCCGGGGATGCGGGCGTTCTCGAGCAGATAGAGATTCGGGCTTTTCCAGCGCGGGTCGTAATGGCGCTTGATCGAATAGATGTAGTCGGCCGCGGTCAGCTCGCGCTTCTTGCCGCCAAAGGCCGGGTCATCGTTGAAATAGATGCCGGGCTTGATGCGAAAGGTCAGCGTTTTAAAGTCGGCCGAAACCTCAGGCAGGCTTTCGGCCGTGGCGGGCCGCAGGCGGATGGGCCGGGCAAGGTATTCGTACTGCAGCGGTGCGTCGAAGATGCCGCCGGCAATGATGCGTGAGTACAGGTCGGAGATCTGCGCCGGGTCAAAGCCGGTCTCCGCGATGCGGAAGGCGTAGCGCAAGACCTTGGGACTGGCCGACTGCGGCTGCGCCTCCTGGGCGCGCAGCGGGCCCGCGCTGGCCAAAGCCAGCGAGGCAGAAATCAGCAGCAGGGCCGTGGTCCGGGGTCGCAGCACGATAGCTTGCATCCTGGTGGGGTGGACAGACAAACAAACGCGCCGGCAGGCTTGTGGCCTCGGCGCGATGGAGCTTTTGCTGAGTCGCTCGACGAGATTGACTCAGGGCGAAGTCTAGTGCCTGTCTGACTGCTCGGCCATGCAGTCCAACCCCAGGTTTGGGGGCCGGGGCTTCAGGGGCGGCTGTTCAGTTGCCCTGGCGCTTCAAGACCTCGGTGTCGATGTCCACATACTTCCAGAAGTCGCGCACAAAGACATTGCGGTTGTAGCCCAGCACCCAGGGTTGCGCCATGTCGGTGAAGACGCGGTGCACCTCGGTCTTGTAGGGCATGTAGGCGATCAGCAGCTTGGCGGCCTCGGCCATCACCGCCTGGCGCTCTGGGCCATCGGGCAGCGACTTTTGCTTGGCGTAGAGCGCGTTGTAGGCCGGCAGGTCAAAGCGAGCCTTGTTGGCCTTGCCCTTTGCACCGCCATCGCCCAGGGCCAGGAAGGTGTCGCCATCGGGCGCCGTGGCCACCCAGGACACGCCCCACATCTGCAGCTTGCCGGCGTTGGCCGCCTTCAGGTTCTCCGGCCATTTTGCGGTCTTGAACTTGATGCGGATCTTCAGCGCATTCATCGTCAACTGCCATTGCTCATTGAGTTGGCGGTTGGTGCTGTCCGGCTGGGTGGCGTATTCCAGCTTCAGTGGCGAACCATCGGGCTGGTCGCGCCAGCCGTCGCCGTCCTTGTCGACATAGCCGTACAGGTCCAGCAGGCTCTTGGCCTTGGCGAGGTTGAACTCGCCCATCTCGGACTTGAAATCGGGGTCGAAGCCGAAGGTGCCAGGGGCGATCGGGCCTTGCGAGGGCACGGCTTGGCCGCGGCGGGCCAGGCGGATTTGCTTGTCGATGTCCGAGCCCAGTGAGATGGCGCGGCGCAGCGCGATCTTCTCGGGCGTGTAGCCGCCGATCACCGGGTCTTCCATATTGAAGTAGGTGAAGGCCACGTCGGCACGCGGGTAGCGCGTCATCTGGATGCCGCGTTTGGCCAGGTTCGGGGCCAGCTTGTTGCCGGGCATGGCGATGCCGGCGAAATCGGCCGGCACTTCTTCGATCACGTCTTTTTCGCCGTTGATAAAGGACAACCAGCGCGGTTGTGCCTCTTCGATGATGGCGATCACCACTTTGTCCACCATCGGCATGCGGCGGCCTTGCAGCGCTGCGACCTGGGCGGCCAGTGCCGGGTTGCCGGCGGGCGCCACTTCCGCATAGTGCAGTTCGCGGAAGTTGGGATTCTTTTCCAGCACGATTTGCGAGCTGCGGCGCCATTCGCCAAGGCGCCAGGCATTGGTGCCGACTGGGTGTTCCATCACCTTGGTGCCGTACTTCTCCACCACTTCGCGGGCCACCGCGCCGAGGAAGCCGGCGTCGGCAAACTGGTTGATGAAGCGCGGGTCGCCAACGCCCAGCTTGACCTGGAATTTGTAGCGGCTCAGCACCTGCAGGCCTTCGACCGGGCGGTCGTAGTCAAACGGTTTTTTGCCGGCCATCAACTCCTTGCGCAGCTCGGAGAGGCCGAGGATCTTGACGTTCTCCAGCAGGTAGAGGTTCGGGCTCTTCCAGACCGGGTCGTAATGGCGCTTGATCGAGTAGACATAGTCGGCCGCAACCAGTTCGCGCTTTTTGCCGCCGAAGACCTCGTGGTCGTCGAAGTAAATGCCGGGCTTGAGCTCGAAGGTCAGGGTCTTGAAGTCGGCCGACAGCTCGGGCATGGCCACCAAGGTGTTGGGGCGAAGCTTGGCCGGGCGGGTGTGATACTCAAATTCCAGTGGCGCATCAAAGATGCCGGCGGCCACGGCCTTGGAGTAGCTGTCGGAAATCTGCGCCGGGTCAAAGCCGGTCTCGGCCGCGCGGAAGGCGTAGCGCAGCACCTTGGGCTCGGTGGTCTGGGCGAATACCGGGTTCGCGGCTGTCGCGAACAGGCCGCAAATCAGTGGCGCCAGCGTGAGCACGGTCAGTCGGCCTTGCTTCAAGAGATTTTTCATTCGAGGTTCATCTTCTATTCATTTGCTCGGCGGTGGCGAAGCGCGTTGGGGTGCCGGTAGCACCCCTCAAAACCGGGTTCTTGGCCCGCAAATGCCGATGGAAACGGGGTTTTCCTCAGGTTGAGGCATGTCGCGGAGCCGCGCAGTCTAGTGCTTTGTCCGCCGGCAAGCTCATGCACAAGATGCATCAGGCTAGGCGCGATCCGCTGGCCGGGCCGCAAAACATCGGGCAAGGCGCGAGTTTTACTCGATCCAGCCCCGCATGCGCGGGGGCTGCGAGGGCAAATGCCGGTTAGCGAGCGGCGGCAGTTCGACTAGACTCGCGCCAGTTTTTCTTTGCGCAAACCCCGTTCGCCACGAGCCTGCGGGGTTTAACTTTTGTCGAACTGCGACCTGCAACCCTGGAGACGCGACAGCAATGTTGGCCTACCTGCTCAGGCGCCTGTGGCAAATGATTCCGACTCTGCTCGGCGTCGTGCTGCTGGTGTTCTTTCTTTTCAAGTACTTTGGCGGCGACCCGGCCGAAATCCTCGGCGGCCTGAACGCCAGCCCTGAGCAGATCGACGCGATCCGCGAACAGCTGGGCCTGAACAAGCCGGTGCTCGAGCAGCTGTGGATCTTCGTCAAGCAGATCATCACCTTCGACTGGGGCAAGAGCTGGGCGACCAATGAGTCGGTGGCCAGCCTGTTCAGCAGCCGCTTGCCGGCCACGCTGACGGTGATGTTGCCTATCCTCTTCCTGGAAGTGCTGCTGGCGATTCCGTTTGCGCTGGCCGTGGCCTCGGTGCGTGGCAGCCTGACCGACCGCGCGGTGATGATCATCAGCACGGTGGCGGTGTCGATCTCGCTGCTGGTCTATGTGATCGTGGGTCAGTATGTGTTCGCCTTCCGCCTGGGCTGGTTCCCGGTGCAGGGCTGGACCGACAGCGTTTGGACCAACTTGACCACTTATGCGCCGCTGCCGGTGATGGTGGCCGTGGCGGTGGCGATTGCGCCTTACACCCGTCTGTACCGCACCTTCTTCCTCGATGAAATCGGCCACGACTATGTGCGCACCGCGCGCGCCAAGGGCATGACCGAGGGCACGATTCTGCTCAAGCATGTGCTGCGCAACGCCATGATTCCGATCATGACCAACATCTCCGTGGCCCTGCCCGGCGTGTTCGTCGGCAGCTTCTTGTTGGAGGTGTTCTTCTCCATCCCCGGCCTGGGCCGTGAGATATTGCTGGCGGTGAACCGCAGCGATTACCCCGTCATTCAGGCTTTTGCGATCTACATCGCCTTCTTGACCATGGTGGTGAACTTGATCACCGACTTGCTCTACAAGCTGGTCGATCCACGGGTGGTGCTGAAATGAGTGCGGTCATGTCGAACAACACTGCCGCACCGAAGGCGGCGCAAAAATCCGAAGGCGTCTGGGCTGCGTCCTGGCGCCGCCTGCGCACCGACAAGGTGGGCATGGTCTCCATGGTCATCGTCGGCTTCTTCTTGCTGATGGTGATTGCCTCCAGCACTGGCCTGATCGCCAAGAACTGGCAGAAGGAAGTTGGCGTGCCGAATGCGCCGCCGACCTTCATCGGCCCGGCGCCTGCCGAAGCCACCGGCGCCATCGTCACGCCCAAGGGCCCGAATGTGGACCTGAGCGATATCGACCCCTTGGCACCCAAGTACAAGGAATGGGAAGAGCGCGCCAAGCAGTACAAGACCGAGACCCTGGTCAAGGCCGAAACGCTGCCGCTGGGCGGTGACCGCCTGGGCCGCGATGTGATGTCCAAGGCCATCAAGGGCGCGGAAGTGTCCATCTTGGTCGGTGTGTTGGCGGCCGTGGTGGCCACCATCATCGGCACCGTGCTGGGCGCCCTGTCGGGCTTCTTTGGCGGCCGCGTTGGCGACTTTTTGGAGTGGCTCTACAACGTCTTCACCGCCATCCCCAGCATCTTGCTGATCTTCGCTTTTGCGGTGATCTTCGGCCGCGGCGTGATGTCGGTGGTGATGATTCTGGGCCTGGCCGGCTGGCCCGGCATCTACCGCTTGATTCGTGCGGAGTTCATGAAGCACTCGGTGCGTGAGTATGTGCGTTCGGCCGAGGCCATCGGCGCCTCCAAGTACTCGCGCATGTTCAAGCACATCCTGCCCAACGTCTCGCACGTGGCCCTGGTGCAGCTGAGCCTGCACGTGGTGAGCTTCATCAAGAGCGAAGTGATCTTGTCTTATCTGGGCTTGGGCGTGGGCGTGGACCAAGTGTCTTGGGGCACGATGCTGAGCGAATCGCAAAGCGAGCTGATCCTGGGCTACTGGTGGCAGCTGGCTGCCGTGACTGGGCTGATGGCCATCTTTGTGACGGCGTTCGCGCTGTTCACCGATGCTTTGCGCGATGCGCTGGACCCGAAGCTTCGCGGCCTGGAGTGATCTAAACATGTTGTTATCTATTCAAGACCTGAAGGTCGCCTTCCGCATGGGCAAGGTGGACGGCCAGATGCAGCGCGCATTGGCCGTCAAGGGCATCAGCTTTGACATCCCCGAGAACTCGACCGTGGCCCTGGTGGGCGAGTCGGGTTCGGGCAAGTCGGTGACGGCCATGTCCATCCTGAACCTGCTGCCCGACAACGCCGAGCGCGAGGGCAAGATCCTGTTCCAAGGGCAGGACCTGCGCCAATGCTCGCTGCGCGAGTTGCAAGCCATCCGTGGCCGCGACATCGCCTGCGTGTTCCAGGATCCGATGACCTCGCTGAACCCGGTGTTCACCGTGGCCGACCAGATCATGGAGCCGCTGATCAAGCACATGGGCATGAGCAAGAAGCAGGCCCTGGTGCGTGCCGAAGAGCTGCTCAATGAAGTGGGCATCCCCGAGCCCAAGCGTCGCCTGAAGGCTTATCCGCACGAGATGTCGGGTGGCCAGCAGCAGCGCGTGATGATTGCCGTGGCCCTGGCCTGCTCGCCCAAGCTCTTGATCGCCGACGAGCCGACCACGGCGCTGGACGTGACCATCCAGCGCCAAGTGATGGAGCTGATGGCCAAGCTGAAGGAAACGCACAAGATGAGCTTGCTGTTCATCTCGCACGACCTCGGCGTGGTGGGCGAAATCTCGGACCAGGTGGTGGTGATGCGCCATGGCCAGATCCGCGAGAAGGCCCCAGTGGCTCAGATCTTCAGCAATCCGCAAGACAGCTACACCAAGGCCCTGCTGGCCTGCCGCCCCTCGCTGACCGAGAACCCGGCCCGCCTGATGGTGATCGACGACCACATCGCCGGCCGCAGCATCAGCGAAGGCGTGGGCAAGGCCAAGGACCCGAATGCACCAGTGATCCTGGAAGCGCGCGGTCTGAAGAAGAGCTTCTTCTTCAAGGCCGGCCTGTTCGGCAAGAAGGAGTTCAAGGCCGTCAAAGAAGTCAGCTTCAAGCTGCGCAAGGGCTACACCTTGGGCGTGGTGGGCGAGTCCGGCTCCGGCAAGACCACCATGGGCCTGACGCTCTTGCGTCTGCATGAGCCGACTGGCGGCGAGGTCTTGTTCGAAGGCAAAGACCTGCTGAAGATGAGCGGCAATGACTGGCAAAAGATGCGCCGCCGCATCCAGGTGGTGTTCCAGAACCCCTATGCCTCGCTGAACCCGCGCTTCACCATCGGCCAGACCCTGGTTGAGCCGATGGAGATCCACAAGATCGGGGCCAACCACGAAGAGCGTCTGGCTCGCGCCAGCGCCCTGCTGAAGAAGGTGGGCCTGGACGACACGGTGCTGAACAAGTACCCGCATGAGTTCTCCGGCGGCCAGCGTCAGCGCATTGCGATTGCCCGCTGCCTGACGCTGAACCCCGAGGTCTTGGTGCTGGACGAAGCGGTGTCGGCGCTGGACGTGTCGGTGCAGGCTCAGGTGCTCAATTTGCTGAAGGACCTGCAGGACGAGTTCGGCCTGAGCTATGTCTTCATCAGCCACGACTTGGCGGTGGTGAAGTTCATCTCCGACGAAGTGCTGGTGATGCAAAACGGCGATGTGGTCGAGCAAAACGAGACCCAGGCCTTGCTCGATGCGCCGAAGCAGGAATACACCCGCAAGCTCTTGGGCGCGGTGCCGCGTGGTTACCAAGGCGGCGAGGTTGCAGCCGCGGCCTGAAGCCAACAGCCGGCTCGATATTGAGCTCTCAAAATGGGGTCAGGTTCATATATCAAATGAACCTGACCCCATTTTCTTGGTGAGTGCAGGTTTCAACAGGAGCAGCACATGCAAACTCGCATTACGGGTATTGGTGGCATCTTTATCAAGTCCCAAGATCCGGAGCGCTTGCGGGCTTGGTATCGCGAGCATTTGGGTATCGATGTGCAGGCATGGGGTGGCACTTCATTCGCTTGGCAAACGCCGGAGCGGCCCGAGCCGAATGGTTCAACCATTTGGAGCATCTTTGATGCAAAGGCCGAGCCGGATTACTTTGCGCCCAGCAAGTCCGGTTTCATGGTCAATTACCGGGTCGATGATTTAGAGGCGCTGCTGAGCACCTTGCGCGCCGAAGGCTGCGAAGTTGACCCCAAAACCGAAGTCTCCGAGTTTGGCAAATTCGGCTGGGTGATGGACCCTGATGGTCATCGGGTGGAGTTGTGGGAGCCGCCCAAAGATGTGGCTTCGAGTTAAAGCCCGGTGCCAAAGTATTCGTTCTGATTGAAAGCAGGCTGAGGTCTAGTCAATCTTGCCGGATCGATTTTCAGGTTGACTCGGCTGGGGGGTACGGTATTTTCAAAATCCTGTCCCCGGTGAAAGAACCTAAATAGAGCGCGTCACCCAAGGGCTGCGCCACCGTGGCAGCCCCCATCGGCGCGCCTTCATGCGCAAACAGCAATTGTTTGCTCATATCCTTCGGGTCGATGCGATAGATTTGAAACGCAAGGCCGCAGGTTTCACCGGTGTGCTGGATGCAGATGAAATTCTCCAGTCTGGAACCGGTCAGCGAGGCGGCCAATAAAAAGCCCTGCGAATCCCAGCTGAGATTGTCCGGTCGCTCCATGTGCGTGGACCCGATCAATTTGCCACTGACGCGATCGAGTTTGCGAATCTCATTTGCCGAGGTGACGCTGAAAAACACGCTGGCTTCGTCGGCGCTCAACTCAATACCATTCAAAAATGGGCCGTGGCTACCGGCCAAAATTCGAAATTCGGTGGCCTTTTCGGGCTGCCATTCAAAGACGTAGCCGGTATCGATGCCGAGTTGCGATTTCCAGATGCCGGTGCTGACGCCAAAAAGGCTGGGGGCTTGGCGGTCAAACATATGGGTGGCAAGAAAGCCGCCATTGCGCAGCAGTGTCACGCTATTCATCAATACCTCCTCTGGAGGGATGACGCAGCCGCGCCACTCTAAACCGTAGTGTGCGCCAACTTTAATTAATTCGAACATCTCGATGCTCTGACGCTGACCATGGTTGACGGCCGCCACCTGCCAGCGTCCATCGGAGCGTTGCTGTACCGAGATACCCAAGGGCGAGAACTCAGTCCCTGGACTGCCGGGGCAGTTGCTGGCCCCCCAGACGGACTGCCCCGCCGGGGGATTCACCGCGGCTTGATTCATCGCGGCGTCAAAGGGGAAAGCCTGATTGATGTTTTTGGATTGCGTGTCGAAAAACTTCAAACTCCCGGAACTCGGCTTGCCCAGGATGCCGACTTCGCTGATGAGCAGGGTTTTCTGATCGGGCAGGCGCCTGATGTCCTCGGGATTTTTAAAACCACACAGGGTTTCTATGCCATTTTGAACACTCGCTCGGCATGGACCGATGGCTGTCCCCGTACAGGCACTCAATAGAAATAGGCTGAGTGCCAATAGAAAACAAACCAGCAGCAGTCGGGGCGTCGAGGCCGGAAGGGATGTTTTCAAAGGCATGGCTTGATCAGATGCTTCTTAGTTTAAGGACTGATGTTTTTCAGCGTACTCACAAAATGATCGACGATCATTTGTTTGATCTCGGGAGCAGTGGCTTGGCTGAAGGCGTGGCCGGTGGGATAGGACTTGTGGCGCGCTGGGTATTTGAAATCGTGGTCCTTCAAATAGGTCATGATGTCATGGCTCATCGCGGTGCCCGGCCAAATTTGATCGTTCTCAGCAGAAATTAACAGAATTGGCCCTTGGATTTTCTCAAAGGCAAATGTGGCCTTCTTGACTTTCTCGGTGTCTGCCAAGGCGATATGAAAACGCTCAAGTTGGGGGGTGTTTGGCAACTCAGGCAAATCGAGCGCGGGGATATCCTTGCCCTGATAAGTCCAAGCCGACTGAGGCGAGGTCATACCCGACCAAGCCACTTTGCTGGGCGTGGTGATGACGACTGATTTGATGCGTGGGTCCAGTATGGCCAAAAGAAAACCAGCCTCCGAACCGCGCGAGCCGCTGACCACGCCGATGCGGCTGGCATCAATTTCCTTGACGGTTTGTGCATAGTCGACCGCGCTGATGAAATACTCCATCGGAATATGGTCCAGCGTGGCCGGCAAACCCGGTTCGGTCTTGAAGTAAACCAGCCCAATGACCGCAATGCCCTTGGACGCCATCATGGCGCCATTGGCGTCGGCAAATCCCCAACTCGGGTCCGAGCCACCGAAACCGATGACCGCAGGGACTTTCTCCTGGGTTTTGGGCAAATACAGCCGGGCGGCTAGATTTTTGTATTGGACGGACTTGATCTCGTAGTCGTAATCGGCGGCGAAGCAAGGGGCGGCCAACAAGGCTGCACAAGAAACCAGCAAATGGGTCAGAAGCTTGAACATGAGGGGCTGAGTTGCGATGAGTGGCTTAAGCAGATTGTTTGGCGGATTGTTTGGCGGAGGGGGCGGCAGCCCAGGCCACAGGCATGTGGTCCGTCCAGCGCAGCAGCGCGATCGCCGCGGGCATGGCCAGCCAGAAGCCTGAGCTCGGCATCAGCAGCACGCCCAAGCTGCAGAGTGCCAGCAATCCCCAACCCAGTCGACGCAGGGTCTTGGCATCGCCGCTGCGCTCCAGGGCTGTGATGGCCGGGGCCAGCATGGCCAAGAGCAGTCCAAACAAGAGGAACCAGACGGTGGCCGCGCTCATTGGGTCTTGGCCCACCGTGTTGAAGACACCGCGCTGCACGATGCTCAGCAGCGGTCGCTGAAAAACCAGCAGAGCGAAGACCGTGTGCAGAGCCGCCACGGCCAGCAGGCTGTGGCCGATCCAATGGCGGCGGGGTGCTTGCTTCGGGGGAGTGTTGGGGCGGGTCAGGTCAGTCATGGCAAAGGTCCTCCGTCTCTTTGGTATTGGGTGCTGGCGCGCGCAAAGCGCGTCGCCGTGAACTGGATCAGTGGGCGGTAAAGCAGGCGCAGCAGCCAGCCGGGCAACCCCTGGCCACGTTCCTCCGCAGCGACGCGGGCGCGCGGATGCTCCATGAAGCGATAGGCCGAGGGGCGGTAGCCGCTCAGATCGCGGTGGAACTCCAGCCGGCACAGGTGCTTGATGTTTTTGTAGCCGTAATGGGCCGGGGCCACCAGGCGCAGCGGTGCCCCATGGCTGATCGTCAGAGTCTGCCCGTTCAAGCGGTCCGCCAGCAGTACATCGTCGGCCAGCAGATCGGCCAAGGGCAGGCTGCAGCGCGCGCCGTCCTGCCCTCGCAAGACGACGAACAAGGCATCGTCCGCCGGGCCGGCCAGGGGCAGGATCAACTGCGCATAGACCTCGCGCAGGCGCACCCCACTCCAGCGCAGCCCGCGCTGCGACCAACCGGTGACACAGTGGAAGTCGCTGTTTTGCTCGACGCGCGGCAGACGGGCGAGACTGGCCGCGTCGAGTTCAATTTCGTTGCGCACCGCGCCACAGACGCGCAGGTCGATGTGATGCGGCCGCGCCGGGAATCGGTGCGCAAAGGGCAGCAGCCCGAAGCGAGGGAAGTCATCCCGCTCGTGTTGGCCGGGTGGCAGGCTGCCGTGCTTCATGCCTGCCCGAGTGCGACTTGGCGCGCCACGCGGGTCTGCCAGACGATGAAGAGCGGCGCCCCAAGCAACTCCAGCAGGGTGAAACCGACAAAGGGCAGCGGCGGCCAGCCGGCAAAGAGCATGGACAGCAGGCGACCCAGGCCGCCCAGAAAAATCATGCCCCACAAGATGCGGAACAAGGCGGTCTGGCTGGCGATCCTCGGCACCAGCCAGAGCACGGCCGCGCCCAGCCCCAGCCAGACCCCACTCAGAAAGCGCAGATTGCCGTCCAGCAAGGCATGGGCTGGCAAGTGCGCATCGGCGTAGATCGGGTCACTCAGGCCGGCCAGCCCGACCAATCCGGTCAGCAAGGGCACCACGCCCAGCAGGGCGGTACAGACTTGCAGTGTGCGTAGGCTTGTCGAGGGTTTCATATCGAAGAGGAATGAATCCAGCAGTTGGTGGTGCGCACGCGTGCGCCGAGTGCGCGCAGCGTTTGCAGCAGGCCGAGATAGCTGCGGTCGAAATAGGGTAACTCGGGCGCCATGCTTTGCAGATGGCCGACGGCGGTGCGTTGATGCGCGGCGCCGGTGCGCGGCGGCGGCGGGTGCTGGCCGAAGTCAAACACCGCTTCGGTGAACGGGCGCACTTGCCAGTTCAGCAAATCTTGTAGCGCCGGCAGCAGCTCTTGGCTAAAGGTTTCGGCGCTCATCTCCGGGCGCAGCAGCCCCAAGTTCACATAGGTTTGTTGCAAGGCGGCGGTGTTGCAAGGCCGGCGCAGCAGTGCGCCCCAGGCAGCGCTCAGGTGCTGGCAAAAACCGGCGCTTAAGCTGCGGGTGCAGCCGAAGTCCAGCAGGCCCAGTCGCCCCTCCGGCATGAACAAGCTGTTGCCCGGGTGCGGGTCGGCTTGCAGGCGCTGCAGCTCAAAGACACTGCGCAGGAACAGGTCAAACAGCAGTTGGCCATAGTGGTCGCGCTCGGTCTGGCTGGGCCCGGTGGCCAGCCACTCGTCCAGATGCAGGCCTTGCAGCCGCTGCATGGTCAAGATACGCCGGCTGCTCAGCGCGGCCACCGGCCGCGGCAGCACCAGGGCCGGCTGGTCTTGCAGGCGTTCGGCAAACCAGCTCAGTTGCTCGGCTTCATGCTGATAGTCCAGCTCCTCGGCCAGCTTGGCGGCAATATCGTCCATCAGCGCGTCGATCACATGCGGCTGCGGCAAAGCGGGGCCGCGGCCCAGGGCCTGCAGCAGCGTGCGCAGAATCGCCAGATCGCTGTGAATGGAGGACGCCATGCCGGGGTATTGCAGCTTGACGGCGACCGCCTCACCGCTGTGCAGCGTGGCCGCGTGTACCTGCCCCAGGCTGGCTGCTGCGAAAGCCTGCGGCTCAAAGCTGGCAAACAACTCATCCGGCCCGGCGCCCAGCTCTTGCCGCATCAGCTTGATCACCAGTGCGCGGTTCAGCGGCGTGACCTGGTAATGGGCACGCGCCAATTCCTTGCGCATGGGCTCGGGCAGCAGGCCCAGCTCCATGCTGAGCAGCTGCGAGGCCTTCAGCGCCGTGCCCTTCAGTTGATTGAGGGCGCCAAACAGGATGCGGCCGAGCTTGGCTTCGTGGGCGGCCCGGGCCTGGTCCGCGGCTTCCGTGCTGGGGGTCAGGTCTTGCCCCATCTGACCCAGGCGGTGACCGAGATGTGCCACCCCGGCGCGCGCCACGGCGGCGCCGGCAATGGCGCCGCGCGCCAGGCGGCCGGTACGGGGGAGTTTGCCGCCCATCGGGTTCTCAGCCCTTCGCTTGGGCCAGCAGCAGCGGCACGATTCGCGTGTGCACCGGGCCGACCACGCTCATGTACCAGCGCCCTAGCCGGTTGTGTTGGTGCACGACGGTGCTGAGCCAGATGCGCCCTTCGGCCTTGTAGAGCGAGACCTGCACGCGCAGGTGCTTGTCGTCATCGCCCAGGATCACCTCATCGGCCTGCAGTTCGAGCAGTTCAAAGATGCCAACCTGGTCGCCGACCCGATACGCTTCAGCGGGCTGGCTGCGCTGGCGGGGAGCGAGCGCGCCGAGGTTTTTCAAGCCGACCAAGCGCACCGCCTGATTGCGCACGGCCATCAGCGCGTTCATCCAGGCCGGCGTGTGCGCCGTCAGGCTCAGATAGCTTTGCAGGGCGCTGTGCTCGGGACGCGGATCGGCGTAGCTGTAGCAGTCGGCAAAGTCGGCGCCGGGCAGGGTCCGGGCGATGCGGCTGGTGGCGGGCAGCGCCGTGGCTTGGATGCGCGGCTTCATCACAATTGGCCCCAGGCCTGCCGCAGGCCGATCAGATGCACGAGGCCGAAGCCCATGCAAATCAGGGAGCTCCAGAGCAGAAAGGGCGTTACTTGTTTTGGCGCGATGAGCTGCAGAGGAATGATGGCCAGTCCGCGCAGGCAGTAGACGGCCGTGATCAGGCTCAGCGCGAGCCTGGGCCAGGGCAGCGCGAAAGGAAAGGACAAGCCGAAACCGCTGGCCGAGAGCGCGTAGAGCGCCCACAGGCCGAGGATCAGCGCGATACCGCTGGTCAGCAGCGGCGGCCACCAGTGCCCGGCTTCGCTCATCCGCGCCATCTGCTCGCCCGCGCCGAAGAAGCGGTACCAGGGCGCACCGCCGAAGATGATCAAGACATGCAAGAGCGCGGCGATGCCGCTGAGGGCGGCAGCCAGCAGCAGCCAGGCATTGACATCGTGTTTCATCGCGGGGCTCCCGCGCCGGCGGCCAGACCGCGATTGGCCAGGGTCAGCAGCTCGATCAAACCGCCGCCCTGGTTCTGCAGCAGCCGGGCCAGCTGGCTGCGCAACATGAAGCCGCCCAGATCGAGCAGCTTGTTGACGATGCCGCTTTGTAGAGCCAAGACCAACACACCCAGGCTCAGGTCGACCAGTTGGGTGGTGTTGCCGAATTGCTCGGAGTCGTCCTTCAGCCAATAGGCGGCGATGCCATAGACATAGTCGGCCAGCAGGCCGCCCAGGCTGGGCTTGAAGGCGCAGGGGGCGATCTCGCCGGCGGCCTCGGCCTGCTCCAGCATCTCGACAAAAGCCTGTCGCAATTGCTCCTTGCCGGGCATGCTCTGGCCCACCAGCAGCATCGGTGCACCCTGCACCATCTGGTGGGCGATGGCCACGAACTCACGGTCCGCCAGCAGCAACTCCAGCAGGCTGTCCAGCAGCAACTGCAGGCGCTCTTGCAGGCCGAAGGCTTGCTGGCCCTTGGTCTTTTGCATCAAGACCAGGGCGTCGGTCGATGCTTGCTCGAAATAAGCCAGCACCAGCTTCTCTTTGCTGGGGAAGTATTTGTAGATCGTTGCGTCACCCAGGTCGGCGGCACGGGCGATCTGTTTCATCGTCGTACCGTCAAAGCCCTGGGCCGTCATCAGATCGACGGCGGTGCGCAGGATCAGTCGGCGGGTCTTCTCTTGCTGGCTTTTGCTGGTGCGCATAATTAATACTAACTATTCTTTGAATGGCAATGTAGCAAATTTTAAGGAGTGTTGGTTTTATTTAATTCAATGAAGGCCAGAGTCCCCAAAAATTTGGCCGGTGAGGCAGGCTTGGACTGCTCGATAACCGCAAGTTCCAGGCGCGGCCGCTTTCACTACACTGCAGCGCGGCCAGGTCTTTACTTGGCCGAGTGCTTGAGTGAACAAAAAGGCGAGGGGCCGGGTCGGTGCCGGTTGAGGACGTGAATAATGTCTCGAACCTTTAGTTTCGGCGGGTCGCTGGTTACCGGTTCGAGTCAAGTCAGGGTGAAGGATGCCGATAGAAGTCGCGATGAGCATAGGCAATTTCGCAGGCAAGGTTTCGCGTTCCCGCGCGGGCGTCAGCGTGCACAGCCGGCTGTTTGGATTTGCGCTGTTGCTGTTGTTGCAAGTGCTGTGGGTGCCCGCGGCACGGGCTGAGTTGTCAACGCTGGAGCAACTGGATCGCATCGAACGGCGCGGTTCCTTGCAGGCCGACAACTCGCTGCAAGAGTTGCAAAGTCTGCAGTCCAGCCTGCAGCCCGGTAGCCCGGAATTGCTGCGGGTGCTGTACTTGAAGGGCGGCCTGCAGGCTCGCTTCCGGCAGGATGAGGCGCTCGCGGCTACTCAGGCCCTGTTGGCGGCATGGCCCAAGGCGGCCAGCAAGCCGCAGGCGGATTTGGTCTCTCATCTGTTGAAGGCGCGCCGGCTTTTGGCGGTCGGCCAGATGGAGCCGGCCAAATTGGAACTGACCGGTCTGGCCGCCTATACCCCAGCCAATACACCGCTGCCTTTGCTGATCACTGCGTATCAGATGCTCGGCCGGCTTCAGTCAGACACCGGGCAGATGGAACTCGCCCTGACTCATCTGCATACCGCCTTGAAGTTGGCCGAAAGCAGTGGCGCCACTTGGCGCCGGGCCTCGGTACGGATTGATCTTGCCGATGCTTATGTGCAGGCGCAGCAACTCGAGCGCGCCGAGCAGACGACGGAAGAGGCGCTGAAAGAGGTGGAACTGGATCCGGATCCGACGCTGCAGTACTCGGTGCACACCCAGCGTGGCATCGTCTATGCGGAGTTGGGGCGCGTTCAGTTGGCGCAGCAAGCCAAGCTAGAAGCGCTGCGCGTGGCGCGGCAGTCCGGGGCCCTCGATCGAATCGCCTTGGCCCTGGGCAACTATGCCGACTTCCATCTGAAGCAAGGCAATTACCCGGAAGCCTTAAAGCACGCCGAAGAAAGCCTGCCCCTGGCCCGCAAGGACAAAGACCTGTCGTCCGAATCGTTGGCTTTGGCCAATATGGGCTTGGCCAAGATCGCCATGAAGCGGATTCAAGAAGGCAAGCGAGATGTGCAGGCCTCCACCGAGATCGAACTCAAACGTGGCGCCCTCAATGGCGCGGCCCTCGGCTATCTCGAGCAGGGCCAGTATCTAGAGAGGGCCGGCGATTTGGCCGGCTCCATCGAGGCCTACCACCACCATCGCAAGCTGATCGACCAGGTCTTGCGGGAGGAGACCCAGAAAGCGGTGCTGGAGACGCAGGCCAGCTATGACGACGAGCGTCGCGGCAAGGAGCTCGAACTGCTCAATCGCGACATGAGCTTGAAGAGCGAGCAGTTGGTGGCGCGCAATCTGCAGCTCAAGCTGTGGGCTGCGCTGGCCGGTTGCGTGCTTTTGTTTGGCGTCTTGTTGGCCTTGGCCTATCAACGCATACGCAAGACCAACCAATCGCTGGCGCACAGCAATGCAGCCTTGCGCAAGCAGAGCGAGCGCGACCCGCTGACCGGCTTGTCGAACCGTCGCCATTTCCAGGCGGCCATCAAGCGCTTGGCCGACCAAGGCAAGCTCAGCGGCACGGTGTTCCTGATCGACATCGATCACTTCAAGCGCATCAACGACGTGCACGGCCATGCGGCCGGTGACACCGTGCTGGTGGACATTGCCAGGCGTTTGCGCGCCACCTTGCGCGAAGAGGATCTGGTGGTGCGCTGGGGCGGCGAAGAGTTCTTGATCGTGGTTGAGACGCGCGACCCGGAGTACGCCAATACCTTGGCGCAACGTCTGCTGGACCAGATCGGTGAGCAGCCGGTGAACCATGGCGCCTTGCAAATTCCCATCACGGCCTCGATTGGTTTTGCCACCTTCCCGGTCGCGCCGCACGGCCTCGCTTTGAGCTGGGAGCGTGCCATCGACCTGGTCGACACGGTCATGTACATGGCCAAGGCGCATGGACGCAACAAGGCCTATGGCATCGAATCGATTGAGGCCAGCGACGAGCCGGCACTGCTGGCGCTGGCCGGCCGGATGGAGGCTGCCTGGCACGAGGGCAGCGTGCAGCTGCGTGCCCTGAGCGGGCCGCAAAGCCCGGCGCACAGTCCTGAAACGGCGGTCGCGGCATGAGGCTTCGCTTTGGTTTCAAGTCAGGCCTGCTGACGCTCAGCCTGAGCGTCATGGCCGCGCTTCCCAGCATGGCTCAAACGGCGGCCAATGATTACGCCGGCGCGGCCAAGTCCGCCTTGCCGGTCTTTGATGCCGCCTTGGATCAACAGTTGAGTGCCTTGCAATTGCAGGCATTTGACCGACCCACCCAAGCGCTGCAAACGCTGCGTCAATGGCAGGCCGAGCCCGCCAAGCAAGGCTTTGCCGCGCAGCTCTTGGCCACCGAAGCGCGCATCCAGATGCGTTTGGACAATAGCCCAGCTGTGTTGGCGATCGCCAATCGCTTGGCACAGGACCCGCAGCAACAGGCCCGCGCGCATGTGCTGCGCGCCGAAGAGGCGGACTATGGCGGTCGTGCCGAAGAGGCGTCGCAGCATGCCGACAAGGCCTTGGCCGCCTTGGCGCCCTGGTGTGCCGAGGCAAAGCCAGCGGTGCAGGCGATTTCGGAAGGTTGCGACTTCCGCAGCGCTTGGTCGGCCCTGCGTTTGCGCGAAGAAAAGCAGCAGAACGAAGGCGCCATGGCACGGGCCGAGGCGACGTCACTGCGCCGGCTGGCGCTGGCCGAAGCCGGCCATGACCAGTTCCTGCGGGTGATGAGCATGGCCTCATTGGGGCTTTTGAATCAGCTGATGGAGCAAGCCGAGCCGGCCCGGCGCTGGATCACGCAGGCGCTACAAATCGCCCAGGGCGATGCCTTGATGCTGGCCCATGTCAAAGGCTATGAGGCCGCGATGGCGGCCCGGCTTGGACAAACGCAAGCCCAGGTGCGAGCGCTCGATGAGGCGCTGGACTTCGCCAAGAAGGCAGATGCTCCGCATGTCGCGGCATATTTCCAGGTCAGCCTGGCCGATGCCAATCTGCGCCTTGGTCAACCGGCCCGCGCCAAGGCCCTGGTGGAGCAGGCGCTGCCACGCTTGCACGAGTATGGTGACCATCGCCCGGAACGCGCGGCCCGCAACAATCTGATCCAGGCCTTGATCCTGTTGGGCCAATTCGACGCGGCCCATCGCGAAATTTTGCTGTCGGAGCAGGCCAGCAAAGACCAGGTGGGCAAGGCCACCCAGATGGAAGAGCTGCGCGAGCAAGGCGAGGCCTGGGCCAAGGCCGGCCGGCCGAAGGAGGCGATTGCCAACTTCCACCTGGAACGCAAATTGAACGCCGAATTGGTGGCGCGCAATCGTGAAGCCTCGCTGGAGCAGCTGAAGGTCAAGTACGACAGCGACCGCAAGCAAACCGAGTTGGACCTGCTGGTGCGCGACAAGTCCCTGGTCGAGCGTCAACTGGCGAATCGCCAACTGGCGCAACAGGTGGGCTTTGCGGTGGCGGCTCTGCTCGGTTTGTCGCTGATCTTGGCCGGGGTGATGGTCAACCGGGTGCGGGTGGCGAACAAAAAGTTGAAGGCCAACGAAGCCCTGCTGCGCGCCCAAAGCGAACGCGACCCCCTGACCGAGCTGGCCAACCGGCGCTATTTCCTGACCGTGATGGAGCAGCAGCAAAGCCCCAAGGAGGCCACCTTCAACGGGGCGTTGATGATGATAGACATCGACCACTTCAAACATGTCAATGACCAGTACGGTCATGGCATCGGCGATGTGGTGATCTGCGAGGTGGCGCGGCGCCTGAGCCAGGCGGTGCGCGCCGAGGATTTGGTGGTGCGCTGGGGCGGCGAAGAGTTTCTGGTCTTCGCCCCGGATGTGGGCCAGGAGCAGTTGGCGCAATTGGCCGAGCGTGTGCTGAACGGCGTAGGGGGCACGCCGGTGGCGACCGAGGACGGCCCGCTGCGCGTCACCGTGTCGATTGGTTTTGCGCATTTCCCGCTGCCACCTTCCAAGCTGACCCTGCCTTGGGAGCAGGCCGTCAACTGGGCCGATATGGCGCTCTACACCGCCAAGTCGCAGGGCCGCAACAGGGCCATGGGCATCGCCACTGTCGATGCGCGGGACACCGACGCCTTGGTCCAGATCGAGGCTGACTTCGACGCGGCCTGCTCGTCTGAACGGGTCAGCCTGACCCAGGTCTTGGGTCCGCAGGCGAGCTGAACCGCGCGCTCCGCGCCGCTGCTCGGTTGTCGGGCTGACACAATCCGCCCATGATGAAACCGAGCCCAGCCCTGGACTTCCGCCGCGAGCTGCTGCGCGCCGACCTGATGGCCGCCTTCGTCGTCAGCGTGCTGCTGATCCCGCAAAGCCTGGCCTATGCGATGTTGGCCGGCTTGCCGGCGCAGGTCGGCCTGTACGCCAGCCTCTTGCCCTTGCTGGCCTATGCGGCCTTGGGCTCCAGCCCGGTCTTGGCGGTCGGTCCGGTGGCGGTGCTGGCGCTGATGATCGCGCAAGCCTTGGGGCAGTTGCCTTCGGGTGTCAGCCCGTCTGAAGGGGCGCTGGTCTTGGCCGCTGAGATTGGCCTAATCTTGTTGCTGGCCGCCGCCCTGCGTTTGGATGCGCTGGCCTCGCTTCTGTCGGTGCCGGTTTTGCATGGTTTTGAAACCGGCGCCACCCTGGCCATTGCGATGAGCCAATTGCCGGTGCTGCTGGGCAGCGCCGCCAAGGGCTTTGACCTGCCGACCTTGGCCAGCGAATGGCTGCACACGCCGCGCGCCTGGCAAGGCCTGACCGCGGTCTTTGGCGTTGCGACCTGCGCCCTGCTGCTGGGCGCGCGCCGCTGGCTGCCGCCGACCTGGGCGCGCCTGATGCCGCTGGTGCTGCTCTTGGGGGCGATGCTGCTGGCCGCTTGGGGTGACGCCGGTTCACGCGGCGTGGCCTTGGTCGGCACGCTGCCGCCGCTGGACCTGAGCCTGACGATCCCGCGCCTGGACCCGGCCATGTGGTTGGGCCTGTTGCCGGATGCCTTGCTGGTTGCCTTGATGGCCTATGTGTCAAGTCTGGTGGTGGCCGAGTCGCTGGGGCGGCGGCGTGTCAAGCTGGGCGATGCGCGGGTCAATCCGGCGGCCGAATTGCGCGGCCTGGCGGCGGCCAATCTGATGGCCGCGCTGAGTGGTGGCATGCCGGTGGCCGGCAGCTTTTCGCGCAGCGTGCTGCTGCATGATGCAGGCAGCCGCACCCGCCTCAGTGGCGTGTTCGTGGCCTTCTTCATGCTGCTGGCCATGCTCTTGCTCGCCACCCCGCTGGCCTGGTTGCCCAAGTCGGTGCTGGCCGCCACCATCTTGGTGGCCGTCTTGTCGGGCCTGAAGTTCAAGCCCTATGCCGAAGCCTGGCGTTATGCGCAGCCGGAGGCCGTGCTGATGGTGGCAGTGACTTTGATCGTCTTGTGTTGGAACGTCGCCGCCGGCCTCGGCCTGGGGGTGCTGGGCTCAATTGCCTTGCTGCTCAAGCGCACGGCGCGGCCGCATGTGGCGATGATTGGCCGCGTGCCTGGCACCGAGCATTACCGCAATGTGGATCGTTATGCGGTGGAGTGTTTGTCTGATGTGATGGGCCTGCGCATCGACGAAAGCCTCTTGTTCACCAATGCCCGCACCTTGGCCGATGTGGTGCAGGGCCATCTGCGTCAACAGCCCGGCGTGAAGCGAGTGGTGATCATGATGTCGCCGGTCAACAGCATCGACTTCAGTGGCCTGGAAGCGCTGCGCGAGTTGCATGACAGCCTCAAGCGTCAAGGCCTGCGCCTCGATCTTTCCGAGGTGAAAGGCCCGGTGCTGGACCTGCTCAAGGCCAGCGATTGGACGCGTTGGTTCGAGGGCCAGCTCTTCCTCAGCCACCACCAGGGCATGAGCGTCGAGGACTGGGTCAGCCCCTGAGCAGTTTTTCTTCCGCCAGCGCCAAAGCCTCGGGCACGCCGGACAGCACCAAGGTGTCGCCCACCTCCAGCATCAGCTGGTCATCGGCCTCCAGCACCCGGCCATTGGCCCGGCGCACCGACACCACCTTGACCGCCGCCGCGTGCAGCGACAGCAGGCCCAGGGTCTGGTGCACATAGGCGCTATTGGCCGGCAGGGTGATGCTGCGCAGCCGGGCATGGTGGCGTTCTTCCACGGTGTCGTCATCGGCACCATGGAAGTAGCCACGCAAAAGCCCATAGCGCGCATCGCGCGCGTCCCGCGTCAGCCGGATCACCCGCCGCATCGGCACGCCCACGAGCGCCAGCGCATGGCTGGCCAGCATCAGCGAACCTTCGATCGCCTCGGGCACCACGGCGGTGGCGCCGGCTTCGCGCAGACGCTCCAGATCGCCGTCATCGATGGTGCGCACGATCACCGGCACCTGCGGCGCGTGCTCTTGCACCAGATGCAAGATCTTCAGGGCCGAGGCGGTGCCCGGGAAACTGACCACCACCGCGCTGGCGCGGGCCAGGCCGGCGGCCATCAGGCTTTGCGCCCGCGCTGCGTCGCCAAACACCACGCTCTGGCCGGCCGCTGCCGCCTGGCGCACCCGGTCCGGGTCCAGGTCCAGGGCCATATAGGGAATGTTTTCGCCTTCCAGCAAGCGGGCCAGGTTCTGGCCGCTGCGGCCGTAGCCGCAAATGATGACGTGGGCTTCGGCCTTGATGGCCTTCTTGGCAATCGTGGTCAGCTGCAGTGACTGCATCATCCAGTCGCTGCTGGACAGCTTCATCACGATGCGGTTGCTGTACATGATCAAGAAGGGCGAGGCCAACATCGAGATCACCATGCCGGCCAGCACCGGGCTCACATATTGAGGTGCCACCAGCTGGTGCTGCACGCCCAGGGTCAGGATCACAAAGCCGAACTCGCCGGCCTGCGCCAGATACAGGCCGGTGCGCAAGGCCACGCCGCTGGGCGCCTTGAACAGCCGCGCCAGGCCGGCGATCAGGCCGAACTTCACCAAGATCGGCAGCACGCTCAAGACAATCACCAGCCACCATTGGTCGAGCAGCACATGCCAGTCCAGCTTCATGCCGATGGTGATGAAGAACAGACCCAGCAGCACATCGTGGAAGGGCCGGATGTCGGTTTCCACCTGATGTTTGAACTCGGTCTCGGCAATCAACATGCCGGCCACAAATGCGCCCAGGGCCAGCGAAAGGCCAAAGTGCTCGGTCAGCCAAGCCAGGCCCAGCGTCACCAAAAGCAGATTGAGCATGAAGAGCTCATCGCTCTTGTGGCGCGCCAGCAGCGTCAACCACCAGCGCATCACCCGCTGCCCGCCGACCAGCAAAATCGTCAGCAGCACACCAGCCTTCAGCGTCGCCCAGGCCAGCGATTCGGCCATTTCGGTGGCGCCACTGTTCAGCGCTGGGATCATCACCAGCAAGGGCACCACGGCCAAGTCTTGGAACAGCAGCACGCCGATGACGCGCTTGCCATGTTCGCTCTCCAGCTCCAGCCGCTCGGCCATCAGGCGGGCGACGATGGCGGTGCTGCTCATCGCCATGGCCGCACCCAGCACCAAGGCGCCCTTCCAGTCCAGGCCCCAACTGTGGCCCAGGCGGCTGAAGCCCCAGCTCAAACCGACCTGCAGCGCCACCGCGCCGGTGATGGTGATCACCACTTGCCAAGCGCCTAAGCCAAACACCAGGCGGCGCATGCTGTAGAGCTTGGGCAGGTTGAATTCCAGCCCGATCACAAACATCAGGAAGACCACGCCGAACTCGGCCAGGTAGCGGATGCTGGCGGTGTCGGCCGAGAAGCCCAGCGCGTGCGGGCCGATCAGCACGCCCACCACCAGATAGCCCAACATCGGCGGCAGTTTCATCGAGCGGCAGGCGACCACGCCCAGCACCGCAGCCACCAGGTAAAGCAGAGCCAAATCCAGAGAAGAAATCATGGTCCCGATGTTAAGCGGCGCCGCATGTCAGTTCAGCGCGGTGCCAGACCCAAATCGTCCAGCCGCAACAGCAATTCGCTGCGGCGCTCGCGTGCGACCAGGCGCCAGTCCAGGTCTTCCTGTGCGCCGATCAGGGCGTACAGCAGATTCATGCTGGCCGCGGGCCATTGCTGCTTGAGCCGGGCATAGAGGGCCACGGGCTCGTGCTGGCGCAGCTGCTCTAGTGTGTGGATGCCCAGCACCGCCAGCTGGGCTCGGCTGCTCGGTCCGAGTCCGCGCATGGCTCTGCCTCAGCCCATCGGCGTGCACAACTCGACCAGCGTGCCGTCCGGGCAGCGCAGATAGGCCACCGTTTGGCCCCAGGGCTTGGTCTTGGGCGGGTTGACGGCGCTGGCGCCGGCCTGCAGCGCCCTTTCGTAGGCGGCCGCCACATCGGGGGTGCTCAGGCCGATCTCCATGCCCAGCGGCGCGGCGCTGTCGCCAGCGGCCAGATAGTCTCGGCCGACGCTGTCGCGGGCCGTGGCGTGGTCGACAAAAGCCAAGGCGGTGGCGCCGGTTTCTACTTCGCCGTAACTGCCGGATTCGTGCAGGAAGCGGGTCTTCAGGCCGAAGGCGGCCTCGAAGAACTTCAGCGAGGCCGGAACGTCGGCGACATAGATGATGGTGTAGGCAAACTGCATGGTCTGGGCTCCCCGTCGGGTGTGTGGGTGAAAGTGATGGCCATCATGCCTGCCCGCTGCTGACAAGCGATGGCAGCAGCGCATATGCTGCCGACTATGACGCAAGGACATTGGAGTGTGCTGAACACATTGAGGAAGGATCCCGTTCGCCTGGCCCCGGCGCGGCGACGCCTGCTGAAGGCCGGTGTTGGCGCCGGCGCCACCCTGCTGGCGGGCGCCGGTTGGGGCGCAGGCCCGTCCAGTGCTACGTTTCGGCCACTGTCTTTGCACGCACCCTTGCTGAGCTTGGCCGCGCTGCGGACACGCGTGCTCGACAACGGCCTGGAACTCTTGACCGTGCCGACCGAGGGCAGCACGGTCAGCGTGCAGGTCTGGTACCGCGTGGGCGGTAAGGACGACCCGGCCGGTCGTTCCGGCTTTGCCCATCTGTTTGAGCACATGATGTTCAAGCGCACCCGCTATATGGCCAACGAGCAGTTCGACCGTATGACCGAGGATGTCGGCGGCAGCAACAACGCCTTCACGGCCGACGACATGACGGCCTACCACTGCGTGGTGCCGGCCAATCATCTGGAACCGATCCTGTGGGCCGAAGCCGAGCGGATGTCGAACCTGACCGTCGACCAGGCCAATTTCGACAGCGAACGCGCGGTGGTCAAAGAGGAATACCGCCAGACGGTGCTGGCCGACCCCTATGGGCGCTTGTTCAATGCCGTGCCCGGTTTGGGTTACCAACGCCACCCCTATCGGCGCCCGGTGATCGGCAATATCGAGGAACTGGATGCGGCGACCTTGCGCGACGTCAGCGACTTCCACGCCAATTACTACCGGCCCGACAACGCGGTGCTGATCATCGCCGGAGCCTTCGATGCCAAGCGGCTCGACGCTGCCGTGGACCGTTACTTCGGCAGCATCCGTCGGCCTGCCGCGCCGATCCCGCGCAGCCAGCTGGTCGAGCCACGCCGCATGCGCGACGAAAGCCACACGCTGGCCGCGTCGAGCGCGTCGATGCCGGCGGCCTTGCTGATCTGGCAGGGTCCCAAGGCCGGCAGCGTCGACGCCAGCGCCTGGGCTTTGGCGCAGGCCTTGCTGGCGCAGGGCGATTCCTCGCGCTTGTTTGAGGCCTTGGTGTTCCGCGATCAGCTGGCGCAAAGCGTCGGCTTTGAGGCGCAGCTGAACGCCGAGGCCGGGCTGTTGGTGGCGCACGCGATTGGCGCTCCGGGCCGCAAGGCCGCCGCGCTGGTGCAGCCGTTGGCGCGCGAGGTGCAGCGCCTGGCCGAGGAGCCGATCCGTCCAGAAGAACTGAACAAGGCCAAGACGCAGCTGCTGACTGCCGCCCTCATCAAGCGGCAGACGCCGCAGGGCTTGGGCGAACTGCTCGGCACGGCGGCCCTGTTGCGCGGAGATGCCGCGGCGGCCCAGCGCGAGTTGCAGGAACTGCAGCAGCTGACGGTCAGCGATGTGCAGCGCGTGATGCGGCGCGATGTGCTGCAGGGCGCGCGGGTGAATGTCATGTACAGCAGCGAGCCAAGCGCCGCGCTGGGGCGGGCATGAGGCGGGCTTGCTTGGGCGGCGCCTTGGCACGGCGCTGGGTGTTTGGCCTGGGCCTGGCTTTGAGCCTCGGGTGGGCCGCACCGGTAGCGGCCCAGCTGGGTTTTGATCGGCCGCCGCCGCCAGCACCGGCCCTGCCCTTGCAGCTGCCGGTGTTTCAGCAGGCCAGCTTGGCCAATGGCATGCGTTTGGTGGTGGTGGAGCGGCGCGGCTTGCCCTTGGTGACGGCCCTTTTGAGCGTACAGGCGGGTCATCTGCAGGACCCGCCGGGCAAGAGCGGCTTGTCCGAGTTGAGCCTGGCTGTCTTGAGCAAGGGCGCGCGGCAGGGGCCGCGGGTGCTGGATGCCGCGGCCATCTCGCATGCCGCCGACGCGCTGGGCGGTGGCCTGGAGCTCAGCACCGGCGCGCTCGGCAGCCGTTTGTCGATGACGGTGATGACGCCGCAGCTGGATGAGAGTCTGGCCCTGCTGGCCGCCCTCAGCCGCACGCCGACCTTGCCGAAAGAGGAGTTGGAACGCAGCCGCGCCCAGATGCTTGATGCGCTGCTACTGGACCAGACCGATCCGGCCGCGCTGGCCGAAAAGCTCGCCCGGCGGATTTTCTGGGGCGATGCCGGTCGGGGCCGACTGGCCAGCGCGCAGACGCTGGCCCGCATCAAGCTGGCGGATGTGCAGGCCTTTTGCCGTGAGCAAATGCGCCCCGAGCGTCTGACCCTGGTGCTCGCCGGTGATCTGGATCTGGCGCAGGGGCGCGTGTTGGCCCAGCGCCACTTCGGCAACTGGCGCCCTGCTCCGGCCGCCACTGCCGCGACCATGCGGGCAAGACCTGACCCCGCGCCGGCGGCTCGCTTGGACGGCTTGCCGACCAGCGTGCTGCTGGACCTGCCGGGCAGTGGGCAGAGTGCGGTTTTACTGGTGGCGCCCTTTGTGGGCCTGGCGACGCCGGAGCCCGGTACGGCTCAGGCGGAACAGCAGGCCTTGCTGCGGGCCGGCGCCTTGGCCAATGCGGTGCTCGGGCTGGGCTATTCCTCGCGCATCAACCAAGAGGTGCGCATCAAGCGAGGGCTGAGTTACGGCGCCTTCAGCAGCAGCGAATCGCTGCCGGGTGGCGGCATGCTCAGCGTCGGCGCGCAGACGCAGCATGTCAACGCCGCCGAGGTGGCGGGCCTGCTGCGCGACGAACTGCAGCAATTGGGCGAGACCGAGGTCACGGCGCCCGAGTTGGCGGCGCGGCAAGCCTTGCTGATCGGCGAGTTGGGGCGGCAACTGGACAGCACTCAGGGCTTGGCGGCCACCGCGGCCGAACAGCTCGAACGGGGCGAGGCTTTGGCCGATTTGCCGCGCCAGGCGGAGCAGTTGTATGCCACCAATGCCGCCGCGGTGCGAGACTTCGCGGCCCGCTTCTGGGCGGGCGCTACGCTGCGCAGTGTCGTCGTGGCAGATCTGGCCGCGGCCGGCGCCGGCCTGCTCGAGATGTTTCCGCAAGCCTGGGTGATCCCGGTCGAGCAACTTGATCTGGAGGCACCCGGCCTGCGCAAGGCGGCTCGTCGTAATTAGGCTGCCACTCAGGGCTGGGGTCAGGCCTTGCTAGAATGGCGCTGTCATTGGGGAGTAGCCGCCGCACATCAGGTGCGGGCCCGCGTCAACACAATTGATCCCACAGGATCATGGCGCCGGCAGCAGCAAGGGACCGAAACTCGGTTTCATCTGCCTGGCAAGACCTTTGACCACCCACACCTGCTTTGCGGCCGGCGTGTGCGTGGTCATTGGTTGCTACAAGCCGGCCGCGAAAGACTGATATGGAAGCTTTTCTCGTCTCCACCGGCCTCGTGGCGCTCGCCGAAATCGGCGACAAGACCCAGTTGCTGGCATTTTTGCTGGCCGCGCGTTTTCGCAAGCCCCTGCCCATTTGCCTTGGCATTCTGATTGCCACGCTGGCCAACCATGGCTTTGCGGGCGCTCTCGGTGCCTGGATCACCTCGCAAGTCAACCCACAGACCATGCGCTGGGTCTTGGGGGTAGGCTTTTTGGCCATGGCCATCTGGACCCTGATTCCCGACAAGATCGATGACGAGGTCGAAGGGGGCGGCAAGCTGAAGCTGGGCGTGATGGGCACCACCATCGTGGCTTTTTTCCTGGCCGAAATGGGCGACAAGACGCAGATCGCCACCGTCGCCCTGGCCGCTCGCTTCAACGACTTCTTCGCCGTTGTGGCCGGTACCACCTTCGGCATGATGATCGCCAATGTGCCCGCGGTGCTGTTGGGTGACCGCATTGCCCACAAGATTCCGCTGCGCCTGGTGCATGGGGTGGCAGCCTTGATTTTTGCCGCGATCGGCGTGGCAACTTTGGCCGGTCTGGGCGAGCGGTTCGGGGTTTGATAGACCTAAGCAACACTCCTGCACATTCAAGCCTAGGCGCGGGCCGATTTTGCTGGTTCAATCAAGCCCTGTTTGCTTGTATGTGATTGAGTTTGCCTAGGGAGCTCTTAATGACACAGCGTTCACGCGTTCTGCTCGTCGACGATGACGAATTGACCTTGCAAATGTTGGAAGCGACCTTGGAAGATGACTTCCAGGTCAGTTGCGTGAACAGTGGCACCGAAGCCTTGGCGCTATGTGCCCAGGGCCAGGCCTTTGACCTGGTGGTGCTGGATGTGGATATGCCTGGTCTGGATGGGTATGAAACCTGCAAGCAGCTGAAGGCTGCGCCCACCAGTGCCGATATCCCGGTGATCTTCCATTCCGCGCGGGTCAGCATTGACGAGCGTTTGCAGGGTTATGCCGCCGGGGGCTCGGACTACCTGCCCAAGCCTTTCGATGCCGGCGAATTGATCGCCAAGATTGGTTTGGTACTCAGCAACCGCGCTAAACAGGTTGAATTGAGTGGCCAGTTGGAAGAGACCATGAACGCGGTCCTCTCCACCGCCGACATGATGGGCGAGGCCGGCGTGGTGCTGGAGTTCCAGCGCCAACTCGGCACGTGCAACAGCTATGCCGATGTAGCGCAAGCGGTGTTTGATGCCTTGCAGCGCTACTCGTTGGAGGGCTGTGTGCGCATTCAGGGCCGTGGTGAGTTGATTGCCAGCAACAGCCGTGGCCCCTGCAGCGCGCTTGAAAACTCCATCCTCGACCATTTGATTGCCCAAAAGACCGGCCAACGGATTCGGCCACTGGGCCCGCATACCGGCTTTGCCTATGGTTCGGTGGTCTTGTTCGTCCGTAATCTGCGCATGGACCGCGGCGGCATTGAGATGGACCGCGGCGAATCGGAGCGCATGGGGCGTGCCATTGACAATGTGGCGATGCTGGTCGAAGGGGCCATCGTGCGGGTCGCGGCGCTCGACACCGAGTTGGCGACGCGCGATCTGGCTGACGTGAAGCATCTGGTCGGCATGACGCGCAATGCCTTGACCGACATTTCGGCACGTAGCAATACCCAGCGCATGGAGATCCAGCGCGTATTCGAGGATCTGACCGAAGAGGTGGAGGCCAGCTTTATGAAGCTGGGCTTGACCGATGACCAGGAGAACTTCCTCAGCAGCATCATCAAGAAGCATGCCGCCCAGGTGATGGAATCATTGGACAAGAGTCACGAGGTTGAACAGTTTCTTCGCCGGGTGATCAGCAAGCTCAATCAGCAAGTTTAAAGCGGGGCAGTTGCCATGCCTGCCGCTATTGAAGATCGTTTGGCGGCGGCTCAGACCCCGCCCCTGCCCCCTACTCAGTCGCCGCGCGAGCATACGCTGGGTGAATTGAAGCAGCGCTTGGACCAGTTGGTGGCGCGCAGCTCCTTGGTCTTCTTGACCTTGGTGATTGTGGGCGCGTCGATGCAAATGCTGACGCTGGCCGTGCAGGTCGAGTTGAGCTGGCCCGAACGAGTGGCGCGCATGGGGACCAGCGCCTTTGTGCTGGCCAGTGCCTTGTTCTCGGTGGCGCTTGCGCGCCTGGTGGGGGTGCGCGCCGCCACCGCGTTTTTCAGCATTGCGGCCATGCTCATCCTGTTTGTGGCCGCCGGCATATACGGGCTGGGCCTGCATTCATCCGGCATGGCCGGCGTGCTGCTCTTGCTGGCGGCGATGGGTTTGATGGTGGGGCCGCAGGCTGCCAAATGGGCCACCGTGGCGGCCGTGGTGGGCTATTTGACCCTGTGGATTCTGGAGGTCAATGGCACGATCCCCGGCGTCAGCACTGGCAACACCCCGCCCTTGGCCAGCTATGCCGTGGTGTTCATCGCCAGCTCCTTGATTTTGGGCTGGATGGCGCTGCGCTACGGTTCTTTGTTCTGGGAGGTGACCGGTTCGCTGGAGCGCTCGCGGCGGCTCTTGGCGGACACCGTCAAGGCTCAGCAGACGGCGGCCCTGGGGCTGCGAGAAAGCGAGGAGCGCCTGCGCATCTTGCTGGACAACTCGCTCACCTGCATTCAGATTCTGGAAGGCGACACCGGTGCGCTGCGCTTTGCCAATGCCCAGACCCTGGTGGCCTATGGCTGCACCCGCCTGACCGAGCTGGACGCGACGTTGATGTACCCGGGTGAGCCCTTCTCCAGCGAGCAGATGTTGCAACGCTTGCGGCACACGGTCGAGGTCGGCAGCGCGCAGTATTTCGAGTGGCAGTCGCGCCGCATGGATGGCGCCCCAATCTGGTGGGATATCAAGTTAGACAGACTGCAACTCGGCGAAGAAATCTGTGTCGTGCTGTTTGCACATGACATCACCGCGCGGGTGCGCGCCGAGACCGAACTGCGTATCGGCCGCGCCCGACTCGAGGACGAGGTGCAGGCCCGTACCGCCGAACTGGTGGCCGAGAAACAGCTGATGCAGGACATTTTGGAGGCCTTACCGATCACGCTCAGCATCCGCAATCTGCAAGGGCGCTACACCTTGGTGAATCGCAATTTTGAGCAGGCGACCCAGCTGACCCGAGCGCAGGTGCTGGGTGCCAGCGCGCGCGAGCTGTTTCCGGCCGAGGTGGCCGCCGAAATTGCCGATGGCGATGCCAAGCTGATGGCGGGCGCGCCCAGCCTGACCACCGAGCGTCAGTTCGATGATGCGCTGGGCAGCATGCACGACTACCTGGTGACCACCGTGCCCTTGCTGGATGTCAACAAACGGACGGTGGCCATGTTGAACCTGGGCACCGATGTGACGCCCCTGAAGCGGCTGCAGCGCGATTTGAGCCAGGCCAAGGATGAGGCCGAGCGACTGGCTGTGGCCAAGAGCGAGTTTTTGGCCAATATGAGCCATGAAATCCGCACCCCATTGAACGCGGTGCTGGGCCTGGCACAACTTGGCATCAGCCGCAGCGGCGACCCGGCGGCCGCACGCAGCGGCTTCGAGCGCATTGTTCGCTCTGGCCGGCATTTGCTTGGCGTCATCAACGACATCCTCGACTATTCCAAGGTGGAGAGCGGCAAGCTCGACATTGAAAGCCTGCCCTGCAATTTGAGCCATTTGGTCAAGGAGGTCACCGACCTGGTGTCCGAGCGCGCCGACGCTAAGAATCTGCGCCTGCGCATCGAATACAAGGCCAATGCCGACTGGGTCATGCTGGACGCCTTGCGGGCCACTCAGATCCTGGTCAACCTCTTGTCCAACGCCATCAAGTTCACCGAGAAGGGGCGTGTGGTGCTGGGGGTTGAGCAGTTAGATGGGCGGCTGCTGTTCAGCGTCACGGACACCGGCGTGGGCATCGCACCCGAGAATGTTTCGAAGGTGTTTACCGCCTTCGAGCAGGCCGATTCCTCCACCACACGCAAGTTCGGTGGCACCGGCTTGGGCCTGAGCATCAGCAGCCAGTTGGCGGTCTTGATGGGCGGGCGCATCACCGTCAGCAGCGAATTGGGGGTCGGCTCATGCTTCAAGCTCGACCTGCCGCTGCTGCTGGCCGCGCCGGAGGTCTCCGAGCCTGACTTGGCGCCGCCGCCGTCTATGTTGATGGTCGATATAGGGCCCGATCCCTTGCGGGGGCTGCGCGTCTTGATCACCGATGACGTGGACATCAATCGAGAGATCTTGCAAGACATGCTGAGCAACGCCGGTGCCGAAGTGATGGCCTCGGACAGCGGTGCGCAGGCCGTGGCGCGGGTGCGTGAGGCCGGTTCGGACGGCTTTGATCTGGTCCTGATGGACATCCAGATGCCGGACATGGACGGCTACGAGGCCACCCGGCGCATTCATCAACTCGCGCCGCAACTGAAGGTGATTGCCCTGACCGCCCATGCACTGCCGGAGCAGCGGCGCCGCTGCTTGGCGGCCGGCATGGTGGCGCATGTGACAAAACCGATTGACCAGGCCGAGTTGATCCAGGTCTTGATGTCGCAGGCCGAAGGGATGCCGCGGCGAAAACTCAGTGAGCGCCCCGCTGCGCCTGCTATGTCGGTGGTCGGCGCGCCCGCGTCTTCGCCTACTGCTGGGTCGACTGCGCCGGCAACCATCGACGCCGCATCGGTCTGGCCGCAGATCCCGGGCACTGACTTCAATGCTGCACTGACCCGCTGCGCCGGCCGGCATGAACTGCTGGCCAAGCTACTCGGCACTTTTGCCAAGCAATATGCGCAGCATTTGACGCAGTTCGAGGAGGCCCGCGTGACTGGGTTGCCAGCACTTTGCAGCGCGGCACACCGCTTGCGTGGCTTGGCCGGCAATCTGGGCCTGGACAGCCTGGCGCAAAGGGCCTCGGCGCTTGAATTGGCGGCCGGTCCCAAGGGCGACCCGGCCGACGTGGGTGAGGCGCTGGACACCCTGAATCGGGAGTTAGGTCCGCTGGTCAGCGAAGTCGCCGAATGGCATCGGCGTTATGGCCTGAGAGCTGGCTGACCCACTGCCGCGCCTTCGGTGGAAACCCTGCTTGCGCTTCACGAGGCGCTCAACGTTGGCGCATTCCTGCGCATCGAGTCGCTGATTCGCTCGCCGTTTCGATGTGAAAAGGCAACTCGAAGGGTTTCTCCCTGTGCGCATATCGCCTATCTCGGCGAAAGAATGCGCACACCGCACTTTTACGGTCCGGGAAACCGGGGCTCATGGTCGAAGCGACTGTGTCGCCCGCGCTCAATACCGCTAACCAAAATCGATTGGAGTGTTTGATGTTGAAGAAAACTCGACTGAGCAGTGCCTTGGCACTGGTTTACGCAGGCGGCTTGACCCTGCTCGGGGGCGCCGCCTTTGCGCAGGAGACGCTGGAACGCGTGCAAATCACCGGTTCGGCGATCAAACGGATTGAGAGCGAAAGCGCCGTGCCGGTCACCACGCTGACCCAGGCGGACATCAAGAAATCGGGCGCCACCACGGTGACCGAGCTGATCCAAGCCATGCCTCAGATGCAGGGCTTCACGGCTTCGTCGGCCTCGGTGAACGGCGGCGGCGGCGGCCAGACCAGTGCGGCCTTGCACGCGCTGGATCAGAAATACACCCTGGTGCTGTTGGACGGCCACCGCTTTGCCCCGTTCTCGGGCGACGGCTCGGTTAATCTGTCCAGCCTGCCTTTGGATGCTATCGAGCGCGTCGAAGTGCTGACCGACGGCGCATCGGCCCTGTACGGCTCCGACGCCATTGCCGGCGTGGTCAACTTCATCCTGAAGAAGAACAAGACCGATGGCGGCGTGGCCGCAACCTACAACTCGCCGCAACAATCGGGCGGCAAGAGCTGGACCGCCAGCATCACCAAGGGTTTTGGTGACATCAATACCGATGGCTACAACCTGCTGCTGAGCTACAGCCACGACAAGCAGGAAAAGCTGCAGGCCAGCCAGCGCGATGTGTCCAAGCGCGGCGCCATGATTCCGTTCAGCTACGGTGGCAAGAACTACTTCTATATGCAGTCGACCGGCAATACCGAGCCGGCCAACATCACGGCCAATGCGGCCAATCCGGTGACGTACAACCCGTACTACAACGCCAATAAGAATTGCGGCGGCGACAACGCCTCCTATCTGGATGGCGGTGGCTGCCGTTTCAATTACGCCGCCACGGTGCAGGCGATTCCAGGCTCGGTGCGTGACGGTGGCTTGGCCTCCTTGCGCGTGAAGCTCAATAGCGACACCACGGTGCACGCTGATTTGTCCTTGTCCAAATTCACGATGACGGCGCAATATGCGCCATCTGCACAGCCGATGTCGCTGTCGGCGACCTCATTGCCGGGTTTGTGGAATGCCTATGTTGTGCCCTACTTGGCCGCCAATAATCTGACGGCTACGACGGCGACGATGGGTGAACGCGTGGTTGGCGCCGGTGGTCGTACCGACGACTATGTCACCAAAAACCGCCATCTGGTGTTGGGTGTCGATGGCTTGGCCGCGGGCTGGGACTACTCGGTCAGCTTGGTGATGTCCAAGAACAATCTGGAAGACAACGCCGCCGGCGGCTACTTGGACTTCGATAAGTTCAGCGCATTGATCAACAGCGGCGCATACAACCCGATTATTCCGGTCGCGGGCCAGAACGATAAACTTGGCCCCACGATCTTGCGCGAGAACCTCAGCAAGACCGAAATTGAGATGAACCAGTTGAGCATTCACGGTTCGCGCGAACTGTTCAAAATGCCTGCAGGCATGAGTTCAGTTGCGACGGGCGCTGAGTTCACCTCCCTGCACCACACGGTTGCCTATAGCGACTTGATGCGGTCGGGCAATGGCACCGATTCGGCACCCACTTCCAGCAACTACCCTGTCGGTGGCAACTATGGCCAAGTGCCATTTGATGCCTCGCGCAGTGCCTACGGCGTCTTTGCTGAATTGGCCTTGCCCTTGGCCAAGAAGTTGGATGCCTCGCTGGCCGCTCGTTATGACCATTACTCTAAGGTCAAGAACAAGCAAATTTATGACCCCAGCAATGGCAAGCGCTTGGCCGATGCTGAGCAGGGCAATGAGTTCAACGCCACCACCTACAAGGCCAGCCTGCGCTACCAGCCCATCGATCAGCTGCTGCTGCGCGGTTCGTACGGAACCGGTTTCAAGGCTCCGAACATGCCCGACATCGCCGGCCCATTGGCCTTCGCTGGCAGCTCGCAGACCTTTGCTTGCCCCTTCCCAGGCTCGCCGGGTTGCTTGCCGGGCAACGCTCAATATGACCTGGTCTCGGGCGGCAACTCGGCCGCTGGAGCGAACGGCCTGAAGCCTGAAAAGTCCAAGCAATGGACCCTGGGCTTCCGTGTCGACCCCTTCAAGGGCTTGTCCTTCGGCGCCGACTGGTGGTCGGTCAATATGACCAACCAGATCGTGAGCACCGGCATTCCGCAGAAGATCGCTTTCACCAATGCTCAGCAGTACGCGGGTCTCTTCATCAACCCCTACATCGATCCGGGTTCGAAGATCACGACGATTGCCTACATCCAGAGCCCGTTCAACATGGGTCAGGCCGAGTACCAGGGTGTCGACATGGACCTGGCTTTCCGCACCACGACCGGCATGGGTGAGTTGACGGTGAACCTGATGGCCACTCACATGCTGAAGCAACGCTATCAGCTGATCGAAGGCGGCGACTGGAATACCGACCTGGGTATTTTTGGCCCGGACCTGAAGGTGGTGTTCAAGAACGCGATCCATTTCCAGACTTCTTTGCGTACCGGCAGCTTCTTGAATACCCTGGCCGCGCATTACAAGTCTGGCTATAAGGATCAGTCTTTTGTGGCCGCCGAAGGTGCCGTCTTCAACCAAGGCGCCGATGGCAATCGCACCGGCAGCGCGATCGACTTCCCAGGCTTGGACGTGAAGAGCTACACGACCTGGGACTGGCAGACCCGCTACGACCTCAGCAATGCGCTGCAGCTGACCTTCGGTGTGAAGAACCTGTTCGACACCAAGCCGCCCATGTCCTTGCAGAACGGTGGTGGCGGTAACCAGGCCGGCTACGATGGCCGTTATGCCGACCCTCTGGGCCGTACCTACTATCTGACCGGTTCGTACAAGTTCTGAGTTAGATCTCTTCCGGATGCCGATCGCATTGATCGGCATTCCGGTAGACACTTCGCCCGAAGGCCTGCACAGCGATGTGCAGGCCTTTTTCATTGGCCAGAGATTGTTCGCTTCGTGGGTCGGTGTGAGGCGGATGTCGGCACTTAGCAGTCCTTCGGTTTGGCGGTGATCAGGCCACTTGGGGGCTTTGCGCCGCTCCTGTCCCCCGCCCCGGGCTTGCGCCCAGGGCTCCTCCTGATATCTACTCATTCCGCTCCGTCCGTGCTGACCGGAGCTCGCCGAAACGATCCCGCGAT
>NZ_JBBHJX010000012.1:0-146378 GCF_037482915.1 Paucibacter hankyongi
ATTTATTCTGGCCTAGTTTTTGGGCTTATCCCAGCTTTACATCCCCGCGTAATTCGGCCCACCTCCACCTTCGGGGGTGACCCAGACGATGTTCTGGGTTGGGTCTTTGATATCGCAGGTTTTGCAGTGCACGCAGTTTTGCGCGTTGATTTGTAATTTGTCTTGGCCGGCGTCGGTCTTGATGAACTCATAGACACCGGCCGGGCAGTAGCGACTCTCTGGGCCGGCGAATTTAGCAAGATTGACGGCCACCGGAACCTCGGCGTTTTTCAAGGTTAGATGGGCCGGTTGGTTCTCTTCGTGGTTGGTGTTCGAGACGAAGACCGATGAGAGGCGATCAAAGGTCAGCTTGCCGTCTGGTTTTGGATAGTCGATCTTGCTGCACTCGGCCGCGGGTTTCAGGTAGAGATGGTCCGGTAGTGGGCGATGAATGGTCCACGGCGGGCTCTGGATGCCTAGCTTGGGCAGCAGCCATTGCTCGATACCGGTCATCAGGGTACCGACGGCATTGCCCTTCTTGAACCATTGTTTGAAGTTGCGAGAACGGTTCAATTCAGCGTGCAACCAGCTTTGCTCAAAGGCCGCGGGATAGGCGCTCAGCTCATCGTGTTGACGACCTGCAGCCAGCGCCTCAAAAGCGGCTTCAGCGGCCAACATGCCGGTCTTGACGGCCGCGTGGCTACCCTTGATGCGAGCTGCATTCAGATAGCCCGCATCACAGCCGACCAGGGCGCCGCCTGGGAAGACTGTTTTCGGCAAGGAGAGCAGGCCTCCCGCGGTGATGGCGCGTGCGCCATAGCCCAGACGCTTGCCGCCTTCCAGGTGGGCTCGGATGTTCGGGTGTGTCTTCCAGCGCTGCATCTCTTCAAAAGGACTCAGCCAGGGGTTCTTGTAGTCCAAGCCGACGACATAGCCGAGCGTGACCTTGTTGTCCTCTAGGTGATAGAGGAAGCCTCCGCCATAGGTGTCGCCGTCCATGGGCCAGCCGGCGGTGTGGACGACCAGCCCGGGCTTGGCCTTGTCGGCGGGGACTTCCCACAACTCCTTGATGCCGATGGCATAACTCTGCGGATCACGGCCCGCGTCGAGCTGGAATTTGGCGATCAATTGCTTGCCTAGATGGCCTCGCGCGCCTTCGGCGAAAACCGTGTATTTGCCGAGCAATTCCATGCCCAGTTGGAAGCCCTCATGGGGTTCGCCTTCCTTGCTCACACCCAGATTGCCGGTCGCCACGCCGCGCACCGAACCATCGTCACCATAGACGACCTCGGCGGCGCTGAAGCCAGGGAAGATCTCGACGCCCATGGCCTCGGCTTGTTCGCCAAGCCACTTGGTCACGGCGCCCAGCGAGACAACATAGTTGCCATGGTTGTGGAAGCAATCGGGGATGAGCCACTGTGGTGTGCTGTTGGCGCCGGTTTCGCTCAGGAACAGCACCTCGTCGGCGCTCACTGCTTGGTTCAGTGGCGCGCCCAATTCGCGCCAGTTCGGCAGCAATTCGGTCAGGGCTCGTGGGTCCATCACCGCCCCCGAGAGGATGTGGGCGCCAGGCTCAGAGCCCTTTTCCAGCACCACGACGGAGATCTCATGACCTTTCTCGGCCGCCAGTTGCTTGAGCCGAATCGCCGTGGACAGGCCGCCGGGGCCCGCGCCCACTACCACCACGTCGTATTCCATGCTTTCGCGTGGGCCGTATTGAGCGATCAGTTCAGCGCTGGTCATGGGCATCCTTTAGGCTTGTTTTCCGCGGGCTTTTCGGGGCCCGCTGATGAAGAGTTGGGGCGCATTCTACTGGTGTCATTTGAAAAACGAACGATCGTGCTTTTCTGCTTGGGGAGATCAGTCTAAGTACCCGCAGCGGCAAGCCTGCGTAAGTGCGTTTGCCTGGCTGTTCGCATAGGTCATTGGTTCGATAAATGGCGCGGTGATCGGCTTGGTCATTGCTCGAGTCGCAGGATCAGCGTGCTAATCTTCCCGGCAGCTTTCAGAGGGGCTAGATCATGAGTTACAGCATTGATTTGTCGGGCCGAGTGGCTCTGGTGACGGGCGCGTCCAGCGGCCTAGGTGCGCAATTCGCCAAGACCTTGGCACAAGCCGGTGCTTGCGTGGTGTTGGCAGGGCGCCGGATTGAGCGCTTGAAGACGCTGCGCAGCGAGATTGAAGGTAAGGGCGGTGACGCCCATGTGGTGGCATTGGATGTGACCGATCTGGACAGCATCAAATCGGCCGTGGCGCATGCCGAGACCGAGGTCGGCACGATCGACATCCTCATCAATAATTCCGGCGTTAGTCGGACGCAAAAGCTCACCGAGGTGACGGCGGATGACTACGACTTCGTGATGGACACCAATGTTCGCGGCGCCTTCTTCGTCGCGCAAGAAGTCGGCAAACGTATGTTGGGGCGTGCCAGTGGATCTGCGCCGGGCACCTTTATTGGCGGCCGAATCGTCAATATTGCGTCCATGGCTGGCTTGCGGGTGCTGAGCCAAATAGGCGTCTACTCGATGAGCAAGGCCTCGGTCATTCACATGACACGTGCGATGGCGCTGGAATGGGGCAAGTACGGCATCAACGTCAACGCGATCTGCCCCGGCTATATCGACACCGAAATCAACCATCACCACTGGTCCACCGAGCAGGGCCGTAAATTGGTCGACTTGCTGCCGCGGAAACGCCTGGGGCAACCGCAGGATCTGGATACTTCTTTGCTGATGCTGTGTGCCAACGAAAGTCATTTCATCAATGGCGCGGTGATTCAGGCCGATGACGGATTTGGGGTGTAAGGACGATGACGCAGCGTACTTTGACGGCGCTGGAAGCGCGTGTGTTGGCCGTGTTGGTGGAAAAGGAATCCACGGTCCCTGACAGTTATCCCCTGTCCTTGAATGCCCTGACTCTGGGCTGTAACCAAAAGACTGCGCGGGACCCGGTCATGAACGCGAGCGAATCCGATGTCTTGTCGGCGCTGGATGAGCTCAAGGCCATGCACCTGATCAACACCGTCAGCGGCAGCCGGGTGGTGCGCTTTGAGCACAATGCCGCCCGTGGTTTGGGCGTACCCGGCGCCGGCTTGGCAATTCTGACCTTGCTGATGCTGCGCGGGCCACAGACCACGGCCGAACTGCGCATGAACACCGAACGCTTGCATCGCTTTGCGGACCTGTCTTCGGTGGAAGGCTTTCTTGATGAATTGGCGCAGGCGAACGACCGGCGGCCGGCTTTCGTCACCAAGCTCGCCCGGGCACCGGGTGCGCGCGAGTCACGCTGGGCCCATCTTTTGTGCGGGGAGGTGCTGCAAGAGAGTGTTGCCAGCGCCATGCCGCGTGACGATGAGCTGGCCTTCTTGCGTGCCGAGCAGCAGCGCATGAATACCGAGTTGGAGGCGTTGAAGGCACTGGTGCAGCGCATGGCCGCCGAATTGGGCATCGATGCTTGAGCGACTCTTGCAGCCGCTTAACGGTCGCCCAGTAGGGCCATCAGCCGCATCCAGAGTTGCTTGCCATTGAGTCCATTGCTCATCAGCACGAAGCCGCTGCCCCTGCTGGGCGAGAACTGGCAGTAGTTGCGAAAGCCGGTGCTGTTGGTGCCGGTGTGATAGGCGATATCGCCCTGCGCACTTGTGTTGATGGCCCATCCGAGGCCCCAAAACACCGCCAGCCCTTTGGCCAAGCCGGGCCGGTCAAGTGGCTCGCGGTCGGTAGCGGGCGTGGCGTGAGCGAGCATCGCCCGCAAGGCTGGCGCTTGCAAGGACTGGGCACCACTGCGGTCTGGGTTCAAGATCTCGGCCAAAAAGAGCGCGTAGTCGGCGGCGGTGGTGTAGAGCGTGTACGCAGCATTGGCCGCGCGGTAGTCTTGGCGCGGCAAGACCTGAACCCGGTCGTTGTGGCCGCGCGCCCTCAATTCGTCCAGATCCGGCGTCCATTGAAAGGCGCTGTGGCGCATGCCCAGCGGGCTGAAGAGCATCCGTTCCGCCAAGTCTTGCAAGGCTTGGCCGGTGATGTGTTCTAGCACCCGCTGCAAATAGAAGTAGCCCTCCCCCGAATAGTTGAAGGCCTGACCCGGCTTGCTGCCGATGCGTAACGAGTGAGTCTTTTCATCCGCGGCGCTGCGCCAGTTGGGCAGGCCCGAACGATGCGTCAGCAGCATGCGGGCAGTGATCAGCCCCTGCCAACTTTGCCGGGGCTTGAAACGTTCCTGGGGAAGGTATTGCAGCACCGGCCGGTCTAGTTCGAGTCGGCCGGCCTGCACTTGCTGCAGGACCAGATAGGCGAACAACGGCTTGCTCATCGAGGCCGCTTCAAAGACCGTATCGGGTCCTATTGCCTGGTCGCCGCCGGCCTCGCGGAGGCCGAATTGCCCGTGCCAAACTACCTGGCCGTGCTGCAGCAAGGCCAGGGCGGCACCGGGGACGTGTAGGTCTCGCAGCAACGACGGGACCGACTCGGTCAGTCGGCCAATCAAGTCAGGCAAGTCGCCGGACTCCGCCGCATTGGCGGTCGCAACGGTTGCCAAGCCCGCCGCAGCTGCCAATTGGCTCAATAGGCTGGCGCTCAGCCAGGCCAGAACCCGGCGGCGCTCGCGCTGATCAGCGGAATTGATACTGCGCACTGAGATAGGCAAAGCGGCCACGTGGGTCGGTGTAGCTGGGGTCGTAGCCCGACAGGAAGAACCAGGCCTGCTGCGAGAACGGCGGGGCGGTGTTGAACATATTCTTCACCCCCGCGCGCAGCGTCAATGCCGAGTTGACCGACCAACTGGCCGTCAAGTCCCACAGCGAATACTGACCCACCCGGCGATCGACCTTGCCGACGATGGTCTGATCCGTGTAGCCCGACAGATAGCTGTTGGTCAGCGAGGCGGCCCAAGCCCCTTGCTCCCAGTCCAAGCTCATGGTGTGGCGCCAGCGTTGCACCACGCCGTCGTTCACAAAGTGGCCGAGATTGCTGTAGAACGGATCGTCATTGCCGGTCTGTTGCTCGGAGTTCAGGGTCAAGGTGCCATTCAAGCGCAGGCCGAAGCTGCCGATGGCGGTCTTCAAGCCCGAGATCGACGCACCCAAATCGAGGCCAGAAATTCGCAGCCGTCCGCGGTTTTCTTTCACCAAGTCGATGTGATCGATTTCGTTGTCCTCGTTGCGATGAACCAGTTGGCCGTACTTGTCCAGGTTGGCCAGGATGGAGTCCACGCCCAGGGTGCTGATCAGATCGCGCTTTTCAATATTCCAATAGTCCAGGCTGAAGGTCATGCCGGGGCGGGCCTCAAGGACCGCGCCCAAGGAGAACTGGCTGGAACGCTCCGGCTTGAGCTTGGGGTTGCTGAAGTTGAATGTTGCCCAGGTGTCCGAGCAATCGGTGACCGTGTTGGTGGGGTCGGCGGCCATGCACACCGGGTCCACCAAGGTGGCCGCGGTACCTTGCGTGACCGGGCGGTACAGGTCCGACAGGCTGGGCGCACGAAAGCCCGTGCCCGCCGAGGCGCGCAGCAGCAGTTCTTTCATCGGCACATACTTCAGGCCCACCTTGGGGCTGGTTGCGCTGCCGGTGACCTGGTAGCGCTCATAGCGCAAGGCGGCCTGCAACTCCAATTCTTTGGTGATGGGCGCGCTGATTTCGGCGAAGGCGGCGGCAACCTTGCGCGAATGGCCGAAATCGGCATCCGGGCCTTGCGAGGTTTCTCCCAGGATCAGGTCTTGGGCCAAGGCCTCGGACTGGTGGTAGTTCTGTTTTTCGCGTCGAAATTCCCCGCCAAGGGCCAGCGCTAGGTCGCCCCCGGCAAGCGTCCACAAGGCGCGCGAGGCCTTGAAGTCCACGCTGTCCATGGTGCCCTCGGCGCGGCGCACTTCACCCCGGATTTGGGCCTTGTCGTACAAGGCCAGGCCGGCAGCACTGGAGGGGCCAAAGGGGTTGAGCGTGCCGTTCGCGAAGCCGTCGAGAATCATCTTTTCGTTCAGATAACCTTGATGATCGCGGTCGGACACGCTGCTGATGCTGTGGTTGTAGGCCAGCTCATAGTCCCATTTCGCCAGCGTGCCGGTGAGGCCGACAACATAGCGTTGGTTGTCGGCAATCAGCTCGCTGGTGCGCAGCCCGGCTTCGCCGAGTCGGGTGCGCACGGTGATCAGTCGGTCTTCGTTGTCCGCGTCGAGCTTGCTCAGGCTGGTTCCGGCCAAGCTGGCGATTCTGGCTACATCAATGTCCGCATCCACCCGATTTGGTGTGCCGGAGAACAAGGTGCGCGAGCGGCTCAGCGCGGCTTCGCCAAAGAGCTGATGGCCGGCCCCCAAATTGAGTACGCCGCGGCCGAACAAGCTGGTCTTGTCTGACTTGGGGTAGAGCTCGATGTCGCGCATGTAGTCGTAGGTGCAGCCGTCCACGCCACCAATGCCGTCGGGCAAGTACAGCGACGCCGGCGGGTTGCAACCCTTGGCCGCAGCCGGATTGATGGTCTTGCTGTCAATCACCGTTTTGCCATTGCTGGAGAAGCCATCCGCGATCAAGGCATCGCGCTGGCTGCTGCTGAGCTTCATATTGCCGGGAAAGGACGCGCTGGACAGCAGGTCGGGCAGGCGGCCTGGAATGTCCAGGTCGGTGATGAACTTGCGCTGCTTGGCATTCATGCTGCTGGTCTTTTGGAAGTCCAGCACACCGAAGAGGTTGAAGCCATGGCGTTCGAAATCGCCGAAGCCGCCACTGACCGAGGCCGTCTGTTTGCCGGCGCCGCCTTCACTGGTGTTGCCAACGCTGGCATTGAGTTCGACGCCAGAGAAGTCCTTGCGGGTGATGAAGTTGATCACGCCGCCGATGGCGTCGCTGCCGTAGATGGCCGAGGCGCCATCAAGCAAAATTTCGACGCGCTGTATCGCCGCGGCCGGGATGCTGTTCAAGTCCACGCCGGAAGAGTCGCCCGGCGAAGCAAAGTTGGCCATGCGCCGGCCGTTCAAAAGCACCAAGGTGCTGGACACCCCGATGCCGCGCAGGTTCGCGCCATTCATGCCCATTTGGTCGCGGAAGCCACCGTAGGCGATGCTGCCGCCGTCGGTCATATTGTTGGTGGCGGCGCTGATGCGGCCCACGATCTCGGCCGCGGTGGTCAGTCCTTGCTTGACGATCTCGGCGCGCGTGATGACCTGCACCGGCAGGGCAGTTTCGTTGTCGAGTCGCTTGATGGCCGAGCCGGTGATTTCGACCCGCTCAAGCTTTTTGGCCGCAGGCTCTGTTTCTTGCGCCAAGCCCGGCAAGGCGGCCATGCCCAGCAGCAAGACTTGCACAGCCTGCGCAGAGTGGCGCAAGACCTGACCCTTGCTGATGGAGGCCCAGGCTGTTTGTTGTCGAACTGCTTTCATGATTTTCTCCCTGTGGTGGCGCATGCCGGTCGCTCAAGATGGATGACATTTCAAGCGGTATCGACGCAAATATTGCGTCCAATCGGATCAGTCTAGGAAGACGAGTTGCCGGAATCGTTGAGGGTTTACGCGCAAAGTCGCATCCGCGCAACTTGCCGTTAGGTCTTTATGACACGCTGTCATGGGGCCCAAGGCCTTCATTGCGTTGAATCACCCTTGTGGGGGGGAGCGCTGGCGGCGCGCTGGGCTACCATCAATTCAGCCGTCTCGCATCCGCAGGCGGAGCGAGTTCACCTGAACCTTGAGACCATGCCCATCTTGCCGACTATCACTTGCAGCACCTGGCCCACTTTCTCGCGGGCGCTGGGCGCCGGTGCCCTGATCTTGTTGAGCCTCCACAGTCAGGCACAGACCAGCGTGCCCTCGGCTCGCAATCCGGCCACGGCGCAGCCGCATGCCGCCACACCGGCGCCATCGCCAAGCTCTGCGGCGACCAAGGCCGCCACGCCTCAAGCCGCACATCCACCGTCGCCGAATCTGATCGCCCCAGCGAAGGCCGAAGCGCCCAAGGGCGATCCGGTGCTGCGTGGCTACGCGGTGCCTATCGGCGGAGCGTTGAAGGCCGACAACGATGAAGTCTGGGGGCGCATCGTGTCATTGGCCGGCGGCAAGGGTGCCCGCTTTGTGGTCTTCGGCACGGCCTCCGAGGACCCGGAAGCGAGCGCCAAGCAGGCGATTGAAATGCTGCATCGACGCGGTGCGGTCGCCGAGGCCTTGCCGGTGGCGCCCAAGTTTGGTTGGGTGGACCTGAACAAGGTGGTGCGCGACCCGGCCCTGATCAACAAGGTCAAGAATGCCCGCGGGGTGTTTTTCACCGGCGGCTCGCAGGAGCGCATTGTCGATGTCTTGATGCCCGGCGGCCATCCGACGCCCATGTTGGAGGCGATCTGGGACGTTTACCGCAAGGGCGGCGTGGTGGCGGGTACGTCGGCCGGGGCGGCCATCATGAGCACGGTGATGTTCCGCGATGCGCCCAGCGTCATCAACATCATGAAGGGCAAGTGGGTCGAGGGTAAGCAGATTGACCGCGGCCTTGGCTTTGTGGGCCCCGATCTCTTTGTCGATCAACATTTCCTGAAGCGGGGCCGCTTCGGCCGCATGATTCCTCTGATGATGGCCAAGGGCTACAAGCTGGGCTTGGGCGTGGATGAGAATTCAGCTGCCGTCATCCATGGCGATGAGGTGGAGGTCATCGGGGGCAAGGGCGCCATGCTGGTGGACTTGAATGATGTGAAGACCGATCCGACGCTGGGGGCCTTCAATCTGACCCAGGCGCGTTTGAACTATCTGGATCACGGCGATCGCTATAACCTGAAGACTCGGCTGACCATGCCTTCGGCCGTCAAGCTGCGTGGCGAAAAGCTGGATCCCAGCTCACCCGACTACAAGCCCTATTACACCGAGCCCCTGTTCCATCTCGATATGTTGGGCGATACGACCATCTCCAACTCGATGAACTACCTGATCGACAGCCCCTTGGCTGAGGTGCGCGGGCTGACCTTCGATGTGGCACCCAAGCCCGGTGACCCGGTCGCCGAGCTGGGATTTTTGTTCCGCATCTACAAGGGCAAGGGCACCTATGGCTGGAGCACCGATGAGAACGGCCCCGAGGACTACACCGTGATCAATGTCTACCTCGACATCACACCGGTGCGCATGCCCAACCCGATCTACAGCGCTTGGCCGGGACCGGGGCGGGCCAGTCCCGTCTTGGAACGCGACAGCAGCAAATAGCCTGCGGGCCTGTGTAGCCCCGGTGTAAGCACCGGGGCCACATTGCCTTAACTGCCTTAACTGTCTTAGCGGAACGAGTAGCTCAGGCTGGCGTAGAAAGTTCGGCCACGTGGATCCGTATAGGTCGGGTCATAGGTGGCCAGGAAGAAGTAGCCCTGGTTGGAGAACGGTGGTTGCGTGTTCAACAGGTTCTGCACGCCGGCACGCAGCTTCATCGCCTGGCTGATCTTCCAAGAGCCCGACAGGTCCCACAGCGAATAGCTGCTGACGTTGCGCTCGGGCAGCAGCTGATTGGTGTTCGGGTTGAAAGCGGTGTTGTGATCGCGGTAACCCGAGTAGTAGGTGTTGCCCAAGGTCAGTCCGACCGGGCCCATGTCCCAGTCCAGCGACAGGCGATGGCGCCATTTCTGAATCACCTGGTCGCTGAGAAATTGACCGGCGTTGTTCATGAAGGGCTCGCCCGCGCCGAACTGGCGCTCGTACTTCAGCACATAGGTGCCGTTGACGTTGGCGGTGAAGCGACCCCACTCGCCCGCTTGCATCCGGACGCTGAAGTCCACATCCAGCCCCGAGGTACGCAGCTCGCCCTGGTTCTCCTTCTTCAGCAGAATCGTGTCGATGAACTCGCCGAACTCATCGCGCTTGACATAGTTCTTCTCGTACTTGGCCAAATTGCCCAAGATCACCTGTTCGGACAGATCGCTGATCACATCGGTCTTGGTGATCGCCCAGTAGTCGATGCTGGCGCTCATCTCGCGTGTTGGCTCCAGCACCAGACCGAAGGAGAACTGCTTTGATTTCTCGGGCTTCAGGTTCGGGTTGCTGCGGCGCTCAACTCGCCATTGGTCCGTGCAGTCTGCAATCGAGAAGCCTTGGGCCACACAGCCGGGGTCGGTCAAGAAGGCCGAGCTGGAGCCGAACGAGGTCGGGCGGGTCAGCTCATTGATCGAAGGCGCGCGGAAGCCGGTGCCCGCCGAGCCGCGCAGCATCACGGCCTTGCTCGGCTGCCAGCGCAGGCCCAGCTTGGGGTTGAAGGTGCTGCCGACGCCGCTGTAGTTGTCATAGCGGGCGGCCAGTTGCATCTCCAATTCTTTGCTGAAGGGCGCGTTCAACTCGCCATAGACGGCGGCCACATTGCGGCTGTTTTTGCTGGCCGGAGGTGAGTCACCGCGCGAGCTGCGGTCGCCCTGGATGTTGTTGCTCAAGAGCAGGGCCGACGGAGTGAACTGGGTTTCCTCGCGGCGGAACTCCGCGCCGAACGCGGCACCGAGAGCGCCACCGGCCAGTTGCATCAACTCGCCGCTGAACTTGGCATCCACCGAGGTGGTGGTGCCTTTGGATGCGCGCGCTTCGTCTTGCACCCCTATGCTGGCGAGCAGGTCTTTACCGGCCTGAGGCGAAGTGCCAAAGGGATTGATCTTGCCGGTGCGCACGCCGTCGACGAATTTGTCGTACAAGAAATAACCATCCTTCAAAGCGTCGGTGCTGCGGTTGACGGCGCGGTTCAGCGCCACGTCATAGTCCCAGCTGCCCAGCACGCCGCTGATGCCGGCCACGATGCGCTCGGCATCGCTGCTGACCTCATTGGTGCGATTGCCGCCTTCGGTGACGCGCTGGCGTACGTCCACCGTGCCGCCAAAGGGCAGCGGCTTGGGCAAGAAGGGGTTGATGACGGCGGTCGGAACGGCGGTCACTTCGATCGGGTTCGGGCTGGCCACATAGCGTGTCTGCGTCTTGCTCTTCAGCACCTCGGCGAACAGCTGCGTTGTGTTGTTCAGTTGGAAGACGCCGCGGCCCAGGAAGGCGAGTTTGTCCGACTCGGGGTACAGCTCGGTGTCCTGCATATAGTCAAAGCTACAGGCCTCGCTCAAATTGTCCGGGGCGTAAACCGTGGCCGGTGGATTGCACGCCGGGGCGTACAGATTGATGGTGCGCTGGCTGAAGGGCTTGCCATTGATGCTGAAGCCCGCCGCGTTGAGCGCATCCAACTGCACCTTGCGAGCGGCCGACTTGCTGGCCAGTCGGATATTGCCGGGGAAGGTGCGGCTGGACATATAGAAGGGCAGGGTGCTGGCCAGTGGGCGTTCCTTCAGGAAGTCGCGTTCTGTCGACCGCAGGCCACCGAGCTTTTGCGCATCCAGCACGCCAAACACATTGAAACGGTCCTGGCTCAAATCACCAAAGCCGCCGCCTACCGAAGCGGCCGTCTTCTCGGCGCCACCTTCTTGCGTGCGTGCGGCGTAGACATTGATGTCGGCGCCGCGGTAGTCCTTGCGAGTGATGAAGTTGACCACGCCGCCGATGGCGTCGGTGCCATAGATGGCCGAGGCGCCGTCTTTCAAAATTTCCACCCGCTCGATCGCGCCGGCCGGGATGTTGTTCAGGTCCACGCCGGCGTTGTCGCCCGGCGAAGCAAAGTTGGCCATGCGTCGGCCATTCAACAGCACCAGGGTGCTGGAAACACCGATGCCGCGCAAATTGGCGCCGTTCATGCCGCGCTGCCCGCCGCTGCTGTCGGTGATGCTGGCGCCGTCGGTCAAGGCCGCGGCGTTGCCGCTGATGCTCTTCATGATCTCGGCCGCGGTGGTGGCGCCGGTCTTGTCGATGTCGCCGCGCTTCAGCGTTTGCACCGGCAGCGCGGTTTCGCCTTCCAGTCGCTTGATGCTGGTGCCGGTGACTTCAACCCGCTCCAGCTTGGCGTCCTGCGCTTGCACCTGCAGGGCCTGAGCACCGAACAGCAGCAAGGCCGCTTGGCTCAGGCTTTGCATTTTGAAGAAACGATCCGCCGGCGTGCGACGGGAGGCAAGGTGTTTTGTCATAGCGAGGCCTACTTGGCTGGGAGTTGGGGAGGGAGTGAAAAGTCTGGGAATGCCGGGCCAGAGGGACAAGGTGTCGATGTCGATAGACACTTTTCATTGCCCCTTTTGTCCGGCTTGTGATCACTCTAGAAGCGCCCCTGATGACTTGCCTATGGGGTTTTGGTGGCTCGGTCCGTTTTGCGCAAGTCCGTGTCGCTTGATCGCAAACCCCCGATGAACAGGCCCAACAGCGCTTGCAGCGTTGCGACATGCACTTGCGCTGCGGGTCCATGGCGGGCCTTTTTGGGGCCTTACCCGCTGGTCAAGCCCGGCCGGCTTTGCCAGACTCGCTGCATCCCTTTATGGCGGGCTCGCTGCTTAGCTTCGGGCACGACTTCCAGGTCAGCGCCAAAGCCGCTCCCCGCTCCTCTTCAAGAACTGAAGCTCATGTTTGTTCTCAGCAAAACTCTTCGCCGCTCATTGATGCTTGGCTTGGTGATGGCCTTGGGGACCAGCCCGGTTTGGGCCACGACCACGGCCACGACATCCGCGCCGGGCGCCGTCATCATCATTGGTGGCGCACTCAAGTACGACAACACCGAAGTCTGGAAGCGCATCGTGACTGAAGCCGGCGGTCCCGGTGCACGCTTCGCTGTGTTCGCGACCGCCGCGGCCAATCCCGAGCGCAGCGCCGAGCAAATCATTGCGGCCCTGAATGCGCAAGGCGCTCAAGCCGAAGCCATTCCGGTCGCGCCGCGCCTGAAGGGCGTGGACCTGCAGGCCAATCTGACGGATCCCGCCCTGTTGAGCAAGGTGGCGGCCGCGCAGGGTGTGTTTTTCTCGGGCGGCGCGCAGGAGTTGATCGTCGACACCTTGCAACCCGGCGGTCAGCCCACTGCGATGTTGACGGCCATTTGGTCGGTGCTGCAGCGCGGCGGTGTGGTGGCCGGCACCAGCGCTGGGGCGGCCATCATGAGCAGCACCATGTTCCGCGATGCGCAAGACGCCTTGCAGGTGATGAAGGGCCAACTGCGCCCCGGCAAAGAAGTGGACCGTGGCCTGGGCTTTGTGGGCTCCAAACTCTTTGTCGATCAGCATTTCCTCAAGCGGGGCCGCATCGGCCGGTTGTTGCCCCTGATGCAGGCCGAAGGCTATCAGCTCGGCATCGGTGTGGAGGAAAACAGCGCCGCGGTACTGCGCGGCGATGATTTGCAGGTGCTGGGCGGCAAGGGCGTGCTCTTGGTCGATCTGAGTCAATCCAGCCGCGACGCCAAGCAGGCGGCCTTCAATATCCGCAATGTGCAGCTCAGCTATCTCGATCGTGGTGACAGCCATAACTTGAAAACCGCGGTGACCACGCCGTCAGCTGCCAAGCTGGCCGGCCATGTCGTGAACCCGGCCGCGAGTGACTTCAAACCCTTTCACCACAATCAACCCTTCTATATGGACATCTTGGGCGACACCACCATCGTCAATGCCATGGGCCAGTTGCTGGACAGTCCTTACCCCGAAGTGCTGGGTGTGGCTTTCAATGGGCGCAGCCCCAATGCCGACGCCAAACCCGATTTGGGCTTTGAGTTCCGGCTCTACAAAGGCGAGGGCAGCCGAGGTTGGTACAGCGGGGCGCTAGGTGGCGAGGACTACACGGTCTTGCGCATGCGTCTGGATGTGCGCCCCATCGAAATCAAGCGGCCGTTTTACACCCCGCTGGCGCCGACGCGCTGAGCCTGGCGTTGCCGTAGACCCGGCCTCGCGGCCCAGTCTGCATTCAACAACGATCTTCCTCCCATCTCTGGGCCTGCGGGCAAGAGATGCGGCTTGTCATGACTGGACTTCCTCATGCGTACCGTGCTTCATCCACTCCAGCCGGCCAGCGCCGGCACTCAGCGGCAGTTGCGCAGCCTGCACTTTGGCGACGCCAGCAGTGGCCGCAAGGCCTATATCCAAGCCTCGCTGCACGCCGATGAGGTGCCGCCGATGCTGGTGGCCCAACATCTGATCCCGGCGCTGCAAGGGCTTGAGGCGGCCGGTTTGATCGCCGGTGAGATCGTGCTGCTGCCGATGGCCAATCCGGTCGGCCTGTCCCAGGAGATGCAGGGCACGCTGTGCGGTCGCTTTGATCTGGCCACCGGCATCAACTTTAACCGCAACTACCAACACCTGACGGCGGCCCTGATCCCGCTGCTGGAGCCGGTTCTTGGCGCGGACCCGGTGCAGAACACCGCGCGAGTCCGAGAGGCCTGTCTGTCGCTATTGAGGGCGCGGGCGGCCTTGCCCGAACTGAGTGAAGTCGAGCGGCTCAAGCTGACGCTGCAGACCCTGGCGACGGACGCGGATCTGGTGCTGGACCTGCACTGCGATACCCAGGCGGTGATGCATGTGTACGTTGGCACGCCGCTGGCGGAGGCGGCGCGCCCCTTGGCCCAGTTGCTGGGCGCGCAGGCCCTGCTGGTGTCGCTGGAGTCGGGCGACTACCCCTTTGACGAAACCGTTTCGCGCAGCTGGTGGGAGCTGGCCCAGCACTTCGGCCCGGAGCGCCCCATTCCGTTGGCCTGCTTTGCCGCCACAGTGGAATTGCGGGGCGAGCAGCAGGTCGATGAGGGCCTGGCCCAGCAAGACGCCCTGGCGCTCTTGCAGTTTCTGCGTCTCAAGGGCCATATCGCCGAAGGTCCTGGCCTCGATTTACCGCCGCTTGATTTGTCGGCCACGCCTTTGTGCGAACCCACGCCCTTGGAAGGTGCGGAACCCCTGGTCGCGCCGCACAGCGGTGTGCTGCTGTTCTTCAAGGCGCCGGGCGACGAGGTCTGCGCCGGTGAACAGGTGGCCGAGGTGGTGGACCCCTTGACCGACCAGCGCTCGCCCTTGATCGCCCGCTACGGGGGGCGCTTGTTTGCCAGGGTCAGTCGACGTTATGTCAGCGCCGGTATGCGCGTTTGCAAGGTGGCGGGAAGCCATGCCTTTCGCAGCGGCAAGTTGTTGTCCTTGTGACGCCTGAAGTGTTCTTGAGCCCAGTTCCATGTTCAAACTGAAATTCCCCAATACCTTTGTGCTCTTGTTCAGCCTGCTGGCGCTGATTGCCTTGGCGACCTGGCTGGTCCCCGGCGGTCAGTATGAAACGCAGTTGGTCGACGGCAAAAAAGTCATCATTGCCGACTCCTTCCACATCGTCGCCAGCAAGCCGCAAGGCTTTGCGGCCTTGATGATGGCGCCGATCAAGGGCTTTGTTGAAGCGGCCTTGATCATTGGCTTTGTTTTGATCGTCGGCGGCGCCTTCTCGGTGCTGCAGCGGACCGAGGCGATCGATGCCATGATCAAGTCGGTGGCCCAGGCGCACACGCGCTCGGCCTGGGTGCGCGCGGCCATCATCCCGGTCTTCGTCAGCTTGTTTTCGCTGGGCGGCGCCACCTTCGGCATGGCCGAGGAAGCAATTCCCTTTGTGCTGATCTTCATTCCGCTGGCGCTGGCGCTGAAGTACGACAGCATCGTCGGCGTGGCGATTCCCTTTGTGGGCTCGCAAATCGGTTTCGCCACTGCGTTCTTGAATCCATTCAATGTCGGCGTGGCGCAGGGCATCGCCGGGGTGCCGATGTTCTCGGGCATTGGCTATCGCTTGGTGTGCTGGTTGCTGGCCACCGCCATCACCATCGCATTTTTGATGCTGTATGCCGCGCGCATCAAGCGCAGCCCCAGCCTGAGTCCGTGCTTTGAGATGGATGAGGAAAAGCGCAAACACCTCAATACCGCGGACTTCGAAAACTTCGCCGGGATGACGTTCACCCACAAGCTGGTGTTGGCCGCCTTCGTCGGCGCCCTCGGCGTGATGATCACCGGTGTGGTGAAGTTCGGTTGGTACATCGAGGAGATTGCCGCCCTGTTCTTGGTGATGGCCATCGTCGTGGGGGTGATCGGCCGCTTGAATGCCGAGGACTTCGTCGCCAGCTTTATGGCCGGCGCCAAGGACCTGGTGAGCACCGCCTTGGTGATTGCCCTGGCCAAGGCCACCGTGGTCTTGATGCGAGACGGCCACATCATCGACACCTTGCTGAATGCGCTGGTGCCCTTTGTCGAGTCCAGCAGCCCGATCTTCTCGGCGCAGAAGATGTTCTTGATCCAGTCGGTGATCAATTTCTTCATCCATTCCGGCACCGGTCAAGCGGCCTTGACCATGCCCATCATGGCGCCGCTGGCTGATCTGGTGGGTGTGAGCCGGCAGACCGCGATCCTGGCTTTTCAGTTCGGGGAACTGACAACGCCGGTGATCCCGACTTCGGGCATCACCGTTGGCGTGCTGGCTCTGGCGGGCATTCCCTGGACCCGCTGGGCGCGTTGGATGCTGCCGCTGCAACTGATGTATCTGGTGATGGCGCTGGCCTTGCTGGCCATTCCTTCCCTGATCAACTGGCAGTGAGCCGGACAGCCGCGCGCAGCATGTTCGGCTGCATTAAAGTGCAGCGGTGAATCGCATGCTCCCTTCCTCAGGCACTGCCACAGGCTCTGCAGCCAGCACTGCAGCCAGCACTGCGGCCGGTGCGGCCTTGGCGCCGGCGTCGCTGGCGGGGCCGATCGGTGCGCCTATGGGTGTGCCCATGGGTGTTCCCATTGGTGCGCCGATCCCTGCGCCTGTTGTGCGGCCTTGTGGCCTGCTGCTCCTGCCCGGCAGCCGCTTGCTGCCGCTGGCCGGGGTGCTGGAGGCCTTGCAAATGGCCTCGGAGTTGCAGGGGGAGGCGCGCTATGCCTCCACGCTGCTCAGCCCGGACGGCCTGGCGGTGCGTTGCGGTGCGCTGGCGCTGGCCGCCGATGCGGCGCTGGCCAGCTCGGGCTGGCACATCTTGTTTGTCTTTGCGGGCGAGGGCAGCGAGGCATCGCCCGCGCTGCTGCAATGGTTGACTGAGCAAGCCGCGTCAGGCGTGCTGCTGGCCGGGGTGGACGGCGGCAGCGGGATCTTGGCCGCAGCCGGATTGTTGAACCAGGAGCGCGCCACCGTCGATGGCCATTTGCTGGAGGCCTTGCAGGAAGATTTCCCCGCGGTGGTCTGGAGCAGCAATGTCTGGGAGATGAATGCGACGGCCACCCGGCTCAGCTGTGCCGGCGGCAGCGCAAGCCTGGACTTGTTGATTGCCTGGTTGGGGCGTAGCCATGGTGAACGCCTGGCGCAAGACCTGACCCTCAGCCTCGGGGTGGAGCGCCCGCGTGGGCGCGATGAGCGCCAGCGCCGTCCTTCCAGCGAACCCGTGGGCGGCAGCCCCAAGCTGGCGGAGGCTTTGAGCCTGATGGAAGCCAATCTGGCCGAACCCTTGCCGACCGAAGAGGTGGCGCGTCTGGTGGGGGTTTCGCGCCGCCAATTGGAGCGCTTGTTCAAGCAGCATCTGGATGCCTTGCCTTCGCGCTACTACCTGGAGCTGCGCCTGAACCGGGCGCGCCGGCTGTTGCAGCAAAGCAGCCAGTCGATTTTGCAGATTGGCCTGTCCTGCGGCTTTTCCTCGGGGCCGCATTTTTCCAATGCCTACAAGGCGCATTTCGACAAGACACCGCGCGATGAGCGCAGCCAACGCGCAGCCGCCTGGCGCCGTCCCGCAGGAGAATCCGCCGCATCATGACCCATCCTCACGATCTCGTTTTACGCCCGGTGGCGCCCGGCGATTTGCCGGCTCTCGAGCGAATTGCCGCGGCCTCTGCGCATGGCATCGGTTCCTTGCCGAGCGACAGCCAAAAGCTGCGCGAGCGTATTGAGCGCTCGGTCGAGTCCTTCGGCAGCGCCGACGATGCCAGCGGCGAGGAGACCTATCTGTTTGTGTTGGAGGATGTGGCGCGCGCCGAGGTGGTGGGCAGCAGCGGCATTGCCGCCAGCGCCGGTTTCCATGACCGCTTCTACAGCTACCGCAATGAATTTGTTGTGCACGCCAGCGCTGCCTTGGGCGTCAGCCAGCGCATGCACACCTTGCATCTGTGCCATGACCTGACGGGTTACACCTTGCTGACCTCGTTCTTCATCGCCCCCGAGTACGCGCACGGCCCGGCCCCGCAGCTCTTGTCGCGGGCTCGGCTGCTCTTCATCATGCAATATGCCGAGCGTTTCAATGAGCGCATCGCGGCCGAGAACCCCGGCCTGGCCGATGAAGAAGGGCAAAGCCCGTTTTGGGACGCGGTGGGCCGGCGCTTCTTTGATATGGACTACCCACAGGCCGAACGCGTGACCGGCGGGCGCAGCAAAGCCTTTATCGCCGACCTGATGCCGCATTCACCGATCTATGTGCCGCTTCTGCCCGAGGCCGCGCAGTTCGCCATTGGCCAGCTGCATCCGGTCGGTGAGTTGCCGTTTTCAATTCTTCAAGACGAAGGCTTTGATGCCGACAGCTATGTCGACATCTTCGATGGCGGCCCCACGGTGGAGGGCAGCCTGGGCTTGTTGCGCAGTGTGCGGCAAGCGCGGCGCCTGAGCTTGGTGACGGAACCTATGACCGCGGAGCGGGCGTTGGCTCAAGCGCAAGGTCCTTTGGCTTGGCACATCGTGGCCGGAGGCGCGCGCGCGGGCTTTCGCGCTGCCCTGGCTGAGTTGCCGCTGCTGGCGCCGAGTGTGTCGAATGCGCATGAGGTGTTGGCCCGCCTCGGGCGAGCCGACGCGGGCATGAGCAGCCTGCTGGTGACTCCGCTGGAGACCGCGGTGAATGAGGGAGGCTTGGCATGAGCGCGCAAGACCCGATCGACACGGGCAGCCTGTTGCTGCGTGGCTGGCGTCAGGATGACGCTGCGGAACTGCTGGCTTGGCGCAATCAGGCCGGTGCGCCGCTGGCCTTGCCGGCCCAGGGCGCTCAGCAGGACCCGAGCGAGTGGTTGATGCTGGTCGACCCGCTTAGCGATCGGCCCTTGGCCTGCCTGCGTCTGCTGCCACGCCTGGGGCTGGATTTGCCACGCTACAGCTTCCACCTCGGGCGTGTGGTGCATGCGGCGGCAGAGTTAGGTCTGTTTCGCGCCCAGTCAACCCTGCTGCTCGGCAATGATCACACCGGCGAGAGTGAATTGGCCGACATGGCCTGCGCGCCGGGGCTTGATTCGTCCACCCAGCAAGCCTTGCTGGCACGCTTGATCGCGGCCGCCTTGCTGCGTATCGAAGCTGCCGCTGGCGAGTTTGGGACGCGCTTGATGGTTGAATTGGCCGGGCCGCGTGATCAGCAGTCCCTGGGGGCGGCGCCGTTCTGGCAAGGCCTGGGCGCGCACTTTTACGCCGGCGACCCAGATGCGGCGCTCCACCGCTTGGGTGCGGCCTGGCGCAGCCATTTGGCGGCGCTGCTGCCGCGCCAGACGGTCTACCTGTCCTTCCTCAGCGAGGCGGCGCAAGCGGCCGTCGGCCAGGTCGGCCCGGCGGGCCAACCGGCGGCGCAGGCCCTGGCCGCGGCGGGCTTCGGCTTTTCGCAGCATGTCAGCATTGACGATGGCGGCCCGGTCTGGGAGCTGCGCTTGCCGCGATCCAGTCCGGCAGGCGCTTGAGCTGAGGCTTTGGCCCTTGTCGGCAGGACAGCTCAGTGCGAGGTGCCTTCTTCGCGGCTGATCTTGTTCCAGACGTTGTACTTGCCGACCGGCTTGCTCATCGGCAGACGCTTCACTTCCTTGAAGGTGTTGGCGTCGTAGACGATGAGCGCACCGTCCATCTCCCACAGGCTGGCCAGCGCATAACGGCCATCTTTGGTGAATTCGATGTGGGCCAAGGTTTTGCCCGGTTCGCGCACCTGCGCCACCGGCTCTAGCGTCTGCTTGTCGATGATGGTCAGGGTGTCGCGCCCGGCCGGGCTCATCATCGAGTCGGTCCAGGCATAGCGGCTCTTCGAGTGGCTGCGCATGAAGAAGCCGGGGCCCGGCGTGCTGATGTTTTTGACCGCGGCCCAAGTCTGCAGATCGATCACGCTGATCAGACCGTCCTTCAAGTTCGGACTGGCCAATACGCGGCGGCCCTGCCAGTCAAAGGTGATGCCCGAGCCCAGATGCGGCATGCCGGGGATGGGCAGGGTGGCGATGCGCCGGCGTACATCCAGATTGACCACCTGACCGAGGCCGGGGCTGCCTTCGTCGCCGGCTGCGCTGCTGCTGCTTTTTGGCCGCGCGGCGCCCAGCACATGGGCATAGCTTGGGTCGAAGAAGAAGTCATCCAGCGGCTCGGCCAGCGGGGTCCGGCGCGGGTTCAGGTAGCCCGGTTTGGCCACGCCCTCGCGCAAGCGGTAGTCATGCACCAGGCCGTCGTAAATAGGCTCGGCCTTGGGGTCGTAGGAGATTTCCCAGATCTCGGCAATGTCCTTCAAGGCCACCACAAAGCTGTGGCGTGGGCTGGCGTCGTAGACCGCCGAGACGCGCGAGCTTTGTTTGCCGTCCAAGGTGTTGGCGTCAATCTGCTTGATCGGGTTCAGGTCGGCATCAAAGACGGCCAGCGTGTGCGGCAGGTAGTTGGCCGCCATCACCAGCTTGCCGTCGCCGCTGACGGCGATATTGCGCATATTCAAGCCGGCCCGCACCTCGGCCACCATCTTCAAGTTCCACAGGTCGAACTTGCTGATCCAGCCGTCTCGCGAGCCGAAATAGACATAGCGGCCATCGGGCGTGAACTTTGGTCCGCCATGCAGCGCAAAGCGCGAAGCGAAACGATGGATGAGCTCGAAGCGGTCACCGTCGAGCAGGCTGATGTGGTGGTCGCCGCCCTCGACGACGACGAACAGATTCATCGGGTCGGCCTTCCACTGCGGCTTGGCCGGCCAGCTCTTGCTGCCGGCGTCGAAGCTGCGTGAGGCGCGCATATCGGCCTCGCTCCATTGCGGCGCGGGGCTCACCGGGCTGTAGATCAAGGCCGCCAGGGCGTCGATCTCATCCGGCTTCAGGCTGGCCGCAAAACCGGGCATCTGGGTGGCGGTGCGGCCTTGTTGAATCACCTTCAAGGCCTCGGGCTTGCGCAGCCGCTCCAGGCTTTCGGGCAGCAGGGCCGGTCCCATCGAACCGAGCCGTTGCGCCCCGTGGCAGGTGGCGCAATGCTGCTGGAACAGTTGCGCCGCGTTGATGGGCGGTGCTGCGGCGGGCGCTGCGGAGGGGTCTGCAGCCCGTGCAAAGTCGATGCCGAGCCAGAACAGGCCGACCGCCAGGCCAAGATGCGTCAGCAGCTTGAATGTGCCGCTATTGAAGAGGTCGAGGTGCTTCATGCGCTATGGATGGCAATGGTCTTGTTCTTGCTCGTGTTCGCGGCATGGGCCTGATGGCTGAACGGCGTGGTCTGCAAGCGGCCCGCGGCGCTCAAACGCGCCGAGGCGGCAGCGGAGAGGCCGATTTCGGCGTCGTCCAGATAGCAGCCGGGGTCCTCGGCCCACAGATCGCCGCTGACCTGCTGCGCGCGCACCCGGGTGTTGCCCCCGCAGAGCGCGAAATGCTCGCACTCGGCACAGCGCCCTTTGACCGGGCGAGGCCGGGTCTTCAGGCCGTCCATCAGCGGATCGCTGCGGTCGCTCCAGATCGCCGAGAAGGGCCGCTGGCGCAGGTTGCCAAGTGGGTAGTGCCACCACATCGTGTCCGGGTGCACCTCGCCGAGGTTGTCGATATTGGCCACCCCGACGCCCGAGGCATTGCCGCCCCATGCCACTAGGCGGGCCTGCAGTGGCGCCGCCCATTGCGGAAAACGTTGCTGTACCCAGCGCAGCAGATAGGCGGCGTCGGCGTCGTTATTGCCGGTCACATAGTCGCGGCTGCTGCCGGCCTGGGCGTCGGCCCAGGCGGTTTCGAACAACAGGTCCAGGGCCTCGCGGGTGGCGGTGAAATGGGCATCGCGGCCGCGGTGGATATTGCCGCGACCGGCATAGTTCAGGTGCGAGAAGTAAAACTTGTCGACCTGCTCGGTCTTCATCAGCTCCAACAGGGCCGGGAAGTCCTGGCCATTCAGGTCCGTGAAGGTGTAGCGCAGCCCGGTCTTGACGCCGCGCTGGTGCAACAGGCGAATCGCATTCAGTGAGGCGTCATAGGCGCCGCTGAGGCGGCGAAATTTGTCGTGGGTATCGCGGGTGCCGTCGATGCTGATGCCGACATAATCAAAATTTTGTGCGGCAATGCGGCTCGCCATCGGCGCATCGATCAAGGTGCCGTTGGTGGAGAGGGCGGTGTAGAAACCCTGCGACTGCGCGCGCGCGGCGATCTCGAACAAGTCGGGTCGCAGCAGCGGCTCGCCGCCGGACAGGATCAGCACCGGCACGCCGTAGGCGCGCAGATCGTCCATGGCGGTGCAGACCTCGTCGAAGCTCAACTCACCGGGGTAGTCGTGGTCGGCCGAGAGCGCGTAGCAATGCTTGCAGGTCAGGTTGCAGCGGCGGGTCAGGTTCCAGATCACCACCGGGCCGCCGTGGCCCTGGGCCTGATGGCGGCGGGTAGGCGCCGGGTATTCGCCGTTGCGCTCGGCCTGGGCCACCTCGCGCAGATATTGACTGATGCGCAGCATCGGGCTTACTCCTTCAGTCGCAGGCCGGTCTTTTTCAGAATGGCGCTGCTGTAGAGAATTTCGCTGGCCTGGCAGGCCGGGCCCAGCAGCGTGCGGATCTGCTCGGCCTGGGCCTCGACCTCGTCGCGCGCATGGCCATGCACCATCGCGAACAGGTTGTAGCGCCACTGCGGCAGGCGGCGCGGGCGCCGGTAGCAGTGGCTGACAAAGGGCAGGGTGCCGATGCGCTCGCCGAGCGCGTCGACTTCGGCGTCACTGACGTCCCAGACGGTCATGCCGTTGGCCAGATAGCCGAGCCGGTAATGGTTGGGCACGGCGCCGATGCGGCGGATCAGGCCCTCGCTCTTCATTCGCCCCAGTTCGGCCAGCACCTCGGCCTCGCTGGCGCCGAGCACCGCGCCCAGCGCCTCAAAGGGCTCGCGCACCAGTGGCAGGCCGGCCTGGGTTGCGGCGACCAACTGCCGTTCAAACGGATTCAAGGCCATGGGGCACTCCGGGGAAGACATTGGCCGTGGCCGGCAGGCGCAGGCCGACAAAGAACTCGCGCTCCTTGGGGAAGGCCAGCACGCTCAACCCGGTCAGCGCCTCGATGCGGGCGCAGACCTGATCGGCCTCGGCCGGGGTTTCGGTGGCGATCACAAACCACATGTTCAGCGTGTGCTCGCGGCGGTAGTTGTGGGCGATCTCGGGCAGGGCGTTGACCTGGGCGGTGACGGCTTCGAAGCGCTCTTCCGGCACCTGCATCGCCGCCAGCACGAACAGGCCGCCGGCCCGCTCGATTTGGAACAGCGGGCCAAAGCGGCTCAACACCCCCTTGGCGAGCAGGCGTTGCAGGCGCTCCATGACCTCGTCCTCGCTGCTGTCGAGTTCTTCGGCGATGGCGGCAAAGGGGCGCGACACCAGCGGCAACTCGTCTTGCAGGCGATTGATCAGGGCGGCGTCGAGCGTGTCGAGTTGGGCCAGGCTCTTTTTGTTGCCGGCGTTGTGGGATTCATGCATGGCTGAGCTCCTGAGGCGACGTGGGCAAGGCCAAGGGCATGGATGGATCGTGGCGGAAGTAGCGGGCGCCACATTGCTTGAAGCGACGCCGACTGAAGAGCACGGTTTGCTCCACCTGCTCCAGCCCGGCGGCAGCGCGGGCCTGCTCTAGCCAGGCCAAGACCTCGCCGCGTTCGCGACCGTGCAGCATGCAGTAAAGGTTGTAGGGCCAGTCGCCCGCACGGGCGCGTCGGTAGCACAGCGTGACGCCTTCTTGTTGCGCGAGCAGGGCAGCGTGGGCATCGACCTCGGCATCCGGCACATTGAATACGCACATCGCGTTGGCGGCAAAGCCCAGTTCATGGTGCCGCACCACCACGCCGAAGCGACGCAGGGTGCCTTGCGCCAGCCATTGCTCGATCTTGGCGAAGATCTGGGCCTCGCTGCAGGCCAGGGCCTGGGCCCAGGCGGCATAGGGGCGCTGGATCAGCGGCAAGCCGTCCTCCACCAGGGCCGCCAAGGCGCGGTCTTCGGACTGCACCGCATGCGCCGCCCCTTGCGGGTCGCGTGCCGACTCGAGGCCGCGGCCGCGCGCGGCGCAGTCGCGCCCATGCGGACGCTGCAGGTCAAAGCCGAGGTTGATGCGGTAGGCGCGCTGCATCGGTAGGCGCAGTGCGGGCAGGCCGCTTTGCTGCTCCAGCAGGCTGACGCCGGCCTCCACCTGTGTCGCGTCGCCCCCGGTGATCACGAACCAGAGGTTGTAGGCATGCTCACGTTCGTAGTTATGGTTGACGCCCGGGTGCGCGCTGACCAAGGCCGCCACCGCCTCGAGTCGCTGCGGCGGCACCGCGAATGCGCACAGCAGCGCTGCGCCGCCGGCCCCCGAACCCCAAATGCCGCCGATGCGGCCGAGGCTGCCGGCCAGATGCAATTTCTTCAGTTCGGCCTGGACCCGGAGGGCATCAACGCCGCAGGCCTCGCCCAGTGCCTTCAGCGGCTCGCTGCAGAGCGGGAAGCGTTGCTGCCAGTCATTGATCAGTCGTGCGGCGATGTCGCTCATTCAAAACCCCATGCGGCCGGCGCGGCTGCTGAAGAAGATGCCACTGGGCGCGGCAGCGTCGAGGCGCGCCAGCGTGGCAAAACTGTCTGTGGCAATCACCGAGACGCGGTTGTCATCGCGCGAGGAAATCCACACCGCCTCGCCGCGGGGTGTGAACTCCATATGCAGCACGGCCTTGCCGGGCTCCAGCGTCTTGACGATCTGCCGGGTCGGGGTGTCGATGACTTGCACACGGTGGTAGTCCGGCACGGCGAAGTTGACCCAGACCTGGCGCCCATCGGGCCGCGCGATCACGAAGACGGGCTGGCCGGCGACCTTGATGCGGTCGACCTCGGTCCAGGTTTCGGTGTCCACCACCAGCACCTCGTGGCGGCCGATGGCGGGTAGATAGGCGTGCCGGCCGGCTACCGCCCAGCCGCGCAGATGCGGCATCTTGAAGACCGGCAGCGGCTCCTGACCGCGGCCATAGCCGTTCAGAATACGCCTTACTTTGGGCTCAGCGGCCCACAGGTCGATCATCGCCAGTCCGTCTTCGCCGAACAGTCCGGCGATGTAGTGGCGGCCATTCGGCGTCACCAGGGCGTCATAGGGTTGGCTGCCCACGTTCTTGAACTTCTTCAGCGCTGGCGTAGCCGGTTGGCTCAGGTCTGCGATCCAGATCTCGCCGGCATCAAAGAGTGAATAGATGAAACGCCGACCGGGCAGGTCGGCCAGGCCCACAACGCGGGACAGCTGCTGCGGCGCGTTCGCCGGGCTGTCCTTGGGCGAGTAAGTGGCCGGGATGTCGGCCACCAGGGCCAAGGTCTTGGCATCAAAGACCTTGATGCCGCCGGGTTGGTAGTTCTGCGCCGCCACCAGGCTGCCGTCTTGCGAGATGGCGCCGCCGATCGAATTGCCGCTTTGTTGAACCCGGGCCTCGATCTTGCGGCTCAGCAGATTGACCTTGCTGAGCGCGCCGTCGCGCCCAAACACATAGGCGGTGGCGCCGTCTCGGCCATAGACCACCGAGGCGTGCGAGAGATCGCCCAGACCTTCGATCTTGCCCAGGCTTTCAAGTCGGCTGTTGTTGACGACCTGCAGGCTGCCACTGGCGCGTTCGATCACCAGACCCAGATCACCGCTGCCGGTCGAAAGCATTGGGGCGGCTACGGGCTGAGGGTGGGGCTGGGGCATCGTGGCCGGCGCCTGTGTGGCGGCGCAGCCGATCAGACCGGCGCTCAGCGAGAGGCTGCACAGCAGCCGGTAAACAAGGCTTGGCCTCATGATTTGTCCTTGGCCAGCGCTTCGGTCGGGAAACCTTGCCGCAGCTTGGTGGCGATCCATTCGGCTTCGCTTTCTGAAATCATGCTGCGCCAGGGGGGCATCGGTGTGCCCGGGCGACCGTGGTAGATAGTCGATTTGAGGGCCAGCACTGGCGTTTCCGCCAAGGCCTCGCGGGTCAGCGCGGGGCCGAGGCCGCCGGTCAACTTCATGCCGTGGCAACTGCCGCAGTCCTGCCTGACCATGCGCACCAACTCCTGCTGGCGCGCATTGCTCGGGGGCTCGGCGGCTTGTGCAGTCAGGCCAAGGGCCGCTCCGCACAAGAGCATGGGCAGTCGCCACATCGGATCAGCTCTTCAGGATCAGTTCCACCGCCGACTTCAGGTCGGCGTCGCTGATCTTGTCCGGACCGGTTGGGGCCATGGGCACCGGGCCGAAGGAGCCCGCGCCGCCCTTGCGTACCTTCTCGCTCAGCTTGGCGACCACGTCCTGACCTTTGTACTTGGCGGCGATGTCCTTGAACGATGGGCCGACAATCTTTTTGTCTTTCGAGTGGCAGGCCATGCAGCCGGCCTTGTTCATGGCGTCATCGACCTCGGCCGCCTGAGCGCCGAAGGCAAGCAGCAGCGCCAATGGCATCAACAGCGTTTTCTTCATGATGAGTTCTCCTCGGATTGAAAGTTCAGCGCCCGCACGGGGCGGGCGCCTGGCTGGCTCACATCAATAGACGTCGTGCTGGGTGTTGTAGACGTTAAAGTGGCCGGTCGGTGTGATCAGGCGCGGGTCCTTGATCACGGCCTTCAGCTTCAAGGTCTTGTCATCCACGATCACCATGGCGCTTTGCTTGTTCTTGGCCGACCAGACCGAGAACCAGACTTCATCACCGGCCTTGTTGAACTCCGGTTGAACGACGCGTTTGGCGCCGTCATCGCTCAAGCCCGCCCATTCGGCGATCGGCAGCACGGTGTAGCCCTTGTCCAGGTTTTTGATGTCATAGACCGCCACCGATTGCGAGATCTTCGGATCCGGGTTCAGTGGTGAGTCCGAGTACAGGTGGCTGCTCTTCGGGTGGCTCTTGATGAACAAGGCGCCGCCGCCTTGGCCCTTCAGCTCAGCCACCTTCTTGAAGGCTTGCGCCTTGTGGCCCTTGGGGTCGGTGCCGATCAGGGAGATCGAGTCATCGCCCAGGTGACCGGTCGACCACACCGGACCATAGGTCGGGTGCACAAAATTGGCGCCACGTCCGGGGTGCGGGATCTTGCCGACATCGATCAGGGCGGTCAGCTTGCCGTCTTTGGCGTCAATCACCGAGATCTTGTTGCTCTGGTTGGCGGCCACCATGAAGTAGCGCTTGCTGGCGTCCCAGCCGCCGTCATGCAGGAACGGCGCCGAGCCGATTTCGGTGACCTTGAGCGCGTCGATGTTGGAGTAGTCCACCATCAACGTCTTGCCAGTTTCCTTGACGTTGACCACAAACTCGGGTTTGAAGTGCGAGGCCACGATCGAGGCCACGCGGGGCTCGGGGTGGTACTCCTGCGTGCCGACCACCATGCCGCGGGTGCTGACGATCTTCATCGGCTCCAGCGTGTCGCCCTTCATGATCACGTACTGGGGCGGCCAGTAGGCGCCGGCGATGGCCAGCTTGTCGGTGAAGTCGCCTTCCTTGCCCTTGTACTTGCTGGTGTCCACCGAACGGGCTTCCAGACCAATCCGTACTTCGGCGACGTTATCGGGCGTGGGCATCCACAGGTCGATCATATTGATCTTGGCATCGCGGCCAATCACAAACAGATAGCGGCCTGAGGCGGAGGTGCGCGAGATGTGCACCGCGTAGCCGGTCTTGACGATATTGATGATCTTCTTGGTGTCGCCGTCGATCAGCGCCACTTCGCCGGTGTCGCGCAAGGTGGTCGAGAAGATGTTCTCGATGTTGTAGTTGTTCATCTTCTTGGTCGGGCGCTGTTCCGGCGGAACAATGACCTTCCAGGTCGACTTCATCTGCGCCATGCCGAACTCGGGCGGCACCGGGGCGTCTTGCTGGATGTAGCGGGCCATCACGTCGACGGTCTTCTCGTCCATCTCACCCGAGGTCAGCCAGTTCGGCATGCCGGCGGCCGAGCCGTAGGCGATGAAGACCTTCAGGTAGTCGGTGCCTTTACCGATGGTGATGTCGGGGGTCAGCGGCTTGCCGGTGGCGCCCTTGCGCAGCACCCCGTGGCAGCCGGCACAGCGCTCGAAGTAGATCTTGCGACCCAGCTCGAACTCCGCCTGTGTCATCGGCGGCGCCTTGGGGTTGGCGCTTTGGTACATCGGCACGTCTCCCAGCGGCGAGGAGCCGGCCTGGTAGTTCATCTCGGCCGGTGTGACGTTCTTCTTCTCCTGCGCCTGTGCGCCGGAGGAAGCCAGAGCGGCCAGCGATGCCAGCGTCAGCGCCGCAAACCGGTACAGATGCGATGTTCTTCTCATTGCTCTACTCCATCAGAGGGGCCTGACTTGCGTCGAGGCCAGCAGCGTGACGGCCATGTTTTTCATGGGCTCGCGAGGGGCTGCGTTTCCTGTTGCGAGCAGAGGCATCCTCTCGCGCGTCGGCGTTCAAGTCCTTGAACTGGTTCAAGGACAGGGTCGGCCGCTGCTTTTCAAATGAGCTGCATCAAATTGACCTTGGAGCGCTGCATGAGCATGCTGGATGAACCGCTGTACTTTGGCACTTTGCGCAAGCTGGGCGTACCCAATGCCACCGCGGGCCGGCCGGCGCGCGTCACTCTGGTGGGCGCGGGTCCGGGGGACCCGGACTTGTTGACGGTGAAGGCCGCGCGCGCGCTCGGGCAGGCCAGTCTGGTGCTGTATGACCATCTGGTGTCCAAAGATGTGTTGAAGCTCTTGCCTGCCGACGCCGACCTGATCTATGTGGGCAAGGAAAGCGGCCAGCACACCTTGCCGCAAGAGGCCATCATCGAGCTGATGGTGCGTCTGGCCAAGAGCGGCAAGGCAGTGCTGCGCCTGAAGGGCGGCGACCCGTTCATCTTTGGCCGGGGCGGCGAGGAGGCGCAGGCCTTGGCCGCGGCGGGGATTCCTTTTGAAACCATTCCCGGCATCAGCGCCGCACAGGGCGCCGGGGCTTACGCCGGCATTCCACTGACACACCGCGACCATGCCTGCTCACTGGTGTTTGCCACCGGGCATTTACGCGGTGCCGCCGAGGGCGCTCATGGTGGGGAGCGCAGCGTGGATCTGGACTGGCCGATGCTGGCGCGTCCGAACCAAACGGTCGTGATCTATATGGGTTTGGGGGCGCTGCCCATCATCTGCGATCAGCTGATGGCGCACGGCGTGTCTCCCGACATGCCGGCCGCCTTGATTGAGAAGGCCAGCCTGCCCGAGCAGCGTTGCGTGGTCGGGCAGGTGCAGAGCTTGCCGTCGCTGGCCTTGCTGCACGCGATCAAGGCGCCGGCCTTGATCGTGATTGGCACCGTGGTCAGCCTGCAGACCGAATTGGCCGCAGGCATGGCCCAGCAAGCGGCGGGACTTACCAGATCCTGATCCGCTCGGACTCGGGCTTATGCAGCTTGTCGCCGGGCTTGGTGTCAAAGGCCTGGTGGAAGCCGTCGTGATTGATGGCCGTGCCGTTGGCGCGGAACTCGCCGGGCGAGTGCGGGTCGGTGGTCAGCATCTGCAGCGCGCGCTCCTCGCGGGCCTTTTCGCGCCAGATCTGCGAGAAGCCGAGGAAGAAGCGCTGCGCGCCGGTGTGGCCGCCGATCACCGCCGCCGGCTTGCCGGCCAGTGAGCGTTGATAGGCCTTGTAGGCGATCTGCAGACCCGACAAGTCGGCAATGTTTTCGCCCAGCGTCAGACGGCCGTTCAAGGTCTTGCCCGGAATCGGCTCGTAGGCCGCGAACTGCGCCACCAGACGGTCGGCGATGCCGTCGAAGGCCTTGCGGTCGGCCGGCGTCCACCAGTTGCGCAGCACGCCGTTGCCGTCGTACTGGCTGCCCTTGTCGTCGAAGCCATGGCTGATCTCATGGCCGATCACCGCGCCAATGGCACCGTAATTGACCGCGTCATCGGCGTTCATGTCGAAGAAGGGCGGCTGCAGGATGGCTGCGGGGAAGACGATCTCGTTGTTGTTGGGGCTGTAGTAAGCATTCACCGTCTGCGGCGTCAACCACCATTCGGCCCGGTCCACCGGTTTGCCGGCCTTGGCGACCATGCGCGCCCATTGGAAACCGGCAGCGCGCACGCTATTGCCGTAGGCGTCGCCGGGGCGAACTTCTAGCTTGCTGTAGTCGCGCCAGTTGTCGGGGTAGCCGATCTTGGTGACGTATTTGGACAGCTTGTCCTGGGCCTCGGCCTTGGTGGCGGCGCTCATCCAGTCGAGCTTGTCGATCGAGTCCTTGTAGGCCGCCAGCAGATTGTTCACCAGCGTCTGCATGCGGGCCTTGTAGGCCGGCGGGAAGTGGCGCGCCACATACAACTCGCCGATCGCCTCGCCGAGCGCGGCATTGGTCTCGGCGGTGGCCTTCTGCCAGCGTGGCAGCTCGGCCTTGGCGCCGGTCAGGGCCTGGCCTTGGAAGGCGAATTTGGCGTCGCGCAGCACCTGTGGCAGCAGTTCGGCGGCATTGTTCAGCGCATGCAGGCTCAGGTATTGCTGCCAGTCTGCCAATGGCACCTCGTCCACCAATTGCGCCAGCGCGCTGATCGCGCTGGGCTGCGACACCGTGATGCTGGTCGTCTCGCCCAGGCCGGCGCTTTGCATGAAACGGGCCCAGTCGAATCCGGGTGCCTTGGCGCTCAGCTCACCGCGGCTCATCGGGTTGTAGGTCTTCACCGGGTCGCGGTTCTCGACCTTGTCCCAGTGCATACCGGCCATGCGCTGCTCCAGCGCCATGACGCGCTCGGCCGTCGCGGCCGGGGCCTTGTCGCCGAGTTGGCCGGCCAGCGTGGTGAGGTAGTTGCGGTAGGCCTCGCGCGCCTTGGCCATGCGCGCGTCGTCTTGCTTGAGGTAGTAGTCGCGGTCGGGCATGCCCAGGCCGCTTTGCACCAGGCGAACGCCATTGACCAGCGGATTCTTGGCGTCTGCCATCACGAACACGCGCACCGGCGAGTGGCTACGTGTCTGGTTGGCGCCCAGCCAAGCGGCCAGTTCGGCCTTGGACTTCAGCGCGGCGATCTCGGCCAACAGCGGCTGAATCGGCGCCAGGCCCAGCTTGTCGATGCTGGCGGTATCCAGATAGGCAGCGTAGAAGTCAGCAATCTTTTGCCCATTGCTGCCCCTGGCTTGCGGCTTGGCTGTCAGCTCGTCGATCAGCTTGCGCACATGGGCATCGGACTGATCGCGCAGCAGCTCGAAGCTGCCATAACGCGATTTGTCAGCGGGGATCTCGGTTTGCTTGATCCAGCCGCCGTTGACGGCCTTGAACAGGTCGTCTTGCACCCGCACGCTCTTGTCAAAGCCGGGCAGGTCAAGGCCGGCTTGCGGCATCGGCGTGCTGGCCATGCTGGCGCAGGCGAGTTGGGTCAGCAAGGCCAGGGTGGAAATCTGTTTGATGTTCTTCATTGTTCGGTGGATTTTTGAACTCAGGGGAGGCATCGGCGGGCTTGTGGCCCGGCCAATGCTGTGCAGTTGCTCGGCAGATGCATTGCCGGATGCCTTACCAGAAGCGGATGCGCTCTTCGGTGGCCTTGAAGAGCTTGTCGCCCGGCTTGGTGCCGAAGGCTTGGTGGAAGGCATCGTGGTTGACGACGCCGCCATTGGCGCGGAATTCGCCGGGCGAATGCGGGTCGGCGGTCAGCTGTCGCAGCATCTGTTGCTCACGCGCTTTTTCGCGCCAGATTTGACCGAAGCCGAGGAAGAAACGCTGCTCGCCGCTGTAGCCCGCCTGCACCGGCGCGGGCTTGCCGCCGAGTGAGCGCTGGTAGGCCTTGTAGGCGATCTGCAGGCCCGACAGGTCGGCAATGTTCTCGCCCAGCGTCAGCTTGCCGTTGACGCGCTTGCCGGGCAGGGCCTGGTAGCCGTCAAACTGCGCGGCCAGGCGTTCACCCAGCATGCTGAAGGCCTTGGCGTCGGCCTCGGTCCACCAGTTGCGCAGCATGCCGTCGCCGTCGTACTGGGCGCCCTGGTCGTCAAAACCGTGGCTGATTTCGTGGCCGATGACCGCGCCGATGGCGCCGTAATTGACCGCGTCATCGGCGTTCATGTCAAAGAACGGCGGCTGCAGGATGGCGGCCGGGAAGACGATCTCGTTGACGGTTTCGTCGTAATAGGCGTTGACGGTTTGCGGCGTCATGCCCCATTCGCTGCGGTCTACTGGTTGGCCGGCCTTGGCAACCTCGCGGGCCCAGGCAAAGTGGCTGGCTCGCTGGCGATTGCCCAAGGCGTCGCCGGCGCGCACTTGCAGCGCGCTGTAGTCGCGCCACTTGTCCGGGTAGCCGATCTTGACCATGTACTTGGACAGCTTTTCTTGCGCGGCCTTTTGCGTCGCCGGGCTCATCCAGGACAGGCCCTGGATCGACTCCCCGAAGGCGGCCATCAGGTTTGCCACCAACTCTTGCATGCGGGCCTTGTGGGCGGGCGTGAAATGCTCGGCCACATAGATCTTGCCGACGGCCTCGCCCAGCGCCTCGTTGACCTCGCCGGTGCCTTGTTGCCAGCGTGGCAGCGGTGTCTTGGTGCCCGTCATGGCCTTGCCGTGGAAGGCAAAGGACGCATCGCGGAAGGCCTTCGGCAGCACCGCGGCATAGGCGTTGCCGGTGTGCAGCTTGGCGTAGAGCTTCCAGTCGGCCAAGGGCGCGGTCTCGAACAGCTTGGCAATGCCGATGGCGGCGCTGGGCTGGGTCACCGAGAGCTTGTCGATCTTGCTCAGCTGCGCACCGGCGAAGAAGCCGGCCCAGTCAAAACCAGGCGCTTGCGCGGCCAATTCGGCCGGTGTCATCGGGTTATAGGTCTTTTGTACATCGCGGTTGGCCACCGCGTCCCAGTGCAGTTCGGCGATCTTTTGCTCCAGCGCCAGCACGCGACGCGCCGCCTCGGCGGGCTTGGCCTCGCCGGTCAGGCGTGCCAAGGTGCTCAGGTAATGCAGGTAGTCGGCGCGAGCCTTGGCCATGCGCTTGTCGTCGCGGTTGACGAAGTAGTCGCGCTCGGGCAGGCCCAGGCCACCTTGGTAGGCGCGCACGCGGTTCAACAGCGGCTCCTTGGCGTCGGGGGCCACGATCAGGTTCAGCGGCAGGTTCAAAACGCCTTGCGAGCGGCCCAGCCAGGCGGCCAGTTGCTGGCGGTCTTGGATTGCGGCGATCTCGTCCAGCAGCGGCCGTAGGGTCTTCAGTCCGGCCTGGTCGATGGCGTCCGTGTCCATGAAGCCGGCGTAGAAGTCACCGATCTTTTGCTCGTTGCTGCCGGCCTGCTGGGGTTGTGCAGCCAGCTTCTCGACGATGGCGCGCACATGCGCGTCGGACTGGTCGCGCAGGATCTCGAAGCTGCCGTGCGAACCCTTGGACGCGGGGATCTGCGCCGTCTTCAGCCAACCGCCATTGACCGCGCGGAACAGGTCATCCTGCACCCGCACCTGGGGGTCATAGTGGGCCAAGTCGAGGCCGGGGGCGGCTGCGTTGCTGCCGATTTGGCTGCTGGCCTTGCTCAAGGCGTGACCGGTACTGCCGCTGGGGCCGGGGTAGCCCGCGGCGCCCGCATGGCTGAGGCCGGCGAGTTGAAGCAGCAGGACCAGGGTGCAGAGTTTGTTGGATTTCATGGGCGGAGATGAAAAGAGAGATTGGGAGTGGCGGCCGGCGTCGTCGGGTTTCGAGGACTGATGCGGGCGGGGCCTATAGCGCAGGGCGTCAGCCTAGCGGCCCGGGTTTGCCGTGCCGAAAGTCAGGCATGCGGACTTTCCCCTGTTTTGTGGGCTTTTGAAGACTTTCAAGTAGTTTCTGGCCCGGCTGAACGGACAAAGCCGCCGAAGCGGCGGCCTTGACTTGCGGCGGTGTCGCGTACCGTGCCGGTCCGCGCTGCACTATTGTCGCCGCAGCTCGGCTCAGTTAACCGAGCCGCCCAGCTGTGAGGAGGTCAGCACGCCCGTTTCAACCGACAGTAGGTAGGGCGTGGACATGGCCCAGGTCTTCAGATTGAAGCTGCCGCCTTGGGTCAGCAGCTTTTGCACGCTGACGCCGCGGAAGGTCAGCGGCTTTGCCGTGCCGACGAAACGGTGAAAAGGCCGGCCCGCCTCGTCAAGCAGCGTGCAGTCGCACCGGTTCGCCGGCCCGGTTGAAGGGGATGAAGGCGTCGAGGCGTCCGGCCTTGATGGATTCGACCATCTGATGCAAGGCGGCCTCGGCTTCGGTGGTGCTGGGCGCTTGGCCTGGGCTGCCCGATAGGCTGGTGGCAAACACGATCTGCCAGTTTGTCGTCAGCCGGTCGGCCTCGGCCGCCAGGGCCTCGAAGTTGGCCAAGTCCTGGGGGAGTTTGTCCACGCACATCATCGGCGTCAGCTCGCCGCCATGGCCGGCCTCAAAGTCGGCCCGCTGTTGTGGGCTGGCATTCTCCGGCAGCGTGGCGCCGGCAAACACCATCAACAGGCGCTGTGCGTCGATCTGCTGCGCTGCCGCGCTGAGCAGGTCTTGGAAGTGGGTGATTTGCATGGGCAGGGGGCTTGTCAGCGAACGAATGGACGGGATTGTCGGTCAGCTCGATGCACTTGCGCGGGCCGTCCTGGTTTCGCTGTCGCCGGCGCGGCCACAGTCATCGACCTTCGCTGGCGCGGCGTCGCCTACTTGCAGGGTCAACAGGCGCTTGCTGAGTTGCTCGAACAATTGATTGGCCTGCTCGGGGGCGAAGTCGGCTTGGTAGACTTTTTTGACGCCGAGGCGATGCAATTCGATATGGGCCGTTGCCTGCACCTCACGGCCGGCTAGGCTGTGCTTGACGCAGGCTAGCACGCAGCCGTCCAACGCCATGATGGGGCGCCCCTGGGCTTGCGCCTCGGTGGCCTTGCGCACCAAACTGGGTACGCCGCCGCCCACCCCGGCGATGCAACTCATTTCGGCCAATCCGGCTCGGTCGAGTCTAAGGGCCAGATGGTTGGCCAGTTGGGCGGCGCTGGAGCAGCCCGAGCAGCTGTAGACGAGGGGCAGATGGTCGCGGTCGCGGGCCATGAGGGGCTTGGCTTTCTGGGCTGGATGCGAGTTATTGCAGTTGGTAGCTGGCCAAGCCGCGGGTATTGAGGATGCAGATGTCGCGTCGGTCGATCTTGATCAGGCCCTCGGCCTCCAACTCATGCAAGACACGTGAGAAGTACTCCGGCGTCAGCGACAGGCGCGAGGCGATGGTGGCCTTGCTGACCGGCAGCGAGACGGTGATGGTGGTGCCGCTGACGTTGTCTTCCACCATATGGTCGCGCAGCAGATAGCCGATGACACGCTGGATGCCGCTGTGCAGGCAATAGGACTCGACATCGCTGATCAGGCCGTGCAGGCGTTTGGAGACGCCGGCCAGCATGCGCAGCGAGAAGCGTGGGTCGCGGGCGATCTCGTCCATCACCGCATCCTTGCTGATGGTCAGCAAAAAGGTTTCGCTGAGGGCTTGCGCGTTGACGATGTGGGCGCGGCCGGAAAACATCAGCGCCTCGCCGAAGGTGTTGCCGGGGCCGACCAGCTCGATGACCTTTTCGGCGCCGCTGGAGGAGAGGGCGAACAGTTTGACCTGGCCGGTCACCACCACATGGAATTCTTCGCAGCACTCGCCGACTCGAAAAATCGTGTCACCGCGACTCAGTCTTTGCAGCCGACAGCCCCGGTTGGCCAGGCGTTGCAATTCAGTGGTTTGCATGTCGGCGAACAGCGGCAGGACGGACAGGTAGCGCGGCAAATCGAACGAGGTGGCGGACATTGCGAAGGCTCCGAAGAAAGGCCGAGTGGGCTTGTTGGAGCGCGATTCTGCGGAGGCGGTCAGTGGCGAACTTGTGTTAGATCAAGTCCAGCCAGCGCCTAGTTCTTCAGAACGATGGGGCGAGCGGAAGACTAGTCCCTCGGTAGTTCTTGCGACCGAGGGCCGAAAGGATGATCCCCTTGATGTGCGTCAATTCCGAGTCAGCGAGGCGTACAGCTTGGGCAGGCGCAGCACCAAATCTTGCGGGCGATGCACCAGGGCATAGCCCTGGCTGCCGAACAGATGGGGCAGGTAGTCGTGGGCGGTTTCGTCGATGGTGACGCAAAACGGCGTCAGGCCGGCCGCCCGCGCCGCCTGCACCGCGTGGCGGGTGTCCTCGAGGCCAAATCGGCCCTCGTAATGATCGAGGTCGTTCGGTTTCCCATCGGTCAAGATCAGCAAGAGTCGTTGCCTTTCGGGTCGCTGGCTCAGCCGCGCCGTCGCGTGGCGGATGGCCGCGCCCATGCGGGTGTAATAGGCCGGTTTGATGGCGCCGACGCGGGCCTTGGGCCGTGGCCCCCAGCTTTCGTCGAAGCCCTTCAGGTGCTGGATGCGCACATGTTGTCGCCGTACCGACGAGAAGCCCAGCATCTCGAAGGCGTCGCCGACGCCGTCCAGCGCTTCGCCGAAGACAAACAAGGCCTCGCGAATCACGTCGATCACCCGCTGCGTGTTGTTGGCATAGGCGTCGGTGGACAGGCTCAGGTCGGCCATCACCAGGGCCGCCATGCTGCGTTCGGTCTTGAGCGTGCGGGCGTAGACGGCCGGTGAGTCGCTGTGCGCGCCGCTGGTGGCGTGCCGCACCCAGGCGTCGAGATCAATTTCTTCGCCGGCCTCCATGCCGCGCTGCCAGTGCGGGGCGGCGCGCAGCGTCTCCAAGCGTCGGCGTACGCGGCGAGCCGTCTGGCGCAAGGCGGGCGGTGCGGCGAAGGGCGGTGCTTCGGCATTGACATAGCGCTGCAGCGCGCAATGTTCGGGTTGCAGCAGCTGGCGTTTCCAGTCCCATTCGGGCAGGCGCTCGCCGGGCCCGAGCGGCGTGTCGTCGGCGGCGGCGCTGGGTAGATCGAGGTCGAACTTGACCCGCGCCGCCAGCGTTTGTCCGCCCTCGGTGACGGTGAGGGTCTGCATATCGTTGGCGGCAGCGACGGCATTGCCGTCTTCGTCGTCATCGTTGGCCCGGTTGACCTTGACGTACTCGGACCAACTCAGCAGCGACTCGGTGCGGAAGAACATCATCAAGCCGTCCTTGCGGCCGGCCTCGCTTTGCTGCTTGGCGTGGCGCCGGGTGCGGTCTTGTTCGGCCGGCTTGCTGCGCGAGCCCGCGTCATTGGCGGCGCCCCCCCGCTTGCCCAGCGGCGCGGCGACGCCATCGCAGGGCAGCAACCACAGCCATAGCGGGGCCAGCTGCTCCGGGCTCAGCCGAGGCAAGACCTGACCCTCTGTGCCGAACCCTGCGGCCGGCTGATCCTGTGGCGGCGGCAGCTGCTCCCGCCTCAGGATCGCTTGCAGCCGGAGTTCGGCCGTGCGAGCGGGTTCGCGCATGCCGGCGGGATCGGGGCGCTGGGCCAGATGAGCGGTCAGCAATTGCTGATAGCGCTCGCGCAGGCCCGGGAAAACTTCCAGCGCACGCGCGCTGGCATCGAGGTTGTCGCTGACCCAGTCGCCACTGTCCTCGAACACCGCCGACAAGGCGGCCAGCCAGAGGTAGAGCGTGCGATTCAATGCCGCTTGATCAAAGACGGCGATCTGGGCCGGCAGCGACAGCACATCCGTTTCCAACCGGGCCAGCGCCACCCGGCCGTCGACGCCGGCCACGCGTTGTAGCCAGCCGCGCGGCCCGCCGGTCTGGGCGGCCTGCGCCTCGCCGACACGGATGGCCGGGCTGCCGCCCGCGGCGCGGAACAGTAGGCCGATGGGTCGTTGCATCTGCTTCAAATTGACCGCCGCGGCCAGGTGCCGAGGGTCGGCGGCGCGGCTGATCAGGCGATGCCAGACTTGGCCAATCCACTCTTCCATATCAGTCCTCGCCTCTGCGCTCAAGCGGTTTATTGATGGGCATCACGCGCCTTCTTGGTCCTTCTCGGGCCGGGCGCCGCTGTCGGCCTGCCGATCGATTTTTCTTTGTCGCAAGGTCTCCCGCACCGCGTCCAGTCCGACCTGCCACTCCAGCAGTTGTTCGCGGCCTTGCGCGCCCTGCGAGCTTTCACAGGACTCGATGCATTGGCCGCACTGCACGCAGGAAAACATCATTCGTTTGATATTGCGCGGGTGCAGGCGCATCGGGCAGATCGAGTCGCAGGCGGAACCGCGAGGCTGGTCGCAGGATCGGCAGTCGCGCGCGTTGTCGCGATCGAAGGCGACCACCATGCCGCGCGGATTGGCCATCCAGGCCAGGCTTTGGAACAGGCCCACCGCACAGCCAAAACGGCAGAACAGATGGCGCGCGAAAGCGAACTCGGCCGTGAAGATCAGCGTGGCAATGCCCAGAAAGCGGGCCTGGTTGGGCGTCAGGCTGCCGTGCAGCAGATTGCCCCAGATTTCGGTCGGCGGCAGCAGATAGCTCAAGAGCGTGATGGCCCACAACGCGCCCATGAAGAGGCAGGAGAAAGCAAACACCGGCCACCAACGCGCCTGCGGCTGGCGGCCATGCCGATTGACGCGCACCCGGTCCCACAGGCTCAGCTTGCCGATGGCGCGGTGCAGCAGGTCGTTCAACAACTCGACCGCCGAGAAATGCGGGCACAGCCAACCACAGTAGAGCCGGCCGTAGCGCCAGGCGATGAAGAGAAAGCCGACGATCAACAGGATGGCCGGCAAGAAGGCGCGGCCAAAGATGTTCAGCGCCGTTTGCGCCGCGCTGGCCTGGCCGGCGCGGAAGGCATCCAGGCCCAGCGACCAGCGCTGGCCCAGAAACCAGAGTTGCGTTTCGTTGAGGTCGAAGCGCAGCAGATTGAGGGCCGGGGCCAGCACAAAGAGCAGGAAGAAGCCCAGTTGCAGGGCGCGCCGCAGTCGTTGCCGGCGTGCCTGGCGCAAAGCGCTGGCGCCGTTCTGGCGGACATGGGCCAGGGCGACCTGGTTTGGGTCAGCGGGCTTCACTGCAGACCGCCTGGACCAACTCATCGAGAGCGGCGGCGGTGTCTGCGTCATCGGTCAGCGCGTCAACAATGGCCGCCTGCACCGCGTGCCGCAAGCCCAGGCCCGAGCCCACCAAGCGGGCGGCTACCACCAGCAAACGGGTGCTGACTGTTTCTTCCAGATCATGGTCACTGAGGCGCCGCAAGGCGGTGGCCAGCTTGACCAGTTGGGCCGCCACGGCCGGCGCAACACCGGCCTCGGCTTCGATGATGGCCTGCTCGACCGTCGCGTTCGGGTAGCCCATGCAGAGCGCCACAAAGCGCTGGCGGGTGCTGGGCTTGAGGCTCTTCAACAGGTTTTGATAGCCGGGGTTGTAGGAGATCACCAGCATGAAACCGGGGGCCGCCTGCAATTGCTCTCCGGTGCGCTCGATCGGCAGCATGCGCCGGTCATCGGCCAGCGGATGCAGGACGACGGTGGTGTCGCGCCTTGCCTCCACCACCTCATCCAGATAACAGATGGCACCCTGGCGCACCGCGCGGGTCAGCGGGCCGTCGCACCACTGCGTGTTGCCCTCGCTGATCAGAAAGCGCCCGACCAGGTCGGAAGCACTCAGATCGTCGTGGCAGCTGACCGTGATCAAGGGCCGGTCCAGGCGGGCCGCCATATGTTCGACAAAGCGCGTCTTGCCGCAGCCGGTCGGCCCCTTGATCAGCAGCGGCAGGGCGTTGGCATGGGCATGCTCGAAGAGCCGGCATTCATCCCCTTGCGGGGCATAAAAAGGCAGCTCTTGCGAGAGACCCTGCGCGGCCGCTGGGCCTCGCCCCTCGGGCCAAGGCGGACTCAAATGCCGTGCGCTTTGCATCTCCATCATGCGATCCTTCAGTCAGCGCGCAGGCGTTGGGCCGGCTGGGCGCGCAGATTGCCTGTGCCACCGGGTACGCCCGACATGCTGGCTTCACTGACCGGCTCGCCGCCGATGAAGAAGCTGCTCAGATAGGTCAGCAAACCGATTAGGAACATCACGCCGCCGGCCATGCGGGTCCAGTAGAAGAAGCGCAGCTGATCCTGGGTGGCCATGAAGCCCATCGCGCCTTCGGTCGGCATGCGTTGCAGCCAGACCTGCAGGATGCCGGCGCCTGTCAGGGCCAGCACCATCACGCCCATCCCGATGGTCATGATCCAGAAGCTCCACATCTCGAAACTCTGGGCCTTGCGGCTGTTGGCAATGCGGCCGCGCAGCGTCGGCATGGCATAACTGATCATCGCAATGACCACCAGCACATAGGCGCCGTAGAAGGCCAGGTGGCCGTGGGCGGCTGTGACTTGGGTGCCGTGGGTGTAATAGTTGACCGAGCTCAGCGTGTGGATGAAGCCCCACAGACCGGCGCCCAGGAAACCCATCACCGAGGTGCCGATGGCCCACAGCAGGGCGGCCTGGTTCGGATGCTCACGGCGGCGACGCTGCACCATATTGAAGGCGAACACAGTCATCATGAAGAAGGGAATCGGCTCCAAGGCGGAGAAGATGCTGCCCACCCAGTGCCAGTAGCCGGGCAAACCGATGAAGTAGAAGTGGTGGCCGGTGCCGAGGATGCCAGTCATCAGGGCGAAGGCGATGATGACGTAGAGCCACTTGTCGATCACCTCACGGTCGACGCCGGTGGTCTTGATCAGCACGAAAGCCAGCAGGGCGCCGAGGATCAACTCCCACGTGCCTTCCACCCAGAGGTGGACGACGAACCACCAGTACATCTTGTCGCGCACCAGATTGTGCGGATTGACGAAGCTGAACAAAAACATGATGGCCAGGCCCCACAGGCCCAACAGCAGCACCAGTGAAATGCTGGTCTTGCGGCCCTTCAAGACCGTCATGCTGATGTTGAACAAAAAGCCCAGCGCCACCACGACGATGCCGAGTTTGGTCGGCAGCGGCTGCTCCAGGAACTCGCGCCCCATCGTCTGCAGCAGGTCATTGCCGGTCAACTCCGCCAGCTTGGCATAGGGCACGGCCAGGTAGCCGACGATGGTCAAGGCACCCGCCACCAGGAAGACCCAGAACAGGACCATGGCGAACTTGGGTGAGTACAACTCGGTCTCAGCCTCTTCGGGCACCAGGTAATAGGCCGAGCCCATGAAGCCGAACAGCAGCCACACGATCAAGAGATTCGTGTGCACCATGCGGGCTTGGTTGAAGGGGATGTAGGGGAACAGGAAGTCCCCGATCACGTACTGCAGGCCAAGCCCGAGGCCGAACACGATCTGCGCCGTGAACAAGGCCAGCGCGGCAATGAAGTAGTACTTCGCAACCGACTGTGATTTGTATTTGAGTGTTGTCATCTGCTGTGCTCCTGTCAGCCTTCGATGTTCGGCGGCCAGTTCTCGGTGTTGATCTCGCCGGTCCATTTCAGGAACTCAACCAAATCACCCAATTGCTGTTCGTTCAGATTGAACTGCGGCATCTGGCGGCGGCCCGGGGTGTGGGTCGGTTGGATCTTCATCCAGGCCTTGATGAACTCACCGCCGCGGCGCTTGTAGACATTGCCCAACTCGGGCGCGAAGTAGGCGCCTTCGCCCAGCAGCGTGTGGCAGCCGATGCAATTGCGCGTTTCCCAGATCTTCTTGCCGGCGACGACGGCGGGCGTGATCGCTTGTGCGTTCGAGCGTTGCGGGATGCGCTGCTCGCTGTCAAAAACGATGGCGGCAAAGACCAGGACGAAGAACACCGTCCCGCCCCAGAAGATATTGCGCGCCATCTGTTTGGTAAAACCTGCTCCATTGCCCATACGGACTCCTTGGCCTTTGTTTGAACCATCGATGTGATGGGCGATAGCCTAGGAGTCCGGCGAAGAAAAATCCTTGAACCGGTTCAAGAAGGGGGCTCAAGGGCAGATCAAAGCGCTGCATCGACGCTATGCTCCATGTCATCAAGATGGAGCAGTGGATGACGCAAGTCGATCCGGCGCCCGAGGGCGGCGCAGACAACAAGAGCAGGACTGCACCCGCGCTCAGCGTGAGTCGCGACGCCGAGGGCCGTGCCCTGGTGTGTCTGACGGGCGATTGGAGCCTGTTGCCGCTGCGCGAGCATTTTGAGAGTTTGGCCGAACAGGCCGCCGCTCTGGCTGACCCGGCCACGCGCTGGGACTTGAGTGGCTTAGCGCGGCTGGACAATGCCGGCGCCTTGTTGCTCTGGGACGCCTGGGGTCAGACCTTGCCTCCCGACACCGTTTGGCGGCCTGAGCATCAGGCCATGTTCTCCAAGCTGGTCGTGCCGCTGCCGCCGCGCCTGCCGAAACGGCGCCTGCCGCCCGGTGTCGATGCCTTTGGTCGCGACCTGCTGCTCTTGGCCGAGCACCTACTCGGGGCCACCCGCCTGCTCGGCCAGTTGGCGCTGGACTGTCAGCATCTGCTGCGCCATCCGGGGCAGATCGCCTGGCGCGACACCTCGGCCCATGTCTACCGCACCGGTGCGCAGGCGCTTGGCATCACGGCCTTGGTCGGCTTTTTGGTCGGGGTGACCCTGTCCTACTTGACCTCGCGTCAGTTGCGCGTTTTTGGCGCCGACATCTATGTGATCAATATCCTGGGCCTGAGTGTGTGGCGCGAGCTCGGGCCCTTGCTGGCGGCCATCTTGGTAGCGGGGCGCAGCGGTTCATCGATGACGGCGCAGCTGGGCGTTATGCGGGTCACGCAGGAGTTGGATGCCTTGTCGGTGATGGGTATCTCGCACACGATTCGGCTGGTGCTGCCGAAGATGGCGGCCTTGTCGATCGCCATGCCCCTGGTGGCGCTGTGGACCAGCGGCATGATTTTGGCCGGCGGCATGGTGGCGGCGCGGGCCACGCTGGGCCTGGAGTATCAGCAGTTCATCGAGGGCATTCCGGCGGTGGTGCCGGAAGCGAATTTGTGGTTGGGCCTGGGCAAGGCCCATGTCTTTGGTTTGTTGATCGCCTTTGTGGCCTGCCATTTCGGGCTGCGCATCAAGCCCAATAGCGAGAGTCTGGCCATCGGCACCACCAGCTCGGTGGTCAGCTCGATCACGGTGGTCATCATCGCGGACGCGGCCTTCGCGATCATCTTTCAGGAGCTGGGTCTCTAGATGGGGTCAGGTCTGAACACAGGACAGGAGGCACCGGTCATCGAGGTGCAGCAACTCACCTCCGTGCTGGGGCGCACCGTCATTCATCGCAATCTCAGCCTGGAGGTGCGGGCCGGCGAGGTCTTGGCCATCATCGGCGGCTCCGGCAGTGGCAAGACCACCTTGCTGCGCCTGATGTTGGGCTTGCTGCGGCCGGCGGCCGGCAAGGTGAAGATTTTTGGCCACGAGTTGAACGACTGCGATGCCGAGGCGCTGGCCGAGGTGCGCAACCGCTGGGGCGTTTTGTTTCAGCAAGGGGCGCTGTTTTCGGCGCTGAGCGTTTTTGACAATATTGCGCTGCCCTTGCGCGAGTTGAAGTCGGTGCCCAAACGCTTGCTCAGCGAGTTGGTGATGTTGAAAATTCATCAAGTGGGCTTGAGCGCTGCCGATGCCTTGAAGATGCCGGCCGAATTGTCCGGCGGCATGATCAAACGGGTCGCGCTGGCGCGTGCGCTGATTCTGGACCCGACGCTGTTGTTTCTGGATGAGCCCACGGCCGGCCTGGACCCCGCCAGTAGCAAGCGCTTTGTCAATCTGATCGAAGATTTGCGCAGTGAAATGAAGCTGACCGTGGTGATGGTGACGCATGATGTGGACACCTTGTTTGCTTTGGTCGACCGGGTGGCGGTCTTGTCTGAGCGGCATCTGGTGGCGCTGGGCAGCCTGCAAGAAGTGGTGCGGCAGCCGCATCCCTTTATCCGGGAGTTTTTCCTCGGGCATCTGGAGGAGTGTGATGAAGAACATATCCGCAAATACCGGGCCAGCCTGCGGCAAGCGCCTTTGGAGGCGTGAGCCGAGCCGGCTCGCCGTGAAGCTCGTCGTGACGCACACCGTCATCCGCTGAAAAAAGCAAAGGAGCCGCCATCATGGAAAACCGCGCACATGCCCTGGCCACCGGCGTTTTCATCCTGCTCTTGGGGGCGGCGCTGGCGGTGGTGGTGGCCTGGTTTCAGGGCGATCAGAGCGAGCGAAGCAGCTACACCATCGTGTCGCGGGGCGGTGTGCCGGGTCTGAACGTCAAGGCCCCGGTCAAGCTGCGTGGCGTGCTGATCGGCAAGGTTGAAAAGATTGATTTCGACCCGGCAGACTCGCGCCAGATTCTGATCACCATCCAGGTCGCCAAGGCAGCACCCTTGACCAGCGCCACGCAGGCGCGTCTGGGCTACCAGGGCATCACCGGGCTGTCGTATGTGGACCTGTCGGAGCCGGAAGGGCAAGACCTTGCCCCCCGTTTGACCGAAGCCTCGCCGCCCTTGCAGCTGACTCCTTCGCTGTTTGATCGGCTCAGCAACTCTGGCCCGCAGCTGATGGAACGTATCGGGGAGGTGACGCTGCGTCTGAACGGCTTGCTTGGAGACGAAAACCAGCAGAATTTTGGCCGCGCGCTGGCCGGCATTGCGGACGCTTCCGCTGGCGCCGCTCGATTGAGTCAGACGCTGCAACCGACCGCTCATGCCTTGCCGGCGCTGACCCAGCAGACCCAGGCCTTGTTGAAGGACGCCGGGTCGGCCATGAAGAGCTTCGAGGCCTTGAGCGCCCAATCGACACTCTTGGTGCAGGATCTGCGTGAACGCAGCCAGGAATTGCAACGCCTGGGTCTGGCGGCAAACCAGGTCCAAACCACGATGCAGCGCCTGGAGCTGGCGCTGGTCGGCCCGAATCGGGTCCGCACGCAACCCTTGTTCGATGATTTCAGCCAAGGGGCGAGGGCGGTGGAACGGGCCGCCAATGATCTGGGCGAGCAACCGCAAAGCCTGATCTTCGGGCGCGCGGCGCCCCCCCCCGGCCCCGGCGAGGCCGGCTTTGATGCAAACGCCAAGCGGAGACCTTGAGATGAGCCCAGCAAGCCCTTCGATCGAAGCAGCCTTTCTTCGCTCCCATGATTCGCGTCCCTTGTCGCGCTGGGCATCCAGGGTGGCCTTGCTTGTCCTGCTGGCGCTGGGCGCCTGTGCCTTCAACAAGGCCGAACCGATGGCCTTGTATGACCTGGGGCCGGCCCCGGCCCCGGCGCAGGGCCGCACGCCGAGCCGCGCCTTGCCCCCGGTTCAGCTGATCGATGTGAGCGCGCCCAGCTGGTTGGCCAGCGCCGGCATTGCCTACCGGCTGGACTATGCCGACCCCTTGCGCCGCGAGATCTATCGCGACAGCCGCTGGGCGGCGCCGCCCGCAGCGCTGCTGGCCGAACGCCTGCGCCAGCGTCTGGCCGCCGAGCAGAATTCGCAGGCGCAAGTTCAGGGCGGTGCGACCTTGCCCTTGCCCTTGCCCTTGCCCCTGCGCCTGGAGTTGGAGGAGTTTGGACAGAGCTTCGCCACCCCGAACCAGTCGCAGGTGCGCATTCGGCTGCGCGCCCGGCTGGGTGAGGGGGCAAATGCCCGGCTACAGGTGTTTGATGTGCAAGGGCCGGCGGAGTCTGCCGATGCACCCGGTGCGGTGCGGGCGCTGAATCAGGCCAGTGAGCGGCTGATTGAGCAAATGCTGGACTGGCTGGCGCAACTGCCGCGTTAGCCTTTGTGACGCGGCAAGGCGCGGCACGGTGCCCCGGCCTAATTGGCCGCTGCAGCGGCACCCATCCGCTCGATGCGGCGCAGCACAAAGGCCTCGGCCAGTTCTGACTCGGGCTGCAGGCGTTGGCCGATATAGAGCTCTTTGCGGCGCTCGCCGATCTGGGTGTGCAGTCGATTGACCATCACGCTGAACGGGTCCAGGCCTTTGGCTTCGGCTTTCACAATGGCCTGCCAGAGTTGGTGCATGGGGTGCGCCGTCAGGGCCACCGAGTGGGCTTGCACCACCCGCAGACGCCCTTGCACGACATGTTCGCAGCGGCTCAGCCAGGTGCGTAGCGCATCGGCATTGCCACCGGTCACGCGTACCGGGTCTTCGCCGGCGGCCAGCAGCAACATCTCCAGTTGCGCCCGGTTCTCCACCGCATAGGCTTCGTTGACTTGCATCATGCGCTGCTCGCGAGCGCGCCGATCGCTGTCGTCGGCGGCAAAGTCTGGGTGCAAGCGCATGGCGGCGCGGCGGTACAGTGTCTTCAGGCTGGGCGGGGCAATTTCGGTCCAGCCGCCCGGAGGTTCGGGGGGCAGGGGTATGCCGCTGGGCAGTTGCGGCAGCACCGGCATGGCGGTGGCCTGTGGCGCCAGCGGAGAGCGTGTGCTGAAGCCATTGCGACGCAAGGCCTCGGCCAGACAACTGGTGGCGGAGTGCAGTTGCGACTCGAGCGCGTCCAGCTCCATATAAGCGGAGCCCAATGTCTCGACGTAGCGGTCACAGAAGCCCTGAACCTGCGCGCGCAGATCCACGAAGCCTTGCTCCTGTACCAGCAGGTAGCGCTGCAACTCGCCCAGTTGCGAGCGGCGGCGTTCCAGCCCGAGCCTCGCAATCACCGTATTTGTCATGACCCTTCGAGTCTCCCTTGTCTGGGCGCTATTGTGGCTTGACGCTGGCGTCTGCGAAAGTAGAAACAGCCCGCAAGCGGGCTGTTTTTCCTAGGGCTGACCCTGAAACATCAGGGCTTGAGGTGCTTCCCGCCTCAGGGTTGCGAGGCCGGGACAGCGGGGGCGGTCACGCCGGCTGCGCTGGCCGCATCGGTCAGCGTGGGCGCGGCTGCGGGCATGCTGGCAGCGTCCGTCATGGGCGTCACCACTGGTACCGGCTCGGCCGGCTTGTGCGCGCCGGTCTGCATGGGCAGCAAGGGCACGATCAGCAGGGCGACGATGTTGATGATCTTGATCAGCGGGTTGACGGCCGGGCCGGCGGTGTCCTTGTAGGGGTCGCCGACGGTGTCGCCGGTAACGGCGGCCTTGTGCGCTTCGGAGCCCTTGCCACCATGGTGGCCGTCTTCGATGTACTTCTTGGCGTTGTCCCAGGCGCCGCCGCCGGTACACATCGAGATGGCCACGAACAGGCCGGTCACGATGGTGCCCATCAAAAGGCCGCCCAAAGCGGCGGGGCCGAGCAAGAGGCCAACGATCACCGGCACCACCACGGGCAGCAGCGAGGGGATGATCATTTCCTTGATGGCGGCGGTGGTCAGCATGTCCACCGCGGTGCCGTACTCGGGCTTGCCGCTGCCGTCCATGATGCCCTTGATGTCGCGGAACTGGCGGCGCACTTCCACCACCACGGCCCCGGCGGCGCGGCCCACGGCTTCCATGGCCATGGCGCCGAACAGATAGGGGATCAGGCCACCGATGAAGAGGCCGACGATCACCTTGGGGTCGCTCAGGTCAAAGGCGACATGCATGCCGCGCGCCTCCAGCGAGTGGGTGTAGTCGGCGAACAGCACCAGGGCGGCCAGGCCGGCCGAGCCAATCGCATAGCCCTTGGTGACGGCCTTGGTGGTGTTGCCCACGGCGTCCAGCGGGTCGGTCACATCACGCACGCTGGCGGGCAATTCGGACATCTCGGCGATGCCGCCGGCGTTGTCGGTGATGGGGCCGTAGGCGTCCAGGGCGACCACGATGCCGGCCATGCTCAACATCGAGGTGGCGGCGATGGCGATGCCGTAGAGGCCGCCGAGCTGATAAGCGGTCAGGATGGCGAAGCAGACGAACAGCACCGGCCAAGCGGTGGAGCGCATCGACACGCCTAGGCCGGCAATGATGTTGGTGCCGTGGCCGGTGGTGGAGGCCTGCGCGATGTGCTTGACCGGCGAGTACTGCGTGCCGGTGTAGAACTCGGTCACCCAGACCAGGGCAGCGGTGAGCACCAGACCGACGGCGCAGGCGCCGAACAGGCGCATGCGGGTGCCGGCACCGAGGGCGTCATCGGGCACGACGGCATTGGTGACGAAGTAGAAGGCGATCAGGGACAGTACACCGGCAACGGCCAGGCCCTTGTAGAGCGCCGGCATCACGTTCTTCATGCCTGGCGAGGCCTTGACGAAGTAGCAGCCAATGATGGAGGCGATGATGGACACACCGCCCAGCATCAGCGGGTAGAGGATGGCGGCCATCGGGGCGGCCGTCACGACCAGCGCGCCCAGCGCCATGGTGGCGATCAGGGTGACGGCGTAGGTCTCGAACAGGTCGGCCGCCATGCCGGCGCAGTCACCGACGTTGTCACCGACGTTGTCGGCGATCACCGCCGGGTTGCGTGGGTCATCCTCGGGGATGCCGGCCTCCACCTTGCCGACCAAGTCAGCGCCGACGTCGGCGCCCTTGGTGAAGATGCCGCCGCCGAGGCGGGCGAAGATCGAAATCAGCGAGGAGCCGAAGGCGAAACCGAGCAGGGGCTTCAAGGTGACGGCGTCAATTTTTTCGCCGCCGCTCAAGAACCAGAAAAACAGGCTAACGCCCAAAAGCCCCAGGCCCACCACCAACATGCCGGTGATGGCGCCGCCCTTGAAGGCCACGTCCAAGGCTGGGCCAATCCCCTTGGTGGCGGCTTGCGCGGTGCGCACATTGGCGCGCACCGAGACATTCATGCCGATGAAGCCGCAGGCGCCCGAGAGCACCGCGCCCAAGACAAAGCCAACTGCGGACATGGTGTCCAAAAAGACCGCAATGAGAATGGCCAGCAGCACGCCGACGGCGGCGATGGTTTTGTACTGACGGGCCAGATAAGCGGCAGCACCTTGCTGAATGGCCGCGGCGATTTCCTGCATGCGGGCGTTGCCCGCGTCCTGACTCAAGATCCAACTTCTCTGAATGAAGCCGTACAAGACAGCTGCCAGGCCACAGGCCAGGGCGAAATACAGCGCCAAACTCGTCGACATGTACATGTCTCCTCTTGTTTTATCTGCCGTTGGTAAATTGCGGATGCGTCCGGCTAACGCGGTCAGCCCACGGTTTGCAGGGCTGGCCCCGAGACACGGGTCGCTGGAATCGATGCTACGAGAAGGCACGCCTCCTAGGCAATTGAGATTCCTGAGTGTTTACCCAGTGAATGCGGGTAAACGATGCGCTAGGACAAAGCGCTCGATTGCTGTGCGCGCCATTCGCCCGTCAGTTTTGGGCAAGTCCTGCCCTTAGAATCCGGGTTTCCCCTCGGCCGACCTACGGATAAACATGAGCCTGCATAACGTCACCCCTGGCGCCAAAGCGCCCGAACAGTTCAACGTCATCATCGAAATCCCGATGAATGCCGATCCGATCAAGTACGAGGTCGACAAGGAAACCGGCGCAATGTTCGTCGATCGTTTCATGACGACCGCGATGCACTACCCCTGCAACTACGGCTACATCCCCCAGACACTGTCGGACGATGGTGATCCGGTCGACGTGCTGGTGGTTACTCCGTTCGCCCTGACGCCGGGTGTGGTGGTGACTTGCCGCGCCGTTGGCGTGTTGAAGATGGACGATGAGGCGGGTGGCGATGCCAAGCTGCTGGCGGTGCCCATCGACAAGATCCTGCCGATGTACCAACACTGGCAAAAGCCTGAAGATGTCAACCCGATGCGCCTGAACGCGATCCAGCACTTCTTCGAGCACTACAAAGACCTGGAACCCGGCAAGTGGGTCAAGGTCCAGGGCTGGGAAGGCCCCGAAGCCGCGCGCGCCGAAATTGAGTCGGGCATCGCGGCTTACGCCAAGGCACAAAAGGGCTGAGTTCTCGCCTTTGCATAGAAAAGCGCCCCGCGTGAGCCGGGCGCTTTTTTTCTGCTTGTTTTTGGCGACGTCAATAGCACTAAATTGCTGTTGCTGGCTTCCGATACTGGATAGGATTGCCCGCTGCAGGGCCATGCCTTGGCCCAAGCTCCGCCGTTTCCGGCCAGACCAGGAGTGAGTCGATGGCGAAACTTGCACTGACGATCCGGCAAAAAATGCTCGGTCTTAGTTTCATTGGCTTGGCCTTTGTACTGATTGTGGGCGGGGTCGGTTTCTTCGCCGTGGCGGGTTTGAGCGAGGACCACCAGGCCTTGACGCGCAGTGCCTCCGCGCTGCGCTCGCAGCTTGAGGCGGACATGATGCACGATGCCTTGCGTGGCGACGTGTTGCGAGCACTGCTGTCCAGCACCAAGGGCAATGCCGCCGATAAAGGCCCCGTCAAGTCCGAGCTCGAGGCCCATGTCAAACAATTCCGCGAGCCTATGGCGGAGCTGAAGACCAGTCCTCTGAATGCGCAGGTGGACGCGTCGGTGGCCAAGACGCAGGGGCCCTTGAATGCCTATATCGAGAGTGCTGCCGCCATGGTGGATCTGGCCTTTGTCGATGCCGCGGCGGCGGACGCGAAATTGCCCGGCTTTACGGATAGTTTCAAGGCGCTCGAGGAGCAGATGAGTGCCTTGAGTGATGAGATCGAGCGCGAGTCCCTGCGGGTGCAGGAGGCCAGCAAGGCCGGCGCCGAGCGGGCCCGCTTGGCCATGCTCGTGAGTGCGGCCTTGGCGGCGGTGATTTTGCTCATGGTGAACACCGTGGTCGGACGCGGCATCATCGGCGCGCTGGCCCAGGCCGTTCGGCTCACCCAGCAGGTGGCCGGCGGCGATCTGCGTGCTCAGGTCGAGGTCGGGTCCGACGACGAAACCGGCCGCTTGATGGCGGCGCTGCAGCATATGAATGATGTGCTGGCCGACATCGTCGGTGAAGTGCGGGGCAGCGCCGAGGCCATTGCGGCGGTTTCGCACGAGATTGCCGATGGCAATGTCAATCTGAGTCGGCGCACCGAGGAGCAGGCGAGCAGCCTACAGCAAAACGCGGCCTCGATGGAACACTTGAGCGAGACGATCAGAACCAATGCCGATACGGCCCAGCGCGCCGCGCTCTTGGCCAGCAGTGCCGCCGGCGTGGCGACGCGAAGTGGCGAAGTCTTCGGCCAGATCGTGACGACGATGGGCGAGATCTCGGCCAGCTCGCATCAGATCGGCGACATCATTGGCGTGATTGACGGGATTGCCTTCCAGACCAATATCTTGGCCTTGAATGCGGCGGTGGAGGCGGCGCGCGCCGGCGAGCAAGGGCGCGGTTTTGCGGTGGTCGCCAGTGAGGTGCGCAGCCTGGCCAAGCGTAGCGCCGAGGCGGCCAAGGAAATCAAGTCCCTGATCGGCGGCAGTGTCGCCAAGGTCGAGGCCGGCAGCAGCCTGGTTGGCGACGCGGGCAAATCGATTGAGAGTTTGGTTGACGAGGTTCAGCAGGTCAGTCAGTTGATCAATGAGATTAGCGCGGCCAACACCGAGCAAACCAAGGATGTCGGTCAACTGGGTGTGGCCTTGGGTCAGCTCAATCAGATGACGCAGCAAAACGCCGGCTTGGTGCAGGAGGCCTCCGCCGAGGCCGGCCAACTCGCCGAGCAAGCGAGCAAGCTGTCGGGGCTGGTCGCGCGGTTCAAACTGCCTTGATGGGGCACGCCCTTGTCGGCAACTTAGCTTGCCGGCTTGAAGGGTTGATGCTCTTCCAACTCGTTCACATAGCCGCGCATGGCCTGACCCTCCTGGGCCAGAAAGTCAGCCACCGCCTGACTGAAGTCGGGGTGCGCCAGCCAATGGCTGGAATGAGTGGACACCGGCAAGAGGCCGCGTGCCATCTTGTGTTCACCTTGTGCGCCACCCTCGAAACGCAAGTAGTGGTGGTCGATGCACCAGGCCAGCGGTTGGTAGTAGCAGGCGTCGAAGTGCAGGCAGGAGATGGGCTCGGTCGCGCCCCAGTAGCGGCCGAAGGCGAGTCGCCGTTCCGGGTCCATCGCAATCAGCGAGGCGGCCACGCGCTGCTCGCCCCGTATGGCGATGAAGAGCAGCCAGTTGGCCGTCATCCGTTCCGCCATCAGCCGAAAGAAGTCGCGTGAAAGATAGGGCGTGCTGTGGTGCGCCCGGTAGGTCAATTGATAGCAGTGGTAGAAAAAGTCCCAATCGGCTGCGCTGATGTGAGCTCCCTCCAGGACTTCGAAGCGAATGCCAGCCTCGCGCACGCGGCGCTGCTCTTGTTGGATCTTTTTGCGCTTTTCGCGCTGCAGGGCGGCCAAGAATGCGTCGAAGGACTCAAACCCCTGTGGTTGACGGTTTTGCCAATGAAACTGCACGCCGCTGCGCTGCAGCCAATGCTGTGCATCGGCCGCAAGGTGGTCGGCCTCGTCGCCGAACAGCAGATGCGCCGACGACAGGCCTTGCCGCTGCGCCAGAGCCTGCAGGCCCTGCATCAACAGGCCGCGGGCCTCGGCGTCTCGGGCCAGCAAACGGCTGCCGGGCACCGGCGTGAAGGGCACGGCGACCAGCAATTTAGGGTAATAGGCTAGGCCGTGGCGGCGGTAGGCGCCGGCCCAGGCCCAGTCAAATACATATTCCCCGTAGGAGTGCGACTTGAGGTAGGCGGGGCAGGCGGCCACTAATTCATCACCCCGACTGACACTGAGGAATTGCGGTTGCCAGCCGGTTTCACTGACGGCGCTGCCGGAGTCGTGCAGGGCCTGCAGATACTCCAGTCGCATAAACGGCGACGGAAGTTGTTGCTGCGCCAGCAGGGCATTCCAGGCCGGCAGCGGCAGCTCGGACGGCTCGGGATGAACCCGAATGACATAATCAGCCGAGCTGTTTTTCATTCCTGATTCTTCCCCTGACCGCCATGTCCGTGATCGCCGCACTTGCCCAAATCAATGTCACCGTCGGTGATCTCGCAGGCAATGCGAAAAAAATTGTCGATTACGGTCGACGGGCCCATGCGGCCGGAGCCCGGCTGCTGTTGACGCCCGAGTTGAGTCTGTGCGGCTATCCGCCGGAAGACTTGTTGTTGCGGCCGGCTTTCATGCAAGCCTGTGATGAGGCCTTGCGGGGTATTGCAGCGGATTTGGCGGATTGCGAGGGCTTGCATGTGGTGGTCGGTCACCCGCATCAAGGGCAGGGGCAGCGCGATCTTAGGTCCAAGAGTTGGGCCGTGCCGGCGCGCTTCAATGCGGCCTCGGTGCTGGCAGGGGGTCAGGTCTTGCAGACCTATTGCAAGCGCGAGTTGCCCAACTACCAGGTCTTTGATGAGCGACGTTACTTCGTATCCGGCCGCGACGCGGGCGAGGGCCCGGTTGTGTTTGAGATTGAGGGCCTGCGCTTTGGTCTGACGATCTGTGAGGATGCTTGGTTCGATGAACCGGCGCGCGCGGCCAAGGCGGCTGGTGCCCAAGTGCTGTGTGTCTTGAACGCCTCGCCCTTCCATTTGGGCAAGGTGCAAGAGCGCGAGCAGCGCATGGCTGAGCGTGCGCGGGATGTTGAGTTGCCGCTGCTCTACGCCCATCTGGTCGGCGGGCAGGATGAGGTGGTGTTTGACGGCGCCTCTTTCGCACTGGATGCGCGCGGCGAATTGGCCGCCAGAGCGCCCATTTTTGAAGAGGACTTGAGCTTGATCGAGCTGGGCGCTGATGGCTCGGTCAAGGGCCAGGTCCAGCCCTTGCCGGGGCTTGAGGCGCAGGCCTGGGCGGCGCTGGTGACCGGCGTGCGGGACTACATCGGCAAGAACGGATTTCCCGGGGCCTTGATCGGCCTGTCCGGCGGTATCGATTCCGCCCTGGTGCTGGCCGTCGCAGTGGATGCCCTGGGGGCCGACAAGGTGCGCACGGTGATGATGCCTTCGCCCTATACCGCGGACATCTCCTGGATCGACGCGCGCGATATGGCGGAGCGGCTGGGCGTGCGCTACGACGAAAAATCCATCGTGCCGATGTTCGAAGCCTTCAATGCCAGCTTGGCCGATGAGTTCAAGGGCCTGGCGCTGGATGCCACCGAAGAGAATATCCAGGCGCGCATTCGTGGCACGCTGTTGATGGCTTTGTCGAACAAATTCGGCTCCATCGTCCTGACCACCGGCAATAAGAGCGAGATGGCGACGGGCTACTGCACGCTGTACGGCGATATGGCCGGGGGATTTGCCGTTATCAAGGACGTGGCCAAGACCTTGGTGTTCCGCTTGGCACGCTGGCGCAATGAGCAGCCAACGTTGCGGTTGGACGGCACGGTGTTGACGACGGGTCCCATCATCCCGGAGCGCATCATCACCCGCCCCCCATCGGCCGAGTTGCGACCCGACCAGAAGGATCAGGACAGCTTGCCGCCCTATGAGGTGCTGGACGCCATTCTGGCCCGCTATATGGAGGAGGATCAGTCGCTGGCCGAGATCGTGGCGGCTGGCTTTGATGCGGCCGATGTTGAGCGGGTTACGCGACTGATCAAGATCAATGAATACAAGCGGCGCCAGGCGCCCATCGGCATTCGCATCACGCACCGGGCCTTCGGGCGCGATTGGCGTTATCCGATTACATCGAAGTTCCGTGCTTAAATTACAGCCAACCCTTGTCCTTATTCGGAGCCTTTTTCAATGAAGCAGATCACCGCCATCATCAAGCCCTTCAAGCTGGACGAAGTCCGCGAATCCTTGGCCGAGGTGGGTGCTTCTGGCTTGACCGTCACCGAGGTGAAGGGCTTTGGCCGTCAAAAAGGCCATACCGAGCTGTATCGCGGCGCCGAGTACGTGGTCGACTTTCTGCCCAAGGTGAAGGTCGAGGTGGTGGTCAAGGATGACGATGTGGAGCGCTGCATCGACGCCATCTTGAAGGCCGCCAAGACCGGCAAGATTGGTGACGGCAAGATCTTCGTCACGCCGGTTGAGCAGGTGGTGCGGATTCGTACCGGCGAGACGGACGAAGAGGCGGTTTAAGGCGAGTGGGAGGAGGGCGGGGCGGCTTCAGCGGCGGCTCGGCCCCTCAGCCGTTGGCTCGATCAACTCAATCTAGCCAAATCACCTGTGTAATCTATTGGGACAGACGCTGCCAAAGCGCCGTGGCCCAGATCCCAGCGCTGAGCAGCAGGGACAGCAGGACGGCGGCGCTGGCCAAGTCCTTGGCGCGCTTTGATAGATCGTGCAACTCGAACGACACACGGTCGATGGCCGCTTCAATGCCGGAATTCAACAGTTCCACGATCAGGACCAACATCAGCGAGCCCAATAGCAGCGCGATCTGAACCCAATCCTGGCCGATCCAAAAAGCCAGCGGAGTTGCCACGATCAGCAGCCAGATTTCCTGGCGAAAGGCGCTTTCGCCCGTGTAGGCGGCGCGCAAACCGGCAATCGAATAGCCGGTGGCTCTCAAAATCCTGTCCAAGCCGGTGCGGCCCTTGTAAGGATTGCTCATCGTTTCTGAGGTAATTGCGTGATCAGTTGTGTGGCGCACAGCGCATCATGCAGGAATTGCCGCTTTGGATGAAGCCGGGCCGCGGCCGCGTACAGCAGCACGCCAGCAATCAGACTGCCAAAAATGGCCCCGGTGCCATGCAGGCCCATGACCCAGGCAAACAGCAGTGCCGGCAGGAACCATAGCCAGCTGAGCGCATAGCGCGCCAAGGCACGCCCCTGGCTGAGCGCTTGTCCCTGGGTGTCTACGACGCGAATATGCCAGGCCTTCATCGCCACGGTCTGACCGCCGTGGGTCCAGAACCAGCAAAAATAGACGGCCAGCACAATGAACAAGAAGGCTTGCAGCGCATGTTGGCCTTGCAAGGCGTGGCGCTGCTGCGTCAAGGCGGAGAACAGATAGCCCGCGACAAAAACAATGCCGAACAGCAGCACGCCTTCATACAGAAATGAAGCCATGCGGCGAGCTAGGCCGGGGAGTTCGGGTGCGCTTGCGGGAGTCGAAGAGGGCGGCTGATCCGCCGGAGCGTTGATCAAGGACATTAACTGGCGGTCTTTGTGTCGGCGCTGCGCTTCTTCGGCAGCAAAGTTTTGCCGTCAACCAGCTCCGGATGCGCCATGATTTTGGTGTCACCCGCTTGCAGATGGCCGGGCACGGCCCGGTCCGTGGTCATCAGGACCGTGGTGGCGCCGGGTTTGGCTTGCAGCAAGGAGGCCGCGACGGGCTTGGGCGGCAAGGCATTGTTGACCTCGGGTACCAAATTCGATTTGGTTCTTGCGACCGAGGCTGGGCTGATGCTGCTGGCGCTGTTGAGCTTGCCGGCTTGTTTTTCTTGCTTCAGTGCAGCCTTGTCGGCCAGTTGCTGGCGTTGTTCGGGGGGGAGCGCCTGATAGGCCTCCCACTTGGCTTGTCGCGCGTCGGCATCGATCTTCTTGGCAACCTGGAAACCAATCCGGGCTTCCTGCCGCTGCACAGGGCTCAGTCGCGCCCAGTCGCGCATACGTTCCTGCATACGAGCCTGGTCTTGCGGATCGAGGGACCCAAAGCGTGCGGCAACCTCTAGCCATTGGCTTTTGCGGGCGGCATCCAGTTCGTTCCAGTCATGCTCAAGCGGCGCCAGTGCCTGGCGTTGTCCGGGGCTCAGTGCTGGCCAATTAGGAGCGGGCAGCAGTCGCGCGGCGGCGTTGGGGGCGGGCGCTGGTGCGGGAACTTTTGCGCGCGCCTGCTCAGCCAAGGGTGCCGCGACGGGCGCGCTGCCGACGGCGCTACTGGCCGAGGCGTCGGCAGCTTGCGGTGGGTCTTGCTGAGACAGGGCGATCGTCGCGAAGCCAAGGCCGAGCGCGGCGATCAAGCCGTAGGCCAAGCGAGGGCTGCGCCGGATGTCTGCTCCCTTGAGGTTCAAACTTGTGTTCTTTGGCGGCATGGACACCCGGTCACTCTTGCTCATCGCTGAGGTATTCCTTGAAGCCCGGATCGCTGTACGCGGCGGGCGGCAATTTGTCGGACAAGAGGCCCGTGTCCAGTTCTGCAGCGGCCAGAATCTGCTCATACCAGTGGCTTTGTTGAATCAGCCACATGCCCAGCACCAAGAGGAGCAGGGGCAAGATGGTGCTGAACTTTTGCCAGCGCGGCGAGCCGCTCCGGCCCAAGACCAGCGACGGACCCGAGCCCATCGCAACCGTATTTGGTGCCGCTTGCACTTGTGAGGTGCGGGCGCTGCGCGCCTTCAGCAGCGCTTGTTCGCGGGCGAAACGCAAACGCTCGGAGACGCCCGAGGGCAATTCTTCGCTCTGTTCGCTCAAGCTGGCGGCCACGCGCAGGCCAAAGCGGGTCACTTGCGTGTTCAGGCGTGTTTGTTCATCTTGTGCAAACTGCGCTTTGTATGGCTGATTCATAGCGTGATCCCCTTGGCCTTCAGTGATTTTGCCAATGTGTGAGTCGCTCGTGAGCAGTGCGTTTTCACACTGCCTTCGGAGCAACCCATGACAATTGCCGTCTCCGCGACGTCCATTTCCTCCCAGTAACGCAGCAGGAAGGCTTCGCGTTGACGTGCGGGCAATTCGGCAACTTCTGATTCGATGACTTGCAATATCTGTGCCCGGGAAACTTCGTCGGCCGCGCTGAGTGCGCCCAGTGCGCCGTCTTGGCTTTCCAGCATCTCCAAGAGATTGAAGTCGCCGTCCGGATCGCTCGATTCGAAGTCCGACATGTTCTGCATGACGGCGCTGCGCACCTTTTTGCGCCGGAACCAGTCCATCGTCGCGTTGGAAAGGATGCGCTGGAACAACAGTGGTAGCTCGGACGCCGGACGGTCGAAGTATTTTTCCGCCAGTTTGATCATGGCGTCTTGCACGATGTCCAGGGCCGCATCGTCGTCGCGAACCATATAGGCGGTGCGTTTGAAGGCCCGTCGGTCGACCGTGCGTAGAAAATCGTTGAGTTCTTTGTCGGTGGCCAAGGAGGGTGCGGGACGGGCCCGATGCAGGCAAAACAGCGCGAATTATTGCATTGTGGGAGCGGACTCTAGTCGGCGTCTCCGAAAACAGTCCAAGTCCAGTGCATAATGTTGCTTCGCACAATGAACATCTGGTCTCAGTTTGGCCGCCCGACCGGGGCACCATCTCTTTGATCGCGCAGGTTCCGAGTCCACCTCACAAGGGTGCGAGTAGGAGCACCAATGGTTTTTCGTTAGAGAAATTCACAAAGGTTCGAAATGGACATGTCTAGCGCGGAAGTCAAGCGTGCCCACGCGGCACAGCCTCATTCCCAAAATAATTCTTCTCCCTCTGAGCTGAACGGCTCCGAGATCTTGGTTCGTTGCCTGCAGGCCGAAGGTGTTCAATACCTTTGGGGCTATCCAGGCGGCGCAGTGCTCTATATCTACGACGCGCTGTACAAACAGGAAACCATCCAACACGTTTTGGTTCGGCACGAGCAGGCTGCTGTTCATGCGGCCGACGGCTATGCCCGCGCCACCGGCGATGTGGGCGTGGCGCTGGTGACCTCGGGTCCAGGTGTGACCAATGCCATCACCGGCATTGCCACCGCCTATATGGACTCCATCCCCATGGTGATCGTGACTGGCCAAGTGCCGACGCCCGCCATCGGCCTGGATGCCTTCCAGGAATGCGACACCGTTGGCATCACCCGTCCTATCGTCAAGCACAACTTCCTGGTGAAGGATGTGCGCGATCTGGCGATGACGATGAAAAAGGCCTTCCACATCGCCCGCACCGGCCGTCCCGGTCCGGTGGTGGTGGACATCCCCAAGGATGTCTCGATGGCCAAGCTGGGTACTGCTTTCGAGTATCCCCGTCATGTCGAGATGCGCTCCTACAACCCGGCGCGCAAGGGCCACTCGGGTCAGATTCGCAAGGCGGTGCAGCTGCTCTTGCAAGCCAAGCGCCCCTATATCTATTCGGGTGGCGGCGTCATCCTTGGCGAGGCATCGGCCGAGTTGCGCGAGTTGGCCAATTTGCTGGGCTACCCCTGCACCAACACCTTGATGGGTCTGGGGGCCATCGCCTCCAGCGACCCCAAGTTCCTCGGCATGTTGGGCATGCACGGCACCTACGAAGCCAATATGACCATGCAGCACTGCGACGTGCTGTTGGCTGTGGGCGCTCGTTTTGATGACCGCGTGATCGGCAACCCCAAGCACTTCGCCCAGGTGGAGCGCAAGATCATCCATGTGGACATCGACCCCTCGTCGATCTCCAAGCGGGTGCGGGTGGATATCCCCATCGTCGGTGACGTCAAGGACGTGCTACAGGAATTGATCTTCCAAATCAAGGAAGCGCAAGCCAAGCCCGACTCGGCCTCCATCAATGCCTGGTGGAGCCAGATCAATGAATGGCGCCGCCGTGAATGCCTGGCCTACAAGACCTCCAGTGATGTCATCAAGCCGCAGATGGTGGTCGAGACCCTGTGGAATCTGACCAAGGATCGCGACACCTACATCACCTCGGATGTGGGGCAGCACCAGATGTGGGCGGCTCAGTTCTACCGCTTTGAAGAACCGCGCCGCTGGATCAATTCCGGCGGACTGGGCACTATGGGCGTGGGCTTGCCCTATGCCATGGGCATCAAGCTGGCCAAGCCTGAGTCGGACGTGTTCTGCGTCACCGGCGAAGGCTCCATCCAGATGTGCATCCAGGAACTCTCGACCTGCTTGCAGTACAAGACGCCGGTCAAGATCGTCTCCTTGAACAATCGCTACCTGGGCATGGTGCGGCAGTGGCAAGAGCTGGACTACGGCAAACGCTACTCGCACAGCTATATGGAAGCGCTGCCAGACTTCGTCAAGCTGGCCGAGGCCTACGGCCATGTGGGCTTGCTGGTGGAGAAGCCCGGTGATGTCGAGGGCGCCTTGAAAGAGGCGATCCGACTGAAAGATCGCACGGTCTTTCTCGACATCCGCACCGATCCGACCGAGAACGTCTGGCCCATGGTCCAGGCGGGCAAGGGTATTTCGGAAATGCGTCTGGGGTCCGAGGACCTGTGAGGTGAGGAAGTCAAGCCTGTTGCCCGAGCGTTACCGCGCCGGGTGATGGGTTTGGCGGATTCGCTTTGTTCAGCCTTGACCATAGTCCAGACATCCCTCCCATCGAATAGCGTGGCCAAGAGTCTGCAGTTACCGCTGCCGGCTTGAAGAGCGCGAAGGACGAGACCCCCATGAAGCACATCATTGCATTGCTGATCGAGAACGAGCCGGGCGCGCTGTCGCGCGTGGTGGCGCTGTTCTCGGCCCGTGGCTACAACATTGAGAGCCTGACCGTGGCGCCGACCGAGGACCCCTCGCTGTCGCGCATGACCATCGTCACCACCGGCTCGGACGAAGTGATCGAGCAAATCACCAAGCACTTGAATCGATTGATTGAAGTGGTCAAGGTGGTGGACCTCACCGAGGGCAACTACACCGAGCGTGAGCTGATGCTCATCAAGGTGCGTGCGGTCGGCAAGGAGCGCGAAGAAATGAAGCGCACCGCCGACATCTTCCGTGGCCGCATCATCGATGTGACCGAGAAGACCTACACCATCGAGTTGACCGGTGATTCCTCCAAGCTCGACGCCTTTATCGACGCGATTGATCGCGCCTCGATTCTCGAGACGGTGCGCACCGGCACCAGCGGCATCGGCCGTGGCGAGCGCATTCTTCGAGCCTGATGAATCACCCCCGAAGCGCTTCGCGCTCCCCCTCGAGGGGGCGAGCCCTGTGGCCCGGCAAAGCCGGTTCCACGGGCTCCGCTTGGATTGACCGTGTCGCGTGACGAAGCCGCATCACATACCAACCCACTAGTTTTTTCCTGGAGCACGATATGAACGTTTTTTACGACAAGGACGCTGACCTGAGCCTGATCAAGGGCAAGAACGTCACCATCATCGGCTACGGCTCACAAGGCCATGCCCACGCACAAAACCTGAACGACAGCGGCGTCAAGGTCACCGTCGGTCTGCGCCGTAACGGCGCTTCCTGGGCCAAGGCCGAAAACGCCGGCCTGAAAGTGGCCGAGATCGCCGAAGCCGTGAAGGCTGCCGACGTAGTCATGATCTTGCTGCCGGACGAGCAGATCGCCGATGTCTACAAGAACGAAGTTGAACCCAATATCAAGCAAGGCGCTTCGCTGGCCTTCGCGCACGGCTTCAACGTGCACTACGGTCAAGTCACGCCCCGCGCCGATTTGGACGTTTGGATGGTGGCGCCTAAGGCCCCCGGTCACACCGTGCGTGGCACCTACGCCCAGGGCGGCGGTGTGCCTCACCTGATCGCTGTCTATGCCGACAAGTCGGGCAAGGCGCGTGATCTGGCCCTGAGCTACGCCTCGGCGAATGGCGGCGGCAAGGCCGGCATCATCGAAACCAACTTCCGCGAAGAAACTGAAACCGACTTGTTCGGCGAGCAGGCAGTTCTTTGCGGTGGCGCGGTGGAGCTGATCAAGGCAGGTTTCGAAACCCTGACCGAAGCCGGCTATGCGCCTGAAATGGCCTACTTCGAGTGCCTGCACGAGCTGAAGCTGATCGTGGACCTGATCTATGAAGGCGGCATCGCCAACATGAACTACTCGATCTCGAATAACGCCGAGTATGGTGAGTATGTGACCGGCCCGCGCGTCGTCACCGAAGCCACCAAGAACGCGATGCGTCAGTGCCTGAAGGACATCCAGACCGGCGAATACGCCAAGAGCTTCATCCTGGAAAACAAGGCCGGCGCACCGACACTGCTGAGCCGCCGTCGCCTGACCGCTGAGCACCCGATCGAGCAAGTGGGTGAGAAGCTGCGCGCGATGATGCCTTGGATCAAGAAGAACCGTCTGGTAGACCAGTCCAAGAACTGATTTTTGAACTGAGCCTCCAAAGCCGCGCAGCCAGCAGCTGCGCGGCTTTTTTCTTGCCGGCCTGTTGTATCCTCCCGCCCCATGAGTGATTCCAAAACCAAGACCCGCCCCGACTTGCTGGATGACGACGAGGATGGCGCGCTTGAGACGCCGCGCCCTCGTCGTAAAGGTATTTATGTGCTGCCCAATGCGATCACGCTGGCGGCGCTGTTTTCGGGCTTCTATGCCATCGTGATGGCGATGAATGGCCGCTTTGAAGTGGCCTGTATCGCGATCTTTTGCGCTGCTGTGCTGGACAGCTTGGACGGCCGCGTGGCGCGCATGACCAATGCGCAAAGCGCATTTGGCGAGCAGATGGACAGCCTGTCCGATATGGTCAGTTTTGGCGCAGCGCCGGCCTTGATCGTCTATATCTGGGCCTTCAAAGACATGGGCAAGCTGGGCTGGATCCCATCCTTTGTCTACATTTCGGGCGCGGCCCTTCGGCTGGCGCGCTTCAACGTCAATATTGGCGTCGTCGATAAACGCTTCTTCCAGGGCTTGCCCAGCCCCGCGGCGGCTGCCGTGGTGATCGGCATGATTTGGGCTTTTGATGATGCTGGCTTCAAGCAAGTGACCCAGTTGCCCTGGGTGGTCTGGACTGCCTTCGGCCTGACCTTGTTTGCGGGCCTGTCGATGGTGACTAACGCGCCGTTTTATAGCTTCAAAGTGGTGGGCGCCCGTCGGACCGTGCCCTTTGTGGTCTTGGTCGCAATCGCTCTCGCCATCGTGCTGATCAGCCAAAACCCGCCGCTGGGCTTGTTTGCAATTTTCTGTGCTTATGCCTTGTCGGGTTATGTCATCTATGGCTGGCGCAAAGCCAAGGGGCGTCCGGTCAGCATGATTGCCACATCAACCGATGAGCCCGATGAAAAGGGCTTGCACCACTGAAGTTCAGTGGTGTGCCGTGCTATATTGACCCCATGACGTTTTCAACCGCATCCGCGCTGCTGCTACTAGCCATCGAGCCTCGGGCCCGCTGATCGCACACGTCAAAAGATTTCTGCATCACAGGCCCGCCGAGCAAATGCTTCGCGGGCCTTTTTGTTTTTCAACCTGGCCTTTTTGGAGAACCCCATGGCTGATCAGTTGATCATCTTCGACACCACTTTGCGCGACGGCGAGCAGTCGCCCGGCGCCTCGATGACGAAGGACGAAAAACTGCGCATTGCGCGCCAGTTGGAGCGACTGCGCGTGGACGTGATCGAGGCCGGTTTCGCGGCCTCCAGCAATGGCGATTTTGAGGCGGTGAAAGCGATCGCGGACGCCGTGCGTGAAAGCACGATCTGCTCGCTGGCTCGCGCCAATGATCGTGATATCGCGCGTGCGGCCGAAGCGCTGAAGGGCGCGGCGCGCTCACGGATTCACACCTTCATTGCCACCAGCGAACTCCATATGGAGAAGAAGCTGCGCATGACGCGTGAGCAGGTGTTGGAACAGGCGATTCAAGCCGTACGGTTTGCGCGTAACTTGACCGATGATATCGAGTTCTCGCCCGAAGACGGCTACCGCTCCGACCCCGAATTCTTGGCGCGTGTTGTCGAGGCGGTGATCAAAGAAGGTGCGCGCACGATCAATATTCCCGACACCGTCGGCTATGCGATCCCCGAGTTGTACGGCAACTTCATCAAGACCTTGCGTGAGCGCGTGCCTAACTCTGACCAAGCCATCTGGTCGGTGCACTGCCATAACGACTTGGGCATGGCAGTGGCCAATTCGCTGGCAGGCGTGCAGATTGGTGGCGCCCGTCAGATCGAGTGCACCATCAATGGCTTGGGTGAGCGCGCAGGCAACTGCTCCTTGGAAGAGGTGGTGATGGCGGTCAAGACCCGTCGCGACTACTTCGGTCTCGATTGCCGGATCGATGCCTCGCAAATCGTGCCGGCATCGCGCCTGGTTTCACAGACCACCGGCTTTGTGGTGCAGCCCAACAAGGCGGTGGTAGGGGCCAATGCTTTCGCCCATGCCTCGGGCATCCATCAAGACGGCGTGCTGAAGGCGCGTGACACCTACGAGATCATGCGCGCCGAAGATGTGGGTTGGAGCGCCAACAAGATCGTGCTGGGCAAACTCAGCGGCCGCAATGCCTTCAAACAGCGCTTGCAAGAACTGGGGATTGCCTTGGAGTCGGAGGCCGAAGTCAACGCGGCTTTCGTCCGTTTCAAGGATCTGGCCGACCGCAAGAACGAAATCTTCGATGAAGACATCATCGCCTTGGTGATGGATGAGTCCGTCACCGCCGAGCAAGAGCATTTCCGCTTGGTGGCCTTGGCTCAGCGATCGGAGATGGGCGAGCGTCCCCATGCCAGCGTAGTCTTCGCGGCCGGCGCGGTTGAGCATCGCATGGAGAGTGACGGCAATGGCCCCGTGGATGCAGTTCTAAGGGCCATCGAGTTGGCCGTTCAAAGTGGCGCCGAGATGTTGCTTTATTCGGTCAATGCCATCACCAGCGGCAGCACAGAATCACAAGGCGAAGTGACGGTTCGATTGCAGCAGGCGGGCCGGGTGGTCAACGGTGTCGGGGCTGATCCGGATATTGTGGTGGCCTCGGCCAAGGCATATTTGAGTGCCTTGAACAAGCTGCAAAGCAAGATTGAGCGGGTGGCGGCGCAAGGATGAATGCTTGGGCTGCCTCGGTCCTTGCGAACTTTGTGCGCGGATCGAGGCTGCAAGCGTTGATCCGAGTGGACTGAAGGTGATGAGGCGGTATTCGAAGTTCAGCTTGAAGAGCCTCATCTAAGCATTTGATCTTGCTAGTATTTTCCATTTCACCTACACTGTTGATCAGTAGCTGGGGCCCGGATTGAAGACTTTCTCATCTCATTTGACGTCGATTGTTTTGGGCGCCGCGCTCGTGGTGATGGGCTCGCTCGCATCGACGCAGGCGGCTTCTGCCGCGGCTGCACCCTCTAAGTCGTCTAAGCAGGCCAAGACAACTGCCGCCAAGCAGGCGTCGGCCAAGACTGTTCGTAGTGCCAAACCGGCGGCGCGTACGACACGCAAGTCTGTGGTGCTTGCAGCGTCTGCCGGCGCGGTGACCGTGGCCGCCAAGCCCACCTTTGGGCAGCTCTACGGCTTGCACGACGAAAAAGACCCCTTGGATTTGAAGTCCAGTGTTGCCTTGGTCGTTGATCAAGATACCAACGAAGTCTTGTTTGCCAAAAATTCGCAAGCGGTGCTGCCCATTGCGTCGATCACCAAGCTGATGACAGCACTGGTGGTGGTGGAAGCGAACCAGTCGATGGACGAGAAGCTCACCATCAGCGATGAAGACATCGACTCCGAAAAGGGCACTCGCTCGCGTCTGACCGTCGGCACCACGCTGACACGCGGAGAGATGATGCATCTGGCCCTGATGTCGTCAGAGAATCGCGCGGCCAATGCCTTAGGTCGCCACTATCCTGGTGGCCTGGAGGTCTTTGTGCCGGCCATGAACCGCAAGGCGCAAGCCCTGGGCATGCATGACACGCACTATGTGGAGCCAACGGGCTTGTCGAGCCGCAATCAGTCCAGCGCCAAAGATTTGGCCGCACTGGTCAAGGTGGCGCATGGTTTCCCGCTGTTGCGAGAGCTGTCCACCTCACGGGAATATCAAGTTGCTCTGGGTCGCCGCCAGGTGGCGTTTCACAGTACCAATGGCTTGTTGAGCAGCCCGTCCTGGGACATTGGCTTGCAGAAGACCGGCTTCATCAATGAGGCCGGTCGTTGCTTGGTGATGCAGGCCCGGATGGCCGGGCGCAAGCTCATCATGGTTTTCTTGGATTCGACCGGTAAATACTCGCGGATTGGCGATGCCGAACGGATTCGTAAGTGGATCAGCAGCAATCCTTCGGCCCTGGCGCAGCCGCTGAAGGTCGCTAGTTAAGGCAAGCCGCCAAAGAGATCAGCTCTTTGACTGACTGAACAAAAAACGCGCTCGATGAGCGCGTTTTTTGTTGGGGTCTCCCGTTCAACCTCGGTAGCCGAGCGCGGCTGAAATCTGCGCCACCGTGTCCTTCAATTTTTGCAGCCAGGACTCCTCCAAACGATCGGCTGGTGCCGAAATTGAAAGTCCGGCGATCAGCTTGGCCTGATCGTCATAAATACCGGCCGCCATACACCGCACGCCGAGCTCGAGCTCTTCGTCATCTCGAGCCACGCCCCGCTGGCGAACCAGCGCCATTTCGCGCTCCAGCGCGGTGATGTCGGTCAGGCTGTTGCGGGTGTGGCCGGCCAGGCCGGTGCGGGTCGCGTAGGCGCGCACGCGCAGCGGATCGTCGCTGGCCAAAAAGAGCTTGCCAACCGAGGTGAGGTGCAAGGGCGCGCGGCCGCCAACGGCACGCACGACCTGCATGCCCGAACGCTCGCTGTAAGTACGCTCGATGTACACGATCTCATCGCCCTGGCGCACCGATAGATTGACCGGTTGGTGGGTGAATTTGTGCAACTCTCGCATCGGCGCCAGCGCTGCATCACGAACATCGAGTCGGGCTTTGACCAAATTGCCTAACTCCAGCATGCGCATGCCCAAGCGATAGCTTCCGGCTTCCGGTCGATCGACGAATCGACCCAAGGCAAGATCGTTCAGAATGCGGTGGGCGGTGGACGGGTGCAGGCCTGTGCTGGCGCTGATGTCTTTCAGCGAGACGGGATCCTGATGGCTGGCCAAGACATCCAGCAATGAAAACATGCGCTCCAGAACCTGGATGGCAGGCGTTTGACCCTCTTTGTTTTTCATGCCTTCATTGTGCTGGAGATTGTTTTGTTTTGCATCGTGAAAAATAGATTCGCCCCTCGAGAGGGTCGCCATCTTGCAACAGCCCGGGCGAATAGCGTTTGGGCCGTGCTGGGTCTGGTGTTGGGGATGCAGCAGGCGGTGTACGCGCAGGCGCAAGCGCAAGCTGCGACCGCCGCCTCGGCGCCGGCGGCATCTGCATCTGCGCCGGTATCGTCCAGTTGGTTGCGCATGCCGCGGCTCCAGGGGCGTCTCAGCGCCGCGGACCTGGGCTTGCTGATCAATACGGCCGACCCCTATTCGGTGGCGATCGGTGCGTACTATGCCGAGCGGAGAGCCATCCCAGAGCAAAACATTGTGCGGGTCAAGCTGCCGCTGCGCGCCAGTTTGAGTGCGGATGAATTCTCCAGCCTGCAGGCGCAGATTCAGAGTCAGATGGGCCCCCAGGTGCAAGCTTTGGCCTTGGCGTGGCGACAGCCCTACGCGGTTGAGTGCAATGCCATCACGGCCGCCTTGGGCATGGGCTTTCAGCCCGAGATTTGCGCGCAGAGCTGTGTCCCATCCAAACTGTCGCCGTATATCTCATATCAAGGCTCGCGACCGTTCAGTGATTTGGGTATGCGGCCTGCCATGATGCTGGCCGCGCGCAGCATAGAAGCCGGCCAGGCCCTGATTGATCGGGGCATTGCGGCCGATCAGAGCTTGCCAGCCTTCACCCCGGTCAATGCCTACTTTGTCAGCACCCCCGACGCGGCTCGCAATGTGCGGTCAAGTCTGTTTCCTCCGGCGACAGCGCTGCGGCCCTGGGGCATAGAGGTCAAGAGGGCCTCGAGTCAGGCCTTGCCGGCGCTGCAGCGCACCTTGGTTTACCAAACGGGCCTGATCCGTGTGGAAGGTTTGTCTGCGGTCGATTGGGTGCCTGGCGCCTTGGCCGATCACTTGACCTCCTTCGGGGGCTTGCTCGAGGCCAGTTCCAACGAGGGCCAGATGAGTGCCCTGGATTGGCTGGAGGCCGGCGCCACGGCCAGCTATGGCACGGTCAGCGAGCCCTGCAATCATCGACAGAAGTTTCCGCATCCGCAGATTCTTCTGCTCAGCTATGTTCAGGGCGTTACGGCTTTGGAGGCGTATTGGCACAGCGTAGCTTGGCCGGGGCAGGGGGTCTTCATTGGCGAGCCCTTGGCGGCTCCGTTTGCTCCGAAGTTCGGTCAGCCTTGACTCGCCCCGCTCAAATGGCCGGTCTTGCCGTGCCTTAATTGCGGGCCGCGGTGATGCAGGCCAGCGCGGCAGCCTGCCCGGAGCGCACCGCGCCTTCCAGCGTGGCAGGGTAGGGGCCGGCAATATAGTCGCCGGCCGCCCACAAGCCTTCGGCAATTTGGGCAGCGGGGCGTTGCAGCCCGGGTGTGCAGGCAAAGGTGGCGCGCTTTTCAGCCAGTACACGGTAAACGCTCGGCTCGCTGTGCCAGCTGAACTCACGGCGCGCTTGCTGCAGGGTGCAGGCGCCAGTGGCCTCAAGGCCTTGTTCCACCCATGGGGCTGCGCCACTGACCACAAAGGCAAACAGGCCGGGTGCGTGTCCGAGTTGGCCGAGGTCAAACGCGAATTGCGCCGGCGCCTGTGGCCCTTCAATCAACGCCACCATGGCTGCCGGCAGGCTGCTCCCGGGTGCGTGTAGATAGACGGTAATGATGGGTTCAAAGCGCAGCGCCTGCGCCGTCTGCGCCCACGTTGGCGCAATGTCGGCGCATAGCTGGGCCGCTTGCGTGGCGGGGCAGGCCATGACCACTTGGTCGAAATGCAGGGGCGAAGCCGGGCGCGCGGCGTGGATATCGAGTCGCCAGCCTTGGTCGCCGTGCTGTACCGATTGGACGCGCGCGCCAAGCTCAATGTTTGCGCCGTGGGCCAACAGCCAGTGCTGAGCGGGCTCGGCCAGCAGTTGAGACAGGCCTTTTCGGGGCAGCAGCAAATCGGCGCTGCCTGGTCCGCTCAGCAAGGCGTCGTGCAGCACGCGCAAAAAGACTTCGGCGCTGGCTTGGGGGGCGGGCGTATTCAAGGCGGCGACGCACAGTGGGTCCATCAGCTCCTGCCGCACGATGTCGGGCAAGCCGGCGCACAGTTGCGCCACACTGAGTCCCGGCTCGCAGCGGAAGCCTTTTGCCAGCCAGACCGTGGCCACGGCCATCAACTGCAAGCGGGCTGACATGGGCCAGGCCTTGTAGCCCAGGATGGCGCGGGCGAAGCTCAGCAAGGGCTGGCCGGCTTTTAATTGCAGGCCTTCGTGCTGCGGGTAGCGCAGGCGCAAGGGTTGTCGCAAGAAGGCGCGATCGATGTCGAGCCCGACCCTGCGCATCAGGCCTAGGCATGCGGTGTAGGCGCCAATCAGGATGTGCTGGCCGTTGTCCAGTCGGTAATTGTTTGGCCCCTCATGCAGGCTGCGGGCGCGGCCGCCGAGATGGGGCGCCATTTCATACACCGTGACGGCATGGCCGGCAGCGCACAAATCGACGGCGGCCGCCAGCCCGGCCCAGCCGCCGCCGATCACGGCCACTCGGCGAGCTGCTGGGTTCAACGACCGGCCCAGTTGGTGCGCATCGCGATCCAAAGTTTACGGACCGGCGTCAGCGCGATGCGCTGCTCCAGCACTCGAAAGCCTTCGGCTTCGATTTCGCGCAGCAAGGCGCGATAGATGTTTGCCATCATCAGGCCTGGCTTCTGGGTGACCCGGTCGGCCTCGGGCAGCAAGGCGAAGGCTTCGTCATACAAACGATGCGCGCGCTCGGCCTGGAACTTCATCAGTGCCGTGAAACGCTCGCTATAGCCCCAGGGGTCTTGGCGGCGCAGAATTTCGTGGGCTTTGACGTCAAACTGCTGCAGCTCTGAGATGGGCAGGTAAATACGCCCACGCCGGGCGTCGTCGCCCACATCCCGAATGATGTTGGTCAACTGCATCGCTTGGCCCAATGTGTGGGCGTAGCGAACGGTGTCGGCTTCGGTGCGGCCAAAGATGGCGGAGGCCACTTCGCCTACCACGCCGGCCACCAGATGGCAGTAGCGCTGCAGACCGGGGTAGTCCAAAAAGCGAGTCTGCTCCAGATCCATTTGGCAGCCGTCAATCACGGCATGCAAGTGTTCCAAGCGAATATCGTAGTGACTGACATGCGGCATCAAGGCTTGCATCACGGGGTGCTGCGGCTGGCCCGCAAAGGCCGAAGCGGCTTCCTTGCGCCACCATGCCAGTTTGGTCGAGGCAACGCCGAGGTCGGCAATCTCATCCACCACGTCATCAACCTCGCGGCAAAAGGCGTAAAAGGCGGTGATGGCGGCACGCCGCGGCGCCGGCAGGAACAAAAAGGCGTAATAAAAACTCGAGCCACTCTTGGCCGCCTTGTCCTGCACATACTGCTCGGGACTCACAAACTCTCCTCTTGGGTCTGGTTGGCCTTCATGCGCAGCGCCCCCCACAACATGGCCGGCATATCGGCGGCGCTGATGCGGGGGCGTTGGATGAGGCTTGCATAGTGCATTGCGCGGATTCTCTCAATAATTCGCAACCCTCCCTGCACCACCAGACGCAATTCCCAGCCGGCGCGACCGGGGATCTGGTGCACCAGAGGCGCACCAGCTCGCATCATCGCCTCGGCCCAATCGCACAGATCTCGGATCAAGGCGCGTGCGGCCGCGCTGTCTCGGCAAGCCAGCAAGTCGGCAGGGGCCACCGCATGGCGGGTCAGATCTGTTTGGGGGGCGTAGACGCGGCCGTTCGGGCCGTCACGCGTAAAGTCCTGCCAAAAATTAATCAACTGTAAGGCGCTGCAAATGGCGTCGGACCGGCGCAGCGCCAGGGCGTCATCAATGCCGTACAGGTGCAAGAGCGAACGACCCACAGGATTGGCGGAGCGTCTGCAGTAGTCGAGCAACTCTTGGCGGTCTGCGTAGTTCTTTTTGCGCAGGTCCTGTTCAAAGGCATCGAGCAGGTCATGTAGCAATTGCAGCGGTAGTTGATGGCGCTGTATGACGACCGCCAGCGGTTTGAATACGCGATCCGACCATCGCTGTGAACTTTGGCCTCCGGACGCGATGGCCCTCAAGTCATCTCGGTAGGCTTGTAAATCGAGCAGCCGCTGCTCGGTGGAGGCGTCGCCTTCGTCGGCCAAATCATCGGCCGTGCGGGCAAAGTGATAGATGGCCGCCACGGCGGGGCGCAAGTGCTTGGGGCACAGCCAAGATGCGACGGGGAAATTTTCGTAATGATCGATACTCACGGGCGGCATTGTGGGTGGTCTTTGTTGCTTTTCTGGCGCACTGCGATGGAGTGCTTGAACTTGCTGTGATTCAGGCTTGTTTTTCTGGCGCCGGCAGGCGTTGAACATGCGATTCTTCGGCGGGTGGCAAGATTTGACAGCCCTAACTGCCTTGCATACATTACTGACCAATCGGTCAGTAACGAGTTGAGAAACGACCTAGGCGGCTGCTCAGCTGAGATTTGAGCGGTTGGGCTTGTCGGCGGCGTAGATATTTTCAAGGTTCCTCATGCATCAAAACCTATACCGAGCCTTCGTAATGGCTCCTTTGCTGGTCTTGCTGGCGGCTTGTGGTCGTCAGGAGGCTGCGCCCGAGCCCGAGCGCGCTGTGCGAACCCTCGTTTTGAAAGCAGACTCGGCAGGAATGACGCACGAATATGCCGCCGAGGTGCGCGCGCGTACCGAATCACGCTTGTCTTTCCGTGTTGGCGGCAAGATTCTGGTCCGCAAGGTCAATGTCGGTGACTTGGTCAAGCCTGGTCAGTTGCTGGCTCAGCTAGACCCGCAGGATTTGATGCTGGCGCAAGAGGCGGCGCGTGCTGGCGTGCTGGCAGCGCGCACCAACCGCGATCAATTGGGCGCCGATTTCAAGCGCTTTATTGAACTGCGTGAGCAAGGCTTCATCAGTGCCGCCGAACTTGAGCGGCGTGAAAGCGCCTTTAAAACGGCGCAGGCGCAACTCGACCAGGCCAAGGCACAAGCCAGTTCGCAAGTGAATCAAGCCGGCTATGCGCAGTTGCTGGCCGATGTGGCCGGTGTTGTGACCGGCGTGGATGCTGAGCCCGGCATGGTGGTTGGTGCAGGCACACCGATCGTGCGATTGGCTCATGACGGCCCGCGCGACGTGGTGTTTTCGGTGCCAGAAGATCAGCTCGGGGCCGTGCAGTCGTTTGCGGCCAAGCCCGGCGCCCTCAAGGCCAAACTCTGGGGTGAAGCCTCCGCATCGGCGCGGCCGGTCAGCCTGCGCGAAGTTCCTGCCGCAGCCGACCCGATCACGCGCACGTTCTTGCTCAAGGCCGATGCTGGCCGTTTGCACGCCAAGCTCGGGCAAACCGCGACCGTGTTGATTGAAGCTCCGCGCCAGGCCCAGGTCATCAAGTTGCCGCTGGCTGCGATCTTGCAACAACAGGGACAGAGTACGGTGTGGGTCTTGGACCCGAGCCAGATGACGCTGAAGATGCAGGCGGTACAAGTAGGTGGAGCAGACGGCAACGAGGTGTTGATCTCGGGCGGCCTAAGCCCTGGCCAGGAAGTTGTGGTCGCTGGCGTGCATGTGCTTAAGGCCGGGCAGCGGGTGAAGCGCTACCAAGAGGGCTTGGCAGCGGCCAAGCCGGTGGCTGCAGCGGCGTCCCACTGAGGGCAGGACGAGCATGAGCATCAATCAAGGCAAGGGCCACGGCGGCAGTCGATTCAATGTGTCGCGCTGGGCCCTGGAGCATCCCGCGCTGACGCGCTATTTGATGGTGGTTCTGATGCTGATGGGCTTTGCAGCCTATTTCCAGCTGGGACAGGATGAGGATCCGCCGTTTACTTTCCGCTTGATGGTGGTACAGGCGTTTTGGCCGGGTGCCACCGCCCAGCAGATGGCCGAGCAGGTGACAGACAAGATCGAGAGAACGCTGCAGGAAGTGCCGTATTCCGACAAGATCCGCAGCTACACCAAGCCGGGCGAGTCGCTGACTATTTTTCAGTTAAAGGACAGTGCCCCGCCAAAGGAAGTGGGCGAAGTCTGGTATCAGGTGCGTAAACGCATTGGCGATATGCGGTATACGCTGCCCCAAGGCGTTATTGGGCCGGTCTTCAATGACCAGTTCGGCGATGTTTACGGTTCAATCTTTGCCTTGTCGGCCGATGGCTTTACACGTGAGGAGTTGCGTGAGCATGCCGATCGCGTGCGGTCATTGCTTCTGAAATTGCCCGATGTGGCCAAGGTGGAAACCTTTGGCGCACAGGCAGAAAAAGTCTTTGTCGAGATTTCTCAGAAACGGCTTGCAAATCTTGGCCTCGACTTCACTCAGGTCATCAATCAATTGGGGGCACAGAACGCCGTGGAAGGCGCCGGTGTGCTCAACGCTGGCAGCGGCAATCTGCAGGTTCGTGTGGCCGGCCAGTTCAACTCGGTGCAAGCCTTGAGGGACTTTCCCATCCGGGCGGTCAATCCGGTGACGGGGCAGGCCAGCTCTTTGCGCTTGGCAGACATTGCCGAGATCAAGCGTGACTATGTCGATCCGCCGTCAACCAAAGTACGCCACCAGGGCAAAGAGGTGATCGCTTTGGGGGTCTCTATGACTAAGGGAGGCGACATCATTGCGATGGGCAAAGGCCTGCAAAAAGCTGTGGCGGATATCCGCAAAAGTCTGCCGGCCGGTATCGAGTTGGCGCAAATCCAGGATCAGCCGCAGGCCGTGACGCGCTCGGTCAACGAGTTTGTGCAGGTGTTGATCGAGGCGGTGGTGATTGTGCTTCTGGTCAGCTTCATTTCCCTGGGCTTGCACACGCGGCCCTTGCGAATCGATATTTGGCCCGGCTTGGTCGTGGGTATCACCATTCCTTTGGTTTTGGCGATCACCTTTGTGACGATGTTTTACTGGGGCGTGGGGCTGCACAAAATCTCGCTGGGCTCGCTGATCATCGCGCTCGGTCTGTTGGTTGATGATGCGATCATCGCCGTCGAGATGATGGTGCGTAAGTTGGAGGAGGGCTATGACAAGATGCATGCCGCCACCTTCGCCTATGACGCCACAGCCATGCCAATGTTGACCGGCACCTTGATTACTGCGGTCGGCTTTTTGCCGATTGGCTTGGCGAGGTCGTCGACCGGCGAGTACACCTTTGCCATCTTCGCCGTGACGGCAGCGGCCCTGCTTATTTCCTGGGTGGCCTCGGTCTTTTTCGTGCCCTACCTGGGGTCTTTGCTGCTGCGAACGCACAAGGCCAATGAGGGTGAGGCACATGAGATGTTCGATACGCCGTTCTATAACCGCTTTCGGGCCATGGTGCGTTGGTGCGTGGAGAACCGCTGGAAGACTATTTTGATGACCTTGCTCCTTTTTGGTTTGGGTTTGTTCGGAATGGGCCGAGTGCAGCAGCAGTTCTTCCCCGACTCCAGTCGGCCGGAGATTTTGGTCGACTTGTGGTTGCCCGAGGGCTCGACGATTCAGCAAAGCGAAGCGATCGCCAAGCGGTTTGAGGCTCGCATGATGCAAGAGGCTGGCGTCTCAACCGTCAGCACCTGGATTGGCACCGGGGTGCCTCGGTTCTATCTGCCGCTCGACGTCGTGTTCCAGCAGTCCAGCGTCAGTCAGGCCATCGTGTTGCCGAAGAGCTTGCAGGAGCGCGAAGCCCTGAGAAAGCGTCTGCCTGGCCTGATGGCGGCCGAGTTCCCGGAGGTGCGTGCACGTATCAAGCTGTTGCCAAATGGCCCGCCGGTGCCCTATCCGGTGCAGTTCCGGGTTGCGGGCGAGAAGGTCGAGGTGGTCCGGTATTGGGGTGATCAAGCCAAGACCATTCTTGCCGCGAGTCCGAATATGCGCGGCGTCAACGACAACTGGAACGAGCCGATCAAGGTGCTCAAACTCGAGATCGATCAAGACAAGGCGCGTGCGCTTGGCGTGAGTAGCCAGAGTTTGGCTCAGGCCGCGCAGACTTTGCTGTCCGGGCGCATCGTCGGGCAGTACCGCGAGGCCGATAAGCTTGTTGATATCGTGTTGCGCCAGCCCTTGGATGAGCGCAATGCGATCACCGATATTGGCAATGCCTATGTCCCGACGGCCAGCGGCCGCTCTATCCCGTTGACTCAAATTGCCAAGGTTGGCTTTGATTGGGAGCCGGGTGTGCTTTGGCGCGAGGGTCGCAGTTATGCAGTGACCGTCCAGGGCGATGTGGCAGAGGGCTTACAGGGCGCCACCGTCACGGCACAGGTGTGGCCGAAACTGCAAGAACTGCAGGCCAAAATGCCTCCGGGCTACACCATCTCGGTGGCCGGCGCCGTTGAAGAAAGCAGCAAGGGGCAGGGCTCGATTGCCGCCGGAGTGCCGGTCATGCTGTTCATCACCTTCACCCTGCTGATGCTGCAACTGCAGAGCTTCTCGCGCTCGATGCTGGTGTTTTTGACTGGCCCCTTGGGTATTGCGGGTGTGGCCGGCGCATTGATCTTGTTCAACAAGCCCTTTGGCTTTGTTGCGTTGCTCGGCGTGATCGCTTTGATGGGCATGATCATGCGCAATTCGGTGATTTTGATCGACCAGATCGAGCAAGACCGTTCGCGCGGCGTGCCGGCTTGGTCGGCCATCGTGGAGTCGGCGGTGCGGCGTTTCCGCCCCATCGTGCTGACGGCGGCTGCAGCCGTTCTGGCGATGGTGCCTCTGTCGCGTAGCGTCTTCTGGGGACCGATGGCCGTGGCCATCATGGGCGGTTTGATCGTTGCCACGGCGCTGACATTGCTGGCCCTGCCTGCAATGTATGCGGCTTGGTTCCGGGTCCAACGACCGGAGGCCTCCTCACGGTTTTGACCGATAACCACTGGCGTCGCTCGCGTCGCCAGTTGTCTTAAGCAGCGGCAACAATTGGCGCTGAGCCCAGGGGTTTTCCCCTTGGCTGATTTTTGCTTCGGCAATTGGCTACAATCCACGGTTCTCCGAATTACCACGGGTTTGTCGGGGCAGGTTTCTTGAAATCCGCTCCTGCAAACTTGATTCCACTCAGCGCGGGTGGCGAAATTGGTAGACGCACCAGGTTTAGGTCCTGACGCCTTCACCGGCGTGCCGGTTCGAGTCCGGCCCCGCGCACCAGATAACTTAGTACTGAGTCAAAAATGGCTGTCACCGTCGAAACCCTCGAAAAGCTCGAACGCCGCATCACGCTCACACTGGCGGCCGCTGACATCAACAGCGAAGTCGAGACCCGTCTCAAGAAGTTGGCCCGCACCGTCAAGGCCGATGGCTTCCGCCCCGGCAAGGTGCCGATGAGCGTGGTCACTCAGCGTTATGGTTACTCCGTCCAGTACGAAGTCATGAACGACAAGCTGGGTGAGGCTTTCTCTGTTGCCGCCAACGAAGCGCAATTGCGTGTTGCTGGCGCTCCGAAGATCGCTCAAAAGGATGAGTCGCCCGAAGGTCAAATGGCTTTTGATGCAACCTTCGAGGTCTACCCTGAAGTCAAAATTGGCGACCTGTCGGCCGCTGATGTTGAGAAGGTGGGTAGCGATGTGACCGAAGAGGCCATCGACAAGACCGTCGACATCCTGCGTAAGCAGCGTCGCAGCTTCGCTCAGCGCGGCGCTGCCGAGGTGGCTGCCGATGGTGACCGCGTGACGATCGACTTCGAAGGCAAGCTGGACGGCGAGCCCTTCCAGGGCGGCAAGGCCGATGGCTTCCAATTCATCATCGGCGAAGGCCAGATGCTGGAAGCTTTCGAGAAGGCTGTGCGCGGCATGAAGGCCGGCGACTCCAAGACCTTCCCCTTGGCATTCCCTGAGGATTACCACGGCAAGGACGTGGCCGGCAAGGAAGCCGACTTCCTGGTGACGCTGAAGAAGATCGAAGCTCAGCATCTGCCCGAAGTGAATGAGGCTTTTGCCAAGTCGCTGGGTATTGCCGATGCCAGCATCGAAGCCTTGCGCGCCGACATCAAGAAGAACTTGGAGCGCGAAGTGAAGTTCCGCGTGCTGGCTCGCAACAAGGGCGCCGTGATGGACGCGCTGGTGGCTGCTGCTGAACTGGACGTGCCGAACGCATTGGTTGAAGGCGAGTCCGAGCGCATGATCGCTGCCGCTCGCGAAGACCTGAAGAAGCGCGGCGTGAAGGATGCAGAGAAGGCCCCGATCCCAGCCGAGATCTTCAAACCACAAGCCGAGCGCCGCGTGCGCCTGGGCCTAGTGGTTGCCGAGTTGGTTCGCTCCAACAATCTGCAAGCCAAGCCTGAGCAACTGCAAGCGCATATCGAAGAGTTGGCTCAGAGCTATGAGAAGCCCGCCGAAGTGGTGCGTTGGTACCTGAGCGACCGGGCTCGTCTGGCCGAAGTGGAAGCCGTTGTGGTTGAAAACAACGTCACCGACTTTGTCTTGGCCAAGGCCAAGGTCAGCGAAAAGCAATTGCCGTTTGATGAGTTGATGGCGCAAGCCAACTGATCCGGCGTTTCGCCGTGAGCCAAGGGCGCCGTGCCGCGAGGCCGGCGCCTTTTTCATTTGTTGCCCCTTTCTGTGCGGCCGGGCTTGTCACGACATAATCAGCCCCCATACCTGAATATTGGGGTCGACGCGTCAGCCTTTTGGGGCGAGTCGGTCACCGGTCGGTTTGCGGGTTAGAGAGCAACTTTCAGAGGATTCTTCATGAGCGCGCTGGAAATCAATAATTTGGGCATGGTGCCTATCGTCATCGAGCAGTCGGGCCGTGGTGAACGTGCGTACGACATCTATAGCCGACTGCTGCGCGAACGCATCATCTTTTTGGTCGGCCCGGTCAACGACGCGGTGGCCAATCTGGTGGTGGCACAGATGTTGTTCTTGGAGAGTGAAAATCCTGAGAAGGACATCTTCCTCTACATCAACTCTCCCGGTGGCAGCGTTTCGGCTGGCATGTCGATCTACGACACCATGCAGTTCATCAAGCCGCAAGTCTCCACTCTGTGCATGGGCATGGCTGCCAGCATGGGCGCCTTCCTGTTGGCCGCAGGTGAGAAGGGCAAACGCATCGCCTTGCCCAACGCCAAGATCATGATTCACCAACCTTTGGGCGGGACGCAAGGTCAGGCCACCGATATTGAGATCCATGCCCGCGAAATCCTCAAGACTCGCGAGCAACTCAATCGCATCCTGGCCGATCGCTGCGGACAGAGTCTGGAAAAGATTCAGGCCGATACCGAGCGCGACTACTACATGTCCTCGGCCGAAGCTCAGACCTATGGTCTGATCGATCAGGTAATCGAAACGCGTCCGTGAGTGTTGACCCTGTTGGGGCTATGCCCCAATGGGCTTGCAACTGATGCCGTAAGGGGGGCTTTTTTGAGTGAAAGCCCCTGCGTGCGTTTGAACTATCATCCAAGCAGGCATTAACGCCTGAAAGACAAGCAGATCCATGGCCGAGAAAAAAGGCAATTCCAGCGAAAAAGTTTTGTACTGCTCCTTTTGCGGCAAGAGTCAGCATGAGGTGAAGAAGCTGATCGCTGGCCCGTCGGTGTTTATTTGCGACGAGTGCATCGAGCTCTGCAATGACATCGTCCGCGATGAAGTGCCGGCTGAAACGCCTCAAGCGCGCGCCAGCAAGTCCGACTTGCCTGTGCCGAGTGAAATCAAAGCCAGCCTGGATCAATATGTGATCGGCCAAGACGTGGCTAAGCGCACGCTGTCGGTGGCTGTGTACAACCACTACAAGCGTCTGCGCCATATGGCCGGGACCAAGGATACGGTTGAGTTGTCGAAGAGCAATATCTTGCTGATCGGCCCGACCGGTTCCGGCAAGACCTTGCTGGCTCAAACCTTGGCGCGACTGTTGAACGTGCCCTTTGTGATCGCCGACGCCACCACCTTGACCGAAGCCGGCTATGTGGGTGAGGACGTCGAAAACATCATTCAAAAACTGCTGCAGAACTGCAATTACGACGTGGAGCGTGCGCAGCGCGGCATCGTCTACATCGACGAAATCGACAAGATTTCTCGCAAGGCGGACAACCCTTCCATCACCCGTGACGTGTCGGGCGAGGGCGTGCAACAGGCGCTGTTGAAGTTGGTCGAAGGCACGATGGCGTCGGTCCCCCCACAGGGCGGCCGTAAGCACCCGAATCAAGACTTCCTACAGATCGATACGACCAATATCTTGTTCATCTGCGGCGGTGCTTTTGATGGCCTGGAAAAGGTCATCCAGAACCGCTCGGAAAAGTCCGGCATCGGCTTTGGCGCCAGCGTCAAGACCAAGTCCGAGAAGCGCGTGTCTGAGGTCTTCCGCGAGGTGGAACCCGACGATCTGATCAAGTTCGGCATCATCCCCGAATTGGTGGGCCGCTTGCCGGTGGTTGCCACCTTGGGTGAGTTGACCGAAGACGCCTTGGTGCAAATCTTGACCGAGCCCAAGAACGCTTTGTTGAAGCAGTATCAGCAATTGTTCTCGATGGATGGCGTCGAACTCGAAGTTCGTCCCTCGGCGCTATCCGCCATCGCCCGCAAGGCCCTGGCGCGCAAGATCGGGGCACGTGGATTGCGCTCCATCATGGAGTTAGCCTTGATCGACACGATGTTCGAATTGCCCGCCCTGGATGGTGTGGCCAAGGTGGTGCTCGACGAGCACACCATTGACGAAAACGCCAAGCCCCTGCTGGTCTACCGCGAACAAGCGAAAGCCAGCGCCTAAACTGTTTTGATAGGCCGGGTTTCACCGGCTGATTCGATCGCTGCGGCGTCTTGCAATTCACCTCTCAGGCCGCACCTGGGTCTGAGAAAGAGAGGTTTTCATGTCCGGTCATCCTGTTTTGCCCGCAGAGCTCATCACTTTGCCGCTGCTGCCGCTGCGTGATGTGGTTGTCTTTCCGCATATGGTGATCCCCTTGTTCGTGGGGCGTCCCAAGTCGATCAAGGCTTTGGAAGCCGCCATGGAAGCCGGGCGCCAGATCATGCTGGTCGCGCAAAAGGCCGCCGGCAAAGACGAGCCTAAGTCGGACGATATGTTTGAGGTGGGGTGCGTCTCCAGCATCCTGCAGATGCTCAAGCTGCCGGATGGCACCGTCAAGGTGCTGGTGGAGGGCTTGCAGCGCGCCACTACTCAAACCATCACCGACGGTGAAGAGCATTTTATTGCCGAGGTGATGCCGATTCCGCCTGAGGCCGACTTGAAGCCCGAGGTGGAGGCCCTGCGTCGCGCGGTGACTCAGCAGTTCGACCAATACGTCAAACTGAACAAGAAGATACCTCCTGAGATCCTGACCTCGATCGCAGGCATTGATGATGCCGGTCGTTTGGCAGACACCATCGCTGCGCATTTGCCGCTCAAGCTCGACGCGAAGCAGTCGGTCCTGAACCTGTCTGAAGTGGGCAAGCGCCTGGAGACTTTGCTGGACCTGTTGGAACATGAAGTCGACATTCTTCAGGTCGAAAAGCGCATCCGTGGCCGCGTCAAGCGCCAGATGGAAAAGAGTCAGCGCGAGTACTACCTGAACGAGCAGGTCAAGGCCATCCAGAAGGAATTGGGCGATGGCGAAGAGGGCGCAGACCTTGAAGAGCTGGACAAAAAGATCCAGGCTGCCCGCATGCCCAAAGAGGCCAAGAAAAAGGCCGATGGCGAGCTGAAGAAGCTCAAGCTGATGTCACCGATGTCGGCCGAAGCCACCGTGGTGCGCAACTACATCGAGACCTTGGTTAATCTGCCTTGGAGCAAGAAGACCAAGATCAAGCACGACCTGGTCAATGCCGAGGTGGTGCTGAATGAAGACCATTACGGTCTCGACAAGGTCAAGGATCGCATCCTCGAGTACCTCGCGGTGCAACAGCGCGTGGACAAGGTCAAGGCGCCGATTCTGTGTTTGGTCGGCCCTCCAGGCGTGGGCAAGACCTCGCTGGGTCAATCTGTGGCTCGCGCCACCGGTCGCAAGTTTGTTCGTATGGCCTTGGGTGGCGTGCGTGACGAAGCTGAGATTCGTGGCCATCGTCGCACTTACATCGGCTCGATGCCGGGCAAGGTGTTGCAGAGCCTATCCAAGGTGGGTACTCGCAACCCGCTGTTCCTGCTCGATGAGATCGATAAACTCGGCATGGACTTCCGTGGTGACCCATCGTCGGCGCTGCTGGAAGTGCTTGATCCAGAGCAGAACCACACCTTCGGTGACCACTATGTCGAAGTCGACTTCGACTTGTCGGATGTGATGTTCATTGCGACGTCTAACTCGATGAACATTCCGCCGGCCTTGTTGGACCGGATGGAAGTGATTCGCTTGTCGGGTTACACCGAGGACGAAAAGGTCAATATCGCTCAGCGCTATTTGCTGCCCAAGCAGTGCAAGAACAATGGCGTGAAGGACGAGGAGATGGAAGTCACCGAGTCCGGCATTCGCGGCATCATTCGCTACTACACGCGTGAAGCCGGCGTTCGCTCGCTCGAGCGTGAAGTGTCTAAGATCTGCCGCAAGGTGGTGAAGGGCTTGGCTCTCAAGACCTTCGAAGGCAAGGCCGTTGTCACCGAGGAAAATCTCAATGATTTCCTGGGCGTGCGTAAGTACGACTTTGGCCGTGCCGAAAAGAAGAATCAAGTCGGCCAGGTGGTCGGTTTGGCATGGACCGAGGTGGGCGGTGATCTGCTCACCATCGAGGCCACCGCCATGCCAGGTAAGGGCAATATCATCCGCACCGGCTCGCTCGGCGACGTGATGAAGGAGTCCGTCGAGGCTGCGCGTACCGTGGTGCGTTCGCGTGCTCGCCGCTTAGGCATCAAGGACGAACTGTTCGAGAAGCGCGATGTGCACGTTCACGTGCCCGATGGCGCTACGCCGAAGGACGGCCCGAGCGCGGGTGCGGCGATGACCACAGCCTTTGTGTCGGCATTGACTGGAATCCCGGTGCGCGCCGATGTGGCCATGACCGGTGAAATCACCCTGCGCGGTGAGGTCACGGCGATCGGCGGCCTGAAGGAAAAGCTGTTGGCAGCCCATCGCGGCGGCATCAAGACGGTGATGATCCCTGAGGAGAACGTCAAGGACTTGCAGGACATCCCTGAGAACGTCAAGAACCAGCTCGAAATCGTGCCGGTGCGCTGGATTGATCGAGTCCTGGAAGTTGCTCTCGAATCGATGCCCGTGCCGCTGCCTGACGATGAGCCGGCAGTTGCGGCGAAGCCAGAAGAAGCGGCAGCCAAGCCGGCGGCCACGCATTGAAGGCGGCCCGCTGAATTTTTAGGAAAAAACTTCGCAAACTATTGCAAAGCACTTCAAATTCAGCATACAATCATTGTCTTGCTTCAGCGGCAACAAGCTTTGAAAAGAGTTTGAAATCGGAGAAGTCAAGCAATGCGGGAATAGCTCAGTTGGTAGAGCGCAACCTTGCCAAGGTTGAGGTCGCGAGTTCGAGTCTCGTTTCCCGCTCCAAAATTTGAAAGGAAGCTCAGGCTTCCTTTTTTGTCAGAGTCTCACCAAAGACTCGGGCAAAGGTTAAGAAGATTCTTAAGGCGCGATAGCAAAGCGGTTATGCCCCGGATTGCAAATCCGGTTAGTCCAGTTCGACTCTGGATCGCGCCTCCAAGAAATCACTGCGGGAATAGCTCAGTTGGTAGAGCGCAACCTTGCCAAGGTTGAGGTCGCGAGTTCGAGTCTCGTTTCCCGCTCCAGAGAAATCTGGAAAACATACCAAGCATGGCGCTGAGGCCGAATGGTCTGGCGGCAAGCAATGCGGGAATAGCTCAGTTGGTAGAGCGCAACCTTGCCAAGGTTGAGGTCGCGAGTTCGAGTCTCGTTTCCCGCTCCAAATTAGAAGGGAAGCCCAAAGGCTTCCCTTTCTTGTTTGTGGTGTAGGGGCCTGAATGGCCCGCGGTTGCGGAGCGATAATCCCGCAACTTTGACCCGCAGCCCGGGTGGTGAAATTGGTAGACGCAGCGGACTTAAAATCCGCTACTGGCAGACTTGCTTAAATTTTATTGACTTAACAAATTCTGTTAATGTGGACACATCATCACTGATGTGCCCGCTGCCGGCGTGGCGAAATCGGTATACGCAAGGGACTTAAAATCCCTCCTCCTCACGGAGATGCGGGTTCAAGTCCCGCCGCCGGCACCACGGACACCGCCTATGCATGTCCGTTCCTAAGCCTACTGTCTACACCCTGCCCATCCTTCGGCGCAGCAAAGTCAGTGCCAAGCCTGGCCCTGGTTTCATCCCTGTTGACCACCACGTCCAGGGTCGGCACGTCAAGTACTGGCGTGAATTGGCGCCCGGTGAAAAAGAGCGGAAGTGGTCCGCCTTCCCCCAATTCCCACTCGTCCTAAGCGGAGACGGCTCCCCCTGGGGCCCAGCCTGCCTCTGGCTGCTTGACCGGGCACGCGCTCGTCCGCTGCATCTCTCTTCGTTGCCCTCCGTGGCTCAGGGACTTCGCGATTACCTGGGTTTCCTCGAAGACATGGGGCTTGCATGGGATGACTTTTCTTCGGTCGACAAGTACCTTCGTCCCACCTACCTCTACAAGACGCACCTTCAGGAATTGATCAATAAAGGTGAAACGAAAGCATCCACTGCAAGCCGAAAGATGAGCGCCGTCATCGGCATGTACCGCTTCTTGATGAGCGAAAGAAAGATGGGGTTTCAGCCAATGAACCCACCCTGGATCGACAAGGAGATCGGTCTTCACTACCGCGACAACAAGGGCTTCGGTCAGGTCCACACGGTCGCTTCCACCGACATCTCCATTCATGTTCCAACGCGTGATGACCCTTGGGACGCGACCATTGATGATGGCGGCAAGCTCCGTCCTCTGCCCTCTGAGGAGCAGCGTGCCTTGGTCGCAGCACTCAAAAAGTTGGGCAATCGGGACTTTGAACTGATGCACTACGTGGCCCTGTTCACCGGCGCCCGCGAGCAGACGGTATTGACACTGCGATGGGGACACTTCAAAGCTCCACCGTCCAGCATCACGCAGTGGCCCTTCAAGCTTCCTTGTGGACCTGGGACAGGCATCGATACCAAGAGGGACGTGCCCAATGTCTTTCTGGTAATTCCTGAGTTTCTCTACTGGTGGCTTCATCAATATGCCTGCTCAGAACGTGCTCGTTCACGTCGAGACAAGTCCCAGTTGGGTCAACACCCGGTGAACTACCTGTTCTTGAGCAACCAGGGCGGGCCGTACTACGAGTCCAAGGACGATCGGAACGCCATGCGAGGTGCGGATGAGGTCCTGCGCCGTTCCTCGCCCACGGGACAGAACCTTCGCTCCTTCATCACCGACCGAGTCATCCCCGAGGTTCGCAAGACCATCCCTGGCTTCAAGTACCGGTTCCATGACCTCCGCGCCACGTTCGGTGTGAACTGGGTCCTTCACTGCGTCGGCAAAGAAGACGCCAAACAAAAGTACATGTTGGCCCGCGAGCAGTTGAGGCGGCTCATGTGGCACAAGCATCCGACCACCACGGATCGCTACTTGGAGTACCACGAGCACATGCACCATCTGGAAAAGGCGAAAGCGGATTGGGACCGTGTGTTGCTGGCCTTGGTCCAGTCGGCGACTTAGTTGCCGACCTCAATTTGCTAACTTCTCGTAGTCGATCAAAAACGTAACCAGCGCATGAAACCTACTGACCCCTCTACGAGACCTGATGAATCCGGACTGACGGCAAAACTTGTGAAGTTCGACCCTTCGCGCCATGGTGGAGAGGTGATGCAAGACAAGCCGGTAGGAAACGAGTTCCCGCGGGGGGAGGCTGCGAGTTCGTGGATCTCAGCAAACCGAAACTACACCAAGCGCCTGCCAGAGCTGGTCTACCCCTTCGAGCGCCTGCCCGATGTCTATGTGCCTGAGTCCACGGTTCTTAAGATCGATACTGACAAGCGATGCCATGCCTTCCTATGGTGCTACTTGGACAGAAGGCAGAAAGGAAACTCAGCGGCCTTCAACCCCGCCTTGCTCTCACAGGCCAGAGTCGATGCGCTGCCCAAGGTCATTGATCGCCTCGCCAAACAATTCCGCTTCGAGGGCACACGAATTGTGACGATCCATACCAACCTCCGGCGCTTGGCGGCCTTGCTGACCTGGGCCGACCGAGCCGAACATCAGGGCCGGTATGAGACGGTTCTGAGCGATGACAAGCTCGCCCTTGAAGCGCTCAAGGGCTACCACCGGCACCTCAGGCACCGGCTTCAAGCCCACCAGATTGGTCACAAGACAGCGGCGGCACTTGACCAAGTGGCCATCAAACTGATGTCGGAGATCCACGACCGCGTTTACTTGAATGAGATTGAGCCTCTGCAAGAGGTCAAAGGCAACGGCACAAAACCTCCCCCAGATGCCCTGGTAGGGGCCTTCATGTCTACCCTTCAGGCGGTGTTCGACTCGGTGGTGGCCATGGACTTGGGCACTGAACAACAGGAGGCGACAGTGCAGAACCAGGGATTGAGGTTTTTGCGCACATCCGCCACCGACGACAGCTGCCAAGTTGCTGTCCCTGCAGCCTATGGTTCGACCCACCTCATGGAACTGGCCTGCTTGGGCTTCGCCGCGCTTTGCATTGGCGACTCTGGTGCGAACTTGGCCCAGATTCAAGCCTTCGAGGAGCCCGAGGATCTTGACGGTCAGCTCGATGATCCTGACCGAGTCAGCTTGACGAAGCGCGAGTTCAAGTTCCGCGCGGGCGGCAAGCCCGTGTCAGTTCATTTGAGCAGCACGACATTCACTCGGCTGCGCAGCTACCTAGGCCTGCGCCAGGCCCTGCTGGCACGCCTAGGCTGCCCTGACCTCGCCAACCTGTTTGTTCAAGGGCAGTTCGAGGGTGGCCGGGCGCTCGCCGTCGTCAGTCTGCGCGGCTTGCATGGTCAATTCCTGTACATATTGAGGAGTCGCTTTGCTGCTTACGGCATTGAGCTTCCAAAGCTTACGCTGCGTCAACTGCGTGCCTACAAGCAGCAGTACTTGGTCCGTCACCATGACCTCAAGGTGGCCGCGGACATGATGGGGCACTCCGTCCAGACTGCCGTCCGAGCCTATTCGAACGCTCAGGAGGATGTTCGCCGTTCTGACTTAAGTGGTTTCTTGTCATCCTTGACCGACCGGGTCTTGTCCGCCGCCAACCCCCGTCCGAACCTTCAGATCGTTCAGATCCCAGCCGGCGAATGCAGCGGGCACCTCCATCCCGAACCCATGCAAGCCAACCCCTTGGTGGAGCCCGACTGCAAGAAGACCGAGGGTTGCTTCTTCTGCAACAAGTTCCTCGTCCACGCTCATGAAGCTGACGCCCTCAAGCTGATGTCTTGCCGGCATGTCCTCTCTCGCCTGCTGCACCTGCAAGGTGACTCCCTCACTGCAGACCGTATTTACGGCGCGGTGACCGACCGCATCGATGCCTTGCTGGCCGAGATCCAGCGCATGGCTCCGCAGGCGCATGCCGCTGCGTTGGTACAAGTGCAGCGGGGCGAACTGTCTAGGTATTGGTCCACCAAGCTCCAGCAACTCCATCTCTTGGACGTTCTGGCTCCCACCCCCTCGTCCCAGAACCTGTCCTGAAAGCGCCCTATGGAACTCCCAATGAATCGCTCTGACAAGCTGCTATCGGAGCCCGGCCGGGCGAGGAATAGCCCAGGGCCCCATGCGTTCTTCAATGCGGATCTGGTCGTCACCCGCGACGCCGAAGGCAACCCGTGCTCGCGCTACGGCGACCCCCGCTGGAACCTCAGTGCACAGAGCACCGACGGCGTGACGGGGTGCTCAATAGGCTTCTTCGAACTCGATCCGACGCTGGTGGTGACTGAGGCATCCGGCGACCTTGCTCTTGTGATCCGGGAGCAGCACAAAGCCCTGATCTGGCTCTATATGGACGCGGGACGCCTCCGAGCGCCTGCAACCTGCGTGCGAGCCTGCTTGGCCTTGGGCCAATGGTGCACTAAAGCCCATGCGCTGGGCCTCACGCTCTTCGATCTGCTAACAGACCCTCGCTTGGTGGCTGAGCATGTGGTGGACTTGAACCAAACCTATGCCAATTCAAGCAGTGCCTTGATCCAAACCTTGTGGCGCAACAAAGCCACCTTGGGGGTCGAGGCGCACATTCGCTTGGCCGAACTCAAGGCCGCGATTGCGCTCGATCGGTCGGATCGAGACCGCGACGAACGGCAAACGCCCCTAATCCCCTCGCGCATCTATTGCGCCATGCTCGGCCAGTGGCTTGCCAGGCTCGACCTCATCGAAGGCGAGTTGGACGTCTTGCTCGATGCCTACCGACAAAGCATGGCCGCGTCCCGCGCGGCGCCTGAGGACGGGAGTCTCATGCAGCGATCGTACTTCCGCGCACAAGTTCTGCAAGTTGTCGTTGAGCGCATGAAGCTCCTCGGCTACGAGCCAACTTCAATGGGCGCCCTTGATAATTTCATTGCCGGCCGACTTAACACCCACCAGTCCCAACTCATGCACGTGGTCATCGCCTTCACCGGAATGCGGGTGGGAGAGGCCAAAATCTTGCCCTTGCGCAATGCCATCGAACCAATCGAGGACGGTGCTAGACAAGTCCACTGGGTGAACGGCTACACCCACAAGCTGAACAAAGGGGTTAAGAAGCCCACCTCTTGGGTCACAAGCCCCGATGGGGCTCGGGCTATCCGCTTGGCCCAGCGCATTGCTGGCGTCATCCTGGAAGAAGTGTCCACAGGCGATCCGGCCACCGATACCAAGGCGCTCCTGTTCCCCTCGACCGAGAACCCCTATCGAGCCAAAAACAACTTAACCCTCTATGAGCACCAATCCCGCCTCGTTGAGCGCGACCAGATCTTGGTCACGCAAGAGGACATCGAAGAGTTGGATCGTCTGGAACTCCAGCGCGGTTGGGATCGTGAGGGCATCGTCGTAGGCCAAACCTGGCCCTTGGCCTTCCACCAACTGCGGCGCAGCCTGTCAGTCTATGCCCACCGCAGCGGCATGGTGAGTCTGCCTGCCTTGAAGGCCCAACTGCAGCACATCACCGATGAGATGCGCCGGTACTATTCGGACGGCTACTCAAAGGCTGTGAACCTGGTGTTCGATCCCGATCACTTCAGCCACGAGTGGAATGCCGCCAAAGAAGAAAGCAGCTACTTTGGTTATGTCATGGGTATGCTGTTCTCCGACGAGTCCTTGCTAGGACGAGGAGCCGAGCTCATGGTTCAGACCGTGACCAGCCGCACCCCGCAAGAGACGCTGAAGCTCTTCCGTGATGGCACCTTGGCCTACAAAGAAACGGTGCTGGGAGGTTGCGTCGCCACCGGAGAGTGCAAGACACCACCGCTGGAGCCCATCCCCTTCGACTGCCTAGAGAGCAACTGCATCAACATCGTTGCTCACGCCAGGCGGCTGGACCGAATCATTGACTCTCAGGAATCGGTGGTCTCCAGCCTGCAGTCAACGCAAGAGGGCAGTGTCGAACACCGACTGGAAGTCAATCACCTCAAGATCTTGCTTCAAGCCCGCCAAAAGCTGAAGGAGAAAGCAGCATGAGCGCCAAAGTCCAGGTGGACAAGTACTACGCCGCCCTTGAGCGGTTGGTGGCTCGCGGGGACCCAATCAACAACGACACCGTTGCGATTGAGGCGGGCAGCGGGCGGGGCAGCATCAAAAAGTCACGGCCAGCCTACGCAGAGTTGATCGCTGCCATCGACGCCGCTGCAAAGTCGCAGTCAGAGGCCAAGCTTGCCGCTGACCCGGTGCCTGGGCTAAGGCAGGACGTTGAGTCCCTGACCCGTCGGCTCGACCAAGCCCTGGAGCGCGAGTTGTGCCTTCTTGAGGAGGTGTATGACCTGCGCGAGAAGAATCGCCAGCTTGAGGAAAACATCCGACTGTTGAAGATGGGCAGGTTGGTGGAGGTCCGCTGACCCAGTACGGCACTCGATCTCGGGCTGTGCTGGTCTAATTTCCCCGGACACCTCGATAGGTGGAATCCACCTGGACGGGAGCCATGAGTAAGAGAGAACGAAGGACATTCACTGCCGAGTTCAAGCTGCAAGTCGTGCAGATGATTCGCGAGCAGGGCTTGAGCGTGGGTGATGTTTGTCGCGACATGAAGCTCGGCGAGACGGCCGTGCGGCGATGGCTGACGCAGGCCGATGAAGAGGCTGCAGGCCGCCCCGGCATCGGCAAACCGCTGACCGCCGAGCAGCAACGCATCCGCCAGCTTGAGGCCGAGAACAAGCAATTGCGCGGTGACGTCGATATCCTAAAAAAAGCATCGGCCTTCTTTGCCAGCGAGCTTCGATGAGCTACCAGTTCGTCGAGCAGTTGCGCAAGAAGGCCGTCACCGTCGAGCGGCTCTGCCGCGTGCTGGGCGTCAGTCGTTCGGGCTACTACGGTGCCCGTCAGCGCACCAAGCGCGCGCCCAAGGCCTGTTTGGTCAGCACGCAGTTGAAGGCTGAGTTCGCAGCCAGCGGCCGCGTCTATGGCAGCCGTCGCCTTGGCGCGGTGCTGCGCGCTCAGGGGCTGCGCATCGGGCGCCACCGAGTTCGACGTTTGATGCGCGAGAACCGGCTGCGGGCCCTGTGGCGGCGCAAGTTCGTTCACACCACTGACAGCGGGCATGCGCTGCCGGTCTCAGACAACGTGCTGGCGCGGCGCTTCAACCCGAGCGGCCCCAACCAGGCCTGGGTGAGCGACATCACCTACATCCGCACGCGCAGCGGCTGGCTGTACCTGGCGGTGGTGCTGGACCTGTACGCACGCAAGGTCGTGGGCTGGGCGATGGCGCCGACCATGCACGCCGAACTGGTGTGTGCGGCGCTGCAACTGGCCATCGCGCAGCGCCAACCTGCGCCAGGGCTGATTGTTCATTCCGACAGGGGCAGCCAGTACGCAAGCGCCCTTCATCAGGCGCTGCTGGCCCGTCACGGCCTGGTCGGAAGCATGAGCCGCAAAGGCAATTGCTGGGACAACGCGGTGATGGAGCGATTCTTCCTGAGCCTCAAGACGGAGCGCGTTTGGCAGCGCGACTACGCCAACCACGCCGAGGCCATGACGGACATCGCCGACTACATCGTTGGCTTCTACAACAGCGTGCGACTGCATTCCAAACTGGGCAACTTGCCACCCAATGCCTTCGAGCAGCAATCGGCAATCAAACAACCTATCGCTGTGTCCGAAAAAACTTGACCAGCACAGGCTGGCTGTTGCCGGTACGCGGGAGCGTCCGGATCGTGGTTTGCCGATGTTGCTTCAAGACGTTCACCTCGTAAATCTCCCCCTCATGATCAAGGGTGAGGGAAGTTACGTCCTGCTCGTCAGAGCAGAGGCGCCTGACTTATCGAATTCACTGGTTCAATTTGCCCTGGACAAGTGGAGCAGTTACCTGACCATGGGTGGGGCGGGCTGCTATCCACTATTGGAATAGATCCTTCTCCACATGCGCCACATATCGGTTTGTATAAAAAAGATCGGGCTCATGCCGGACGGGGCGAATGATCAGGCGAAAATCTGGTGATGCTGGCATTTTTGCATTAAAGGTAACCAGCCCGATCCCGAACATTTGACACAAAGACTCAAGGCGAGCCAGTTCATCAGGCGAGACGTCCTGTGGAATGACCAAATAACTCTTGTGGCTAAAAAGCTTATACGCGCAAGCTTGGCCGAAGCCGATCACCAAGCCGGTGGCATCCACTTTTATTTCGGCAGAAACAATGCTCGTCGGGCCTTTGATCACGTCACTCCTGCGGCTTTCAGATTTTCCGATCACATCTGGCGTACCCCATCTGTCCCTGAAGGCATTACCCCCAAGACTGATCGCGTGCGTAACCTCCTCCAGCTCATTTTTGAGCCAATGCGCAAAGAGCGGATAGAAAACATCCTCCCTGATTCTCTGTTGAGATTGGGTTGGTGATTCAAAATGAGGCGTCACAGCTTCGAGGTCTATGAACGCAAGGTGTCTGAAAACACCCTTGATGGGCTTGTAAACTTTTTCTGGATGGACAACATCCAAGTTCCAGATTGAAGAGTTCACCGTGCTGTGCTTCAAGTCCGGCGCAATCTGGCAGATGTTCCGATGCAACTCTGAGTAGCGCAGTCCTTGGGGATTGGTGAGCAAAATATCGAAAGCCAAGCCACGAATACGAGTACCAATGGGCTGCCTGGATTTGACTCGTTCGGTTGGATTTCTTGCTGTAGATGTTGTTATTGAGCTTTCGACCATAGAGGCTTCATGGCAGCCATCAAAATGGCCAGAAGTGTAAACGCAAATGCTACTCAAAGTCTGTAGACTCAAAGTATTCACACCAAGCAAGCTCCTCGCCCATGGATCGGCGAGGACACCCACATCAATCGGCACGGGAACGCTTGGCACTTCGCCTGCGCGCCGAGCGTGCTCAACGGGGGCTCTCCCAAGAAGAACTGGCCGACCTGGCCGGGGTCCACCGCACCTACCTGGGTTCAGTTGAGCGGCAAGAGCGCAACATCAGCATAGACAACATCGAACAACTGGCCGCCGCTTTGGACTTGGACATCGCTGAGCTGCTGAAGCCGCTGTGACGGCCGGTGGTTTTCCAGATCAAGACCAAATCAGTAGCGCGGCCTGGCCCGCCTGGTGAGCCCGGAGCAGATGACACCCGCGAATCTGTATGTCGCGATGACGCGCGGCGCCCGCCGTCTTGTCATTTGGTCTGCGAGCCAAACGCTCACGCCTGCTAGGAGCTGATCCAGCTGCAGGCAATCAGGTCGACGCGAGTGGGCGGCAGCTTTGCAGCGTTTGCAGTCATACGCTGCCGGTAAACGGCTTCACGATGCGCTGCACAAAGCAGTCATCGGCAAACTTAGCAACTCAGCGGATTGAATGTCCGGTGTCGAAGTCGTTGCAGTCATACAGCCGTACGGGCGACAGATCGACCGGTCAAGCCTGTTGAATGACTGCTGCTTGATGCACTGAACTCGCGCTAGCGACCCTGAAGAGACATCCACTGTCCTGATCCCGCCGTAACAAAGCTGCCGGTCGGGCCCAAACCTAGTCACCCGTTGGAGGCACCTCGCCACATCGGCGGGCAGCGCTCAAGGCGATGAAGCGCGGAGCACGGCTAGCTAGCAGGCCTTCGCGTACGCCAGCTTGCGGCAGGGAGGGCAGTTTCGCTGCAGATCGCGGCCAAAGGCCTGACCTTGGCCTTGCGAGCCTGATTTACCAAGGTTGGCTAGTGGCACCCACTGAGAAGACTTGATCCTAGTCTCGCTTCGTGGATGCGCCGTCCCGGCCTACGGAGATGATTTTGCTGAGCCAGAAATCAGCCACCACTCTTCGGGACGGCGGCCCCTTTGGCAATACCCAGGAGCACCGAGAGCACGCTGAGCACGGCGAGTACGCTGAGCACCGTGAGCACCACGGTTTTCTGGAAAGTGGCGTGATTGCTGGCCTTGCAGGCGATCGGTGTCGGCATCTTCGACAACTCAGAATGTGAGTTGTAATGTTCTCGCGAAATACACGGCGCGGCTTGCGTGCCGGAGGGCAAGTGACTACCGGATTATTGAAGCGTAAGTATTTGATTTGAAAGGAATTTCTGTCAAAGTTTATCCATCGGCGAGTCACAACGACACGTCAACAGACTTCGAACAGCAGGAAATCATCATGCCGACAATCACCAAGGCTACGGCGCCAACTCCACGTGCCAAGAGGGCAGCGGTCGCGCTGACCGCAGCGCCCACGCCGATCAAGCGGATCGCCCCTGTTCTCACAGAACGCGCAGCAAAGAAACGCCTCTCCAAGGCGCAGAAGGCGACGCTCGCCATGCGCAAGCAGCTTTGGCCGCATATCACCGACGAACACTTATGGCTTCGGGCGGACCGTGATGGGTTTACGACCATTCCGAGGACGATGCCCCTGTTCATGGAGCTGATAGCCGATGCCTCCAAACGCGTGACCACCGGCAAGTCGGTTCCAGCAGGAAAGGCGTACCTGGTCTTGTGGTGCCGCGTGTTCGACGAGGGAATGGTGAAGATCGAGGTCGAAGCTGCTGCGGCCACGGAGGCAGGCTACGTCGGCGAGCGCAATGTAACAACCTGGCGCGAGCACCTGCGCGTGCTCAAAGACTTGGGCTTCATCGACTTCGCGCCCGGTCTAGCCGGCCCCTGCCAGTTCGTGCTGCTGCTGAACCCGTATCACGCCACTAAGGCGCTGCTTGATAAGGGGTGGGTCCAGCAGGCCCGCTACACCGCGCTCTACCAGCGCGCGCAGGAAATCAGGGCGACGGACTTGGACGAGGATGACGATGGCCTGTGAGGCAAACGGCCAAACGCCGCCGCGAAGAGTTTACTTTTTAGGGAAGTCGTGTACACTCCGGTGAAATAGTTCGCCAAATAGGGCGAACGCACCACGGCCGGATTGCCGGCACACACGAAGGAGCACTCGCACATGAAACTCACCCCGTTCGGAGAAACAGTCCGCTTGCTGAGGATGCGTCACGACGTCTCAATGAAGTCCATGGCTGAGGCAATGGGCATAAGTTCGTCGTACCTCAGCGGCATCGAATATGGCGAGAAGACCCTCGCCGACAAGTACGTGGACGCGGCCCTCCAGTTTTTCCGGGGCGTCGCGTCCGATGCGGATCTGCAGAGCCTGCGGCAAGCGGCGGAGCGGTCCAAGGAAGTTGTCAATGTGGCAGACCTGCAGCCAGATGCCCGCAGCCTCGTTGCCGCGTTCGCGCGACGCCTGCAGTCAGGGTCGCAGCCGAGCAAGGAGATCAACGACTGGTTGGACTCGAAATATCCAGAGGGCAAACGCAAATGATCCTCGGTAACGAAAGCCAATCCCGGACCCCTTCCGGGTACAAGGTGGCGCCCATGAGCTACGCCAAGCTCGAGGATGTGGCCGTGCGATTGCGGTCGCTCCTGCCGACTGTCCAGGGGTCGGGCGGGTTCCGCATTGACGCTTGGCGAACGCTCGAGATCACGCTGCGGAAGGCGGGCTATGAATACCGGTCGGAAGAAACCGGCAGCCTTGAAGACTGTGCCGCGTTCACCATTCCAGAGAGGCGCCTGATCGTTCTGCGAGAGGATGTCTATGACGGTGTGACCGAGGAGAAGGTCTTTTCGCGCAGCACGGTCGTCCACGAGTTGTCCCACATCGTGTTGGAGCACGCAGTAACTCTGCAGCGCGGGCCAGTCGGCCAGCACAAGTTCTGCGAGGACAGCGAATGGCAGGCCAAGGCGCTTACCGCGGCAATCATGATGCCGGTCGAGGCCTGTAGTTCCGTCGCATCGGCGTCTGACCTTGCACAACTGTGCGGAACCAGCGTCCAGGCCGCAACGTACCGCCTCGACCGTCTGGTCAAAGACGGCGTCATCCCACCCAAAGCGTCCGGCTTCGGACTCTTCGACTGAAGGAGTACAGCTATGAGCCCATAAAGAAAAAGGCAAGCACGAATGCTTGCCTTGGGGTCGACATGTTGCCACGCCGGTGTGAGAGCCAAAAGTGTGCGGCACTTGGCCCCAAGCGTCAAGCGAAATCCTTGGCATCCATAAGGGTGCCGGTATGAACTCGCGCTATAGGAAACCCTATGCACACCGTTATTCATGTGGCGGGAAACCGCTTTGATACCTCGCGTGGCCTCGTTGCCGGAGCCGCAATCTACAACCTGGCCGATGTCGATTCGGCACGGCAGCACCTGCTGCTGGAACTGGCAGACGACCGCGACATCCCGTTGCGCGTCGACGACCAGATCATCATCAATGGACGCGAACGCTTCTCCATCGGTGAAGGTCCCTGCCCCGCAGACGACAACCCGTGCCTGCGCAAGCCACTCTCGCCGGTGGTCAACGAGCAAGAGTTGGCTCCCGACAAACTCCTGCATCAAGCAAAACTGACGTTCGAGCAGCTTGCTGCGCTGGACCCCGACTTCGAGTCCGGGGACGGTGTGTTCGTCGAGCTGAAGGATGTCCCGGATGCGCAGATCACGCCGGGCATGAGGGTTCTTGTGCAGGAAGACGATCGCTTCTACACCAGCCCTTGCGGCAATGTCGGCTTCGACACAAAGCTCGAAGCCGACCTCGACCTGCTGCGCGAACGCTGCGGCACGGTCGAGCGCATTGACGACGGCACTCGGTCGCTCGTCATTGTCAGGGCTTTGGAGCTGCCGTCGCACTGGAACCGCACCGTCACGGACATTCTGTTCCACGCGCCTCAGGGGTACCCGCTTGCGGCGATGGACATGTTCTGGGTGACGCCGGGACTGGCGCTTGCTGACGGGCGCTCGCCGCAAAACGCCGACCAGATTGAGATGTATGCGGGAGAAACCTGGCAGCGCTTCTCTTGGCACTACCCGCCGGGTCACCGGTGGAACCCGGCCACTGACGGGCTGTTGTCCCACTTGCGGTTCGCGCGCATGCGCCTGGGCCAGGCAAACTAAGCGGAGGCGATGATGAACTACGTGCTTCGTATGCGCGCTGACCATCATCGCCGCCTCGCAGCCTTGCTGCGGGCGGCAATGCCAGCCGAAAGTGTCGCGTTTCTTACCTGCCGTCGGGTGCAGGCACGAGACGCAGTGATTTACCTTGTCGACGAAATCGTCGATGTTGATCGTGCCGACTATGCCGCCCAAGGCGAGGACATCGCATCGGTGACGCCGCTAGCCATGGCACGCGTTGCACAAAGGGCAAGAGAAGCAAACCGGGTGATCGTGATGGCGCACTTGCACCCTATGACCGAAGCGGGTGTCGGGTTCTCTCAAGCAGATCACATGGGCAACCGGCGGTCCTTCGCCTTCTTCCACCGGCGAGCATCACAAGCCGAACATCTCGCGCTCGTGTGGAATGCCGGTGTTAACGAATGCGTTGGTTTGGTCTACCCGAGGCAAGGTGCGGCGGTTGAGCTAGGCTCTGTCGTAGTCGTTGACGACGTTCATTGGCGTGAGTTTGTCCCGAGTCGGCTTCTGGACGAACGCCGTTTTGCACGCCAGGCGCTGCTTCTAGGCGCCCAAGGTCAGCGCATGGTCAGCGCGGTTTCGTGCGCTGTTATTGGACTCGGCGGGACCGGCAGCCTCGCGTCACTGGCGCTCGTCCATCATGGTGTGCGGCGGCTCACCTTGGTTGACGATGAACTGCTGGACGACACCAATCTTCCGCGCATCCCCTTCGCCGTGCCGGCAGATGCGCAAAGACGACCTAAGGTCCATATTGCGCGCGACTATGTGCTCGCTCACGCGCCGGACGCGAAGGTCGATGCCCTGCTGCAACATGTCGAGCACGATGAAGCGCTGGCCTATCTCATTGGCTGCGATGTCATCGTCGTTTGCACAGACAACACAACCTCTCGCGCCTACCTAAATCAGCTTTGCCAACAGTACATGATCCCGCTGCTGGACCTGGGTGTTCAGTTCTCGGTGGCCGCTACAGGGGCCGTTGCAAACGAGATCGGTAGGATCAATCTCGTGCGGCCGGGAACGCCGTGCCTATGGTGCAGCGCGCACATCAGCCCTGACAGACTCGCGGCCGAGTCGGTGCCACGCGATGAGCGTGAACGCAACGGCAGCTATCTGCGGGGCTTCGACGACCCACAGCCATCCATGCTTGCCTTCAACATGGAAGTGGTGGGTCGAGGCATCCAGGTGCTGATCGGATATCTCACTGGCCTATTTGCACAGCCACGTGACTCCTACGAGCAACGCAGCTTTTTGAAGCCAAAGGGTGGCGCGATGTCGCGCCAGATTTTGAAGACCCACAGGCCGGCTTGTCCCATCTGTGAGGTTTTCGGCCGCGGCGCAGACGCAGCAATGTCAATCCGACGGCGAGCTGCCTGAACCAGCCGTTGCTCGCGAAGGCAGGTCGCCAGCGCTCGCGACCTGCCGATCCATTCAACGACAGGAGTTTTGGGCAGTGCGCCGAGCACCTCTGTGCCATTGTTTCGCCAGGCCAGATGTAAGCGGGCGACGGTCTTCACACCGTTGGTAACTAATGAGCCAAGTGAGCATCCCCCACGGCCGCGGATTTCGCTCGGATGCACAAGCTGGGCGGCGGCGCCGCGCACAGTCCTATGGGCGCCCGGCGGCTCGTCCGAGCCCTTTGCTCCACAGCGCGGGGCAACCGCAAAGGGGACTTTCGGGAGCGACCGCAAATGGCCGGCAGTGTGAATTCAACGATATGCCAGAAAGCAGAACTAGGCAGGTAACCACCCGCCCGCCGAGTGACAGCTTTGTTGCGTGCTTAGAAGCTGGTCGACCGCACAAAGTCCCTCTTGTGCACGGCACAGAGCTGTTAGGCAGCTCTGTGCCCGTTGCGGGTATTCATTCCGACTCATTGAATTCGCGCGTTCAACCCAAATGCGGTCTTTGGCAACCCCACGCTCACAACTTGTGAGCAGTCTTTCAACGCTGACCGTTTTAAGCAGATAGCCTTTCAAGCTGGGCGCTACTGTCGCCGTTTCTTCTTCAACTTCTGCGTTGTGCTGGGTTGCTTAGTCTATTTGAGCCAATGCCTCACCGATCTGGCTGACCCCCAGGTTTTGTTCGTTGCTGCCGGCACTGATCCCCCCATGACGCAAGGAATGCGGCCATATTGATGCAGGACAACCGCAAGTCGAGTGAGGATGGGATAGTTGTCGCGGGTGTTAGCGGTAGCTCTAAAGATCTAACCCCAACTAGGTTGAACCCCGTAGCCTTGAATTGCTGCACAACGGAACCGCCCTATCAGGCGGCCCAACCAAGGGAATCTGCAATGCGTTCTTTCACGAACCTTAAAATCGGCTTCCGCTTGGCCATTGGCTTTGGTGTACTGCTCTTGATGATGGTCGCTATAGCGGGAGTGAGCCTGCTGCGCTTCGCCGAAGTCAACACAGTCAACAGTCGCATCATTGAAAAGGACTGGGTTAAGTCAGAGGCAGCCAATGTCATCAATGCAACGACACGAGCGAATGCGCGCAATACGATGGAGTTGCTGATTGCCAGTGACCCTGCCCAGACTGCGAAGATCAAGCAGTCCATTGATGTCAACAAGAAAACCATCAGCGCTGCACTCGAAACCTTAACGCAGCTTGTCTATTTGCCCGAGGGCAAGGCTTTGCTGGCGACGCTGGTCGAGCAGCGCAAGTGGTACGAGACATCATTTTCCAAAGTTGCAAAGCAAATTGAAGATGGGCAAAGAGAGGCTGCCATCGCGACCATGAACAGCGAAACTCTGCCGGCATTGGACGCAATGCAACAGCCCATCGTTGCACTTACCGAGTTGCAAAAGAAAATTGTAGTTAACAGTAGCACCGAGGTCCGCGATCGAATCGACTCGGCCACTGTTCTGCTGAGCATGCTGTGTTTCTCTGGTTTAGTGGTGGGGGTTGGCTTTGCTTGGTTCACCACGCGCTCCATTACACAACCAATTCAGGAAGCGGTGCATATTGCGCGCACAGTGGCGTCCGGAGATCTCACGACCGAAGTACAGGTCTATTCAAAGGATGAATGCGGTCAGTTGCTGCAGTCCCTGCAGGATATGAACGACAGCCTGATCAATATTGTGAACCAGGTGCGCAGCGGTACGGAATCGATGGCTACCGCCACCTACGAAATTGCAGGCGGCAATATGGACCTTTCGTCTCGCACCGAAGAACAGGCCAGCGCACTGGAGCAAACTGCAGCGTCTATGCATGAACTGGCCTCTACGGTCAAACAGAACTTTGAATCAGGAAAGCACGCCAACCAACTGGCGGAATCTGCAGCCCAGGTAGCTGCAAGGGGTGGAACGGTTGTAGGGCAGGTGGTCCACACGATGGAGGCCATCAACGTCTCTTCTAAAAAGATTGCCGATATCATCGGTGTGATAGACAGCATCGCGTTCCAAACCAATATTCTGGCGCTCAACGCGGCGGTTGAGGCTGCACGAGCGGGCGAGCAGGGGCGCGGTTTTGCCGTGGTCGCGGCCGAAGTGCGCTCTTTGGCTGGCCGCTCTGCTGAGGCGGCGAAAGAGATAAAAATCCTTATCACCACATCGGTAGGCAATGTCAGTGAAGGTTGCAAGCTTGTCGAGCAAGCTGGTAGCACCATGGATGAAATTGTTGTTCACGTCAGGCGTGTGGCGGACCTGATGGGCGAAGTCACCAGCGCCAGTCAGGACCAAACATTGGGTATTGAACAAGTTAACCAGGCCATTGGCCAAATGGACACCGTCACACAACAAAATGCTGCGTTGGTGGAAGAGGCTGCCGCTGCGGCGCAGTCTCTGGATCATCAGGCCAAAACGCTGGTGCAGGCGGTCAGCGTGTTCAGACTCGGACAGCGCGCTGCGATAGGTCGGTAGCACGTTTCTCCGTCTCTACCAATCGTTTGAAGGGAGACTGGAATGGCTTATTTTGAGTGGGCCGATGACATGGTCATTGATGAGGGGCCGATCGACGACGACCACATGAAGTTGGTCAATTTGGTAAATGAGTTGCACACGGCAACCAGCGAGGGGCGTGGACAAGAGGTGGTTGAGAAATTGATGAATGAACTGATCACCTATACCAAAGAGCATCTACAACGCGAAGAGCAGATCATGGAGGCACTGCGCTTTCCAAACCTAGAACGGCACAAAGTTGGTCATGCGAAATTTGCCGACCAGCTGCGTGTACTTCGCGCAAAATATGAATCTGGCAGTATCACTGTCGCTTCGCAGTTGTCTGCGGTCTTGCGGGACTGGTTGTCGCTACATATTCGGCGGTCCGACAAGGAGATCAAGGTCTTTCTCCAAAAAAAGACCAAGCGATCTGGCGTTATGCCTCCTTAGGGGCAGGCGTTGACAACCGACACCACTGAAGATCCGGGGCCATAACCCGCTCCGTTGTCACATCTTCCGCGTACCAGTCTGCGAACGCTGCTGCTAGTCATCGTGGGAGGGTTCGCTATCTCCACGGTCTCATTGATATGGGTTGTATCGCGTGAGTTCAATGCCTTGGCGGAGGTGACCCGGCAAGTCGAGGCGGCTGGGCGGCTGCGCATGCTTTCGCAGCACGTGGCGCTACTTGCGCACCGTGCAAGCCGGGATGGGTCAGTGGAACTCAAGCAGTTTGAAAATGCTGTGCGCGAGTTTGATGTAAAGCTTGCAGAGCTGCGCGCGGTGGAGGATGCGGACTTAGATACGGCTCATATTTTCGCGCTGGACCGGGTAGAAATGCAGTGGCAAAGACTGAATTCGATGCCGCCGCTGGCGATGTCGGTTAGCTGCCGGTCGCGAGCGACCGCTTGTGACAAGTCGCTTAGATACGTTGATTAATTGGCAATGCCCGCTTTGGGCGAGTTGCCACGCAGTCAGTGCCCTCGAAATGTCCGGGCCTGCTCCAGACCGACAGTTCAAACAGGCGCCGCAACACTGACGTTCGGTTCGCCGACCGTTTTGGTCAACGTCGCCTTACGGGCGATGATGCGGCCTCACGGTCCCGGCCAGTTCTTGTCATTCGGATGCGCAGAGTGGGCGCCAGCACGGTGCCCGCTGCCGACGCTCATGGCCGCCGTGATGTCCAGCTCGGCGCATCGCCCCGCCGGGTCACCGCGATCACCCGCGATATGCGCCAGCAGCAGATGGGCGTCGGTCATCAGCAAACCATCGGTATGCGTCCAGGCAAGTCATCTTGACGGGCCGCCCAGCAGGTGGGCGCCCGAATTACTTGGGCTGAATCCAGCGATGCGGCAGCAGCTCCGCGACTCGACTGGCCGGCTGTGTTGGCAACCTGGTCAGCACGTCCTTCAGGTATGCCCACGGCTCCACACCATTGAGCTTTGCTGACTGGATCAAACTCATCACGGCCGCCGCTCTCTTCCCCGCTCGCAGGCTGCCGGCGAAGAGCCAGTTCGAGCGCCCAAGCGCCACTGGCCGGATTCGGTTCTCGACCCAATTGTTGTCAATGGGCAGCATGGCGTCATCAAGGTAACGCGTTAGCGCCACCCAGCGTTTGAGGCTGTAGTCGATGGCCTTGGCTGTGGCTGAACCGTCGGGCACTTTCTGCCGGTGCAGCGCAAGCCAGCGGTGCAAGGCATCGACGACCGGGTTGGCTTGGGCTTGTCGGGTCTGCAAACGCTGTTCGGGCGATGCGGCCCGCACTTCACGCTCAATCTCATACAGCTGGCCGAAGTGGCTCAGCGCCTGCTCGGCGATCTCGCTGCGGTGGTTGGCCCAGAGCTCATAGAACTTGCGCCTTGCGTGGGCCATGCAACCCACCTCCGTCACACCCTTGGCGAGCAGGGCCTTGTAGCCCGAGTAGTTGTCACATACCAGCGCACCGCGCCATGCCTTCTCGCCAGGGTGCCCCAGGAACTCCATCGCGTGCGTGCCGGCCCGGCTCTCGGCGAAGTCGTAGACGACGATGCGACTGTCTTCGAATTGGCCCGTGCAGTAGCTCCACAGATAGGCCCGGTGCGTTTTGCCGGCACCGGGATCAAGCATGGCCACCGGCGTTTCATCCGCATGCAGCACCTCGTGGCTGAGCATCTCGGCCTTGAGCGCGTCCACCAGCGGCTGCAACTGCACACCGCATGCGCCGACCCAGGCTGCCAAGGTCGAGCGCGGCAGTGTCACGCCGCTGCGGGCATAGATGCCTTCTTGCCTGTACAGCGGCTGATGGTCAGCGTATTTGGCGACCAGCACCTGCGCGAGTAGGCCGGCGGTCGGAATGCCTTTGTCGATCACATGCGCTTCGACCGGCGCTTGCACCAGCCGCTCGCACTGGGCGCAGGCCCACTTGCCGCGGATGTGACGCTCGACCGTGAACACGCCAGGGGCGTAGTCCAGCTTCTCGGCGACGTCCTCGCCGATGCGTTTCATCTGGCAGCCGCAAGTGCAGCGGGTGCTGTCGGGTTCGTGGCGGAACTCGCGGCGCGGCAGCTCTGCCGGCAGGTGTTGTGGGCTTGCTGGCGAGCTGTTGCAGCTCGCTTTGCACCGCCTCCAAGTCTTCATCGACCGCGTCTTCGAGCAAGCTGCGTTGGTCGCCCTGGAACACCTCGCTGCTGGCGGCGAACTTCATTCGCTTGAGCACCGCGTTCTCGTGGGTGAGCTTGTCGATGGTGGCCTGCTTGTAGCGCAATTCGCTCAGCAGTCGCGCCGTCAACTCGCGCAACTGCGCGGGTGTCAGGGTGTCAAGCTGGGTTTCGTGGATCACGGGAATGGATGTTGCCCGCTTCGATGGCCCCAGGCATCGGCATTTACAGCAATTGCACTACAGCACGCGGATGATCCCAGCCTCGCCCATCATCTGCCAAGGCAGGCCCAGCACCAAGGCATCCAGTTGCACGCGACTCAGACTCAGCATACCTTCCACGTTATGGGGCCAGACAAACTTGCCCCGGTTGAGGCGCCGGGCGGCCAACCAGACGCCGACGCCATCGTGCACCAGCACCTTCATGCGATTGGCACGGGCGTTGGCGAAGAGGTAGGCCGTGTGGGGGTGGGCGGCGCCGAAGACCTTCACCACGCGCGCCAATGCAGTCTCGGTGCCGGCCCGCATGTCCATCGGCTCGACGGCCATCCACACAGCGTCGATGCGGATCAACGCAGCAACTCTCGTGTCCAGACGGCGAACTCGGCTGCGGCCGATGTTGGCCAATTTATCGTCATGGCAATGGCGCCTCTGCGCAGCTCGACCCGAATGTCGCCACTGACAGCGGACGCCGGCGGAGAGGCAAGCGACACCGGAATGAACCCGCTTGAATTCGAGGGAACCGACGGACTGGCTTCACGCTGTAGTTGGCGCCAGCCATGCACGATGTTGGCGTTGATGCCGTGCGACATCGCCACCCTGGCCACAGAGGCTCCTGCCTCATTGCATTCGGCCACGACCCGGGCCTTGAGCTCAGCGCTGTATTGCCGCCGTCTAACGATCTTCTCTGTTGCCATCATGTCCATCTATTGCTAAGTGGACGTGATCCTTACAGACCGGACGGGCTCATTCAAGATGGGTTCACCAGACGCATACAACCATCGGACAGGCTGAGCGCCTGCTGTATCAGCTCGCGGGCCTGCGCTTCGGCCACATCGAGGTCGGCGTGCAACCAGCGGGCCTCGGCCTTCAGCAAGAGCAAGCCCAGACATTAGCGGGCGGCCTGCGGCCATTGGGACGGCGAAGCCTGCAGCTTGGCAAGCGGCACCGCGCCCGCCACGGCAGCCTCAAGCTTGGCAAAGTCATCACCGACTAAAAAACTCCATCACTGATTTTCTCAGTGGCGAGCGAGCCGCCGCAGGTCCTTGTTCTCGAACGGATCGGCGTAAATATCCTGCATCGCGGCACCATGCAGATAAGCCATTTTCTTGGCGCTGTTGACCATCTCCGGCGCGCCGCACAAAAAGACCCGGAAGCCGCTCAACTCGGGATGGCCGCGCAGCGCGATGTCGAGCGCGCGGCCGCTTTCGCAAGGCTGCCGTGCGGCCTCGCCGGAAACACAAAAGTGGACCCGAAAATTGTCATACCTTGCGGCCAAGTCCAACAGCTGGGCTTGGCAATAAAGGCCGGCCGCTGCGCTGCTGCCATGGTAAAGCTCAATCGGCCCCTGGTGGCCGCTCGACAAGGCGCTTCGGGCGATACCCAGCAGCGGCGCCACGCCGGTGCCGGTACCTATCATCAGCAAGGGCTGCTGCGACCGGCCGGGCAGATAGAAGCAGTTGCCATTGGGGCCGGCGATCTCGATGTTCACCCCGACTTGCAAGCCATCGGCCAACCACTGTGACATCTCCCCGCCCTGGCGCCGCTGCACATGCAGCTCCACATAAGGGTCAAGCGCCGGCACGCTGGCGATCGAGTAGCTGCGTACCAGCCCATCGTGGCGACGCAAATTCAAAAATTGCCCGGCCTGATGCGGCAGCGCCAACGAGGGCTGCAGGCGGATACATTGCACGTTCGCGCTGAGCGCTTCACTGTAGCTGACGCGGGCCGGCTGAAACAGCTCGCTGCTTTGCGGCAGGGCCAGGTTCAGCGCTTGTTCGGCCGGGCATTGGCAGGCCATGAAAAAACCCTGTTGGCGCAAGGTGTCGCGCAGGCCTTGCTGCGCTTCGGCGAGGCCGGGAACGTCATCCAGACTGCGCAACAAGCAGGCCTGGCAGACCCCGCGCCGGCAGGCATGAGGCAGCTCGACACCATGACGCAGCAAGGTGTCGAGGACTTTTTCTCCCGCGGCGACGGCGTACTCGACGCCGTCAAGACGCAAGGCCATGACCATCTGGCTCCGCGCCCTTCAGCGCCCGAGCACGTCGTTGCGCGTGCTGCCGGCCAGCGCCATCACCTGCGCGGTCAGCTCGGGCGCCACACCAAGCTGCTCCAGCGTGGCCTGCAAATGACCGGCCACCGCATCGAAATGCGCATCGTTGAGGCCGCGCTGCACCAGCGGCGCATGGGCAGTTCGCATGTCCTTGCCCGTATAGTCAGTGGGACCGCCAAAAACCATTGTCAGGAAGGCCTTTTGCTTGGCCCTTTGCTTTTCCATATCGACCGACTCAAAGTAGGCCGAGATGCTGGCATCCATCAGCACCTTGCGGTAGAAAATATCCACCGCAGCATCCACTGCCGCCGCACCGCCGAGTTTTTCAAACAAAGTCGCATCGCTCATTGAGGTCTCCTGTCATGTCATCCAAGCGGCCAAGCGGCCAAGCGGCCAAGCGGCCAAGCGGCCAAGCGGCCGGAGGTCAGCATAGCGGATCAAGCGGCGCCGGCGGGCACGAGAAGCGGCCGATTTACGGCGCTTTGGCAGCCTTGGCTCGGCTCGACAATTGGCCGACTTGCTGGTCCAGGCGCGACAAGTCGGTGGCCGGCGTTTGCCCCACTTTCAACTGAATTTCGCCGACATCGGCCAGCCTCAGACCGATTCGCTGTGCGCATAACGTGAGCGCGTCAAATCTTGTGTACCCGGCAATGCACCGATTTCGCTGGCCAGGCTTGCAAAGCCGCGCAGCAAGCCTGGATAACCAACTCTAAATCATCGACCCAAACAACGTTCGGCGGTTGTCCGTGTTTCACGGCGCTTTCGCACGCGCTAGCCTTGCTCGCCAAGGCCGCGGCGCCGAGCATGTCCGCCAGACCCTTCAAGTTTTGCAAGGCCATGCCGGCCTTAGCCAGACTCTCGGCACCGGCACGGCCCAGATATTCGCGCAGCTGATCCGGCAGCTCCGCATTGGCGCACGCAAACGAATCCACCATGCTCGGGTATGGGCACCGTGCCGGCGACCGTAAGCCGCCGTTTGTTGGCGCTGACGTCCAATTAAGCCACTTTTCGCACCACTGCCGACATTCCGTTGAGCCATGCAGACTGACTGATGGCCCTCATAGGCACTGAAGTATTGGTCACCAGAGACGGCTCACTCAAATGTCGGAGCGGTGGCTCAGTTCCTGGTCAGCGCCAACATGCTGGCCGACGCAAGTCTAGTTGAACATGCATTTTAAATATTGCTTTTAATTTTCGGTGTCGTCATAATAAGTTTCATATTAAATGCAACTTAAGGGAGCCCCTGCATGAACACCGTGACGAATGGCGCTTCGAGCGCTTCGAGCCCTGCCTGCACCGTCATTGATGTGCGCCTGATTCCGCCGCCACAACGCCACGGTTTGATCTTCAGCCAATTTGAAAGTCTGATCGTGGGGGCCGCCTTCGAGCTGCACAGTGACCATGAGCCGCTTCCGCTGCAGCAGCAGCTTCAGGCCCAGTGGCCCGGCCAGTTTGATTGGGAAACCCTGGAGGCCGGCCCGCAGCAGTGGCGCGTGCGCATAGCCCGGCGCGCGGCCGCCAAGAGCTGCTGCGGCTGCTGCGGCGCGAATTGATCAAGAAAATAGATAGACCGATTCGGAGCTGACGATGGCCAAGGTTTTCGTGCAATTGCAAGAGCCGCGGCGGCGGCGCGGGCCGGCGGGCCTGGCCCTTTGGGACCTGGGTTTTCGGCCCTTTTATCTGCTGGCGGCCGGCTTGGCTTTGCTGTCGGTGCCCTTGTGGGCCCTGCAATTCAGTGGCTTGCTGAGCAAGGTGGGCCTGCGCGGCGCCGCCTGGCACGCCCACGAAATGGTGTTTGGCTACGCCGTGGCCATCGTGATCGGCTTTCTTTTCACCGCTGGACGCAATTGGTCGGGGCAGCACACGCCCAGCGGACGGCCCTTGATGGCCTTGGCGGCGCTCTGGGTGCTGGCCCGTGTGCTGGTACTGACACCTTGGGTCTGGGCTTCGCTGCTCGCTAACATCGTCTTCGCTTGGTTGGCGGCCTGGGGGCTGTGGCGTGCGCTGGCCGCTGGTGATAACCGGCGCAATTACTTCTTCGTCGGACTGTTGCTGGCGATGGGTCTTGCCTCGGCCGCGCTGCACTTGACGCAGCTGGCTTGGCGGCCTTTGCCGAGCGCCTTGCTCAATGGCCTGGGCTTGCCTTTGGCGCTGGATGTGCTGCTTTTCATGATTGCCGTTATGGCAGGCCGTGTGCTGCCGATGTTCTCCAATAACGGCGTGCCTGGCATGAACGCACGCCGTGACCCGCGTGTGGAGCGCGCCGCGCTGGGCAGCGTGCTGCTCTTGGCCGCGTTCGATGCAGCGGGGCTGAGCGGTGCTGTGCTGTTGCTTGCCCTGCTGCCGGCGCTCCTCGCGCACAGCTGGCGCTTTGCCCTGTGGCAACCTTGGAAGACGCTGGGCAACCCCTTGGTCTGGGTCTTGCACGTGGCCTATGCCTGGCTGTTGATACATCTGGCCCTGCGCGCGGCGGCGGCATTGGATTGGCTGCCCGCGGCTGCGGCCACCCATGCGCTGACGGTGGGGCTGATCGGCCTGATGACGCTGGGCATGATCACGCGCACCGCGCTGGGTCACACGGGGCGCCCTTTGAGGGCCGGGCCAATTGAGAAAGCCGCCTATCTGGCCATGCTCGCGGCCGCCTTGCTGCGTGTGTTCTTGCCGCTGCTCGTGCCGGCCGCCTTGCTGCAAGCGGTGTGGCTGTCGGCGGCGCTCTGGGCCCTGGCCTTTGCCCTGTATTTGTGGCGTTACGGCCCGATACTGATGCGCCCGCGAACTGACGGCCTGCCGGGTTGAGTGCACGCGCCGAGGTCGGCTTGTGGCACAGACCTGCTTGCCATCATCCCGAACACTTGACGCCGCCTGAGGACTCACGATGCGCCTGACCACAATGACCGACTATGCGCTGCGCATGCTGATCTATCTCGGTCAGCGCCCGGAGCGGCTTTGCACCACAGCCGAAATCGCCCAGGCCTACGGTATTTCCGAAGCCCATCTGACCAAGATTACCCATCAGCTGGGTCTGGGTGGCTGGACCACCACGGTGCGCGGCAAGGGAGGTGGCATGCGGCTGGCCCTGGCACCAGACGAGCTGATGCTAGGCGACTTGGTGCGCGCGATCGAGCCTGACTTTTATCTGGTGGAGTGCCTCGGCAGCGGCAATGCTTGCGGCCTCACAGGACGCTGTCGGCTCACCGGCATCTTCAACGACGCCTTGGCCGCATTTCTTGAACAACTCGACCGCTACAGCTTGGCAGACCTGCTCAGTCCTCCCCAGATGGTGCCGCCGGGGCTGGCCGCGAGCCTGCCCGTGCTGGGCCTGCCCGGGCCTGCCGCAGCTGGCCGACTTACACTCAAGCCTCATGACCCGTTTTGAACATCCCGCCGCACCCGGTGGCGGCACAGCCCAGCGAGTGATTCCGCTTTACGTCGCCGAGGCCAAGGTCTATCCGCGCTCGGTCAGCGGGCGCTTTGCCAACTGGCGCTGGCTGATGGTGGCGCTGACGCAGCTGTTCTTTTATGGCATGCCCTGGCTGCAGTGGAACGGCCGCCAAGCGCTGTTGTTCGATCTGGAAGCAGGGCGCTTTTATGTGCTGGGCCTGGTGCTCTACCCGCAGGACTTCATCTACCTGGCCGCCTTGCTGGTGCTCAGCGCTCTGGCGCTGTTCTTCTTCACCGCCGTGGCCGGGCGCCTGTGGTGTGGCTACAGCTGCCCGCAGACCGTCTACACCGAGCTGTTTCTTTGGATTGAGCGCCATACCGAGGGCGACCGTCAGGCCCGCATGCGCCTGGACCGGGCGCCCTGGAACGCGTCGAAGCTGGCGCGCAAATCGGCCAAGCATGGCGGCTGGCTGGCCCTGTCCTTGTTGACCGGTTTCAGCTTTGTGGGCTACTTCGTGCCGATTCGCGAAATGAGTCAACAAGTGTTCGACTGGCAATTGACCGCCTGGCCCAGCTTCTGGATCTTGTTTTACGCCGGTGCCACCTATGGCAATGCGGGCTTTCTGCGCGAGCAGATGTGCAAATACATTTGCCCGTACGCGCGCTTCCAGGGTGCGCTGATCGATGCCGATTCCTTGATCATCAGCTACGACGCCGCCCGCGGCGAGCCGCGTGGCGCGCGGTCGCGCAAGGGGGGCGATTTGTTGGCCGGACAGTCCGCAGATTGCGTGGACTGCAGCTTGTGCGTACAGGTCTGCCCGACCGGTATCGACATCCGCGAGGGCTTGCAAAACGAGTGCATCGGTTGCGCCGCCTGCATCGACGTGTGCGACCAGGTGATGGACAAGGTCGGCTCGCCACGCGGCCTGATCCGCTATGCCACCGAGAACGGCATCACCCATCACTGGAAGCGCTCGCAGATGTTGGCCCGGGTGCTGCGCCCGCGTGTCTTGCTGTACGGCGCGGCCCTGCTGCTGCTCAGCGCTGGTTTCGCCTTCAGCTTGCAGCAACGCAGCGACTTGCTGATCGATGTGGTCAAGGACCGCAACACCATGGCTAGGCAGGTCGAGGACGGTCTGATCGAGAACGTCTACCGACTGCAGTTGATCAACCGCACCGAGAGGCCGCTGCGCCTGAGCCTGCAGGCCGTTGGCCTGCCTGGCCTGGCCTTGCTGGCCAAGGGCGGCTCCGAACTGCGGCTGGCACCGGCCGCTATCGGCGCGCTACCGGTACAGCTGCGCCTGCCGCCACAGGCCGACCATCAGCCGGGCATCCATACGGTGTACTTTGTGGCGGAAGATCTGGACCACCCAGGCAGCCGCTTCCGCAGCAAGGCGGTGTTCTACGTGCCGCGCTGATGATGAGCCCGCATCGCCCGCTGTTTGCCGCCGCAGCGGCGCTGTGGCTGTTCAGTGCACTTTGGTGGGTCGCGCAGTTGTTGCCCTTGCACTTGCAGCATTCACCCGGCCTGCTGTCGGCCTCGACCCTGCATGGTTGGCTGATGAGCCTGGGCTTCATGCCCTTGTTCATCGCCGGCTTTGCCCTCACCAGCCTGCCGCGCTGGCTGGACCAGGGGCCGGTCGATGGTCGGCGGCTGCGTCTGCCTGCCGCCATGGTCGTGCTGGCTTGGCTGAGCCTGCTGCTGGCCGATGCGCACAGCTGGCGCGGCCTGGCCAGCCTGGCTGCTGCTCTGCCGGGCCTGCTGTTGTTGGGCCTTGCCTTGGGGCTGCTGCGCCGCTGCGCCCGCCCCGGCGCGCGTCACTCGCTGCATGCCTGGGGCATCGCCGCCGGCCTTACCTGGATAGGCTTGTGCCAACTGCTGGCGGCGCTGGCCTTGCTGATCAATCAGCCGCTAGGGCTGCAGGTCGCGCACCGCCTCGGTTTGTGGCTGGGTGTTGGCGCGATCTTTTTGCTGGCTATGCAGCGGTTGACGCCCTTTGTGCATGAGCAGGGCAAGCGCGCGCCAGGCTTGCTGACAGGCCTGCTGCTGAGCCTGCTGCTGCGTTGCGGACTGGACCTGGCTGCGTTGTTCGCCTGGCCGTTGCCCGCACCGGTCCGCCTGCTGGCGGCAGGCGCGCTGGCCTTGCTCGCCGCCCTGGTTTTTCGTGATGCGCTGCGGCCCGAACTGGCCGCAGCGCGGCGCACCCCGCTGGTCGCTCAGCTCTATATGGGCTACCTCTGGCTGGGCCTGAGCTTGCTACTGGAAGCGCTGGCGCAACTGGCAGCGTGGGCGGGCCGACCGGGTCTGCTGGGCATGGCTGCGCTACATGCGCTGAGTCTCGGGTTTATGGGCACGACGCTCTTGGCCATGGTCAGCCGTGTCAGTGCCGTACAGCATGGGCGCAGCGTAGCCGTCGATGCGGGCTTGTGGCTGATGCAGGCCTTGTTGCAATTGTTGACGCTGGGTCGCTTGGCCGCAGCGCTGGCTGTTTCGGCTGGGCTGCAGGCCTTGACTCCGGTGGTGCAGGCCGCCGCACTCGGCTTCGCGCTGCTGGCCCTGGCCTGGGCGCTGCGGTATGGGCCTTGGCTCTTGCTCGGGCGCGGGCGGGCCAAATGATGTTCTTGATGAAGACGCAAACAAGGAGTGACTCCTGATGACTGATGATCCACAAGCGCTGCGCGAGCAACTGCTGCATGCGCTGCGCGGCGTGGCCGATCCCGAGATCGGCGAGAACATCGTCGACCTCGGCTTGGTCGAGTCGCTTGTGCTGGGGCCGCAACTGGCCTCGCTGCTGCTGATCCCGACCAGCGCCACCTGCCCGATGGCCGACCAGATCATGGACGAGGCCGGCTGCGCGATCGAACGCCTGCTGCCTCAGGATTGGCGTGTCGAGGTCGATATGGACTGGTCCATTGTCTGGACGCCTCAGCGCATGGCCCCCGCCCTGCGCGCCCGATTGGGCTGGGTCGACGGGCCGTTGCCGTGAGGGCGCGGCAGCCTCAGGCCCTGCCACGGTATTGGCTGCTGCTTTGCCTGCTGCTGGCTTTGTCGAATCTGCTGGCTGGTCTGTTCGGCGGCCTGCAACGCCTCGGCACCATCAGCACCGATCTGGGGGGGCAAGCCCTGGGGGGCCATGGCGTTTTCATGATGGCAGGCTTCTTCGCCAGCTTGATCAGCCTGGAGCGCGCGGTGGCTCTGCGCCGGGGCGTCTGGGTACCGCTGTGCTCAGGCGCGGCAGGCCTGCTGGCCGCGCTGGGTCTGTGGACTTGGGCGGCCTGGGCTTGGGTGCTGGCGGCCCTGGGGCTGCTCGGCCTGTATCTGTGGGCGGCGCGTTATCGTGCGGTCTCGTTGCCGCTCGCCGTCGAGGCCAGCGGGGCCGTCGCCCTGCTGTGGGCGGCGCTGGCTTTTGCCTTGGGTGAGGCGGGCCAAGCGCGCTGGGGCTGGAGCTTGTTCCTGGTGCTGACTATTGTGGGTGAGCGGCGCGAGTTGATGCGTTTGCGCCCGCTGCCGCATTGGGCCGCGCAGGTTTTTCTGTGGGCCTGGGGCCTGTTGCTTGGCGTGGCCCTGTTGATGGGGCCGCAACCCGAGTTGGCGGCCCGCCTGGGCTGGTCGGTGCTCGGTTTGCTGGCTCTGTGGCTCTTGCGCTTCGACCTGGCCAGGCTGCAATGGCGCATGCCCGGCTGGGCGGGTCATACGGCGATCTGCCTGTTGTTGGGCTATGTCTGGCTGCTGGCAGCGGCGCTGGCGGGCCTGCTGGGCCAGGGGCATGCCGGCGGTGTGGCTTGGCATTTGCTGTGGCTGGGCTTTGTCTTCGCCATGGTGTTCGGCCATGCCCCGCTGATGTTGCCGGCCTTGGCTGGCCTGTCGCCGCGTCACAGCCGCTGGGCACTGCTGCCCTTGGGCGTGATGGGGCTCAGCTTGCTGCTGCGCACGCTGGCGTGGCTGAGCGGTCACCCGGGCCTGCTGAGCCTGGCCGGCGTCGGCCATGCGCTGTCCTTGCTGCTGTTCGGCTTAACCATGGTGTGGCTGGTCAAAACGGGAGCAAATCGACGCTCCTAGACCTGCGCGCCTTGGCGCGCGCCCAGCGCAGCCAGTCGCTCGGGCGCAAGAAAACGCAGCTCACGATGGTGCATTTCAATCAGGCCTTGCTGCTGGAACTGACGCAAGGTCCGCGACAAGGTTTCCGGGGTCACGCCCAATTGGGCCGCCAGATCGCGTTTGAGCAGGCCCAGATTCAGGCAGTCGCCCTCGCCCTTGAGTTTGAGTTGCTTCAACAACCACTCAGCCAGACGGGTAGGGAAGTCCTGCGTGCTCATGGCTTGGCGCGATGCCATCGCCTCGCAGGCCATGTGCCCCAGGCTGTCGGTGAGCAGGGTCAGCAGCAGCGGATGGACTAGGCATAGGCTCAGCACCGCGCGTGCCGGGAATTCATGCGCCAGCACCGGCGTTATCGCCAAGGCGGTTTCAGGGTAGGGGGCGCGTGGCCAGGCACTGGCAAGGTCTATCCATTGCCCGCCCTGTAAAGATCGCCCCTGTCGCCAGGTGTTTTTGGCATCTCGCCGTCCCAGGCTCAACTTGCCGCGCACCAGCAGCCACAGGCTGGCGTCTGCATTGCCGACGCCGTCCTTGAACAGCAGTCCGCGTTGGCGGATACGGTGGCTGCGGCCTAAAAATGCCATAGCGTGCAGCGCGTCGCCATCATCGGCCAAACCTGGCCAAGCCTGCTGCAAGGCCTGTGCCAGCGAGGCCGGAGCGAAAGTCCTGGAAAGCGGCGATACACCGCCCTTGTCCAGGTCCAGATTCAAGTGGGTCGGCAGGCCTTGAACTGAACTTGGCTTGGGCTGCGTTTGGGTGCTTGGGGTCATGCGTAATGTCTCCTAGAGACTGAGCCAGGGCAGCGTCGATGCCGCTTGTGCGGACCGGCGCGCGAGGGGCAAGCGCCCCGATGTTTCGCGAGCGCCTAGTTGACCACCGATGGCAGGTGCAAGGCCTTGAACAGGGACAAGAAGGGCCCGTGCTGCTAGCCTTTTGGCGGTTCCAAATTGCCGGGTTTTCGTTTGTTTGATTCACGTCAAAAAATGTGACCAGGGTCAAGCCGCCATTCAGCTGCGGCGCAAGGCCAGGCCAGGCAAAGCTTTTTTGAGCTCGGCCAGCAGTGCCGCAGCCGGGTAGTTATCTGCCACCGGCGGCAGCGGCCTTGCGCAGCCCTCGGGCCGGGCGATCTGCAGCGCCCAGTGCGGGATGCCGGCGCGCTGGAGCTGAGTCGCCATCGCTTGCAGTGCCGTGTCATCGTGCAGCAGCGGATGCACGGTGCTACGGCACTCGAAGGCGATGCCTGCCCCGCTCAACAGCGTCAGGCTGGCCCGCACGGCCGCAGCGGCACGCTGGGCGGCTGCGGCGCTGCGCAGGCCGGTAATTCGGCCCAACAGCGCCGCGTCGTCCAGCGGCGCCTTGATGTCCAAACCGACCCAGTCCAGCAGAGGCAGCAGTGGTGGCAGACGCTGTGGCAGCATGCCGGCCGTGTGCAGGCCGATCTTGAAGCCGAGCGCCCTGGTGTCGGCCAGCGCCTGAGGCAGCGCCGGGTCGAGCGTCGCCTCGCCGCCGCTGAAGACCACGGCGTCCAGCAAGCCGATGCGGCGCTGCAACCAGGCGAGCAAGTCCGGCCAGCTCAGACCTGCGGCGCTGCGCCGCTGCATATCGGGGTTATGGCAATAGCCGCAGCGCCACGGGCAGCCGGCGATGAAGACCACGGCCGCGAGCTGGCCGGGGTAGTCCACGCTGCTGAACGGGGTCAGGCCGGCCACGCCCAGCGCTGCAGGGCTCACCGGCAAAGCGTCAGTGGCACCCGCGGCTGACCGGCTTGCCCCAGTTCGCCTTCCTGAAAATGCAAGCGCTGCTGGAACTCGCCCTGCTTGCCAGTATTGAAGGAGGCGACGGGGCGGTGGTAGCCCATCACGCGGGTCCAGACTTCGCATCGCTGGCGTTCGTCTTCGCGCAGCAGGGGCTGGCCGTCGATCGGGCTTGGCTTGAGTCGGGTGAGCTTGTTCATGCTTGAGGTCTTTCTTTCAGTGAGTAGGGACAGGGGAAGCTGATTCCAAGGGCTTGGCGCTCTGACTCTTGCGCGCCAGCGCCTCGGCATCGCAGCGCGGGCAGAACTCGTGTTTGCCGCTCAAATAGCCATGCGTGGGGCAGATCGAGAAGGTCGGCGTGATGGTGATGTAAGGCAGCTTGAAGCGCGAGAGCGAGCGCCGCACCAGCTCACGGCAGGCGCTAGCGCTGCTCAGCGCCTCGTTCATATACAGATGCAGCACGGTGCCGCCGGTGTATTTGCGCTGCAGCTCGTCTTGGCGCTCCAGCGCCTCGAATGGGTCGTCGGTGAAGCCGACCGGCAGCTGCGAGCTGTTGGTGTAGTAGGGCTGCTCCAGCGTGCCGGCCTGCAGGATGGCGGGGTAGCGTTTTTTGTCTTCCTTGGCGAAGCGGTAGGTCGTGCCTTCAGCCGGCGTGGCCTCCAGGTTGTAGAGGTGGCCGGTCTGTTCCTGGAACTCGACCATGCGCGCGCGCACATGGTCGAGCAGGCGCAGCGCCAGCGCGTGGCCGGCGGGCGTGGTGATGTCGTCCGCGTCGGCGCTGAAGTTGCGGATCATCTCGTTGATGCCGTTCACGCCCAGCGTCGAGAAATGGTTGCGCAAGGTGCCCAGATAGCGCTTGGTGTAGGGGAACAATCCCTCGTCGATCAGGCGCTGGATCAGCTTGCGCTTGATCTCCAGGCTGTCGCGGCCCAAGTCCAGCAACTGATCCAGCCGGGCCAGCAGGCCGGCCTCGTCACCGGCATGCAGATGGCCCAAGCGAGCGCAGTTGATGGTGACAACGCCCAGCGAGCCGGTCTGCTCGGCCGAGCCGAACAGGCCGTTGCCACGCTTGAGCAGCTCGCGCAGGTCCAGCTGCAGGCGGCAGCACATCGAGCGCACCATATTCGGGGTCAGCTCGGAGTTGAGAAAGTTCTGGAAGTAGGGCAGGCCGTAACGCGCGGTCATCTCGAACAATGCCTCGGCATTGGCGCTGTGCCAGTCGAAATCCTTGGTGATGTTGTAGGTCGGAATCGGGAAGGTGAAGGCCCGGCCCTTGGCGTCGCCGGCCATCATCACGTCGATATAGGCGCGGTTGATCAGGTCCATCTCGGCCTGCAGCTCGCCGTAGCAAAAGCCCATCTCGCGCCCGGCGATCTGCGGCACCTGCTCGCGCAGATCATCCGGGCAGGTCCAGTCGAAGGTCAGGTTGGTGAAAGGCGTCTGCGTGCCCCAGCGCGACGGCACATTGAGGTTGTAGACCAGCTCCTGCATGCACTGGCGAACCTGCGCGTAGCCGAGGCCGTCTTTGCGCACATAGGGCGCCAGATAGGTGTCGAAGCTGCTGAAGGCCTGGGCACCGGCCCATTCGTTTTGCAGCGTGCCGAGGAAGTTGACGATCTGGCCGACCGCGCTGGACAGGTGCTGGGGTGGGCCCGACTCGACCTTGCCGGCGACGCCGTTGAGCCCCTCGTTCAGCAGCGTGCGCAGCGACCAGCCGGCGCAGTAGCCGCTCAGCATGTCGAGGTCATGGATGTGCAAGTCGGCCGCGCGGTGGGCCTGGCCGACCTCAGGCGGGTAGACCTGGTCCAACCAGTAATTGGCCACCACCTTGCCCGAGACGTTGAGGATCAGGCCACCCAGACTCCAACCCTGGTTGGCATTGGCCTTGATGCGCCAATCGCGCTGCTGCAGGTACTCGTCCATGGTGTCTTGCACATCGACCAGGGTCTGGCGTGCGCCGCGCAATTTGGCGTGCTGCTCGCGGTAGACCACATAGCCGCGCAAGGTGCTGCGTAGGCCGGCCTCGAACAAGGCCTGCTCGACGGCGTCCTGGATCTGCTCCACATTCAGCGCTGCCTGAACTGCGTCAGCTGGTTGTGCGGCCAAGGCGGCACACTGCGCCCACAGCTTGGGCAGCACCGCCTGCTCGCACAAGCGCTGAGCGGCGGGCAGATCCAACTCGGCGCTGGCGGCCCCGGCAGCGGCCAAGGCCTGCGCGATCTTGCTCGCATCGAAGGCCACCAGGCGGCCGCAGCGTTTGCTGATTTGCATGAACGAAAACTCCATATTTAGTGTTGTGCGGCAGAATATTCACTAGCGGCAGTGTCTGCAAGCAATAGCTGGCGGCGCTGAGCAAAGCTTGACCCAACCCAATGAGCTGGGTCAAGCGAGCCCGCGGGCGCTGCCCTTGATGTCGCTCAAAACCAAGGCCCTTGGCATTGGGCAAGATGGCGGACATGACTGCTGATGCCGCTATTTTTGTCACTGAGCCTGCCCAAAGTGCCAGCGCTAACGCTGCAACTCAACTGCCCCTGGTCTACAGCTGTTCGGGCTGCTCTGATGCAGCACAGCTGGCCAACCATCTGGCGGTGCGCCTGGACCGCGCCGGCGTGGCGGAGATGTCATGCATCGCCGGCGTCGGTGGCGGCGTGCCAAATCTGGTGCGCAAGGCGCGTGAGGCCGCCGCGACGGGGCGACCCATCATCGCGCTGGACGGCTGTGTGCTGGCCTGCTGCCGAGCCTGCCTGGGTCAGCAGCAAATTGAGCCCAGCCGCCATGTCCGCCTGCACGAGATGGGTGTGCGTAAGCGCTACCACATGGCCTTCGATGCCGAACAGGCGGATCGCTTGTTTGCCGAATTGGCAAGCGAGTTGACGGCGCAAGTCGAGGTCTCTTGAGGCCAAGAAAATGCAGGCGCCGCGCGCCGCGAGCCGCGCCTGCGGACTGGTGTCAGTCCGCGGTCTTGCCCGCTACATCCGGCATCGACAATCGTTTGACGGCCGCCACGAAGCGGCGCAAGGTGGGCGAAATTGCGCCCGGTGCCAGCCGAATATCCAAGAGCTGGAAGCGCCCGCGCTCGGCATGAGCAAGTGCCAAGGCCTGCACCAGTTCGGCGATGGTGTCCACCCGATAGCCCTTGCCGCCCATCCCGGCCGCCATGGACGCAAAGTCCCATTCGCCGCGGTCATGGAAGTGGCTCTCGGGTTGAAAGGTACGCAGCATCTCCCAGCTGGCGTTGTTGAACAGCAAGACGATAGGGTCACAGTTCAAAGCCCGGGCATTGCCAAGCTCCCACCCTGTCATCTGAAACGCACCGTCGCCGACCAGCACCAAGGGCCGACACCCGGTGGCCACCTGCAGGCCCAGACCGGCCGGCACACCGTAGCCCATGGTGGCGTAGTAGCCGGGGGCCAGCAAATCGGTCGGCAGCAGATCCAGCGCGGTGAACAGGCAGTCGCCGACGTCGCAGGCCACCGGCATGGGACCGTGTAGCCGCATCAGTTGGTTGAGCGCGGCGGCAATGGCGGCGGGGCAGAGCGCCTGCTGCGCCTCGGCTGCCTGCAAGTCGCGCGGCTCCATTTCGGGAGGATTCGGGGCTTGCGCCGGCTGGTTGCGCTCGGGCGTGGGTGACAAGCGCGACAGCAAGGCCTTCACCAGGTCGGCGATCGGGATGCCCTGATAGACATGGTGCCCCATCTCGACCTGCCCCTGCCAGACTCGGATCGCGTGGCGGAAGTCGATGCGCTGGGACGATACGGCGAAATTGCTGTCACTGACAATCGCTCCCAGCAAGAGCAAGCCGTCTGAAGACTCCACCTGTTCGCTCAGCGCGGGATCGCCGGCCAGACCCAGATAGGTACCCAGCGTCGGGCAGTCGGTTTGGCTGAGCAGGCCTCGGCCCATCAGGGTCGTGGCCAAGGGGATGCCCAGACGGCGGGCCAACTCGGCGACCTTGTCTTCGATGCCGTAGCGCCTGATTTCGACGCCCACCAAGATAAAGGGGCGCTGAGCTCGGCGCAAGCGCTCCAAGAGTTCGTCGGCACAGGCCGCCAGGCGCTCTGGGTCCACCGCTTCAAGCGGCCAGCTTCCCACTGGGCCGCAGAGCTGCATCGGCATGTCACGCGGTATTTCTAGATAGACCGGCGCGGCGCGGCGCAGCGCCTGATCCAGAACCCGCGCAATCAACGCCGGGGCGGTGCGGACGTCGTCGAGCCGTGCCCGGTCGACCGTGACTTCTTCGAGCAAGCGCCATTGCGAATCGAGCGTCTTGACCTGATGGTGCAGCAGCAGCCCGCTGTTGGCCTCGTGCACGGCCGGCGCGCCGGACAGCAGCACCAGCGGCACCCGCTCGGCGTAGGCGGCCGCCATCGGGTTGATCATGTTCAGCGCACCCGCTCCATAGGTCACGGCCGCCACCCCCAGCCCTCCGCGCGCACGCGCAGCCGCATCGGCCGCGAAGCCCAGGCCGGGTTCGTGCGACAAGGTGTGCAGAGGCAAGACGGCGGCCTTTTCGATGGCACCGAACAAAGGCAGGGCGAAATCCCCAGGGATGCCGAAAATCTCGGTGGCACCTCGGGCCTTGAGGGCCAGCAGCAGTTGGTGGGTCAGGTTCATGGTGGCGTTTTGATGTCTCTCAAAGGGTCTGTTTGGGACGCTGCTGGCTCAGCGGCGTGCGCTCCACGGCGGCAGCTCGCTCAGTTCGGGCAAGAGCGGGCCGATGGCGTCCAGCGTGTTCTTCAGGATCAGCCCGTACTCGGTGTCGCCCTCCATCACCAGCGCACGTTCGAAAAACAGCCGATCGGCGTCGTCCTGGCCGCGCAGCAAGCGCCACAACGCAAAGCTGCTGGCGCGCAGCGTCACGGCGGGTGCGGCGCTGCGGCCGCGCACGACTTCGAAACCTTGTGGCCCCATACAAAGACGCAGGCGCAAGCCCGTCTCGACCAACTCCAGCTCGACGATGCGCCCTTGCAGAGCCAGGCGCTGACCGGCGTCCAGCTTGGGCCAGAGCAGCTTGTCCAGCGCACGGGCCGCGCACCAGGACGGCGGCTCGGTCGGCAAACGGCGCAGCAGATGGCGGGCTTGACTCAACCAGGAAGGCCGTGACGGCGGGCTCATATTGCTGGCGAACTCATGCATGTTCCAACTCCTGCATGCCCGGCTGGCGCCGGGCGAAACCATCGACCAAGGCACCCGGCAGCGGCAAGCTGCGCAAGTGTTGCAGCGCGACATGGGCTGCTTGGCCTTGGTTCAGAACGGCATCAAACTGCCGCACGACTTCGGCAAAGCCCTGGCTGCAGGGCGAAAGGCGCAGCCGGTCGACGCCAGCGGCGCGCATGGCCGGCGCCTGCCCGATCAAACATTGCAAATCGGCCGATTGCGTGCTGATGCCGTTGAGGGCCAGAAAGGGCTGTGCCTCGATGCTGCGCAGCAGCAGGCCGTCGGCATCGTCGCGGCAGCGGAACTCGCACTGGTCCTTGCTGAGCCGGTGGTGGCGAGCCGTGAAGCAGCGGGCCGAAAATGCCAGCGGCATGCGACCGAAACCGAAGACCTCGGTCTCGACGCGCCGCTCGGCACTTTGCTCGGCTCTTGGCTCGTGACTCGGCGGGTTGATCAAGGACAAGGCGTCAAGCGACAGCTCCAGCGCTGCCACCCAGGTGCTGATGTCCGCCCCCTCGCGCAAGGCCTCGCGCAAAGCGCCGCCGCTGTAGAGATTGAGATGCGGGCCCAGCACCAGCGGCCGACGGTCGGCAGGCGCTCGTTGGCTCCAGGCCTGCAGCGCGCTGGTGTCGCCGGCTTCGATACTGAATTCACTCTGTTCGACAATCCGGCGCACGCCGCGCAGTTCGGCCTCGCTCATCACCAAGGGCAGGGTGGCCAGACGTATGTGCTTGCCGCAAGCTTGCAGATCACGGCCCAGGTCCAGCCAATCGGCCAAGCTGAATTCATTGCGGCGCGAGCAGCAGACCTCGCCCAGCACCACGCAGTCGGCCGGCCCCTCGGCCAGCTCGGCGTAGAAGTTCAACATGTGCGCGCGCGGCCACCAATATTGGAGCGGCGCCACGGTCAGGCCGAGGCGGGGGGGATTCGGGCCAGTAGGCATCAATTTTGTCCTGTCATTCATGGCTCAGCGCCAGGGGCGATCAAAGGCACCCAGCGTGCTTTGCTGGCCTTCGGCCCAGCGTCCAAGCTCTTGCTGCCAGGCCGGCAGCACGCTGAAGCGGTCGCCGCTGCGCAGGCTGTCCAAGGCTTGACGCCAGACGCGGGTAACGCCGGCCACATAGCTTGGGCTGCGCTGGCGGCCTTCGATCTTGATGGCGCGCACGCCGCTGGCCAGCAGCTGCGGAAGCAAGGCGAGGGTGTTCAGGCTGGTCGGCTCTTCGAGCGCGTAGTCCGGCGTGCTGGCGTCGCCGACGCTGAAGCGGCCCTTGCACAAGGTCGGGTAGCCGCGTGGCTCCTGCGGCCCATACCGGTCAATCAGCACGCCGGCGAGGCGCGCCTCTACGCCGCTCGGCCCCTCGATCCATTGCACCGCCGCCGGTGGCGAGCACACGCCCGCCGTGTTCGGCGATTGGCCGGTCGCGTAGGACGACAAGGCGCAGCGCCCCTCGACCATCACGCACAGGCTGCCGAAACCAAACACCTCGATCTCCACCTCGGTGTTGCGGATCACCTGCTGAATCTGCTGCAAGGTCAGCACGCGGGGCAGCACCGCGCGCTGGATGCCATAGCGCTGGCGGTAATACTCGATGGCCACATGGCTGGTGGCCGATGCCTGCACCGACAGATGCAGGCGCAAGCCCGGGTGGTGGTCGCGCGCATAGGCGAGCACGGCGGCGTCGGCCACGATCAGTGCGTCGGCACCCAAGGTGGCGGCGGCGTCAACGGCGGCGCGCCAAGGGCCATCGTCACGGGCATCGGCATAGGTGTTCAGCGCCATCAGCACTTGGCGGCCGCGTGCGTGGGCATAGGCCACACCTTCGCGCACCTGTGCATCGTCGAAATTGAGGCCCGCAAAATTGCGGGCATTGGTGGCGTTTTTGAGGCCTAAGTAGACGGCGTCAGCGCCGGCGTCGACGGCTTGGGTGAGGGCGCGCAGGGATCCGGCGGGGGCAACTAAATCGGGAACGATGAGGGTGGTCATAGGGCTCTGGCTGCAAATTTGCAACACCGGGCCGGTGCCCTAGGGTGCGGGCTGAAGTCTAGATTCCGTATGCCGCGAAGGCTTTGCCCTCCCGCAATGTTTTCCCTTGAGTTCAGTCAAGCGCGCGCGCGTCGAATTTTGCTTTTCCGGCCGGTGAAAGGTGTGGCCGACTTGAGCATCAGAAGGCCGCCGCGCCCTGTTCACGCAGGCGGGGGCGTTGCCGTCGCTTCAAGCGCACGTGCTTGAAGCGTGCCATTTGCAGCCGCGATACTTGGAAGGCGTTTCGTGGCTTTGCGCGCTCAGAAGGGTCAAGCACTGTGCTGGTTTGCCACAACGGCCATCAAGCTAACGAGGCACAAGGCAATGACAAGAGCCAGCCGTCTTTACCCCAAATTACGACCCCGCTTGATGGCGACAGCGCCTTGCCCGGCACCTTGCCGCTCTTGGAACGCCCAGGGACTCCACCTTGAGCGTGTAGTCGCTCGCCGAGCATACGAATAGGTCTGGGCTGTCAGCTGCGGCGGGCCTTTCTCATGGCGCCCGAAAAAGGCCTGCAGAGTTGAAGCCTTCTCAACACGCGGCGCGTATATCGAGGCAGCGTTCGGTAGCGCACAAACACTTCAACACCAGTGAGGCAATAATTTGACAAGGAGGGTTCAGAAATGGCAATTCATCATGCCTTGTCGGGTGAGCTGATCGACATCAAGCCGCTTGGCGAGGCGCTCAAGGCGACGCGAACCACCACCTTGTTCAAGACGCAACATCTCGAAGTGTTTCGCATGATTCTTCTCGCCGGCAAGCAGATGCCCGAGCACCACGTTGTCGGCGAATTCACGCTGCAATGCCTCGAAGGCAGCATCGAATTTTCCATCGGCACCACGCGAGACGTCATGCGGGCCGGCGACCTGAAGTGTCTGGCGGGCGGCGTGTCGCATTCGCTGGTCGCTATCGAGGACTCCTCTGTGCTCATCACCCTGCTGCTCCACGGCGCTTGAGGTGATGAAAATGGCCGCCAAATCGTTGAAGCCCGAACGCCTGGTCGTCACCATCGGCCACTCGAACCGGACGATTGAGGAGTTCATCGCGCTGCTCTGGACGAACGAGGTCGCGGAGGTGATCGACGTCAGGACCATTCCACGCTCGCGTCACAACCCGCAGTTCAATCTCGACGCGCTCCCAGCATCGCTCGCTGCTGCAGGCATCGAGTATTCGTACCGGGAGGGACTCGGCGGACTTCGCCATGCACACGCCGACTCGCCGAACATGGCTTGGCACAACGCGTCTTTCAGGGGTTATGCCGACTACATGCAGTCCGCCGAGTTTGCCGACAACGTCGACGACATCGTCAAGCTTGCAGGGTCGAGGCGCTGTCATCGCTCGCTGATTTCCGACGCAATCCTGGTGCGTGGGGTTCGCGTCGAGGACATCATCGGACCGCACGGCCGAAAAGCGCACACGATGACCTCGTTCGCCCACATCGACGGTCTGACAGTGACCTATCCTGCAGCGGAGTCCGCGCTCGAAGGAGCCAAGCCGTGAATGCGACAGTGCGCCAACGCCCGGTCGTGACCATTACGCCGGATCAAAGCCTCGGCGGTCTGCTCGACTTGGTACGCAACTGTCGTGTGTGCGAGGCCGACCTCCCCCTCGGCCCGCGCCCGGTACTGCAAGTCGGCTCCACCGCGCGCACCCTCATCGTCGGCCAGGCCCCGGGGATCCGCGTGCACAACTCGGGGATTCCATGGGACGACGCGAGTGGCGAGCGCCTGCGTCATTGGACCGGTTTGAGCAACGTCAGCTTTTACGACGCATCGCAAGTCGCGATCATCCCGATGGGCCTTTGCTATCCCGGACGCGGCCAGAGCGGAGATTTACCACCCCGGCGAGAATGCGCCGACCTGTGGCTCGACCCCTTGCTCGCCCGGCTGCCGCAGATCGAACTCACCTTGTTGATCGGGCTGCACGCGCAACGGCATTTTCTCGGTCGTCGTCGCAAGACGTCGCTGACCGAAACGGTCAAAGCCTGGCGTGAGTTCGCGCCGGACTGCTTTGCGCTGCCGCATCCCTCGGCGCGCAACACACCCTGGTTCCAGCGCAACCCCTGGTTCGAGCACGACCTGGTGCCAGCGTTGAGGCGACGCGTCGACGCGCTCAGGCTGTCCGGAGCGTCCTCATGAACCGTCAACCTCCGGCGCGTCCGGTGTTCTTCAACCTCACACAGATCCAGATGCCGGTGGGCGCGATTACGTCGATCGTGCACCGCGTCACCGGCGTAGTGCTGGCGCTCGGCCTCCCGTATTCTTTATATGTTCTGCATCTTTCGCTCGACAGCGCGCAGTCGTACGAGCGCCTGACGCGGATCGCGGGCACCGGACTGTTCAAGGTGGCGATGGTCGCCTTCATCTGGATACTGTCGCACCACCTGCTAGCGGGTGCCCGCCATCTGCTGATGGACATCGGCATCGGCTCGCACCTGGCCGAGGCGCGCCGCAGCGCTTGGGGCGTGAACATCGGCGCTGCGGTGATGGCGGTGGTGGCAGCAGGCGTGGTGCTATGAAGCGGCCGCTCGGTGCCTTGCAGCCGTGGCTGGTTCAGCGCTTGAGCGCGGTGTTCATGCTGTTGTTTCTCGGATTCGTGCTCGTGCACTTTCTGGTCGACCCGCCGCTTTCGTACGCCGCCTGGCGCGCTTGGGTCAGCCAGCCCGCCGTCTGCATCGGTGCGCTGCTGTTTTTTGCCGCTCTGCTAATGCATGCCTGGGTCGGGCTGCGCGATGTGACGCACGACTACGTCAATCCGCTAGGCGTCCGTGTCGCCGCCCTGGCGTTGATCGCGCTCGCATTGCTGGGGGTCGCGGCATGGATCTTTCTCATCCTCTGGCCGGGTCGGGCGTGAAAGCCTCGCGCGACGCTTTTTCGCAACCATATAAAGGCGTCCATGAAATTCTCGATCTACCGCTTCAATCCTGAATACGACGTCAAGCCCTATATGCAGGAATTCGACCAGCCGATCGGTGCGGACGATCACATGTTGTTGGACGTCATCCTGCGCATCAAGGCGCAGGACAACACGTTGACGATCCGCAAGTCGTGCCGCGAGGGTGTTTGCGGCTCTGATGCGATCAACATCAACGGCCGCAACGGATTGGCGTGCATCACACAAGTGCGCGATCTGAAAGAGCCGGTCGTGTTGCGCCCGCTACCGAGCTTCCCAGTGATCCGCGACCTGGTGGTCGACATGACTCGCTTCTACGCGCAGTACACCTCCATCAAGCCCTGGCTGATCAATGACGAAGTTCCGCCCGAAAAGGAGCGGCTTCAATCGCCGCAAGAGCGCGACCGATTGAACGGGCTGTACGAGTGCATCCTGTGCGGTTGCTGCACGAGCCAGTGTCCTTCGTCCTGGTGGAACCCCGAGAAGTTCGTGGGTCCGGCAGGCTTGTTGCAGGCTGACCGCTTCATCGCCGACAGCCGCGACCGCGCGACGCGCGAGCGGCTGGACGACCTGAACGATGTCTACAGGCTGTTTCGCTGCCGCTCGATCATGAATTGCACGGAGGTATGTCCGAAGGGACTTGCCCCGTCGCGGGCGATCGAAAGCATCCGGCTCACCCTGCTCAAGGAAGCGCTGTGAGCATCGCGACGGCGAGCATCGCCGCCCAACCGGTCATCGAGAACGACGGCCCGCTGTCGGCCTGGTGGCTACGCACTGTCGTGATCGTGATGATCATCGGCTTTGCGGGCCTGATCCTGATCACCACCCTGTCGTACCAGAACGCGCCGCCGATCCCGGCGCGTGTAGTGAGCCTGCAAGGTGCGGCGCTGTTCACCGCTGACGATGTAGGTGAGGGGCAAGCCGCATCGAGGCTTACGCCAGGCAGCCGATTCAGAGGATTGGTTTGTCTGCGACCGTGGGCAACCCCGATGAATTGCTCGATTGGTTTGCTGGCTCAAGGGCATCCTATTCATCAGCAGCGGTCTGGCGTCGATGGGCCCTGAGGGCGAAAAGCTGTTTGGGCGAGGCCACTTCCTCGACCTGTTGTCAGCATTCGCAAGCCCGATGGTCCTGTCGGCAGGACACGGGGCAACGGAGCTTGGATACGTCGACCCGATGGCGGTTCAAGAGCGGAAGGACGGGCCGACCGTGCTGCTGCTCGGTGGACGAAGGTGGAAGGTGGGCGTGCATTTGGACTTCCATAAAGCGGCCCGTCGTCAGTGACTCTTTACGCTGCATCGTTGACTTAGAGATCGGCACTTTGGATGCCCGCTATGGGCACGGAGTTGACCGCCGCCAGAACGTTCGCCATTTAAGCCAACCGGCCCTGATGCCATTTCGCAGCTTGTGAAAGCTGTCGCTGGATCGGCCGGCGCCTCATGCCCTGATGGTCTCGCGTCGCAGATTTTCCGATCGGCAGCTTCTGGGGGTGCAGCAGACATTCGTCCACCGAAAAGCTAAATGGCCGGTTTTGACCGCAGCGGTTGTTGGATCGCCAAAATCGATCGACTGCTGCCAGCCTAGAGTTAGCTATGAAGGCTAGCTAGCGCACTCTGCCGGAGTACCAGTGGTCTGCACCGCATAGCGGACCGGCTGCTTAGAAAGCTCAGGCTTTGTTCAAGACACGCAGACAGCGTGCTCAAGTTGGGTTGTGCATTTGCCTGGGCAGTCATCGGTGACGCCCGACGAAGGCCGGTCCCTGCCCCCGCTGCGCAGGGGGGCGTGGTTGGGATGCACGAGGGTCCTGAAGTACCTCACTTGCGCTACTGCTCGTTCGCTAGATCGATATGTACAGATGAGATCCTGAAATGTCCATAATGACGACGATCGACGCGACACATTGATCACGCTAAGCTATTGATTTATAGGCAGTATGATGTGTCCATAGCAAGCTAGCCTGCGAATGAATTGCCGACTTAAACGTCGTACGGGTTCAAGTCCCGTCCTGGGCACCACATCGTCGGCGCAATGCCGCCGTCAAGTGAAGGCCGCCAGCATCCGCTCCAGCACGACCATAAAGGGCGTTTGCATCAGCGGCAAGGTGGCCACCATGCCAATCAGTCCGATGCTGACGGTCAGCGGAAAGCCGACCGAGAACACATTGATTTGCGGCGCGACGCGCGAAATCACCCCCAGCACCATATTGACGAAGAGCAGCATGGTGATCAGAGGCAGGGCGATCCATAAGCCCATGCGAAAGATCTCGGCGCCCCAGGTTTGCGGCTGTGCCACGCGCAAGAAGCGGAACGGCTCATCGCCGATCGGGAACACATGAAAGCTCTGAATCAAGGCATTGATCAGCAGCAGATGGCCGTTGATGGCAACGAATAAGAAGGCCACCATGCTGCCGAAAAATCTCGCACTGGCGGTGCCCTGGCTGCCGGTGGCGGGGTCAAAAAAGCCGGCGTAGTTCAAGCCCATCTGCAGGCCAATCAATTCCCCTGCAAACTCCAGTGACGCAAACACCAGGCGCACCGCGAAGCCCATCGACAGGCCGATCAGAAGCTGCTGAGCCAATAGCAAGACCAAGGTTGGCAAGGAGTCCAGCGGTGTCAGTGGCATTGCCGGCAGCGAGGGCTGCGCTGCAACCGAGATGAACAGCGCCAAGCCGACGCGTACACGCATTGGGACCTGACGCTGGCTGAAAATCGGCATGCCGGCAAACAGAGCCAGCGTGCGCACAAAAGGCCATAACAGCGGATTCAACCAGCTCAGCAGTTGAGCTTCGGTCAGCGAGAACATCAGCCAACGACTTGTGGAATCGTCATCAGCGTGCGGCGGATGTAGTCAACCAGGGTGCTGACCATCCAGGGGCCCGTGAGCGACAGTACCAGCACGGCCGCCACGACCTTGGGTACGAAGCTCAGCGTGGCCTCGTTGATCTGCGTAGCGGCCTGAAACACGCTGACCAAGACGCCGACCAGCAGCACGGTCAGCAGGATAGGCGCCGACACCAACATCAGCACGTAGAGGCCTTGTTGACCGAAGGTGAAAACTTGTTGTGCATCCATCTGTGCAATTCCTTGGGCAGGGGCCGCTTAGGTCACGAAGCTCGCGGCCAGTGAACCCAAGAGCAGGTTCCAGCCATCGGCCAAGACGAACAGCATTAACTTGAAGGGCAGAGCCACCAAGACCGGCGACAACATCATCATGCCCAGGCTCATCAAGATGCTGCTGACGATCATGTCGATCACCAGAAAGGGGATGAAGATCAAAAACGCAATCTGGAAGGCGCTCTTCAATTCACTGGTGACGAAGGCCGGCACCAGCACCTTGAACGGCACATCTTCGGCCTTGATGGCGTTGTCCAGCTTGGCCAGCTTGGCGAACAGGGCGACATCGGCTTCGCGCGTCTGTTTCAACATAAAGCCGCGCATCGGTGGCTCGGCCCGCTTGATGGCTTCTTCAAAGGCAATCTGTCCGGCGCTGTAGGGCTGCCAGGCTTCGGTGTAGACCTTGTCCAGCGTCGGGCTCATGACGAAGAAGGTGAGAAACAAGGACAGGCCAACGATGACCTGATTCGGCGGTGCTGCCTGGGTGCCGAGCGCTTGGCGCATCAAGGACAAGACAATGACGATGCGGGTGAAGCCGGTCATCATCAACAGCACCGCAGGCAGGAAGCCCAAGGCTGTGAAGAACAACAAGGTTTGAATCGGCACCGAGAAGCTGCCGCCACCAGCGCCTTGGCCGACCAGCAAGGGCAGCGTGGCTGGGGGCGCATTTTGGGCGATGGCGCTGGCCGACGATGCGGCAACCAAGGCGAGTAGCGCAAAGCCTCGCAGCGGTCGGCTAGCTTGCCGTGACGCCTTCAATTGCGGTGCATGAGCGTCCGCGGCGACCACGGAGTTTTGAAGTCCTTCAAGACGCACCGTGCTCTCCCGCCTGTTTGGCCGCAGGCTCAGAGGCCGCGCTCGCCGTTGGCTGGGCGCCGCCGCGCAACCGTGCGTTCAGCATCTGGGCGAAGGGCATGCCCGCTTGGCCAAATTCGGGAACCTCACCCTGTGGCGGCATCACGTGCAAGGTGCTGATTTGCTGTCCGGTCACACCCAGCACCAGCCATCGTTTGTCTTCGCCTTGGCCGACCTCGACGGTCAGGATTCTTTGCGTCGGTGCAATCGGCAATTGAGCGATCAGGCGCATCGCACCTGCGCCGGCCGAGCCACCGCTGCCGCCCAGCGGTGTGCGCTTGAGCAGCCAAAGCACCAAGGGGATCAGGCACAAAATGGCCAGGAACCAGAGAATGGGCAGAAGAGGGGAGTTCATCGTGGCGATTGTCCGCCATGCAGCAGCTTGGTGTCAGGTCATGCTGCGTCGATTTTGAACGTCAGGCTTTGGAGAGGCGGCGCATCCGTTCGGACGGCGTGACGATGTCGGTCAGACGAATACCGAATTTGTCGTTCACCACCACCACTTCGCCCTGAGCGATCAGGTAGCCGTTCACCAACACGTCCATGGGCTCACCCGCCAAGGCATCGAGTTCCACCACCGAACCCTGCGCCAACTGCAAAATGTTCTTGATCGGAATGCGCGTACGCCCCAACTCCACGGTCAGTTGGACCGGGATATCCAGAATCATATTGATGTCGCCACCAGGCATATTGCTGGGCGTCGGCGAGAAATTGGCGAAGCTGGCCGGCGCCACCTGTTCGGCGGGCGGCTGGAACTCTTCGGCCACCTCGGCAGGCTTGCTTTCGGCCAGGGCTGCGGCCCATTCGGCCGCCATTGCGTCTTGTTCTTCGGAGGAGGGGGTATCAGGTGACATTGCGGGCTCCCAGCCAACCCTGGTCGGGGCTGGTCAGCATTTGTTCAACTTTGATGGCGTACTTGCCGTTCGAGGTGCCGTAATGGCAGTCGTAGACGGGCACACCGTCGATCTTGGCCTTGATCATGGCCTCCAGGTCCAACTCGATAAAGTCGCCCGGTTTGAAGGCCAGTAACTGTTCGACGGTGGCCGGCGCGGTACCGAGTTCGGCGACCAACTCCACCTTGGCGTCTTGGATCTGGTGCTTGAGCAGATTGACCCAGCGGCGGTCCGGCTCGGTCGAGTCGCCCACCGTGGTCGAGTACAGCACATCGCGAATCGGCTCCAGCGTCGCGTAGGGGATGCAGAAATAGACGGTGCCACTGGTCTCGCCGATCTCCAGCGTGAACGAGGTCGAGACCACGATTTCGCTGGGGGTCGCAATATTGGCAAACTGCGGCTGCATCTCCGAACGCTGGAATTCCAACTCCAGCGGATAAATGCCTTTCCAGGCCTTGTGGTATTCGGCGGTGATCACTTCGACCAGGCGAAGAATCACGCGCTGCTCGGTGGCCGAGAAATCGCGACCTTCGATGCGGGCGTGGAATTTGCCGATGCCGCCAAACAGCGAGTCGATGACCGCGAACACCAGGGTCGGGTCGCAGACGATCAGCCCTGATCCGCGCAGCGGCTTGACCGAGACGATGTTGAAGTTGGTGGGCACCACGATCTCGCGCAGGAAGGCGCTGTACTTCTGCACCTTGATGCCACCGATGGCCACTTCCGGGCTCTTTCGGATGAAATTGAACAAGCCGACGCGGATATTGCGGGCGAAACGCTCGTTGATGATTTCCATCGTGGGCATGCGCCCACGGACGATTCGTTCCTGGCTGGCCAGGTTGTAGTCGCGTATGCCGCCGACCTGTTCTTCTTCGGCGTCGAGCTTCTGGCTTTCGCCGGTGATGCCCTGCAGCAGGGCATCAACTTCGTCTTGAGAGAGGATTTGCTGATTCATGGCGAATCACCGTTGTGCTTGAACAGCGGGCTCACTGGACGATAAAGGTTGAGAACAGGACGTTGGTGATCGGGCTGATCACGGCGGCCTTCTTTTTCTTCTTCTTTTTCTTCTTCGGCGTGTCTTCGGCTGGAGGCTCTTCTTCCTCGTCTTCCAGTTCAATGCCCATAGGCCTCACCGACTCGCGCATGACCTCGCGCGCCAGCTTTTCCTTGCCTTCCTTGGTCAGCAATTCGGTCGATGTCTTGTAGGACAGCACCATCAACACATTGCTGCGGATAGCCGGCAAATAGGCCTTGATCTGGTCAGCGGTTTTCGGGTCGCCAACCTCCAACGTAATGCCGATCTGGGCGAATCGGTCCACTTCCTTGTCAGCCAGGTTGACGGTGAACGGGTCCAGCGGCACATAGGTCGGCGGTGTGCCGGGTTTGGCTGGTGCATGGGCGGGCGCGGCCTCGTGCGTGGGGGCGTCGCCTTCTTCTTCGCCGTCGGCAGGGTGCTTCTTCTTCATCAGCATCAGGGCTGCACCGCCGCCCACCAGGACCAGCAACAAGACGGCCGCGATGATGATGATGAGCTTCTTCTTACCGCCGCCCTTGGGGGCCTCGGCCGCTGCTGCTGCAGGTGCTGCTGACATTCGGACTCCTGTGATCTTCTAAGGCCCGGGCGGCGCCGGCGTCTCACCGTGGAGCGTCGGTCGCTGACCCTGAAAAGCCAAGCTGAGTTCGATTATTCACGTTTAGCCGCGAATTCAAGGCAGGAAAAGCGGGACCGCGGCTTGGCTATTCGCTCCCCTGCCCATCAGTCGGTGTACATCTTTGTTCGGGCACCCCTTGGCATGCGTCCTCAGGCGTACATGTCCAGCACGCCACGGCTGACGCGCTGGGGTACAGCGGGTCGCGTCGCGAGGCTGGACTGCGTATCTTGGCTCAGCGTTTTGCCGCGCGGCGCTGAACCCTCATCAGAGCGGCTTTGCTGCCCTTGCCCCTGGCCATTGGCTTGTTGGAAAACGCCGCCGCCGCTGAGGGTCAGGCCCGACTCGCGCAAGGCGGCCGCCAGATCGGGGAGGCTTTGTTCCAGCACATTGCGGGTGTCGGCCTGCTCGGCATGGAAAGAGATTTGCGCCTGCTGGCCGTCCAGCACGATGGTGACGGCCACCGGCCCCATCTCGCTTGGGTTGAGGTGCAGTTGCGCCTCTTGCACACCGTCCGCGGCCAGCACGCTCAGGCGCGCCGCCATCTCGGGTGCAAAGGCCGAGTCATACAGATTGGCGCTCAGCATCACCTGGGGCTTCTCGCCGCTGCTAGACGGCTTGTCTGTGCCTGTGGCGTTAGTTGCCGCGGCGTTGGCCGCCAGTAGCTTGTCGAAGGATGCCCCTTCCCCTTGCGCCAAGGCCAGCTCCTTGCGCTGGGCTGGGGCGCCAGCGGCGCCGGAGTTGGCCTGGGTGCCGATCAGGTCTGAGGTGTTGGCTTGTGCTTTGGCGTCGGCACTGGCGCTGGGGGGCAGGGCTTGCCTGGCCTCGGCACGCTCGGCCTTGCTCAGATTGCGCGCACCTTGTCCGGCCACGCCCAGGGCAGCGGTCTTGGCTTGAGAAGAGGCGCCGTCCTCGGTCCCGTCGAGAGTCCCATTTTCGGCGCCAATGCCTGTCTTGGTCGATGTGAGCAAGCCGGCCGAGGCGGCATCGGCGCCGCTGAGTTCGGGGGGAGCGGCGGCGCTGCTTGCGTTGGCGGCCACATCGGCCGCAGCGAATTCACCGTTCAGTGGATCGCTTGCTTGGTCTTTGCGACCCGCGCCGCGGATGCCTGCTTGGTCCGACTGATCGTCCAGGCTGACATCCTCGTCCGGCGCCTCTTTGTCGTCCAGCCGGGCTTCTCCGGTTTCGAGTGCATTGCCGTCTTGTTTCGGTCCGGTGGCGGCGGGCTTGGCGAGTTCCTGCGTGGCGCCGCGGGGCTTGGCCGCGTGTTTGCCTTCTTGGCGAGCCGCTTCCGTGCGCTGCTGCGAGCGCGTGCCGTTATTGGGCTTGCCGCCTTCGGGCGCGTGCGGGGCGCTCGCTTCTGCTGAAGGCGGGTTCACGGGCGGCTGCGCAGCGGGCGCTGTCGCTGTGTAGGGCCGAGGCAGGGCCTGGGCCAGCAGCGTCGCGGTAGGCATGGGCGAGGTCGAGCCTTGTTTCGACTGGGCCGGGTCATAGGACTTCAGCAACTGCGAAAAAGACTCGGCGGGCGCCTCACCAGATTTGGGGGCGGGCACCAGACCGTTGTTGGGCCGGTCCTGCCTGGCAATGGGCTTGAAGCGGCCGGGTGCGGCGAGCAGGGTGTTGGTGTCGGTCGTCATGGGGCATTCCTTCGCGCGGCGGCCTGGCTTGTTGGCGGGCGTCCGCGCTTGTCAACTTGGGTGTCGAGACAGCGGCGGGCGCTCAGGCCGACAGGCGCATGAAGGGATTGAAGGCGGCCAAGGAGGCGCGAGCGGCTTGTTCGTCGGTGGCCTTTTGCTCCTGGCGTTGCCCGGCGCGGCGCATTTCAAGGCGGCGGCGCTCCAGCAGCTTCGAAATTGACGCCACACGCAATTCCAGCGCTTGCAGTGCTGCGCGGGCGCGTTCGACGCGTTGCTCGGCAAACTCAGCCACCTGGGTCTGGCTGCTGATGGCTTGATCCAGCCGACCGCCAAAGCTTTGGTAGCAGACGACGATGTCCATCGTGCCTTGGCGGGCAAACTGCTGACTCCAACGCTGCTGATAGTCGTTGCGGTACTGCGCCAGGTCGCCATGTTGGGCGCGCGCCTGCTCGGCACGGGCTTGCGCGTCTTGCAGCACTTTGAGGCCCTCGTCGCGCTCACTCTCGGCGCGCTCCAGCAGGATGCTGAGGACTTGCAGATTGCTTGAGTTCATTTGGCGCTCTCCGTCTCTTGTTCAGATGCGAGGTCAGGGCCTGACCCCAGGTGTATCGGCAGAAATCAGGCGTCCTTGATGACGGCTGACAGTTGTTTGAGGCAGTCGCCCAGATGGGCCGGGCGGTGCATGTCTTGTTGCAGCAAGCGGGTGATGTCCGGGTGCAGGCGTACGGCTATGTCCAGTTCGGCGTCATGGCCGGGGGCGTAGGCGCCCAGCTGGATCAGATCGCGGGCTTTGTTGTACTTAGCGAGCAGTTGGCGGCAGCGGCGGGCGGCGTCGATATGGCCCTGGTCTGCCACATTGGTCATCACCCGGCTGATCGAACGCTCGATGTCGATGGCTGGGTAGTGGCCGGCCTCAGCCAACTCGCGGCTCAGCACGATGTGGCCGTCCAAAATGCCGCGCGCGGCATCGGCGATCGGGTCTTGCTGATCGTCGCCTTCGCTGAGCACGGTGTAGAAGGCAGTGATCGAGCCTTCGCCGGGCAGGCCATTTCCGCTGCGCTCCACCAGCTGCGGCAGCTTGGCAAAGCAGCTGGGCGGATAGCCCTTGGTGGCTGGCGGCTCGCCAATGGCCAGGGCGATTTCACGCTGGGCCATGGCATAGCGGGTCAGCGAGTCCATCAGTAGCAGCACATGCAGGCCTTGGTCGCGGAAGTTCTCGGCGATGGCGGTAGCGTAGTGCGCGCCTTGCATGCGCACCAGCGGCGGTGCATCGGCCGGGGCAGCCACGACGACCGAGCGTTGCAGGCCGTCTTCGCCCAAGATGTCTTCGATGAATTCCTTCACTTCACGGCCGCGCTCGCCGATCAGGCCGACCACGATCACATCTGCCTGGGTGTAGCGGGCCATCATGCCCAGCAGCACCGATTTGCCGACGCCGGTGCCGGCGAACAGGCCCAGGCGCTGGCCGCGGCCCACGGTCAACATGGCATTGATGGCGCGCACGCCGGTATCCAGCGGGGTGCGCACCGGGTCGCGATCCATGGCGTTGATGGGGCGGCGAACCATGGGCTCGTCTTGCGTCATTTGCAAGGGGCCGCGGCGGTCCAGCGGGTGGCCATGCGAGTCCACCACGCGGCCGAGGAGGCCGGCGCCCATGGGCAGGTGCAGGCCGCGGTCTTCGCCACGGCGCCAGGGATGCAAAGGAACGCCCAGTTGCGGGGCCATCAAGGGCAGGGCGCGCGGCAGCACCATGGCGCCGCTGGACAGGCCTTGAATCTCGTCGGTAGGCATCAGGTAGGCGCGGTCGCCCGAGAAGCCCACCACCTCAGCATTGACCGGGCGCTGGCCGCGCTGCGGGTTGCTGCTGGAGCTGGGCATATGAATTTCGCAAACCGAGCCCACCGGTACCTTGACGCCGGTGGCCTCCAGCACCAGGCCGGCCACACGCACCAGCTTGCCTTGCGATTCCAGCGGCACGGCGCTGCCGGCGAAGGCCTGCAGGTCGTTCAGGTACTGCTGCCAGCGGCCGGTGCGGCTATCGGGCGCAGCAGGCTGTGCCGCGTCCATGTCTTCGCCGGTGTCGATGTCGCGCAGATCCATCACCCTTGCTCCCCATCAAAACCGTCTGCCATGGGCTCGTTTGAGCCCGTGCCGCGACGGTCTTCCCACAGCGAGGCTTGGCCCATGGCGGCCGCGGCTTGTTGCCAACGGGTGGCCAGGCTGGCGTCGACGCTGCTGATGTCGGAGTCGACCTTGCAGCCGCCGCGCGGCACTTCGGGGTCGGGCAGGACTTGCGCTTCACGAGCGCGCATTTCTTCGCCTGCGCCCTCAATCACCAGCGGATAGTCGGCCGGGTTGACGCGGACCCGCACATGGCGGGCCGACAACTGCAAGGCTTCGACGGCGTCATGCGCCACGCGGGCAATGTGTTCGGGGCGCTGGCTGATCTCACTGCGCACCACCTGACGGGCCAGCTCCACCGCGCAACGCGCCAGGGCCTGCGCCATCTCATCTTCCATGGCGCGGAAGTCGGCATCAAAGCTGCGCACCAGGCCGCCGATTTGGGCGCTCATCTGCTGGGCAAAACTCTGCTTGAAAGCGTCCAGCGCGGCCATGCCGTCGCGGTAGCCATCTTGGTAACCGGACTGGCGGGCTGCGTGCAGCAGCTCTTGCTGGCTGGGCTCGGGTTCCGGTGCGGGTTGCGGTGTCGCCGGAGCGGCCGCCGGAGCTGCGGGGGCGCTAATCGGCGGGCGCTTGGCATTGCTGGCGCCAGACAGGGCATCCGGGTTCCAGGCCGCAAAGCCTTGCAACTCTTCGCGAGGAATGAAGCGGGCGTAGCTGCCGCGGCGCTCTTCGCCTTCTCGGCGTTCGGGCGGCGGCACTTGGCGGGGGGCGCGTGGCGTCATGATCGGGTGGCCCTAGATTCAGACGAACTGGTCGTCGCCGCCGCCAGCCAGCACGATGGTGCCTTCGTCGACCAGTCGGCGCACGATCTTGAGCATTTCCTTCTGCTCGCTCTCCACTTCGGAGAGGCGCACCGGGCCGCGCGATTCCAGGTCTTCGCGCAGCGTTTCGGCCGCACGTGTCGACATATTGCGCAGGATCTTTTCGCGCAGATCGGCGCTGGCACCCTTGAGGGCCACCACCAGCGACTCGCTCTGCACTTCCTTGAGCACGGCCTGGATGCCCTTGTCGTCGATCTTGTCCAGATCGTCGAAGGTGAACATGTTGTCCATGATCTTTTGGGCCAGCTCGGCGTCGGCCTCGCGGATGTAATCCAGCACCGAGGCCTCGACGCTGGAACCCAACATATTGATGATTTCGGCTGCGGTCTTGACGCCGCCCAGCGAGGATTTGCGCATGCGCTCGCCGCCGGCCAGCACCTGGCTCATGACCTCGTTCAGGTCCTTCAAGGCCATCGGCTGGATGCCGTCCAGCGTGGCGATACGCACCAAGACCTCGTTGCGCTGGCGCTCGGTGAAGACGCGCAACACCGAACTGGTTTGGTCAAAGTCCAGATGTGCCAGGATGGCGGCAATGATCTGTGGGTGCTCGTTGCGCAGCAGCTCGGCCACCGAGGCGGCGTCCATCCACTTCAGGCTTTCGATCGAGGACACATCGCTGCCTTGCAGGATGCGGTCCAGCAGCAAGTTTGCCTTGTCTTCGCCCAGGGCCTTGCGCAGCACTTGGCGCACATACTCATCGGTGTCGGACACCAGCGTGCTCTGGGTCTCGGCGACCTTGTCGAAACGGGTCAGCACTTGTTCGACCTTTTCGCGCCCGACCACCTTCAGCTTGGCGATGGTTTCGCCCAGCTTTTGCACTTCCTTCGGCGCCAGATGCTTGAACACCTCGGACGCTTCTTCCTCGCCGAGTGACATCAGCAAAATGGCTGCGTCTTCTACACCTTTGTCGTCCATGATCTTGTTCTGTGTGAGGTGAGTGCGAGCGGTCGCTCAGTCGGTTTCGCCAGCAATCCAGTTGCGCATGATGTTGGCCACCGCGACTGGGTTGTCCTTGGCCAGTTGGCGAGCGCGCTCTAGCTTGTCGTTGACGGCCGGGGCCTCCAGGGCCGGCAGTCCGCCTGGGCCCAGGACCACAGGCAATTCGTTGTCGTCGTCGACCACGGCGTTGAGTTCGGTCTTCTCTTCGGGCGGTGCTGGCGGCGGGTAGGCCGCACGGATGGCCGGGCGCACCATGCCGAAGACCGCGATCAAAGCCACCGCGACCAGAGCCAAGGGCACCACGGAAGCGCGCAGCATGTCGACCACAAAGGGTTGCTTCCACAGCGGCGCGTCGACCGTGGTTTGCTTGTCCACCATGAAGGGGGCGCTGATGACCTTGAGCGAATCGCCTCGTTCCTGGTTGAAGCCCATCGCTTCCTTCACCAGCGCGCTGAGCTTGTCCAACTCTTCTTGGGAGACGGCGGCCGTGCTGGTCTTACCCTTGGCATCGGTGGTGCTACGGTGGTTCAGCACCACGGCGGCATTCAGGCGACGCACATTGCCGGTGGCATTGCGGGTCACGCGCACGGTCTTGTCGAGTTCGAAATTGGTCACCGCCTCACGACGGCTGCTGGCGCTGCCGCCGCCGGCACCCGCGGCTTGTAGCGGCGCAGCCTGCCCGGTGATGGGGGCGGTGGCGGGGGCGGGAGGCTGATTGCCGGCCGCGCCGGGCACGCCTGTGGGCATGGCCGGATTGCCGTTGGTGGATTCATTGGTCTGCGAGCTGCGCACCGAAACTTGAGCGTTCTGGCCTTGGTTGGGCTTGAATTCTTCGGCGGTGGATTCGACCTGCGAGAAGTCGACGTCGGCCGTCACCGTGGAACGCAGGTTCTCGCGGCCCACCACCGGCTCCAACAGCTCATAAATGCGCTTGTTGAAATTGGCTTCGATCTGCTGCTTGTATTGCAGTTGTTGGCTGTCCAGACCGGTGCCGTTGTCGTTGGACTGGCTGGAGAGCAGGGCGCCCGATTGGTCCAGCACGCTGACGGCCTTGGGCGCCAAGTCGGGCACGCTGGCCGACACTAGGTGAACGATGCCGGCGATTTGCGCGCGGTCCAGCGTGCGGCCACCACGCAGGGTCAGCATCACCGAAGCGCTGGGCTTTTGCTGCTCACGGAAGAAACCGTTTTGCTGCGGCATGGCCAAGTGCACCCGCGCGTCGGCCACGTCGGCCAGGGCGGTGATGGTGCGGGTCAGCTCGCCCTCCAGGCCGCGCTGGAAGTTCAGGCGTTCATTGAACTGGGTTTGGCCGATGGAGGTTTTGTCCATCAACTCGAAGCCAACCGTGCTGCCTTTGGGCAAACCGGCCGAAGCCAGCTTCATGCGTACGTCGTAAACCTGACCCGCGGGCACCAAGATGGTGCCGCCGGCCTCATGGCGATAGGGCACGTTCAGCGTGGTCAGCTGGCTGATGACGGCGCCGCCGTCTTTGTCCGACAAACCGGTGAACACCGGGCGGAAGTCGCCCTGGTTGCTCCAGAGCGTGATCGCCAAAACCGCGCCGGCCAGCATGCTCAGGCCCAGGCCCATCATGATCTTGCTGCGCGTTGGCATGGCGGCCAGACGTGCGCCGAAGCCTTCGCTGCTGTTCACCAGCGGAAGGGTCGTGACGGCGGGGCTGATGGCGTTGTCCATGGGGCGGCAGGTGAGAGAGCGTGAGCGAGTGGGCAGATGCAGGCGGGTCCGATCGAGAGTTCCTTCACGGTGGGCCTGCGGAGCTTTCCGATGTGATGAATTATTCGGATTTGCCCCCTCAAGAAAGCGGCGAACAAGCCGAGGAAGGGGCCGCAGTTCGCGCCTTCAAAGCGTGAACAAATGCCTAGGATTCATCCCATCGTCCCAGCGGCCTTTGCTCTGCTGGGGGCGCCCACGGAGTTGTGATGGACCTGAAGCTAAAACCGTTTGATTTCGCCCAAGCCGCTGCCCGCGCCGGCCTGGCTGTCAATGGTCAGCCCCTGGCCAAGACCCGTGAGGTGGGCGGGGCGAGCTTTGGTGATGCCATGGCGCAAGCCATGAAGAGCGTCAGCGCCTCGCAGACCGAGGCCTCAAGGCTGCAGCGTGAGGTGCAACTGGACAACCCCACCGTCAGCCTGGAAGAAACCATGGTGGCGATGCAAAAAGCTCAGCTTGGCTTCCAGGCCACGCTGCAGGTGCGCAACCGGCTGGTTTCGGCGTACAGCGAGATCATGAATATGCAAGTCTGAGCTTGCGCGTGGCGGGCCTTGCCTGGGTCTGCAGAGCGAGGCCGTCGCGCGTTCTCTTGGGGCAGAGCGCTCCGCTCAGGTCGCCTTTTTGCTCAACATGCGCGCCAGCTTTTGAGTCTGGTCGATGAAGCGCTGCAGGCGCAGCTGCGAGTCGGTGCTGAGATTCACAAAGAGCAGGCCGAGCTGACTGCCGGCGCCGGCCTCGGCGCTGGGCCGGGCCGATTGCAAGCGCAGACCGGCACTGAAGCGGGTTTCCCGGTCCAACTCGATTTGAACGCTGGCCCATTCAAAGCCTGTCGGGACAGGCGCCACCTCGGGCGGCAGCAGCAAGGCCACGCCGCCCAGGCTCACGTCCAAGATGCGCAGGCGCAACTCCTGGTCCGGCGCCGCAGGATCGATCAGCTTGACGTGGGGCGTGCGTGTGTTGGGCCGAACCCGGAATGCTTGGCGGCGCTGGAAGCGGTACATCTGGCTCGGCCAAGGTGCGCGCAGTTCGCTGTCCTTGTCTTTGCCGCTCACCAGCATCAGCCCATCCAAGTCGAACTGCAGTCGGACCTGATCCAGATAGGCGACAGCGGTGACTTCGTTGCCATTCAGCAGGGCTTGCACCCCAATCTCGCCGCTATCGGCGATCAGCGGTGTGAAGCTCTCAAAAGCCAAGGTCGAGGCTTTTTCATCGATGGCTATCAAGCGGGCGCCCAGTCCCTGACCGTTTGGGCTTCGCAGGTCGATTCGGCAAGCCTGGGCTTGCAAGATGCGCAAATAGGCGAGGATCTCGGTCTGAGTTTGAATGCGAAATTCGCTCGGTTCGATCGGGCTATCAGCCGTATCGGACGGAGCGAACTTGGGATTGGGGGCGGTGTGGCTATGGCTGCTCATGCGTGCGGCTGGGCTACCAGCGGCCGAGCCGCCGGCGGCCGGGAGCCTCTTCAGTGGAGGGTTTTGCTCTTGCCGGTCAGCACCTGATTCAGGTCATCCAGCCAAGGCTCGGCCAGATGGCGAATCTCAGCATCATTGACCAGGATGCGTTGCATGATGCGCGTTTTGAGCTTGTTCTCGTCCGGGGCGAGTTTTTCGCTGGCGGCAGCATGCTTGAGCTGGGAGATCAGCAACACGCAAGCACCTTCAAGCTTGACCACTTCGTCCCAATTGCCGGTGCGGGCGGCGCACAACATATCGGCGCTGGCTTGCTCAATGGCTTCGTAATAGCTCAGGAGTTGGGTATTCATCGCGAGTTCCGCTGGAGACTGTAAGGTGGGTGAATAGGGGCTTTGGGTCTGGCGCTTAAGCCGCACGTTGGACTTCAGGCGCTTGGGCAATTGCCGTCCATGCTTCCCGAACGGGGGTGAGGATGCGTTGGCACTCTTCGATGGCCGCGGCGTCACCGTGCAGATTGGCACGCGTCAAGCGCATGCAGAGATAGGCATAGAGTTCGTTCAAGTCGGTGGCCAGCGAACCGGCCTGCATATTCAGGCTGGCCTTTAGGCCTTCGTCCAGAATCCGCACGGCGCGGCTCAGCGAACGGTTCTTCAATTCGGTGTTGCCGGTTTCGATGGCGCTGCGGGCCTGGTTCATCGCATCGAACACGCCGTCAAACAGCATGCTGACCAGACGGTGAGGACTGGCGGCTTGGACATCAGTTTCCAGGCCCACCTTGCGGTACATCGAGGCCCGTTGGGTACGCGATGCAAAAGGGGACGCTGAGTTGCCGTACATAGAGTTCTTTCGATTAGGGCCTTGTTGTTTTAGTTTTCGACCTCGCAGGCGCAAACTTGAGTGACGCGAGCGACTTGTGCGTACGACTTTCGGGCTCGTTTTGAAAGTGTTTGTGACGGGCGTGATTTCTGCCCACTCTGGGCAGGAGAGCTCGGATTCGGGCAGGGTCTAGTCAAGGCCAATGGATCGGCTACGTGTGTCTGCAGAGGGGGCTTTTTCGGCTAACCAACGAAAAAGCGGCCTCGTAAGAGGCCGCTTTGCATGGGATAGTTGGTGTATCGGACAGTCGGGCTCGCCGTGCTATCCCTGCCCCACTAAATTTTTCATCTGTTGAGACACATAGGTCGACAGGCCGCTGAGTTGCCCCATCTGCACATCCAGTGCGGTGTAGCGGGCGCGCAGCCGTTTTTCGGTCAAACCGACCTTGGTCTCTAGTCGTTCCGAGGCCTTGCCGTTGTCGTCGATGCTCTTTTTCAACCCAGCCTGGCGGGTGGTGATGCGGCCATCTACGCCTAACACTTGGTCCGCGAAGCTGCGCAACTGTTGGGCCAGCCCGTTGTTGCTGCTATTGCCGCTGTCGGTGCCCATGAACATTTGTTTCAGGCTGCTCAAGTCGGCCACCGCCGCGTCGAGCTTGGTGCTGTTGAGCTTGAGTGTGCCGTCGGCGCTGGGGTCTAGACCGATATCTGAAAGTCGGGTGAATTTTCCGCCCAGGGTTGTCGAGCCCGAGGCGACCGTGCGCATCTGAAAGTTCACACTGACCACCGAGGTGTCGCCCTGCAAGGGCCCGGCGGTCTTGCTGCCAGCATCGTATTTGGTTTGATCCCGCATCAAGGTCGCGACCGTGTTGTAGGCGGTCATGAAGTCGTTGATGGTCTTTTTGATGGCTTCCTTGTCGGCGCCGATGGAGAGTGTCACTTCGCTGCTGGTGGTTTTGACCAAGCCGATCGTCAGGCCCTGAATGGAATCCTTCAAGGTGTTGGTGGGAGAGTCAATTGCCAGGCCATTGAGCAAGACGCTGGCGTTGCCGGCAGCCTGGTCTTTTTTCATGATCGCCATATCGCCGGCTGGATCGTAGGCAAGCGAAGACAAGCCGTCGTTGTCAATGACGCCATCTGTATCCAAGACGCTGACACGAAAGCCATTGGTTTCGCCAGTTTCAGTGGAGCGCATGACCAAGCGTGAGCCGCTGCTGTCGGTGACGATGGACGCTTGAACGCCGGCGCCTAAGCTATTGATCTTGTCACGGATCTGGCTCAATGAATTCGCACCGTCAATCACGTCGAACGAGACCGCCGTGGCCCCGGCTTTGGCCTCGAACCCGGGCAGGGCGGCCGGCTGGCCGGGTGCGGGGGCAGGGGCTTCAACCCATTTGCCCAGTTCGATGGTGATGCGGCCTTGGCCGATGGGGCCCGTACTGGGGAGCACTTTGCTGGAGATCGATTGTGCGGTGGCCAGACGGTTGACTTGCACCGCAATATTGCCGGCAGGAGCATCCGCCCCGGGAGTAACGGTGACGGAACTGGTGTCGCTTGACGTGCCCGAATTGGCTCCCCAAGTGCCCACCGAAGTCAGCTTTCCTGCGGCATCGCGCATGGCCGAGAGTGCGGCTTGCACCTTGCCATACGACGACAACTGGGTTTGGAGTTTGTCGGTGCGGGTCTTGAGTTGATTGATCGGCGTGCGCTCAACGGCCACCAACTTGCCAATCAGCGTCTCGATATCAAGGCCGCTGCCGATTCCCGCCGACGTAATGCTAGGCATGAGAATGCTCCAAAAAGCGCTGAAAGTACAAAAGACCGATAGGCAAGTGCACTATCGGCCAATTGATTGAAAAACTTGAGGGCGCAAAGACACCTCGGGCCAAAAACTTAGCCTTTGAGCAGTGACAAAACCTGCTGCGGCAGCTGGTTTGCCTGCGCCACCATGGCATTGCCGGCCTGCTGAAGAATCTGCGTGCGACTGAGGTTGGATGTTTCCGACGCGTAGTCGGCATCCATGATGCGGCTGCGTGCCGCGCTTTGGTTTTCCACCGACACCTGCAGATTGGCGATCACGGCCTCGAAGCGGTTTTGCGACGCACCCAAGGTGGCGCGCTGGCTGCTGATGGTATTGATCGCAATGTCGATGTTGTCGATCACGACCTTCAGGGCAGCCGTGTCTGACGCATTGTTAATGGCAGAGCCGGTCACCGCAAGCACGGTGGCGTCGGCGGTTAAGTCCGATGTCGACACGACGATGGTGTCTTCTGCCCCGGTGTTTGGGCCGACCTGGAATTCCTGCGGCAAGGTGGCATCGGCACCGAGGATTTTCTTGCCGTTGAAGGTGGTACCGGCCAGCACCCGCGTGATTTCATTCGCGAGTTCGCCGTACTCCTTGCCGATGGAGTCCAAGTCGGTGGTGGTGTTGGTCGCGTTGCGAGACTGGACCGACAACTCGCGCATCCGCTGCAAGGTGTCACCGACTTTGGCCAAGGCGCCTTCAGCTGTTTGAGCCAGCGAAATACCGTCGTTGGCGTTTCGGATCGCTACATTCATGCCGCGTACTTGGGCATGCATACGTTCGGCAATCGCCAGGCCGGCGGCGTCATCCTTGGCGGAGTTGACACGCATACCCGAGGACAGACGCTGCATCGACACCCCAAGGGAGCCTTGCGACATATTGAGATTGCGCTGCGCATTCAGCGAGGCAATATTGGTGTTAATGGTCTGGGGCATTTGAGCACTCCTACTTGTTCCGCTAACTTCCGGTCGAGCCGGCGTCTTACTGCAAGCACTGTCCCTGGGGCTATGCACTTGCTTAACCGCCCGGCCTTTTCAAGATGGCTGCCTTATCTGGCCGTCACTTGTTCCGAACGTCGGGTTCGTCATGTAATTCAACCCGATGGACAAATTCTCTGAGTGCTTGATCGTTTCAAAAGCCCGAATAGTGGGCAAAACCACGGCCAAAAAAAAGCTCCGCGTCCGACGTTAAGTCGGGCCGCGGAGCGAGAGTAGAGGTGGTGGAGTCAGCGTCAGTTTTGCGTCTGACTCTTCTGGCGGATCGCGCTAGGCTTAGCCGCCGCGCAGCAAGGACAGAACCTGTTGCGGCATTTGATTGGCTTGCGAGACCATTGCGGTGCCAGCCTGTTGCAGGATCTGCGCTCGACTCAGATTGGCGGTTTCCGAGGCGTAGTCGGCGTCCATGATGCGGCTGCGAGCTGCACTCTGATTCTCCACTGACACCTGCAGGTTCGAAATTACCGCTTCAAACCGGTTTTGTGCGGCGCCCAAGGTGGCGCGTGTTGAACTGACCGTGTTGATGGCGACGTCGATGTTGTCGATCGTGGCTTTCAGCGTGGCAGCATTCTTGGTGTTGTCGATCACGTCTGAGGTGACCGCGGTGATGCTGGCGTCGGCAGTCAAGTCGGTTGTGGTCACGGTGACCGAGTCGTTGGCTGTGGTGTTGGCTCCTATTTGGAACTCTTGGGCGCCTGCCTGTGCAGCCAGGATGGCCTTGCCGTTGAAGGTGGTGCCAGCCAGCACGCGCTGGATTTCCGCGCCCAACTCGGTGAACTCCTTGCCGATCGAATCCAGGTCGGTGGTGGTGTTGGTGGCATTGCGCGCCTGCACACCCAGCTCACGCATGCGCTGCAAGGCGTCACCGACTTTCGACAGCGCGCCTTCAGCGGTTTGCGCCAGTGAGATGCCGTCATTGGCGTTGCGCACTGCGACATTCATGCCGCGAACCTGGGCTTGCATACGTTCTGCAATCGCCAGGCCGGCGGCATCGTCTTTGGAGGAGTTGACGCGCATGCCGGAAGACAAACGCTGCATCGAGGTGGCCAACGAAAGCTGAGTATTTGAAGCGTTACGTTGTGCGTTCAGCGATGCGATATTGGTGTTGATGATGGAGGGCATTTTCAATCCTTTCGGTGTCTATGACTTGCCGGAAACCCGGTCTCACGGTTCGATAACTAGGCTGCTTGAGGAGGCAGCTTTGCCAGCAGTTGGACAGACGAATCTGCACCTTCTGCACCGTCCGCGTCCTGCCTTTGCACTGGGGCTTGATGCCTTTCGCAATCGGCCGGCTGACCGGACCACGTAGTCCTTTCACTTCCTCGGACTCGCTGAATTTGTTATCGGAGACACTTTGGATTGACTTGAATTCTTTCTTTAGAAAAAGACGCCGCCGAACGCTGAAAAATCGCTAAAGATTTCTAGACGGCGGCGTCAAGGGGCTTGTGCTGGAGGGGTGAGACTTTCCGTTCCTGCGACGACGGGTTTACTCAGGGCCAGCGGTGCTGGCCCGGGGTCATCGAAGCAACGACAGGACTTGTTGAGGCATCTGATTGGCTTGCGCAATCATGGCAGTGCCTGCTTGTTGCAAGATCTGCGAGCGACTCAAGTTGGCGGTTTCCGTCGCGTAGTCGGCATCCAAGATGCGGCTGCGTGACGCGCTTTGGTTTTCCACCGACACCATCAAGTTAGAGATCACCGCTTCAAAACGATTTTGCGATGCACCCAAGGTCGCGCGTTGGCTGCTGATGGTGTTGATGGCCTTGTCGATGTTATCGATCGTGGTCTTCAGCGTGGCGGAAGTCTTGGTGTTGTCGATGGTGTCACTAGTCACGGCCGAGATGGTTGCATCGCCAGTCAGATCAGTGGTGGTCACCGTCACTGTGTCATTTGCGGTGGTGTTGGCGCCGATCTGAAAGTCCTTGCCGCCCGCGCCGCCGCCCAGGATGGCGGTGCCGTTGAAGGTCGTGCCGCCCAGCACCCGCTGAATTTCCGAACCCAATTCAGCGAATTCCTTGCCAATCGAGTCCAGGTCGGTGGTGGTGTTGGTGGCGTTACGGGCCTGCACGCCCAGTTCACGCATGCGTTGCAGGGAGTCGCTGACCTTGCCGAGCGCGCCTTCAGCGGTTTGCGCCAGCGAGATGCCATCGTTGGCATTGCGCACCGCCACATTCATACCGCGCACTTGCGCGGTCATGCGTTCAGCGATGGCGAGGCCGGCAGCGTCGTCTTTGGCGGAGTTGACGCGCATGCCAGATGACAAGCGCTGCATTGAGATAGAAAGAGAGTTCTGTGAAGTTGCAACATTGCGTTGCGCATTCAGAGAGGCAATATTGGAATTGATGATTGCGGGCATGATGTGCTCCTGTTTCAGCTACAAAAGTTCCCGGCTGAGCGCCGACGTGATTCGAGCGTCCGATGGGGACACCCGGGATACAGGCTGATGGTCTTTCGACCTTGACCTGCCTCGCCCGGCGCCAGTTAACCGTTGCAGCCCCGCACCACAAGATTTGGGGTGCTCAACTAGCGGCCTCCTTACCGGACCACGCGCCTGTTTCCAGACCCGTTAAGAGTGGTATCGGACAACGCCAAGAAGAACTTAAGCGCTGTTTGTCAAGAGGCTTGATCTGTTGATAAGCGCCGGGGTTTTTGGCCTGTTCCTTTGATTGCTGCGGATGTTCAGTTTTGGGGCTGATTCGCGGTCATCGGTCGGGCCTTGCGGCGCTAGAGGCTGGGTGGTACTGGCTCGGGCGAAATCCTTTTGGGAACAAGTAGCGTTGTTGAAACAGCAGCGCGCCGATGGCGCTGAGGGAGGGCTTGCAGGAGGAGCATCCTGTTCATGCGCTCTGAGTTGTTTTCGGCAGGCGGGCGTGGCAAGAGGTTTTGAGAAACGCCAGCTAGGCGGCCTTATTCGCTCGATTGCTTTTGTCCACCGAGCCTAAAGTTAGCGCCATTGCTGTCGAGTCGTGCGCGCGCACCGCGCGCTTCCTGATCAGCAAGCGAGCAGATCCGATTCGGCTTTCAGCGAGTCGGTCCCGATAGAACTGATCTTGAATGACCCGTCCGGTCACTTGCTGCACTTGTTGTGGTCCCGGGCGATGACTGAACTTCAAACCGGAGAATCACATGCAAGCAATGACGCAAGCCAATTCACAGGCGCTGAACCCGTCGAACCCGCCTTCGGTGGCGCAGGAAGCTGCTCACCGCATCAGCGATGAGGCCGCCTTCTTGCTCGCCCGTGCCCGCAATATGGCTTTTGCCGAAGCGGCTCAGGGCCGGTTGGGCCAGGGCTTGACCTTGCTGCAGGATGCGCTGGAGACGGAGCCCTTGGCGCATGAGTTGCTTAGCGATATGGCAGCCTTGCTGCTCAGCGCCGGCGAATTGACCCACGCCGAGGCTTATGCCCGCAAGGCCTTGGCAGTGTCACCCGATCATGGCGCGAGCCTGTATACCTTGGCTTTTGCACAGTCCGGCCAGAAGGCCGCTGACGAAGCGCGGCAGACCTTGCGGCATCTGCTCCAGGGCGATGCTCTGCGCAGCCTGTTGCATGAAGCCCCAGACCTGTTGCCGGTGGCCATGACCGAGTTGTCTCGTCTGGACGCCTTGCTGGGCTGAAGCGAATACGCGATTTCTGCGCCTTCTGGTGCGCCATGGTATCAACCTGAGCGCCTCCAGCGGCCGAACACACATAAGTTGACCGCGAGCGGTCATGACTCGCCATTTTTGCGCTTGAGTCGATGCAGCGCCCAAGTCGAGGCGCTGCGGTCGCGCCTGCCGTTTCATGGTGTGGCCGAGAAGCGAGGGAATTCAGACCATGGGTCGTTTCAGTCCCGTTGTACAAGCGCCGCGCTATTTGAAGCAATTTCAGTGCGTGGGTTCGGCATGTCCCGAGTCCTGCTGCGCCAATTGGCAGGTGTCCATCGACAAGCCCACCTATCAGCGCTACCAAGCGGTCAAGATCGAGCCCTTGGCCAGTTTGATGCGCCAGCACATTCACAAGACCGAGACGAACCGACGCGACGCTGAGACCTACGCAGAAATCAAACTGCGTTTGGGGGACAGTTGCCCCTTTCTGGACGCCACCAGCTTGTGTCAGATTCAGTCAAACCTTGGCGCTGCTGCTTTGTCGGGCACCTGCGCCGAATACCCCCGCATCTACTTGCGTGATGGGTCGCGCCAGGGCTTGGTTGCGACGCTCAGTTGTCCCGAGGCGGCTCGGCTGGCCATGGCCAGCGACGATGCGATGGACATGGTGGACATCACCTTGGACTTTGCCAACCCCAGCCTGGTGCCGGTGCGCCGTCAGCGCAAGGAGCCCAGCGCCGCCGAGACAGACTTGGTGCGCAAGCATGCAGTTTTGCTGGGGCAGGTGGTCGAGGCGGTGGTGCGCGCCCCACAACTGTCTGCCTCGCAAGCGCTGGTCTACAGTGGCTTGATTCTTCGCCGTGTCGTGGGCTTGGCGCAATTGCCCTTGGAAGAGGCCGAGTCTGGCCTAGCCAAGGCCGTGAATGACTACATCAGCCCGCATAGCTTGCAGCAAGTACCGGCTTTGACTGGCGGCTTGGCTGTGCCCAAGGAAGTGCAACTCGACCTGATGCTGGGGGCCCTGCAGCGTTATCAGCATGATCAACATGGCGCGCGGGGCATGCGACCGTCCTTCTTGGCCTTGTTGGATGAGTTGGTCCAAGGCTTGCAATTGAACCGCGGTGTCGCCCGTGAACTGAGCCTTGAGGCCTATTGCTGTGCCGAACGTGACTTCTATCTGCCTTCGGTGGTGGCCTTTCCGCATGCTTTGAAAAACTATTTGCTCAATGCGCTGGCGGCAGGCTTGTTTCCGCGCCAGTCGAGCGCAGGCCTGGGTGAGGAATTCATGCATTTGGCCTTGCGCTTTGGTTTGATCAAGTTTCTTTTGATCGGCCTGGCGGCTAAGAAGGGCCGAATTCTGGATTTGGATGACTACAGCCGGGTGATTTTTGTGGTGGCGCGCAATATCGAACATAACCAGCGTTTCATGCCCGAGGTGCTTCAGGTCATGCAAGAACACCAGGCGCTGGGCCTGGAGTTCGTGGCCACGCTGGTCGCCTGACACGAATCTGGCGGCTTTGCCTGCAGCGGACGCCACTTCCGTCCGCTAGAAGCACTTCGAACTCAGCGTTCTTGTAGGAATTTGCCTGACAGGGGTGAGAGAC